>NZ_JBSGGS010000018.1:0-92415 GCF_053604015.1 Rhodococcus sp. NPDC004095
TTTGAATCATCTGGTGTTTCATGCGCCGGGTCATGATCAGCGGCGGTTCCTGGAGTTGTTCGAGCGGGATCTGGCGCCGCGGCTGCGCGCCCTCGGCTGACCGGCCCGAAATCACGGTCGAAGGCGCCCATCCGGACGCGTAACCCTCACGAACGAAAGGATTTTCACCGATGGCAATGGCTCGGCTCGGTGTGGTGAGTGCGCTGCCCACGGCAACCGTCGAGGCATGGGACTGGCAGTTGCGTGCCCGATGCCGGGGTATGGACAGCGCGATGTTCTTCCATCCGGAGGGGGAGCGCGGTCCGGCTCGCGCCTGGCGCGTGCGAACCGCCAAGGCGCTGTGCGCGGAGTGCCCGGTGGTCCAGGAGTGCCGGCAGCACGCGCTGGGCATCGGTGAGCAGTACGGAATCTGGGGCGGGCTCTCGGAATCCGAGCGATACCGCGATGGAAGACCCGTCAGCCGAATGGCGCGGTGACCGATCCCTTCTCTCGGCGCCGGTATTGACAGCATGCTGTCGTCATGACGGTCTTCTGTCATGACTGAGACGGTGCACGTGGCAATCTATGACACGTTCGTCGACTGGGAGATCGGTTTCGCGATCGACCACATCAACAAGCCGATGCGGCACCGGGAGCCGGGCCGGTTCACCGTCGCCACCGTCGGTGCCGACGACCGCGCGACCCGGACGATGGGCGGCCTGCGCGTCCTCCCTGACGCGGCGTTGGGCGAGCTCCGGCCGCAGGAGAGTGCGATGCTCATCCTGGCGGGCAACGACATCTGGCACACCGAGCAGTTCACCCCCTTCGCGGCCAAGGCTCGCGAGTTCCTCGACGCCGGAGTGCCGGTGGCCGCCATCTGCGGTGCCACCGGCGGCCTGGCGATGGCCGGCCTGCTCGACGATCGACAGCACACGAGCAACGCCGCCGAGTTCCTCGCCGGCGTCGGCTACGCGGGCGGGCACCTGTACCGCGACGAGCCTGCCGTCACCGACCGAGACCTGATCACCGGGGCGGCCAACGCCCCGGTCCACTTCGCCCGCGAGATCCTCGAACGTCTCGACGTCTACGAACCGCACGTCCTGGCGTCGTGGTTCAAGCTGTACGGGCAGCGCGATCCGCAGGGCTTATACGAACTGATGGCGGAGTGAGCGTGCGCGACGACCAGGACCTGCTCAGCGGTCTGGCGCTGGGGACGTTCCGGCTCAACGGGCAGTTCCTCGCCGTCGCAGAGGATCTCGCCCGACCGGTCGGGTTGACCGCTGCGTGGTGGCAGGTTCTCGGTGCCGTCCTGACGCGGCCACTGTCCGTGGCCGACATCGCCCGCGAGATGGGTATCACCCGGCAGAGCGTCCAGCGGATCGCCGATCTGCTCGTCACCCGTGGACTCGCGGAATACCAGGAGAACCCGGCCCACCGGCCGGCGAAGCTCGTCTCGCCGACCCCGGACGGACGTCGGGCGGTGTCCGCGATCGATCCGGCGCACGCCGACTTCGCCGGCCGGCTCGTCGAGGCCTTCGGGCGTGAGGAACTGGCCGATGCGCTTGCCGCGCTGCGGAGGCTGTCGGCGGTCCTCGACGACCTCGCCGACGGCGACTGACCGGTTCGCGTGTCGGGGTGCCCCGTGCCCGCCCTCACCGAGCGGAGATCAGCACCTGGTGATAACTGTGCGCGATGCGCCTTCACCTGTTCGGCGTGCTGGGCTGCGTCGTTCGTGTGTGGCGCTGCCCTCGGCGCCGTACAGGTGGCCGGATGAACCGCCGGCCGCGGTGTGTGCTCGCTTCTCCGATCGGCTACCTGCTCCCGACGCTGTGCTCAGTCGAGCAGTTCGACCTCCCAGTTGGTTTGCTGGATCCGGGTGTCGACCTCGCGGATCGCGCGGGCCAGATCGTCCGCGGTGGCGCGCAGTTCGGACACCGGCACGGCGGCGATGTGGACCAGTTCCGAGCGCAACTGGCGGCCGTAGCCGCGATCCTCACGACCGGACGCGGCGTCGGCGGCCGCGGTCACGGCAGAGTGGCGCAGCCGCAACACATCTCGGCGGGCCAGTGCATCGGTGACGGTGCCGTCGCCGAGCGTGGCCCGGGCGTTCGTCCGATTGATGCGGCGGATGAGCTGCTCGAGTTCGTCGAGAGTCCGGTCGAGTTCGGCGAGGAGGGCGCCCGCGTCCTCCGCCGGTTGCTCGCCCTCCTGGTACCGGGCGTTGGCGACGATGCGCTCGCGCAGCTGGGCAACCTTGCGGACGACGTCGCCGCGCAGCGCCAACGCCTCTGCCAACTTCATCGAAAACAACTCCCGCCCGGTCGACAGCAACAGGTCTTCGACTCTATCGACCGGCACGTCGTCGGCCCGGGATGATTCACGGCGCGGCGACCGGAATGCCGGGAACGGGCCGGCGGTAGCCGTCGCTGTCCGTCACACACCGCCCGGCTGTTTCGTCAGAGATGCAGGGGAGACGTAATCCGGAATCGGGAAGGTGATGGTCATGCGGGTCTTCGTGGCAGGCGGGGCCGGGGTCCTCGGACGGCGGCTGGTGCCGCAACTGGTGGCGCGCGGGCACCACGTGACGGCGACGACGACGAGCCCGGACAAACTGGAGTTGGTGGAGCGGTTGGGCGCCGAGGCGCTCGTGATGGACGGGCTCGACGCCGGGTCGGTCGGTGCGGCGGTGGCACAGGCCAAACCCGATGCGATCGTGCACCAGATGACCGCGATCTCCCTCACGCACGGCGGCAAGCCCGACATGAAGCACATCGACCGCTGGTTCGCCACCACCAATCGGCTGCGCACGGAGGGGACCGATCATCTGCTGGCCGCCGCCGAGGCGAACGAGGTGTCCCACGTGGTCGCGCAGAGCTACGCCAGCTGGAACGGCATTCGCCGGGGCGGATGGGTGAAGACGGAGGAGGATCCGTTGGATCCCGAGACGGGGACGAAGGCGCGGCCGGGGATGGAGGCGATCCGCCACGTCGAGGAGGTGGTGGTCGCGGCCGGTGGCGCCGCCCTGCGGTACGGCGGGCTGTACGGGCCCGGTGCCAGCGACGATCAGGTCGAACTCATCCGCAAGCGGCAGTTCCCGCTCGTAGGGGGCGGCACCGGTTACAGCTCGTGGGTGCATCTCGACGACGCGGCGAGCGCCACCGTGCTGGCCGTCGAGCAGCAGGCGAAGGGGGTGTTCAACATCGTCGACGACGAGCCCGCCCCGGCGAGCGAGTGGCTGCCGTACCTGGCCGAGTGCGCGGGAGCGAAGCCGCCGATGCGGGTCCCGAAGTGGCTGGCGCGGCTGCTGGCAGGGGAGGTGGCGGTGACGATGATGACCGAGGGACGCGGGTTCTCCAACGCCAAGGCCAAACGGGAGCTCGGCTGGCAGTTGCGCTACCCGTCGTGGCGTCAGGGCTTCGAGGAAGGTTTGGCCTGAGTGGATTCTCTGCTCGACCGTGATGCGACGCAGCCGAGGGCCGCGACGATTCCGGTTGCGCCCAGTCCGATCCAGGCCAAGGCCCGGCGGGTGTCGAGCTCCTCGCCGCATGCCTCGAACCGATCCGCACCGATCACGCCCTGGGCATGGGGTGATGCCGGACTTCCACAGTTGACGCCGTCGGTCCGGAAGTCGGCGACCAGCAGAATCGCGCAGACAACGAGGCCGACCAGCGCCAGCGCGACCGTCACCCTCGCGGCCACGGACCGGCCGGAGGTCCCCGCGCCGACAGCGGCCCGCGGCCCATCCGGGACTCGGCCGCTGTCGGTGGCCGGAGTGCTCGGATCGGCATGCCGGCCCGCCTGCATGTCGGTCGTCATACTGTCGCATCCAACCAGACGGACCACGAATTTGCTGAATCGTTACCAGATCGACGGCGGCGCGAGGTGGGGGATCGACGCGTTCGTCCTGCGTCGGGGTGCGACGGCGACGCGGACGGAATACGGGCCGATCCGGTGCTTGCCTGTCGGTAGCTGAATGGGGAGAGGGGTCCGCGGCGGGATCGTCGAGCGGGCACGTCGGGTCGGCCGCACCGAAGGCGGTAGCCTGCATCGATGGCATCGGATGCGAGCCCCCGAATCGATCGGTTGCGAACGCTGATCGACCACCCGCGCACCGGCGACAGCGAACGGGCGGTGGCGCAACGGATGCTCGACCGGATCCTCGGGAGGACCGGCATTCGCGATCACTCCGGCGGACCCGACCGCGGTGCCGGGCACGGCCGGGTCGGGCGGCATGCGGGCCTGGCGCACATCGCGGACCTGATCCGTGGCGACATCGCGCTCGCCCGGTCGGTGTTCACGGCGAACACGCCGGACGGACTTCCGGCGGTCGCGGACCCCATCGGCAACGCCCCACCGGGAATCACCTTGGCCGTCGAGACGCCGCACGATGCGGGCATCGTCATCACGATCGACGGCGTTCCCGAGCACTGGGGCTGGGTGAACGACGGCGGCATCGAGACGGTCACGCCGGCGCTGCGCACCCTCGCCGACGAGCTGGCGTCGGTCATGAACGCGTACAACCGCGACGATGCGGAGGGCGGCAGGCGATTCTTCGGGAGGGTGCGGGTTCGGGACACCACCTTGGTGTGGTGACCGCGACCCAGTCGATCACGGCCGCGACAGATGGCTGTCCGGCGCGCGGGTGCGGGCTACGATGGCAGGGAGGTTTGCCCAGCTGGTGCCGCGCAGCCGGTGCGGCGCTCGGACTCTGGTGCCGAGGCGGTGTGACCGACGATGAGCGATCTGCGCGCGGGGTTCCTGCCGGCCCGGACCGCTCGCCTCGCCGTACTCGCGGCGTCCGGCGCACTCGTGATCGCGGGCTGCTCGACGAATTCCGAGCCGACGGTCGCTCCGACATCGGACGCAGCGATCGGCTCGACCACCGGGACCGTCTCCGCCCCAATGTCTTCCGCGCTCAAGTCCATCGATCCTGCGGCGTTCCAGGCGGCGGTCGACGCGGCCGCGAAGGAGTTGCTCGCTCCCGGGGCGGTGGTACGGCTGCGCACCCCGCAGGGGAGCTTCGAGGCGCTCGTGGGCACCACCGAGCGGGGCACGCAGGCGCCGCCGGCCATTGATACGCATTTCCGGATCGCCTCGAACACCAAGACGATGACGGCGGCGCTGACCGTCCTCCTCGTGCAGGACGGGAAGCTCCGCTTCGACGACCCGGTGTCCGCCTACGTCCCGGGCGTGCCGGGCGGCGAGAACATCACCATCGCTCAACTGCTGACGATGCGCAGCGGGCTCTACAACTACACGAATGCGCCCGAGCTGTCGGCCACCATGGACGCCGACCCGACGAAGTCATGGACACCCCAGGAGGTTCTGGACCTCGCGTTCGCGCACCCGCCGAATTTCCCGCCCGGAACGGAATACGAGTACAACAACACGAACTATGCACTGCTGGGGCTGGTCGCCGAGGCCGTCGGCGGGCGCCCGTTGGCGCAACAGTTCGAGGACCGGCTGCTCGGTCCGCACGGCCTGCGGCAGACCTCGCTTCCCGCCGCGGACGACACCACCCTGCCCGAGCCCTACTCGCACGGCTACATGTACGGCGGATCGGCGTACGCGATGGGTGACCAGGAGTACCCCGCCGACATGCAGGCCGCCGCCCGGAACGGCACCCTCCAGCCCCACGACTACACCAACCAGAACCCCTCCTACGCCACCGCCGCCGGCAGTGCCGTCTCCACGGCCGACGACATGGCGACGTGGATCCGGGCGCTGGTGTCGGGCAAGGTCTTCGATCCCACCTTTCAGCAGCAGTGGCTCGACAGTCCGCAACCCGAGGACCCGGGCAACCCAGACGGGCAGCGGTACGGCTACGGCATCAGCCATCAGCGATTCGGCCCGAACGCCGCGATGTATTACCACGGCGGTGAACTGCCCGGCTTCAACTCCTTCATCGGCTACGACCCGGACAACGACGTGACGCTCGTGGTCTGGACGAACCTGACCCTGTCGCCCGACGGCAAGACCACGGCAAACGCCCTGCTGCCGACGATCCTCGACCAGATCTACGCCGGGCTGTCCCTGGCGCCGGCGCCGACCCCGAGCCCCACCGGATAGCGGCACCACGTCACTCGCTTCCCTCCCGGCATGACCCGGGGCCCAGCCGTACCGTGTTGAGCTGCAACGTCTTCCCGAGTGAACGGATCGTCAGCGTGATTTCTGGGTGCCGGGACATGTCGGTTCCATGCTGTCCTGGCAGCTGAGCCGGGTCGAGTCGGCGATTGTCATCGTCTGCTGCTCGTTGCGTCGTCTCCGCGGGAACCCGGACCGCGGAGTGATGGCTGTCACATTTGTCCGGGTCGTCGTAAAGGTGTTCGCCGGCATCTCGGAGAATTAGCGGGTGAATCGCTGACTGGATGAATGCGTGGGCGAACGACGGTCGGCCCCGCATGTTCGGATTGGCGGCGGACGGGGCTCTGGGTGTTGGTGTACCGGCTGGGAGGCCGGTCGGCCCGGCGACCGGGATGAAGAGCGGGGTTGGGTTCAGTGCTTGATCTGTTCGGAGGTTGTCGGGCTGCGCTACCGAGTTCCCTGGTGTGGCGATGATGATGCATGACCACCTGTTCGGTCGACTGGACCGGGACGTGCGGCTGGTGGTGCTGCGAGCACCCCTCGGGTTCGGCAAGTCGGCATTGGTCGGCAACTGGCTACAGAGCCGCGAATCGGTGACCGAGTCGGTCGTCTGGATGGACAGGCCGACCCGTGACATCGATCCCGACGCATACTGGGCCTCGGTCCGGGCCAGGGCCGCGTGCCCGGAATGCGGGACGGCCGACGCGGGCTCCCGGCGCCGACGAGGGGGCCCGGTGCCGGACCGTCCCGCCTCGCCCCGGATACTTCTGATCCTCGATCGAGTCGACCTGCTGGGCAGCGACGAGGTCGAGGCCGGGATATTGCGGGCGCTCGGCGGATGCAGGCACCTGAAGGTCGTGGCGACGGTGTGCGACGGTGGCTGCCTCGCGGATCTCGCGGCACTCGGATGCAGTCACGACCTGATCACCGCGGACGATCTGCGGCTGAGTCCGGCCGCAGCCAGGTCGTTGGCCGAAGAGGCGTCGGTCCACCTGGAACCGGGTGAACTCGAGCAACTGCACGAGAAGGCGCGGGGGATGCCCGCCCTGCTGAGGGTCGCCGTGGCAGCCGCGCGGGGCATCCCGCGCGGCGCCGGGCGCGGAGCCCGTCTCGACTACGCGGTGGAACGCGCGCTTCGGCGACGGGTGCGAGACCTTTTCCTCGAACGTCCGGACATCGTCGATGTCGCACCCGAGGTGCTGCTTCGGTTGGCAACGGCACGCGAACTCACGCCGGCCGTCGCGTCGTTCCTGGTCGACGAGGGGAACCCGCAGGACCACCTGGAGCGGCTGGAGGCGGCCGGGGTACTGGGCCGCCACACGCAGTCCGAACACGAATGCTGGGAGTTCGCCCCCGCGGTCCGCTACGTGCTGCTCGGCATCGCGCAGGACAACGGGGTGGCCACAGCCCACAACATCGGGAGGCTCGCCCGGTTCCACGTCGACCGCGGTGAACCCTTCACCGCCCTGCGGCTGGCCCTCGATGCGCGGGACTGGGATCTGGCCGTCGATCTCGTCGAAGCCCACTGGGCGGACATGATCGCCGAGCAGATGAGCCTGCTGCGGGCAGCGCTGGAGTTGCTCCCCGCGGAGATGCTCGTGGACAAGCCCGCGATTCGCGCCGGACGCGAATTGTTCGTGTTCGCAGGCGGACAGGTGCCGGTGAACACGACGGTCCTGCCGTACGACGATCAGGCACTCCAGCAGCTCACGGCGCCCGACGCCACGGATCTCCTGACCGCCGGGTGCGTCCAGTCGCTGATGCTGCGGGTGTCCGGCGAGTTCCGGGCAGCTGCCGAATTCAGCCGCCGATTGGCGCACCTGAGCCGCAGTGTGGCCGAGACGCTGCCGGACGAGGTGACCGCACAGCTTCCGATCATGCGCCTGCAGTGGGGGATCACCTACCAACTCGCCGGGGATCTCGCCGAATCCAATGTCGAACTCACGGCGGCATACCGGGCCGCGGTCGCGGACGGGGTCGCGTTCATCGCCCGGAACGCCGCGGGCAGCTCGGCGTTGAACTGGGCCCTCGTGGGTGAGCCGCGACGCGCTCTCGAGTGGCTCGCGGACGAGCACACCCATGCCGAGCCCGTCGGCTGGCTGGAGCCCAAGGTGCGGGTGGCGGGCATGGTGGCGCGTGCCCTGATCTCACTGGACCAGCTCGACATTGCCGCGGCAGGCCGGACCCTGGGCGAACTGGGCGAGGTTGATCCGACCGAGGAACTGTGGGCGCTGGTGGCGTACGCGCGGTGCAGGCACGCGTTGCTCAGCGGCGATGCACACCGCGGTCTGGTCGACCTCCACCGGACCCTGCCGCTGCATCACGCGACCTTCCGGGACGGTATCGCGGTGCCGCTGCTGACCGCGGCCGAGATCGAGTTGCGGCTCGCCCTCGGCCAGGGCAACCGCGCGCTGGCGATCGTGGACACAGCCGACACCGACGACCCGTGGATCGCGGTGTCGGCCGCGCGGGCCCGGCTCCTGACCGGAGATCCGGCCGGTGCGCTGGCACTGTGCCGGCGGCTCGACGAGCCGGGTCGGCACCACCCGCGTGCGCATCTGGGATGCCGACTCGTCGAGGCCGCCGCGCACCTGGACCTCGATGAGCCCGGTGCGGCCGTCGTCGCATGGCAGCACGCGGGCAAGCTCGCGGAACTGACGGGACTTCGCGCACCGCTGGCCACCATTCCTCGCCGGGCGATCGACCGCCTCGTGACTCTCGGCGGCGCGCACGTCGGCGCGCAGTTGCAGGGCACGGACGTCCCCGCAGTTTTTCCGGGGCCGGTCGAGGTGGTGCGGCTCACCGAAAGGGAGCAGGCGGTCCTCACCGAACTCGCACACGGAAGTTCGGTGCGGGAAGCGGCGGCGAACCTGTTCGTTTCGGTGAACACCGTCAAGACGCAGCAGCGGACCCTGTATCGGAAGCTCGGGGCCCATTCGAAGGACGAGGCGCTCGGCGCCGCAACAAGACTGGGGCTCCTCGCCGAGGCCTACCCGGTCGGCGGGGACTGAGTCGGCGCCGGCCGCTGTCGCGCACCACCGCGCACACGCGGGCAGGCACTGCCCGCGGATCTATCTGACGTAGTGCAGCGTGTTGCCTCGTGGGACGTGGCTCAGGGTCAGCTCCTGCTCGGTGACCGAGAGCAGCACATACCGAACGGACAGATGGTCGGCGTCGTCGACGATCTCGAGGATCGTCGTGTCCGGTGCGGTCGACGGCGGAAGGTCGGGGGCGTCGTCCCGTCCCACGATCGCCCAGGTGCCGCTACGGGGCGGGACTCCGGTGTAGTCGCGGCTCGTTGTTCCATCCGGATTGAACGTCACGGATTCTGCAGGGTCGACCGCCGAGGTCCAACGGCCCGCGAGTTCGGCCGGTCGGTCGCCCGCCCGCAGCTGGAGGACGGCCCCGGATGCGGTCGCGGGGGACGGTGCCGACGCCGCGGTGACGGATGGCTGCGACGAGGACTCGGCGCAGCCCGACACACCCAGGGCCGCGACGGCCAGCGCCGCCGCAGCCGACGCCCTGTACCTGTCTGCCGTCATCCGGAAGGTCCCCTCGCGTGGTTCGACTACACGGTGACAGTAGGCCATCCGTTCGGTGAGGGCGGTGCCGGCCACTCGTCGCGCGCGGAGCCCGGTGTCGCACGCGTCGACGACGGTGTGGACAGGGTTGCCGGCGCCGGTGCGAGTTCGGCTGCCCGGGTGGGCCCGTCCGCGCGGTCGGCCACAGCAGCGGCGCGGGAATGGTTGTGGATTCCGAACGGGTCCAACAGATTCGGTCGATGCGCTCCGCCCGTGCTATTCCTCGGGCAGCGCGCGCAGTTCGTCGAACGCGGCCTCGAGGAGGTGTGCGTATGCGTCCGGGTCCCGCATCATCGCCGCGTCGGACGTGAACTCCACACTCAGCACGTCCCCGATCGACACCACACTGTGTGACAGACCGGCTCCCGGGTGGATCGGGGGGACATAGAACCCGTCCACGACGGGACTGCCGCCGAACATCAGGTCCGCGGCACCGCGCGGCATACTG
This sequence comes from Rhodococcus sp. NPDC004095, assembly GCF_053604015.1. NCBI lineage: Bacteria > Bacillati > Actinomycetota > Actinomycetes > Mycobacteriales > Nocardiaceae > Rhodococcus > Rhodococcus sp. NPDC004095. Next base: position 10,093 of record NZ_JBSGGS010000018.1, read on the forward strand.
GTGACCAGGGTGTTCGCCCATGTGACCGTGCTCTCCGTGCTTCTCGCTGCCGCGGCGGACTTTCGCTGGGAGAGGCGGAGGGCGATCCGGAGGTAGATCGCCGGCGCATGGTCGATCGGCGACTCGATGTCGATGGCCGATTGATGTTGCACCCGAGCCTTTTCGGCGATTGCCGATTCGTGGATGCGCCGCAGTCGTTCGATCGGTGTCGGTTCGTCGGTGTGAAGATCGACGAACATGGTGGTGATCTTGTTCGACGCGGCGACATGGGACCTGTCCCGGATCGAACGGGGGACCTGCGCGGCGAGGGCGCCATCGGGCGCTTCTCCGAGGCCGTCGAGATATGCGCCCAACCCGCCGCCGACGATCGCCAGGACGACGTCGTTGACCGACGTCCCGGTCGCTCTGGCGACCTCCCGGACATCCGACAGCGCGAACTTCGCTCGACCGAACGTCCGCTGCCCGCTCTGGTTGCCGTTGAACCGGGTGCGCGGGCGACGATGTCGGGGCGTGGACAGCGCGCCGGACTCGACCAGCGCGGTGAGGTCGCGCCGGGCCGCGGCGGACCTCACCAGGGACCTGCCCAAGCCGATGAACTGCGCCGGCAGGCGAAGCAGCGACGACACCGGACCGCGGATAGGTCCCCTCCTCCCTTCGAGGCAGGAGACGGCTTCCGGGTCGTCGAACAGTGCTCGGGCAACCTTGACGGCGCCCAGCCCGTCCGTGGCGCAGTGGTGAAACCTCAGCACGACCAAGGTCGCGTCGTCGGGGATCCCGGCAACACCGCGGATCTCCGTGAGCAGGTGCAATTCCCAGGGGCTGTGAGCGAGGTCAACCGGCTGCTTCGTCGTTTCGGCAAGATGATCGGACAGGGCCCGCCATGACGTTTCGCCGATGCGCTGAACGCGGATGTGGTGGTCCAGATCGACGTCGGGCGCGAAGCTCCAGTACGGGTGGTCGAGATCGCCGGGTACCCGGACCAGTCGTCGGCGGAGCACCTCGGCCCGATCCAGACGATCTCGCATCCAGGACGCGGCTGAGGCGTGGGTCCGAATGGGGTGAGGATCGTGACGGGTGTCGAAAACGTAGACCGTCGTGATGACGTCCGGCGAGTGCTGCCGATCTGTCAGTTCGGAGTAGACGAACCACGAGTCCCGCCCGGCCAGTTGTACCGGCTCCGTGCACTCGCCTGCGGTGATCGGTTGGTCGTCCAAGGCTGTCCATCCTCCCCAGAGGATCCCTCGCGAACCCCCGGTTGATGGATCGATTCAATCAGATCTGCCGAGACCTGCATTGTTAGTGATGCGTATGAATTGTCCCGCGTGTCGCGTCGGGATCGGTCGATGCGCCCGGAGAACCCGGTGGCATCCGCGCGCAGTGTCCGCCGGATCATCAAGGGGTGCAAGATGTTTGAGATTCTCGTGATACCCGGCGAGCGGTTAGTGCGGTGCATCGGTCCTCGGCTGGATGTGCCGGTCAGCGGGCTCGCCCGCGGGCCTGCTCGACGGCTGCCGAGATGGGCATGGACACCGCGGGCCCGTGTCCGGGGACCACCGTGTCGGCGTCGAGAACCGCGAGATGGTCGAGTGCGGCGACGGTGTCCGGCTTCCCGTGATCGAAGACCGGTGGGAGCAGTTGCGGGCCGATGATTTTCGACAGCGGGTGCGCCGTGACGAGAGCGTCGCCGGTGATGATCACCCCGTGCTGCGGCAGGTGGAACGCCGTGTGGCCGGAGGTGTGGCCGTGGGTCGCGACGGGCACCGGCGCGCCCGGCAGGTCGAGAGGGCCGCCCGACGTGAACGCGCGAGCGTCGCTCACGGAGAGCGACCTGGTGGCGCCGACCCGCGCGATCCGCAGCAGCCACGGCAGCACGCCGTGCCTGTGCACCATCGGGATGAAGTCCTTGCCGGTGGCCTGCTCGAGATGGTCGCGCCGTGCGTGGGCGACCTCGGTGGGGTCGGTGAACACGGGTGTCCCGTAGCGCTCGTGGAAGGCGACGATCGCACCCATGTGATCGATGTGGGCGTGGGTGAGCAGCATCCCCCGAATGTCCTCGGGACGTCGGCCGAGTGAGTGGATGGCGCGTTCCACCGCGCGGACGTCGCCGGGGTAGCCGCCGTCGATCAGGGTCAGGGCGTCGCCGTCGCGCAGGATCACCACGTTCACGTCCGTTCCGGTGGCACGGAACACGTGCGGTGCAACTTCCTCGAGTGTCGTCACGGTTCACCATTGTGCGGCATCGCGGTCCCCCGGATGCCGCTGCATCGGTCCGGACGCTCGACGGGTCGGTGGTCGCGCACCGCCGCATGCCCCAAGACGAATTTGGAACAGTTCCAACATTGTTCGTGGTCCAGAGTGGGATGCTCGGACATTCGGATCCCCTCTGTCCGGAGTTGAGGGGATAGGATTGTCTGACTTGCTTCCGTGTGGACCACAGGACGAAGGATGAGGCGATCCTGCGCCTTCGATGGCCGGTGCCCGCGTCTTTCACGTCGTCGACGTCACCGCATGTCTCGACGGCCGACCGAGTGTGTCCGCCTCGGGCCATCGCTTCAGAAAGCCGTCAACTCTCGGTGACGCGGATTCGTCAACTTGGAGCGGGCAGAACCCGGTACGACGAAAGGATTTCCGATGTTCACGTGCAAAGGCAAAGCTCTTGGTCGAACGGCGGGGCTGATCGCGGTGGTGGGCGCATTCTCGTTGGCGGCACCGCCGGCCGCGTCGGCCGCGCCCGCCGCTTTCGTACCGTCCTCGATATCGAGTTGCGCGCCCGGCGAATGGCTCACATTCACGGCCGAGCGGGTGGCACCCGACCGAATCAACTACACGACCACCGCGCCGCTGGCGAAGTGGAACGGAGCCATCGTCCAGTGGACCAACCTGACCACCGGCGCCCAGGGCTTCGCGTTCATGAATGCCGCGGTTCCGGCGAGCGTCGGGCTGGGTCCCGTCCTGAGCCAGGTGGCGGGTTTGCTGCCCTGCTATGTGTCTTCGGGTGTGGTGATGTCCTGATCGTGTTCAGCCGATGACGGCGGGCGCCTCGACTTCGACGAGTACGTCCGGCTCGACCAGGTGATCAACGCCGATGAGGGACACCTGCGGCGTCGGAAGCGGCGGTCGATCGGGTTCGGTGCCCTTGCCGGTCGCCGCCGGTCAGTCGGGCACCGTGCCGTCCGGCATGGTGGCGTCGGTGAGATCGGCACCGGCCAGGTCGACGGCGGCGAGGTTCGCGCCGGTCATGTACGCACCGGAGAGGTCTGCGCCGGTGAGATCCGCGTGCCCGAGATAGGTCGACGTCAGGTAGGCCATCGTCAGGTCGGCGTTCCGCAGGACGGCCCGGGTGAGATACGCGCCGGTGAAGTTGGCGTCATGGGCGACCGCCCCCGTGAGATCCGCCCTCGCCAGGTCGGTGCCGACCAACTCGGCGGAGGTCAGATCGGCCCCCGCGAGCGTGGCGTCCGTGAGGTCGGCTCCCGACAGGTCGGCGCCGGTGAGGTCCACGCCCGCGAGGTCGGCGTTCGCCAGGTTGGCGCCCGACAGATCGGCATCGACGAGGCTGACGCTCGAGTCGCGTTCGGCCCGTTGGGAATTCCAGGACGCAACGTCCGAGCGCAGCAGGTCCAGCGGATTCGCCTGCGATGTCGATGTCATTGAACCCCCAGGACGACAGCGGTGGTCGGCACCCGAGCCGGGCCGGCCGAATTTCCGAGTGATGCGGACGTCGCCCGCCGTGTTGACCGCGTAAAACTAGCAGCGACCGGGTGGCCTGCGGGCGGTCTCGCGCCCATTTGCCCGGCCGGGCCTAGCGGCCCGAATTCCGGACTGCCCGTGCCGGCGCAACGGCCCGGTCGCGCCTGCGCCCCCTTGGGTGTTGGGTGGATGCGAGCAGAAGGGGTGTCAACCATGATCCTTCCGAAGGTCCGAGACCCTCGGTTCGTGACGATCCGTCGCGGTGGGACGCTCACCGATTCGGATCACCATCTCCTCGCTCTGTGGGCGGCGTCGTGCGCGGAGCACGTCCTCGGGTACTTCGAGTCGGTTCGGCCCGAGGACCCGCGGCCGCGTCAGGCGATCGAGCATGCCCGTGCCTGGGCGCGTGGCGAGGTGACGATGACCCAGGCTCGCACCGCGGGTGGTCACGCGATGGGCGCGGCCAGGGACCTGCGTGGGGCGGCACGGCACGCCGCGTACGCCGCCGGTCAGGCCGGGGTCGTCGCACACGTCGCCGCGCACGAGCTCGGTGCGGCCGCCTATGCGATCAAGGCCGCGCGTGCTGCCGCGCCGGACGGCGAGGATGAGGCCGCAGGGCGATTCGAGTGCCGGTGGCAGCGGGGCCGGCTTCCGGAGGCGATTCGCGAGCTCGTCCTCGACGACCAGCAGCTGCGGAATGCCATCTGCTGGTCGGTGTTCGACTGCTGACCGCGCGCCGGGTGCGTGGACGGCATTGCCGAAAGGGCTTGACAATCTACAACCAAGCGGTTGTATGTTTGAACTGTGAATGGAGACGACGAGGACCGGGCGGACGCCCTGTTCCACGCGCTCGCCGACCGCACCCGGCGCGACATCATGCGCCGCGTGCTCGCCGGGGAGCACTCGGTTTCCGCGCTCGCGGCTGAGTACGACATGAGCTTCGCCGCGGTGCAGAAGCACGTCGCCGTGTTGGAGAAGGCCGGGCTGCTCGTCAAGCGACGCAGTGGTCGGGAGCAGCTGGCCAGCGGCGACGTGGCGGCGGTGCGATCGGTGGCGTCCATGCTCACCGAGTTGGAGCAGGTGTGGCGTGGGCGCATCGCACGCATCGACGAACTCATCGCATCAGACTCGACCAAGGAGGGCTGAGGAATGCCTGTGACCGACGTCAAGCAAGATCTCGACAACCTGACCCTGACCATCACGGCCGATTTCGCCGCACCGGTGGAGCGGATCTGGCAGATCTACGCCGACCCGCGCCAGCTCGAGAAGGTGTGGGGCCCGCCGAGCCACCCCGCGACCGTGGTCGACCACGACCTCACCCCGGGTGGCCGCACGACGTACTTCATGACCGGACCGGACGGCGACAAGTTCGCCGGATACTGGCAGATCACGGCGGTCGACGAGCCGACGAGCTTCTCCTTCGTCGACGGTTTCGCCGACACGGACTTCAACCCGAACCCCGCCCTGCCGGTCTCCCGGAACGTCTACACCTTCGCCGAGCATGACGGCGGCACTCGCGCAACCTACGTGAGCACCTTCGAGTCGGCCGAGGCGCTGCAGCAGGTCTTGGACATGGGAGTGATCGAGGGTTCCTCGCTGGCGATCAACCAGATCGACGACCTGATCGCCGCCTGAGAGCGCGCCGCGGCCGGACCGTCCCCGTCGGGGCGGCCGGCCGTTCCGCGGCGAGAACCGCCTGCCCTGGCCCGGTCGGGCGCCTGTTCGGGCGTTAGGGGATGAGAACGAGTCGTCCGCGCACGCCGCCTTCGGCCAACCGGGTGTGGGCTGCCGCTGCATCCTCGAGCGGGTAGGTCTGTGCGACGCGGGCCACGATTACCCCCTGGTCGGCGAGGCGGGAGAGCTCGGCGAGCTGGGCGCCGTCGGCCCGTACGTCCAGGGCGTCGACGCTGACGCCGCGCTCCGACTCCGGTTCCTGCCCCGGCCACAAGCCGACGTACGAGCCACCGTCGCGGACAGCGTCGATCGCCTCACGGCCCAGGCCCGCGGCGTCGAGCACGCCGTCGAAATCGGCAGACCCAAGGTCCGCTCCGCGGGACAGGAAGTGCCCGGCTCCGCGCGAGAGCAGGAAGGGCTCGTCACCGACAGAGGCCAGTGCTGTGACCTCCAGGCCCATCCGGTGAGCCAGCTCCACCGCGTGCCCTCCGACTGCGCCGGCCGCTCCCGTGACCAGTAGGCTCTGCCCCCGCCGCAGCGCCATCATGTCCAGGGCCTGAGCGGCGGACAGCGCGTTGAGGGGGAGCGCCGCGGCATGCACGTCGTCGAGGGATCCGGGCGACGGGGCAATGGCGGTCGCGTCGAGCACGACGTGATCGGCATGTGTGCCAAGCGGTTTCACGTGGCCGGTGGCCAGGCCCATGACCCGGTCCCCGACCGCCCAGTCGACCCCGGCGCCCACGGCATCGATCGTGCCGGCGACATCCCAGCCCAAACCGATCCGCTCCCCATCGTTGCCGAAGACTCCCGAACGCATGGCAACGTCCACCGGATTCAGCGCAGCCGCGCCGACCTTGATCCTCACCTGCCCGGGTCCCGGGACCGGTACCGGGACCTCGGTGATCTCCACTGACTCGGGCCCGCCGAAGCGGGAAACGGTTGCGGCGCGCATGAACATGGTCTTCCTTCGGGGAGGGGTGCGGGCGCGGGCTCCCGCATCGGCTGAAACTTCCGCTGCTGCTCGTGGGCGAAGCCCGACCGTCGAAACCGGCCGGAGGCGTGACAGCCCGGCGCGGGGGCCGCCGCCCGTGCAGGTGCCAGCGGGCTGCATCCAGGCGATCGACGCTGCGGAAGGTCGTTCGTCGACGGTGCCTGGTTACACAGCTCTGAACTGGTGCCTTACGAATAGTGCGTGACTCCATGATGGGGCAGTATCGAAGGCGATACAAAACGCACACGCGTGTGCGGAAGGCAGGTGCGCCATGGAACCCGATCCGAACACGGGGCACAACGGGGCGCTTCCCGGGCCGTGCTCCCGATGGCCGGCGGAGCAGGGGGAGACCATTCGGCAGATCATCGAGCGGGCCGGCAACAAGTGGGCCGTGCTCGTCGTCGGTTCGCTGCGGGGCGGGCCTCTGCGTTACACCGACCTGCTGCGCTCCATTCCCGGTCTCTCGCAGCGAATGCTCACGCACACCCTGCGCCAGCTGCGGCGTGACGGTCTCGTCACCAGAAGCGCCTATCCCGAAGTGCCGCCGCGCGTGGAGTATGCACTGACCGATCTGGGTGCCACCCTGCTCATCGCCATCACCACCCTGATCGATTGGGCCGGTACCCACCACGACGAGATCCAGGAGAACCGCGCGCGATTCGACAAGGCCGAGGCCACGACCTGAGGCAGGGCTCCACTTCACAACAGCGAGTGGAGAATTGACGTGGCACGATATCGATGGTGCCAGGCCGGTTTGCGGGTGCGGACGTCGCTGATCAGTCCAGCGATGACGTCGGCACGTGCGAGGTGGCCGCTGGAAAGAAAGTGGCTTTCGGCAACCGAACGGGTGGTCTTGACCGGACTGGGCAATTGGACCACGCTGAAACCATCAAACCTCGCCGGCGTGAAGTAGGTGGTCGGTGTGCCAGTCGAAGCGGACCGAGGCAAGCACCCGGTCAGCGCGGGGTTGGCCGGGCCGTACGGCCATCCGTTCCACCCGATCCTGGTGAACGTGCCGATCGGGGCATGGGTGGCGAGCTTGGTGTTCGACATTGGGTCGCGGGTCGTCGACGAGCCTGGCTTCCTCACCCAAGGATCGGTGTGGCTGATCGCGATCGGGGTCCTCGGGGCTCTGGCCGCGGCGATGATCGGCTTCCTCGACCTGTTCGCAATACCGCCGGGGACGCCGGCGTTCCGCACCGGCCTGGTGCACATGGCCCTCAATCTCGCGGTGACAGCGGCGTTCGCGGTCAACTTTCTCTGGCGTCAGTCGGAGTACGGGCAGCCACATCCGGTCAGTGTCGGGGAGATCGCGCTGTCGGTGGTGAGCGTGGTCGCCCTGTCCGTGTCCGGATATCTCGGTGGCAAGCTCGCGTTCCGTTACGGGGTTCGGGTAGCTGACGAGGAAACCCAGGCAGAGGGTTTCGGTCCGCCCCCCGGACACGAGCGGTCGGTGCAGTCGTAATCATCCGTCCTGTCCACCACTTGTTAGGAGATGACATGGGTGTCGCAGCGCTCGTGACGTGGCTACTGACGGCGGTCGGCGGTTTCTACATGCTGGCCACCTGGATCGCCAAAGGCGGGTCACGACAACCACATGGCAGCCACTTTCCGCCGGCACTGATATTCGGGCACTTCGCACTCGCCGTGATCGGTCTGATCGTGTGGATCGTCTACCTCGTCGCCGACAAGGACGCGGTTGCCTGGATTGCCTTCGTCCTGTTGATACCCGTCGCGCTCTTGGGATTTGCCATGTTGGTGCGATGGATACCGACCTACCGCGCCGCGGCCGGTGCTGTCGGCGCCCCGCCCGCCCCCGCAGCACCGGACCCGGCGGAGAAGCACTTCCCTGTTGCCGTCGTCGCGGGGCACGGCGTATTCGCCGTGGTGACCGTGGTGCTGGTGCTGCTGACCGCCCTCGGCGTGGGCGGCAGCTGACATGAAACCCTCTGCATCTCTGGGTGATGGGTCGAGTGGACCGGCTCGCGTGACGCGTCGACACGGCGCGGCGCGCTACCCCAGGACCCTCTCGGTCCTGGCACTCGTCGGAGTGTGTCTTCTCTCCCCGACAGCCGGCCGGACAGCGAGCGGCGCACCCGCGGCAGACGCGGTCGACACCGGGTTCGCGATCCCCTTCTCCGGGGCACCCGGCTACGAGCTCCTGGCACCGACGCAGACGACCGGTCCGGCTCAGCTCAATCAGCCACTCGGTCAGCAGGCGGCGGACGAGATCGCCGGTCGGATCGGGCTGAACCCAAGTGACGCGTTGTCCGAGCAGCAGTATCGCGACCTCGTCACCGGCGGCGGGGTGGGCGGCAGCCGCGAAGCGGCCGAGGTGATCGATGCATGCGCCCGGATCCTCACCAATACGAACGGCCGTCCTCTCTATTCCGACGTCGACGGCCACGCCATACCGTCGGTTCTGGCCAGCTACGGGCTCTACGTGAACACCAGCGGACTGCTGGAGAGTCCGGCCAACGCGGACGCGCCGACGCGGCAGGTGAACTCGTTGATCGCTCCCGGCGGGTTCGTGGGCACCTGGCTGCGGAACAACGGTGCGACACGAAGCCTGGTGGCGCTCTACCGGTCGGCCTACACGGTGCAGGCCGTCTATGGCTTCGCAGCGCAGCAGATTTCGGGCACAGCTCAACTGGTCACCAATACCAAGGCAGGTGTGAGTTCGCAGGTGGGCATGTCGATGGCGCCGCCGCTCTGGATGGTGAACTTCGCCCTGCTCTACATATTGAAGCCTTCCCTCGCGGCGGCGATGCCCGCCCACTGGGCTCCCATTCCTTCGGCGGTTGCCGACGCCGTCAGGTCGAGCCCCACCGGCCAGGTACCTTTCAGCGAATATGCCTCCCATTTCCGGTGATTCGAGTCAGTGCCCTGCGGGGTCTTGCTCGATGACGTGAGCGGCGGCGAGGTGCGGAACCCCGGGCCGTCACCCCCAGCGGTGGCGTCAGGGGACGACCACCTCCGTCGAAACAGGAATGCTCGGGTGGTCGGTCCGCAAGGTGAGCCGAACGCGTCCCGGGCCCGTACCCACATGCACGTTCATCGGCCGGGTGCTCGTGTTGCTCGCGGGAACGTACCGGCTCACCGTGCCACTTTGACCGGTGTCGAGGTTCTGCCACTCGACGATCGCAGTCACGTCGCACGCCAGGACGGTCGGCGCCCACTCGCCGAGCGGTGAGAAGCCTTGCGAGATTCTCAATTCGACGGAATGGACGGCCCCCGGAGCTGCGGAGTACTCCCACAGAGGTCCGTCGAACGCGTTCCCGGAAGCGACCAGCATGCCTGCACAGATGCCGTTTCCGAGCGTCCACACCGGGGCCATTCCGACGTCGGTCATGGCGCACGTTCGTGGTCCCACATTCGACCACCCGAGCTGACAAGAATCGGCAGCGCCGGCCACGCCCGGCGCCGCAACGAACATCGCAGTGCCCAGAAGCCCGGCGGCTGCGGCTGAAGCAAATCGATGTGAAATTTTCATGCTTCGAGCATCGTCCGGTTTGCCGTGTTCGTTACACCGCACAGTGTGCGTGGATCCGGATGCGCGGGAGTGGTTCTGGATTCCCCTCCTGTCCCGGCGAACGCGTCGGTCCTGTAATGGTGGTGCACAGGCAGCCGATGTTCTCGGTGTCGGGACACGCGCGGGTCGTGCGTGTCGGGGTTCGGGGTGGTCCGGAAACAAGGGGTGGGTATGAGAACAACCGCTGCAGTGTGGTTTGTTGCTTCGGGTCTGGTGGTCGCTGGTTGCGCTGATGGCGGCACGCCGGCCGACACGGGGGGTGAGTCCTCGGTGACCACCACGGTCGCGGCAGTCTCCCCAACGCCTTTCACGAGCGGTGCCCCGATTGCAGCTACCGCGCCGCAACCCGCGGACGCTGGGTCCAGCGGCTCGGCGGACGCTGACAGCGCAACCGCCGGACCGGACGAGGCTCACCCCGATTCGCACGCGGCGGAGGGAACTCAGTGGCCCGGCCCCAACAGGTCCGGGGCGGCGCCCTCGCCGGATTTCCCCACGACACTTCCGGAATGGACGCTGTCGCGGTCCTGGACGGGTACGGCCCGGGCATTCCCGGGACAGTGGACGGCGGCCCCGGGACCGGACAACATGCCGTACACCGCACCCCAGAATCACTGCGACAGTGGTCGCATCCTGGTTCGGTGGCGCGCACTGAATCCCAACGCGACCGTGATCGCGACGGACCAGGCTCCGCGGGACCCGTCCCTGGTCACGGCGAACGCCGGGTGGATGGACTTGGATGCCTGTCACGTTCCGGCGTTCCAGTTCGCCGCCAGCACTGATGCGAGCACTCTGACCGATGTCACGGTCGCGATTCAGCAGTGGTCACCGGCCCCCTAGCGACATTCGCGGGCTCGCACGGACCGCGACGAGGGTCTGGGCTACAAGCGGATTGACCGGGTTCGCATCGACCCGGCGTTGCGTTGATTCGGATGCACAGGAGATTTCGGATTTCCTTGCCGGGCCTGCCGGTTCGCCCCGCGAGCCCGACCGGCCTGTAATGCTGGTGCCGCAGTCGTCGATGTTCTCGGTGTTGACACGCGGGCTATCGACCGTGTCGGGGGTTCGGCGCGGTCCGGAAACTGGGGGTGGGGATGAGGACAACTGCTGCAGTGTGGTTGGTTGCTTTGGGGCTGGTGGTTGCCGGTTGTGCTGACGGGAGCACGCCGACCGATACGGGGGGTGCATCGTCTGCAACTCCGACTGTCGTGGCGGTCTCCCCAACGCCTTTCGTCAGCAGTGCTCCGGTGGCAGCCGCGACGCCGCCACCGGAGGAGACTGCGGCCGGCGGCTATTCGGATGTTGAGGACGCACCTGTGGAACCGGACGAGGCGCCACTCGATCCGCAAGTGACTTCTGACCAGCCGCTCGAGCCCATACGCGGACCCCAACAGATTTCGGGGTGTGGAACAGACAAGAATGTCCACAACCGAGGAACCACCTTTTATGTCGACGGTTCCTGGTCGCCGTGGACGCAGTACTGCGCCGACCAGTTCGACGCGGTGAACAATCCGCCCAACCCGCCGGGGACGATGGGAGGCGGAGGAGCTGTTGCGGGCCCCTGTGGCACGGGCGAAGAGGGAGTGATCACGTACACCCCGGATGGCCGAAAGCAGCAGTGCTCGGCTGGACACTGGGTTTACATTCGTTGATCGCGAAGGCATCCGTGGTGGCGAACGACCGACGCTGATCAGCAGCCGAAGATGGTCTCCAGGCGGCCGTCAGTTCGTTCGGCGACTGCCAGGTGGTTCCGGCGGCGCTCGTCCGATCGAAGAGGTTCCCGACCTCGGACGATTCCTCGGCACGGCCCGCCCGCGTCCGGTGCATGCGCCGGGCGGAGCCGGTGGTGTGGAGGATCCACGGTTGGGACGCGAGCCGTAACATCCAGTGTGATTTCAGGGCATCCTGCTACGCCGCGAGAACGCGCTGAAACCCCTGTACACGAGAATTCCTGTGCACGATCCGAAACAGCTGTTCCGTTCCATCCGCACGACATCAAGAGGAAGTGTTCATGAGCGTCCACAACTTCACCGTCGCGACCGCCGACGGCACCACCGAGGACCTGAGCGGCTACGCCGGCAAGTACCTGCTCATCGTCAACGTCGCCAGCAAGTGCGGCCTGACCCCCCAGTACGAGGGCCTCGAGGCACTGAACCGCAAGTCCGACGATCTCGGCCTGCAGATCATCGGCTTCCCGTGCAACCAGTTCGCGGGCCAGGAACCCGGCACCGACGCCGAGATCCAGGAGTTCTGCCGCGTCAACTACGACGTCACCTTCCCGGTGTACGGCAAGATCGACGTCAACGGCGACGACGCGCACCCGCTGTACCAGCACCTGCGCGCCGAGGCGCCCGGCGACTTCGGCCCGGACCACGGCTTCCTGTTCGAGCACGTCAGCAAGACGATGCCCGAGTCGATCGGCACCGACGCGGTCAAGTGGAACTTCACCAAGTTCCTCGTCGACCCCGAAGGCAAGGTCGTGCAGCGCTTCGAGCCGACCGTCCTGCCTGCGGAGATCGAGACGGCGCTCGCCGAGCTCGCCTAGCAGCGCCGAATCCAGCTCACCCGCCCCCGGGACCGGCCACACCGGTCTCCGGGGGCGGTCCCGTCGAGGGCGTCGCGCGGTCTGCGACCGGTCGGTCGCGCGAGTCCACCGCCGAGCGCGGCCAGGATCAGCGCGACCCATTTGTCGGAGATCCGGTCGAGTAGCCGGCGGCTGGGGCAGCTCGCCAGGAACGCGTCGTACTCCTGCCTTGCCTGTGCCCGTTTCTGGGCAGCCGTCGTGGTCGGCATCGCCCCGCTCCTTCTTCGCGGAGGGTGGCTTACGCACTTCGAAGTGCGTACTTCCCGCTGGGAAGCTACCCACCAATCATGAAGCGAGGGGGTCCCCACAGACAAGCAGGAGGAGCGACGTCATGAACACAGCGACCTTTCGCGCCGCCGTCGTCCGCACCCCCAGCGGACCCGGCTCGATCGAACTCATCAACGTTCCCGTCGTCGACGCCGGACCCGGCGAGGTGCGGGTCGCAATAGCCGCGGCGCCGGTCAACCCCGTCGACCTCGCCGTCGCCGAGGGCCGTTTCCACGCCGCGGGACTGATCGACCAACCCGAACACACCGGCCTGGGCTGGGACTTCGCCGGCACCGTCCTCGCCGCCGGACCGGGCGTGGACCTCGCCGTCGGGACCCGGGTCGCCGGTCTCGTCGGCGGCTTCGACCGCGACTTCGGCACCTACGCCGAGCAACTGGTCGTGCCGACCACCGACGTCGCCGTCGTGCCCGACGACATGGATCTGGTGACGGCCTCGACCGTGCCGCTCAACGGGTCGGCCGCGGCCGGGATCGTCGACCTGCTCGGCGACGCGCCCGCTGACGGCAACCGACTACTGGTGACCGGCGCGGCCGGGGCGGTCGGCGGATACCTCGCCATCCTCGCGCCGACCCGCGGCTGGCGGGTGACCGGGCTGGCCCGGGCGGACGACGAGAAGTTCGTCCGCAGCCTCGGTGCTGACTTCACCACCCGCGCCCAACCCGGGTGGGACGCCGTTGCGGACTGCGCGTCCATGCTCGAGCGGGGTCTCGCCCTGGTCCGTGACGGCGGCCGGTACGTCGGCGTCCGGCCGAACCTCGAACCGTCCACCGAGCGCGGCATCACCGTCGCCTCCGTGAACACCCAACCCGACGGTGTCCGCCTGGCCGCCTTGCTCGCCCGCGCCGCATCGGGTGAACTTCCGGCACGCGTGCACGCGGTCGTACCGCTGGACCGCGTCGCCGACGCCCACCGGGCCGTGGCCACGGGCGGGGTGCGCGGCCGCTACGTGCTCGCACCGTGACCTGCTCGCCCGCCCTCGGCGCGGCAGCTCTGCTTCGGCTCGGCATACCGCCACCACTGCGAGTCGGGCGCGGCGGGCACGCGAAAAATGTTGGGCACGAGGGTTATCGCGGGGTGTTGCCATGTCGGCGACAGATCAAGGTTCGTTGCGCAGGTTCGCAGTCTCGATCCGGGGCCGACCGCGGTACGCGTTGTCAGGCGAGAGGATTCGTCGAGTGTGGTCATCGACCACCCCGGACAGGTCGGATGTGTGGCACCCCTGTGGTTCCACCAGTATTGCCGATAGCATCTGATTGCACGAGGCGGTTCATGTCGGCGAGTGATCTGCTGGTTTCGGCTCCACGAAACTCACCATCGTCGACCGCATGTCGTGCCGCGCCGAACTCACATCGAGGTGAGGAAGCCGCGAAGAAGACGCTGAACGCACACCCCGGCACCACTGACAAGGGCATCACGATTCCCGAGATCGTCACGGGGCTCCGGGCGACCTACGCTGTCGGCCGCACCAGACCCGCATCATGGCGCATCGATCAACTGCGAGGAATCGAGCGGATGCTGGACGAGCGTGAGGCCGAGATCGCCCGGGCCCTGGCCGACGACCTCGGACGTGATGCCTTCGAGTCCTGGATGGTCGACATCCTCCCCAACAAGATCGAGGCCGCCCACGCACGCAAAAGGGTGCGCCGGTGGATGCGCAGCCGCCCGCGCCCGCTGCCGCTGCAGCAGATGCCCGCGCTCGGTTGGGTGCAGTACGAGCCGCTGGGGGTGGTGCTCGTCATCGGGGCGTGGAACGCACCTCTGTCGGTCACCCTGGGACCGCTGGTCGCCGCACTGTCGGCGGGGAACTGCGCGGTCGTCAAGCCATCGGAGCTCGCTCCCGCGACCTCGCGCCTGATGGCCCGGATTCTCCCCGAATACCTCGACGCCGACGCCATCGCCGTGGTCGAGGGTGACGGGCAGACCACCCAGAGCCTGCTCGCACAGGGCTTCGACCACGTGTTCTTCACCGGCGGCACCGAGATCGGCAGGAAGATCCTGGCGGGGGCCGCGCCGCACCTGACACCGGTGACGCTCGAACTCGGCGGTCGGAACCCGGCGATCGTGATGCGGGACGCGGACCTCGCCGTGACCGCCCGTCGCGTCGCCTGGACGAAGGTCGCCAACTCCGGCCAGTCCTGCCTCGCGGCGGACTACGTGCTGGTCGAACGCGCCGTCCGGGACGAACTGATCGACCAAATCATCGGCAGTCTCAACGAATTCCGGGCGGAAGAACCCACGCGCGGCGTGCGAATCGTCAATGAGCGCCAGTTCGACCGGTTGGCCGGGTACCTCGCGCACACCGCGTCGAGGGTTGCGCTCGGGGGCGGTTCCGATCCCACCACACTGACGATCGAACCCACCGTGCTGGTTGACCCGAGCCCCGAGGAACCGGTCATGAGCGAGGAGATCTTCGGGCCGATCCTGCCCGTGCTCTCCGTCGACTCACTGGACGAGGCCATCGCCTTCGTCAACGCACGGCCGAAACCCCTGGCCTCCTATGTCTTCACGCGTTCGGCGCGGGCTCGCCGTCGTGTGCTGTCCGAGGTCAGCTCCGGGGGAGCGGTGGTCAATCACCTCACCTACCAGCTCGTGGCGCCCCAGCTCCCCTTCGGTGGTGTCGGCTCCAGCGGGATGGGGCGGTACCACGGCAGATCGGGATTTGAAACCCTCAGCAACCGAAAGGCCGTGCTGCGCAAGCCGTTCACCCCCGATCTCCGGCTCACCTACCCGCCCTACACCGACCGGGCGATCAATGTGATCCGCAGGCTGTACCGGGCCTGACGTAGGTTGGTTTCGCGGTCGGCGGATCCGCTCACAGCAGCGTGGCGTTGCCCGCCGGACTTCCGGACCGCAGGGTTGGGGCATGTCCGAGAACACGATTGATCCCACCGCGGTCCTCGACCGCGACCTGAACCAACGCCTGTTCGCGCAGCGGATGATTCTGCTTGGCGACGCGCTCGAACAGTCCAACACGAACCGCATCTGCACCGCATTGCTGGTCCTCGCCGCCGAGGACCCGGAGTCGGACATCGCGCTGGTGATCAACTCGCCGGGCGGTTCGGTGCCGGGCATGCTGGCCATTCGCGACTGCATGCGCGCCGTGCCCAACGATGTCACGACCGTGAACCTCGGCATGGCCTACAGCGCGGGGCAGTTCCTGCTGTCGGCAGGAACCCACGGCAAGCGAGTGACCCTCCCACACGCGAAGGTGTTGCTGCATCAGGGGTCCGGCGGTATGGGAGGCTCCGCTCCCGACATCGCGATCCAGGCCGACGACATCCGCCACACCCGTGACACCGTCCTCGCGTGCATCGCCGAGGACACCGGCAGATCTCTCGCTCAGGTCACCGAGGATTCGGTGCGGGACCGCTGGTTCACCGCGGACCAGGCGCTCGACTACGGCTTCGTCGACCGGATCGTGACCACCCTCGACGAGGTCGTCCCGCGTCGGCTCCCGCGGTCCTTCGGTCTGGGGGTGGCCAGGTGAGCACCTACACCATCCCCTACGTCACGCTGACGACCTCGACGGGTGAACGCACGGTCGACGTCTACAGTCGGTTGCTCGCCGAGCGGATCGTGTACCTGGGCACCGCAGTCGATCAGGGAGTTGCGAACGCCGTCATCGCGCAACTACTTCACCTGGAGAGCGAGGCACCGGACCGGCCGATCTCGCTGTACATCAACTCTCCGGGTGGTGCCGTCCCTGCGGTCCTGGCCGTGTACGACGCGATGCAGTTCGTCCGCGCGCCGATCGAGACGACCTGTGTGGGCGAGGCGGTGGGCAGCGTGGCGCTGCTGTTGGCCGGGGGTGCCCCGGGCCGGCGGGCGATCCTGCGCCACGGGCGAGTTGTCCTGCATCCACCGATGACCGAGGGTGGTCGTGCGGCCATCCCCGACCTCGTCCTCGAGGCCGAGGAGATCGAACGGGTCCGCAGGCTGCAGGAACAGATCCTTGCGGACAGCACCGGACGCGAGGCCGAACAGGTACGCCGCGACATCGAGCGGCAACTCGTTCTCGCCCCCGAAGCGGCGATCGACTACGGCATCGTCGACACCGTCGTCGCCGACCGCGAGATGGCCTGACGATGCCTCGGCACGGGCGACGGTGCGCCAGCCGCACCGCCGCGGAATCTTCAGGCCGCCAGGCACACCGGGCCCTGTAGTGCCCGTCGTCCGGTGGCTGCACGCGGTGCGGCACCCAGCGGCACGACCGGGGTGAGACGGTACGCCCGCTGAGCCAAACCCTCGACGGTGGTGCCGAGCGCGCCGGCGACCGCGGCAAGCAACTCGGACGACGGATCCTTCACGCCGCGCTCGATCTCCGACAGGTACTGCGGCGAGACGCCGGCCCGCTGCGCGACGTCCGTCAAACGCTCGGCGCGCTCGGTGCGGATCCGGCGGATCTGCTCTCCGACAACCTCACGCCACAGCCGCTCCGGCGCGCCGGTGGTTTGCTTCGTCGGGGTGACGGGCTCGGCAGGGCCGGCCGCCGGCCGGGTGCCCCGGTGAGTGGCGTGACGCCCATTCGGTCCCGAAGGAGCCGGTGCGATCCTGGCGATCCGCACGGGCTTGTCACCCTCGACCGCGGCGTCGCGGGATCCGGCCACATGGTGGGAAGTCCGCTGAACGACCATGGCAGTAGGCTACCCGCTGCTCCCTCGGGCGGCGGTTGTCCAGCACTCCGATTCTGTGCGGCTTCCCGGCCCGCACGGCCGGCTGCTGCGATCATCACTCGATGCGATTCTCCCGGTTGTTGCCCGTTCTCGCCGCCGCATCCGTCTTGGCAGGGTGCGCGGACGACTCGCGACCTTCGCCCGTGATCGTGTCCTTCGACGACGGGTGGGGGCAGGTTTTCGTGGCGAACATCGACGGCAGCGGTCTGCGGCAGGTCACCCCGACCGTGGCCGACGACATGTCCGATGGCCGATACGGCACCTACGCCGCGCTGTCACCGGACGGCGCGCTGCTGGCCTACACCCGGGGCGGGAGGTTCATCGAGGTGGTGGATCTCGAATCGGGTGAGACGAGAACTGTTCACGAGGGTGGCTATCAGCCGGCCTTCTCGCCGGACGGGTCGTCCATCGCGTTCGCGAGCGGCGGCAGTATCAGCATCATGAACACCGACGGTTCCGACGTGCGGGTCATCGCCGAGGAGGAGTCCGCTTCCGGGCCGACGTTCACGCCCGACGGGTCGCGGGTGGTCTTCAACGTCGGCGGATACATCGTCGAGGTGCCGACGGCGGGTGGGGAATCGAAGGTGATTCTGCGGGACCAGTTCTGGAACGCGGACCCTGCATACTCACCTGACGGCTCCACCCTGGTCTTCTCGAGCAACCGTGGCGGCAACAACGGCTCCGAGATCTACTCGATGCCCGCCGGTGGTGGAGACATCACGCCGTTGACCGACACGTACGCGGTTCATCCGGAGTTCACCCCCGACGGTTCTCGCATCCTCTACACCAGGGCGACGACGCAGTCGGGGGATCCGGTGACCGATGTGTCCACCTCGAGCCGTCCGGAGCTCGCCTCGATGAATCCGGACGGCTCCGATCAGAAGAGGTTGACGCCCCGTTCCATCACGGCACAGGGCCCGAGTATCGGTGGGGGACACTGATGTCGGCCGCTCAGGCTCGTCGCTCCGGTCGGAGCGCCCGTCGGGCCATCCGGACGACGAACGACTGCGGGGGCTGCCAGACGTCGCGGTCCTCGAATGACCATGCGTAGGTTGGGGCTCCGTCGCGGATACAGTCCAGCAGGCCGGGCGCTGCGAGCTCGTGAGACGACCACTCGTAGAGCTGCTGCAGCCGTGGGATGATCACCCCGTAGTCCAGGGCCCGGCCGAATCCGAGCTCGGCATCGAGGTAGGAACGTACCCCCTCGCCGAGTGGGTACTCGTCCGGAAGCACCCGCGACAGCTGCAGGAAGATTCCGGTCATCCCCAGTCTCGGGTCACCGAGGAACGGGGCGAGGGGGCGTAGCCATCCCAGCGAGATTCGGGGGGCTGCGACGAGGGCGTGGCTGTACAGCACTCGGCAGAGCACGACGTTCATGAAGAAGCGCTCGGCCTCGTTCTCGTCGCCCGCCAGGTCGCGGTGCTCGAGGTAGGCAGCGACGACGCTCCCGTTGTGCGCCCGATACCAGGCCCTAGCGGTCGGGTAGTCGGCGAAGGACATCCAGAAGTCGACCGTCTGCGAGGAGGTCGGCCCGGTGAAGTCCCCGCTCAGGGCCACGGCCTCACATCCGTCACGAATGATCCGCTCGTTCACCGCACGCCACCACGGGCTACCGGGATGGTCGCTGGACAGTGGTTGCAGCAAACCTCGCCGGAATTGCCATCGCATGAACGACATCGCGGCCCGGCGGAACGGGAGATGCCGCGGGGCCTGGCCGTACGGGCCGTGGTAGCAGCGGTGCATGAGCGCGATCCGGCCAGCCGGATCGTCGCGCACAGAAGCGATCTGCTGCTCGGCCCACGCCGCGGCAGTAGCCCCAGCACCCACGTCAACATGATCGCACGCGCTGTGAGGGTCCAGACCGGGTCCGTGGTCAGCAGGCTTGTGTTGGCCCTGCCTACCGCGGGCCGTCGAGCGCGACGGACAGCGTGTCGGACCAGTAGCCGAGATCGAGCCCGCATGCTGGTCTGCCCTCGAGTGGGCCGTGGTTGTTCATGCGATCGCCGGTGTCCGCCGTGGCGCGGGCGGTTTCGAACGGCCTGAGCGGGCAATCAGAATCGCACGGTGAACACCACGTGCCGGTCGTCGCGGTCCGCGCGCTGGAAGAAGTCCTTCACTTCCTGCAGCCAACCCCAGGCATATGCGCGCTCGTCCGCGCCGTACTCGGGGTTGCGATCGTCGAGCGGCATCGCGTCGTAGCCTGCGCCGAAATCGGATTCGGTGATGCCGGTCAGGTACCCGGCGACTTCGCCGACCCGGTCGGGTGCCAGGTAGGTGATCAGTTGGTCGTCGGTGTCCGTGTTGAGGTCCTCGTCCCCCAGGATCACGCCGTACGCCGGCCAGTTCTCGGGCACGCGCTGGTACCCGGCGCTGGAGAGGGCACACAGGATCGGGTCCCACGCCTTGTCCGTGTCGCACGAGAACTCGGCGCGTCCTGTCTCCTCGATGTCCTCGACGACCCCGCCGAGCCTGCCGTCGTCGCCACGCGCGTCGAGAAGCTCCGCTGCCAGGCGGTCGGAAAGCGCGAAGTGCACTCCAAGTTCCATGGCGTCAACGCTAACGGCTGCGCCTGCGCATCCGGCCACGCCACCTCGCGTCGGACGCGCCCGCTGGACGCTTTCGCCGACGAGCAGGTGGGGGACGCACTGTGTGGCAGTGGCGAACGGATATCGGTCGATTCCTGGACACGAAACCGGAGACGATGCGGTGATCGGCGAACAGCGGGACGAAGCGTCCGCTGTTCTCACGGTAGGGCGATCAGGCGTCCTGGGATGTCGAGGGGTTTGGGGTGACCGTGCGGCCGCACCAGTAGACGTCATGAGTTGCAAAATGATGGCCGCAGCTCCGGTTCGGGTATTTCCCGTGGGATAGCCGGTGGGTTGTGTTCGGGGCCTCAACTGGTGGGGCTCGTGTCCGTCTCGGGCTGGCGTTCATCGTTCGCCACGAGTGGTCATCTACTCGAATCGGCGCCTTCGGGCGTGTTCAGAGGACGGCGACCGTACGGCGGAGGACCAGGGGGCCTCTTCGATTCGTGCATCTTCGTGCGAAACCGGTCCCTCTTTGTCGGAAACCTGTGTCACGCGCCAGCTGTTCGCTGGGGTGGTCCCCATCGGCCAGGTCCGCATCGTATCGAGCAGCACTCCGCGAACAAAGGAATTCGTTAGCTTTGCTATCCATGTTTGCCGCGTCCTGGGCTAGCGTTAAACACCAAGCGGCCCGGCCGAATCAGGAAGGATCGGGTAATCGAGGCCGAAGTACACATATGAGATTCGGCCAGCTATATTCCCCCGATGTTTAAAGTGCGCCTCGGCATCCGAGCCCGGATCCTGGCCATCGCATTGGTTCCCAGCCTGGCGTTGCTCGGAATCGGTGTAGGCACAGCTGGCTACCTGATCCGTGAAGGCCGACAGTCCGAACAGTGGGCGGAAGCGAACCGGGATGCCGTGAGCCGCGCTCGCGACGTGGTTGCCGGTGTGGAACAGGAGCGGATGCTGTCGCTGTGGCACCTCTCCGGTGAACAGAGCGATCCGGCCGCGCTGGGCGTAGCACGGACCACGCTCGACGCCGCGTTCGCGGAGCTGGCCCCCTACGCAGCAAAGCTGCAGAGCGTGTCGCAAGGCGCCATGGGTGCCGACACGGGTGGGTTCGACACCTTGGCCGCCGCCCTGCCTCAGATTCGCGGTCAGATCGACGCAGGACGAATGTCGATCGTCGACACGTACTCCATCTACAACCAAATTCTCGACGCGGTTGCGCTCGGCACCAACCTCATCACCACCAACGCGCCCAGCGCCGAGGTCGGCGTCGCACTCATCAATGGCGTGCGCATCCTGCACGCGATGGAGGGAATGTCGCGCTCCGCCGCGCTCACCGCTGCCGAACTGCAAGGACAGCTCAGCAGCGGTCCGCTGCGCAACGACTATCGAAATCTGGTCGGGTCCTACCGGGTCGCACTTCCACAGCTCGCCGCCGACCTGGGTACCGATCCTGCTGCCGAGAAGATCCAGGCGGCACTGGCATCCCCCGGCTGGCAGCAGGTGGCCGCGATGGAGGATTACCTCATCAATCCCCCGGAGCCGGACAAGGACGGTGACGTCGCCCCACCGCCCATGACCTTCGCCGAGTGGCACACCGCGCAGGAACAGATGTCCGAAGGCGTGATCGACGCGTGGAACGGCCTGAACGACCAGGCGAACCGGATTGCTGCCGACGAGGGCAAACGCACCGCGATGAACTCACTGTTGGTGGGTGCGGCCGTGCTGGCGCTCGCGCTCGTGGCGTTCCTGCTGTCGCTGTGGCTGGCCAACCGACTGATCGGGCGGCTCAAGCGCCTGCGCAAGGAAACACTGGACCTGGCAGAGGTCGAACTGCCCGAAACCATGCGAAAGCTGGGTGCGGGTGAGCAGATCGATCCCAGTGCTGCGCGCCTGGACTTCGGTGACGACGAGATCGGCTCGGTGGCGCAGGCCTTCAACCGCGCGCACGAAGCGGCCGTGTCCGCCGCGGTCGCCGAGGCTCGCACCCGCGAGGGGGTGCGCGCGGTGTTCCTCAACATCGCCCACCGAAGCCAGATGGTGGTGCACCGGCAACTCGAGGTCCTGGACGAGGCCGAACAGCGCCAAGAGGATCCCGCCATGCTGGAGACCTTCTTCCGACTCGACCACCTGGCGACCCGCGAACGCCGCAATGCCGAGAACCTCATCATTCTCGGCGGCGGCGAGCCCGGCCGCCAGTGGCGGAGTCCGGTGCCACTCGTCGATCTGGTGCGGAGCGCGATCGGTGAGAGCCTCGACTACACGCGGGTCCACACCCGCCGCATGCCTCAGGTGTACATCGTCGGCAACGTGGTCGCCGACCTCATCCACCTGCTCGCCGAACTGGTCGACAATGCGACGGCGTTCTCGCCGCCGCAGTCACGCGTCGAAGTGAGCGGCAACGTGGTCGGCAAGGGAGTCGCGATCGAGATCATCGATCAGGGCATGGGAATGTCCGCGGAAGAGCTCGACCGCGTCAACGAGACGCTGCGCAATCCCCCGGATTTCGGTGTCGACAGCCTCTCGGCGACTTCACGCCTGGGCGTGTTCATCGTCTCGCAGCTGGGGGCACGGCACGGAATCTCGGTTCAGCTGACCGAATCCGTGTACGGCGGCATTCGCGCCATCGTGCTGGTGCCGAACTCGGTGGTCGCCGCCGACGCGGCACCCATGGCCGACCACCAGCCCGATCGATTCGGCGGACGTCGCACCGAGAGGATGATGGCCACCGCGATGCCGGCTCTCGAGTCGACCGAATCTGCATCGGCTGCAACGGGTGTCGCAACACTGGCACCGCCCATTTCGGAGCTTCCCCCCGAACAGCCCGTGCGGTCGGTGGAACCGTCGCAGGAGTGGGCGATCGTCGAGCAGACCGACAACGCGCCGTACGCCGAGTACACGGAGCATGATGTGACGACGCCGTGGCACGAGCTGCCGACAGCAGCTGTCGAACCGGAGTACCGCACCCCGCAACCGTTGCCCGACAACGGTGGTGACGGTCGCCCAGGCCTTCCTCGCCGTCGTCGGCAGGCCAGTCTGGCGCCGGAACTGGCGCACGATCCTGAATTCGAGATGGAAGCGCAGCAGCCGTCACGATCGGCGGAACAGGCGCGAGATCTGTTCTCCGCGATCGCGTACGGTACCGAGCAGGCTCGGCATTCGGCACCCCCGCCCGGGTATACAACCGGGGACGAAATGGAAGGTGAAGGAAGGTGAAGGTGACGACTTCTAACTCAGGTGATCTGAACTGGCTTCTCGACGATCTGGTCAATCGTCTTGCCGGGGTGCGCTACGCGGTCGTGCTTTCCACCGATGGGCTGTTGCTGGGCCGGTCCACGTCCATGAGCCGTGAGGACGCCGAGCACTTCTGCGCCATGTCGGCCACTCTGTACGGGCTGGCACGCAGCGCGGGACGTCGCTTTCAGGGCGGCGGTGTTCGCCAGGCCGTCATCGAACTGGAGAACGCGGTGCTGTTCGTGACGGCGGCCGGTAGCAACGCATGTATCGCATTGCAGGCCGCCGACACCGCGAATCTGGGTATGGTCGCGTACGAAATGAACCTGACCGTGCAGCGAGTCGGTAGCCATCTGTCCGCCGATCCTCGTATCGGCGCGGCCGAGCATGGAGCGTAGGTTGCCGTGACAGGTATGGGGCAAGCGTGGTTCGACGATGCGGCGGGTCCTCTGGTTCGCCCGTACGCCGTCACACGGGGCCGCACGATGGGCGCGGGACACGATCTCGACATGCTCACGCTGGTCGTGACCGTGTCCCCCGCTCCGCGGCTGCAGCACGTCGAAACGGAGTACGAGGAGATCGTTCAGTTGTGCCGCACTGCGCAGTCGGTGGCCGAGGTCTCGGCACACCTGAATCTGCCTCTGGCGGTTACCAAAATCCTGGTCGGTGATCTCATCGCCGAGGGAATGCTGAACTTCCGGACTCCCGCCGGCAACGACTCCGTCAACGACATTGCCGGGATCGGCGACCTGAACATTCTGCAAGCAGTGCTCGATGGAATCCGAAAGCTGTAGACAACCATGCATGACAATGCGTCCTCAGCCGACCTGGCTGCTTCGGTCAAAATCCTCGTAGCCGGCGGCTTTGGAGTCGGTAAGACCACGATGGTGTCCGCAGTCAGCGAGATCGCACCACTGCGCACCGAGGAAACGATCACCGAATTGTCCACCGGCATCGACGATTTGTCGGGCGTGGAGGGCAAAACCACGACCACGGTGGCGCTGGACTTCGGTCGTATCACCATCGATGAAAGGCTGGTTCTGTACCTGTTCGGTACGCCTGGACAGGACCGGTTCTGGTTCCTTTGGGACGAACTGGTGCGCGGAGCCCTCGGTGCCGTCGTTCTGGCGGACACCCGTCGGTTGGAGAACTCGTTCGCCGCCATCGACTTCTTCGAACGGCGCGGAGTCTCGTTCGCGGTCGCGGTGAACTGCTTCGACAGCGCCCAGGCCTACACAACCGACGAGGTTCGCGAGGCACTCGACCTCGACACCAGTACCCCCGTCGTGCTGTGCGACGCGCGTGATCGCGAGTCGTGCAAATCCGTACTGATAACGCTCGTCGAACACCTCATCGCTCAGGCCACCACCTCGGTGGCCTGAGCAATCCGGTGTTTCGTGGTCGCGGCCCGAGCAGTCTCCGGACTCGCGGGGGCGGTTCACACAGCTCAGCGCCTCCACTGATCCACCGGCTGCGGCCTGCTGGTGGGACACGGCGCAAGTCGAAGAAGCCGACGGGCCGGTTGATCTGGCGAGCCGCGCGGCAACATGCTGCGCGGCTCGCTTACTCGTATTGAACAGCGCCTGCGGCGATATGTTGTGGCGCATTCGGATTCACCACCAGGTCGCGCCGGCAGTCCCAACCTGGCCCGCGACCGGCACGTGACGAACTCCCCAAGGATCCGGCAAACGTCCGAATTCTGTCTCCGGAGCTCAACGTGTCCGATTCTTCCCGAGAATCGATGTCCGCGGCTGCGAGCGACGTATGACGATCGAGCGAGAGGATGGAATCGCGTAGCGGCTCACGCTCCCGGTCGACTGCGATGCGCTGCTTCACGCCGTCGCAGTGCCTGCGATGTGGGTATTGAACGGGAGGAACGGGGTGTGAACCCGGTAGCGGTCCATGGTGACGCTCTCGAACCCGGCGGTGTGCATGGAATGCTCCAGGTCTCGTTCGCATGAGCAGCCCTCGAAGGTCCAGGCCCACGGACGGCGAAGGATCCGTTGCGCGGCACGGGTCGGTGTGCCGCTCCTGGCCACCACGTGTTCGACGAATCGGAAGGTGCCGCCGGGGCGCAGGATGCGCCGGATCTCGGTGAGCACGGCCACTGGATCCTGCACCGAGCAGAGCACGAGCGAGGAGATGACGCTGTCGACACTGTGGTCGGGGAGGCCCGTCTGCTCGGCCGTGCGCTCGCGCAGGTCGAGCTGAACGCCGTGGCGGCGCGCTGCGGCGTGCAGCCGGCCGTGCATGTACCTGTTCGGTTCGACGGCGACGAGGGCGCCGCCGGGCGGGAGATATCGGAGGTTGGCGCCGACACCCGGGCCGATCTCGACGACCTCGCGCGGAAGCCCGCTGAACACGCGTCGTTTGCGCGGGCGGAGGTTCCACTCCAGATACGGACCCATGACCTGGAAGAACGCGGCATTGAAGCGGCCCCGACCGCCGTGCGGCTCGAAGCCGGTCGCTGACGGGGTGGTGGTAGTCGTGTCGATCATCTCTGCTCCAGCGGTGTCTCGTTGTTTGTCGATCTCACAACGATGCGCGACACCGTGAGGCGTGTCAGGCGTGGAACTACCTCACCCCGCCGATTCCGGCCGGTCGCGCCCTGCGGCGTACCACGCAGCAATCTGGGCTCGCGAGCGGAATCCGAGGCGCAGGCGGATCCGTTCGACATGACCCTCGGCGGACCGTTCATCGATGCCCAGCCGCGCGGCGAGTTCGCGGTTCGTGTACCCCTCGCTGATCAGCGCCGCGACCTCGCGCTGCCGGGCCGTCAACGTTCGGGTGCCCCGCCGTGAGACGCGCAGGCCGAGGAACCGGCGAACCGTCCCCACCAGTGCGTCCGCGTCACCCACGTACGGCAGATGCGAGCGGCCGGGCAGCACGATGAGCTGCGCGCCGGCGATGCCCTCGGCGAGTGCTGCGGCCTGCTCGACGGGAGCGGCCCGGTCGTGGGCTCGGTGCACCACCAACGTCGGGGCGCGCACCTGAGCGAGAAGGGCGCTGACGTCGAGCTCGTAGCTCATCGCCAAGAGCGCCCGGGCAGTGGCGGCGGTGGAGCAGGCCCTCTGGTAGCGACCGACCACCTCGCGCATCGTGGCACCGGCGTCGGGAGCGAAGATCTCGGTGAGCACGTCCGAGCCGAGTCCCCAATGCGACTCGACCAGTCCGAGGACGTGTTCCCGCACGCTGGGCGGGGAAATGTTCGCGCCGGACACCCAGCCGCCGTAGAGCACCAACCGCCGGACGGTGTCCGGGTGCGCTGCCGACCACGCCACCGCGACCGGCGCGCCCATCGAGGTGCCGATCAGGTCGAAGGGCTCCGGACCGACGGCCGCGGCGACCGCGTCGAGCTGGTCGAGCTCATGCGCCAGCGACGGCGACCGCGCCGACGGTGCCGACAGCCCACAACCAGCTCGGTCGTAACGCACGAGCCGACAGCCCTGCGCCAGACCCTCGTAGAACGCCCGCTCCTCCGGCAGCTCCCAGCTCAGCTGCAGGTGACTGAGCCAGCCGGAGACGTAGACGAGGGGCCGGCCGGCGCCGATCGTGGCGTACGCCAGGGTGCTGCCGTCGGTCGTCGTCAACCGACCAATGCGCTGCTGCACGCCCCCAATTCTGCTAGGTCACGTCGGTGTCGGCAGGTGCCCGTTCGTCGATTTTCGATGGATACCCCGAGATCGACCGTCACGGTATTCTTCGGAGCAAGGTAGCCCTGCGCCCGATGGCGTCGCCCATCGGATCGTCGAGTGCGTGGGGTTTTGACGATGACTGCCGAAACGGCTGATCGCACTCTTGCTGTGTTCGTCCCGGGATGGGTTCTCGATGATCGCGCGCTCGCACCCCCCGCTCGCGGTGACGTCGTCGAAGTCGTGCTGACCTTCGACCTCACCGGCCCAACGCCCTCACCCTTTGGGCAGTCCGTGCGGGCAACCGTACGGCCGGTGTTCGGGCACACCCCCTACAACCACCCGGAGGGTGGACTGCGGTGGCCGCTCGAGGTGATCGGTGACGGCTGGTCCGCCGAGTGGTTGTCCGACCGGCCCCTGGCGGGGCGAGTCGAGCTCACCGGAAGACTCTTCGCCGGTATCCGTTGGGCAGGGTCCGACCATCCTGTTCGGGTTCGCGGCAGGGTTCGACGGGTCCAGCTTGTCGAACAGCGCATCGAACACGCCGGCAGGGGGTTGCGCGTCGTGGACGGCACCGAGCGGCTGACCGAGGTCGAGTCAACCCCGCATCGCCACTGGTCGAATTGGGACATGCCCTCGACCGAGGACCACTTCCAGGGGACCGGAGTGCTGGTCGACCTGGACCTCGACGACGTACCGGCCACCAAAGGGGAGTTCGTCGCCGGCGCGGTCTCCGTCGACGGGCCCGACGTGTGGGTGATGGACCGGTCGAATCCTGTTCTACTGCATGTTGATACGGGTTACGCACCGCCGCGAACAGTCGAGTATCTGTTGCCGCTGACGATCGAGCCGCCGACGGACCAGTGGACCCGCAAGGTCCACGCCGACCGCGACGGATGCTGGATTACGTCCCGATATGAGGTGTTCCGGTGTGATCGTGCCGGGGACGGGACGCTGACCATTGAACGGGTCTGTGCCGAGGGCGGTAGCAGCGTCGTCGTCGATGGACGCCTATTCCTTGTCGGCCCAACGTATCCGATGCTGAGCAATGATCGCAGGTACGGTGTGGTGCGTGTCGATCCCGATGCTCACCCGGTGCGGATGCTCGATGACGAGCGGCAGTTCATCCCGGTCGATGATCCGGCCACCGTTGCCCGTGTGATGGCCCAGTCGCGACGTGCCGACAAAGCGTGCAGCGCCGACGGCACGGAATGGGTCGCCGTCGTCGGCCTCACCGCGAAGTCTCCGGACGATACGCGCCGGAGGGTCGATCTCGATCCGCGGAGCCGTGGCACGGTGCACTGGATTCAGCCGGATCCGTATGCCGATCCAGCGAACGCGGACATCGTGGCGCGGATCTCGGTGCCGATGCCCCGAACGCGTTGATCCGAACACTCGCATTGCCTGGCAGCGGTGCGGTCGCCCGGGGCATCGTCGAGACCGGCAACAATAGTGCGGTCGCTCGACTGCCGGCGATCGCGCAGAAAACGCGCGCAGGACACGATGTCGCATAGTTGACGAGACGGGTCAGGGGACGTGCATCAGCTTCCCGGCGAGGCCGAACAGCCGACCGGCGAGCCTGATGACGGGGAGCCCCAGCGGAATCAGGATCAGCGTCACGCACAGCAATCCGCCGACGAGCCACAGCAGGGCCGCGACGATCCCGAGCACGGTGCCGAGCACGGCCGTGAGAAGTCCCAGGACCACGTCGAGCAGGCCCCGTAAGGCGCGCATGATGACCTCCTGGCTCCAGTATGCGCGCCCGCGGACCGGCAATCGCCTGTCCGGTTTCTCGCGGATGAACGCGGTGACATTCGGATTCCGGATCACCCCGTCGCGGATCTCGACCGCGCGTGATGACCGGTCGTCGGCCCGGTTTCCGGGCCGGAACAGGACCGTCCTCGTAGTCTCGGTGTGAAACCCGAACCGATGAGTTCGGGGCGCACCGGAGGTCTAACCGATCATGAGGAAACTGATCTACGGGTACGGCGTGACCCTCGACGGCTACATCAACGACCGCGACGGCAACATCGACTGGACCGAACCCGACGACGAACTGCACCAGTTCCACAACGACAGATACCGCCAGCTCGAGATCGCGCTGCACGGCCGCCGACTGTACGAGCTGATGGCCGAGTACTGGCCGCACGTGCCCGACAACGCGTCGAGCATCGAACGCGAGTTCGCTGAGCTCTGGACGCAGAAGCCCAAGGTCGTCTTCTCCCGCACACTGACCGAGGTCCACTGGAACAGCCGACTGGTCAGTGACAACGCAGTCGAGGAGGTTCGCAAGCTCAAGGCCGCGGGCGATGGCGTCATGGAGGTCGGTGGCGCGAACCTCGCAGCGTCGCTGATCCCACACGGCCTCATCGACGAGTACCAGCTGTTCCTCTCGCCCATGGTGCTCGGCGGCGGCACACCGATGTTCCCGACATCGGACAAGCGTCTGCCGCTCCGATTGGTCGAAACGAGGCACTTCGCCACCGTGGTGATGCTGCGCTACCTCGCAGAGTGAGGGTCGTTCAGGTGCGAGGTGTCCAGGTGTGGCCGTGCGCTTGCTGATCGGGGGTGCCCCTACTGGGCGTCGGTGGCCGGGCCGTAGAGCCTTGCGACATCTGGGGAGTCGAGCCACTTGGAATAGGTAGGCGATTTGGGCCAACCCTCCGGAGAGTCCTGCCATTCCTCCTGGCGGCCCCACGGAAGGATGTCGATCAGGGCGAAGGTGTAGCTGAGCTGTTCGGTTCCGCGGCCGGCGGTGTGCCAGGTGCGGTAGACCTTGTCGCCGTCGCGAAGGAACACATTGACGGCGAAGCCGCCGCCGGGCGGCGCGTCGACGTCGGCGCCGAACGAACTCTCCGCGGACGAGTACCAGTCCATCTTGTTGCCGACCTTGGCCTTGTAGGCCAGTGCTTCTTCGATGGGCCCGTTGGTGACGATGACCATGCGGGCGTCGTAGTTGTCGAGGATGCCCAGCCGGGTCCACTGCGACGTGAGACCGGTACAGCCGCCACACTGCCACTCCGCGCCGTCGGACCACATGTGGTGGTAGACGATGAGCTGCGAGCGGTCCTGGAACACATCGGCGAGTCGAATCGGGCCGTTCGGGCCGATCAGCGTGTAGTCGGGCAGCTCGACCATCGGCAGCCTGCGGCGCTGCGCTGCGATGGCGTCGAGTTCGCGGGTGGCGGCCTTCTCCCGTCTCCGCAAGTCGTCGAGCGCTGCCCGCCAGGTCTGCTGGCCGACGATCGGAGGTAGGGCATTGGCGGTCTGTCGGGTCATGGCCTCTCCCGGAGTCGAAGGGATCTCTACTACCAGTGTCGACCCGATTCGGGCCCGGAAGTCATCGCTTTCGCCTGCTGGACTTACCAGCACAGTGCGGGTGATCGGTTCACACTGGCCCAATGGCGTACGACGAGGAATTGGCCGACCGCATCCGGGATCCGATCGAATCGGGGCCGACCATTGCCGAACGAAAGATGTTCGGCGGGTTGTCCTTCGTGGTGAGCGGCAACCTGGCCCTCGCGGCCAGTGGTGACGGGGGTCTGCTTGTGCGCGTCGGACCCGAACTGCGCGACCGGCTCGTCGACGATCTCTCGGTCCTGCCGGCGAGGATGGGCGAGCGTGAAATGACCGGCTGGGTGAGGGTCACGGCCGCAGGCGTCGAGGACGATGCAGATCCGCGCGAGTGGCTCACCCGCGGAGTCGAATTCGCTCGCTCGCTTCCGCCGAAGAGTTGACGGGTCCCACGTTCGCCGACCGCCTGCTGGTCGACGAATCGGCCGGGCGTCCGCCGGCAACCGCGCCGATGCGCTCGGCGCCGGCCGTGGGCGGGTGTCATTTCAGTCGTCCTGTGGGGGGATGGGACGACTTCACCTCCGACCGTCGCCCGATTCCGAGCTGAACGATCAGGTCATACAACAACGTGATTCGTGATGATGCTCTCGCGGTTACCATTTGCATCGATCGAGAAGCGGCCCGTGGATTCGCCTGCGTAGGTCTCGGTGGACATCCACTCGATGATGGCGTCAGCGGTCGCTTTGTGCGGTCCTTCCCAGGTTGGCGCCGTTTCGTATTGCATCATGTGGCTGGCGCATCGGATCTCGAGGAGAACCTTCTTTTCGGTGGTCAGCGCGTCGTAGAGGTGGTGTGCGTTCTCGACAGGGGCTATTCCGTCTATCGAGCCGTGGAGAACAAGCGTCGGCAACCTGAGGTCCGCTGCGACCTCCTTGTTCCACCCGGAGACCGTGAATGTAGGTGTACGGATGAGACCTGTGGGGCCGTACGGATCCGAGCCGCCCCATTTGGCGCCGATCGGGTCGAGTGCTTGTTCCTGTTTGGCCAGTGCCTCGGGTGCGTCCGGAGGAACCCGTCCGGTGCATTGGCCGTCCGCCCCCACCCTGCCCTTGTCCCAAAGGCTGCGGGTTTGGGTGAGCGTCAATGGGAACGTCGTCGATCTCTCGTTTTCGTCCAGTTCATGCTCTTCTGTCGGATAGAACACAGAGGTCGGGGGTTGGCCAGGCGCGCCGGGGAGCGCGTCGAACAGTGACGACATGAAGATGACTTCGCTGATCTTCCCATGCGCGCTCGCGCCTAGCTTGTAGAGAGCCCGGCCGACACGTGGCCCCCCGAATGAGTAGCCGAGCAGGGCGACCTTCTGATGCGTTTTGTCTCTCGCATCATCGATGACCTGCAGAATATCGCGTGCCCATACATCGGTATTGGCGAAGTATTTGGAACTGATGTGCGGCCGGGGGCCGTCACTGAGGGGATTGACCCCGAGTCCATCGGCGGGCGGTGAGATGTTGTCGCCCAGGTACCTCGTTTGCTGTCTGAGGGGGAATACCCTTTCGCTGCGAGTTTTGTCGTAGCCCGGCTCGCGGCTGGCGTTCGCGGGGTTGTCGAGGCCGTCGGCGAAGCGCGTCGACAACCCGTACCCAAGGAGGTCGGGAGCAAACGTATCGATGCCGGCGCGGGCGAGAGCTTCCTGAAGGCTGAGCGAGGCACCTGTAGAGGAAGTGTGCTGAAAATCGAACGAAGTCGACCCTGCCAGGGTCTTGCCGTGCACGAGCACGATCGCCATCCGCGCCTTGCAGAAGCTGGAATCGTAGGTGGGACTGACGCGGTGCACTCGCAGGGAAGCGTCGTAACCTTTGAACGCGGCGTCGTCCGGCATGAGTCCTTTCGGCACCTTGAACTGAAGCGTGTAGTCCGATGTAGTGATGCCGGTCTGAGTGCAGGGCGGAATCGGATCGTTCGGTGCCCCAGACATTTCCGGCGGCCTTGGACTCATCTGCGACCACAACCTTCCGCAGGGGGATGTCCTACCGGAATTGTCCGCGCATCCATCATCATTCGTCAACCCGCCTCGGTGACCGACGGGCCCCGGCGATCCGTGAAGGCTTGAGTGCCGTCGTGGGCTTTGTGAGTGGCCCTGAATTGAGCAACTTTACGCATCTGTGATCTGGTGTCGTATTCCGTTCCGTCGCAGGAATAGAGGCTAACTAACTAGCCCTTTCACTCCCTCGAAACGGAAGGTCCCTGATCGGCGCATCGCGCAATCGAGGCACCCGTCTGGGCTTCGTGGGTCAACCCGCTGGGCTGGGTCCAGGAGGCCGGCGTGATTGCCGGAATTGCGTTCGCATTGCAGTCCTCTCGCGACTTCGGATGGGACTGATCGCGCCGCTTCCCCGGGATGGATCGTGGAACTGCCTGCACTGCACTGGCATTGGCGACCCGATTCAACCAGGCGCCGGTCATCTACTGGGCGTGTGCGTTCGTCGGTCTGGTGTCATCTTCGGTAACTTCGGGGGCCCGGCCATCGACCTGTTCTCCGCCCGCCCGGCGTTGGCGGTGATATCTGCGTCCGGCGCCGCCACAGCAGCCGATTTCGTCGCCGCCTTCCTGGCCACGAGTCTCAGCATGGTCGGGCACGTCGCGTCGATCGCCGGCGTGCAGATCGTCAACGGCGTCCGCAGCGAAGAACTCGACAATCGCGTCGAACTGGTGCTCGCCATGGAACTCCCGTCGGCCCGTCGGACAGTTCCGCGGAGCTGTGGGGTGAACGCACAACGGTCCCTGGCGGTGAACGAACAGGGAGTGGAGAGCCGATGAGCGAATTGACCCGGATCAACGCACCGAGAGCGACGACCGGACCCGGCCGACCATGAGATACACAGCGATCATCAGCAATCCGACGTAGACGTCGTTCTCGAACCAGCCGAACACGGTCTGTTTTTCCGCGGTGAACGTGGTCGGGTAGTAGAAGACGCTGATCGCCAACAGCACGACGAGGTAGGCGAGCACGCCGATCTGGGCCCAGGCCTCCTGTCGGCGCGCGAGCCACACCGAGCCGAACCCGACGGCGTAGAAGAGCCAGGCGGCAGGTGTCGTCACGGTGAAGGTCGGGTCTTCGATGCCTGCGATCGCTGCGTACACGGTGTGGACTGCGGACAGTGTGAACGCGGCGGCGAGCACCCACGGGACGGCGCTGGTGGTCACGGTTGCGGGGGATGTGGTGGTGGCGGTTGCCATGGACGGCTCCTCGTGTCGGGCGGCCCTTGCGGTCGCCGTGTGCATTGACACTCGGTCGAACGGCCGGCGGGTAACAGCCACAGCGGCGAGCTGTGGGGCCAGTGTGGGGGTCGCGTGGCTGGGAGCCGGGCGCGGCGCAGCAGAGGCTGGACACGTACCGAACACACCCACCCCGGAGGCCCACATGAACGTCATCAGCCCCGCCGCCCCGTCCCGCCCCGACGTCAACGAAATGGTTGTCATCCACCGCGTCTTCCGGCGCGAGTTCACCGCGCTGCCGACGCTGATCCGGGCGGTCGCCGAGGGCGACGCCGCGCGGGCAAGGCTGGTCGCGGAGCACCTCGCACTGATCCTCGACGGGCTGCACATGCATCACACCGGCGAGGACGCGGTGCTGTGGCCGCTGCTGCAGGTGCGTGCAGCCCCGTCGACGGCACTCGTCGAGACGATGCAGCACCAGCACGGGATCGTCGACAGCCGCACCGAGGAGGTCCGGACGCAGAGTGCGATCTGGGCGCAGGCGCCGACACCGATCGGTGGCGAGCAGCTCGCCCGGACGGTCGAAGGCCTGGCGGCCGCGCTCTTCGAACACCTCGAGCTCGAGGAGCGGGAGATCCTGCCGCTCGTGTTGTGTCACATCACCGTCGAGGAGTGGCAGAGCCTCGGAGACCACGGTCGTGACGCGATGTCCGCCCGGCAGCTCCCGCTGATGTTCGGTGCCATCCTCGAGGAGGCCGACGCCGACGAACGGGGCCGGATGCTGGCACAGCTCCCGATCCCCGTGCGCTTGTTCCTGCGCACTGTCGGTGCCCGCCGGTATCGGCGCTACATCACGCGCGTGCGCGCCGCGTGAGCCCGTCCACCAGGTCGGCGAGCTCGGGCGCTGTCGCGGCGCGACCGGCGTTCCAGGCTTCCTGGAAGGCATCGTCGCCGAGGAGACTGCGCGCGGTGGCCAGGTCCTGCGCGGCGAGCTCGCGTGACACCGGGAATCGGGGGTCGACCGCGTCGGCCACCGACAGGGACGCCGACGCAGCGAGGAGTGTGGCAGCGGCGCGCGGCTCGTCCAGCCGCACGGCGACCCCGGCCAGGGCGGGCAACGCATAACTCAGGGGCCAGCTGAGGCGGGCATCGAGAGACCGTGTGATGGACTCCGCGAGCAGGGCAGCCGTGCCGGCCGTGTCACCCCGGAGAGCTGTGACCGTGGCCCGGCGATTCAGGCTGGTGGTTAGGGTGAAGTCGTTTCCGACGCTCCGCGCGATCTCGAGCGCACGGCCGAGCACCCCGTCGGCCTCGTCGAGGTCGCCGCGGACCAGCGCGAGTTGTCCGAGCGCGACCAGCGTGTGCGCCTCTTCCCACCTCAACCCGGCTCCCGACGCGCCTGCCAGCGCCTCGTCGAGCAGGTCGCGGGCTCGGTCGAGGTCACCGACGAAGACCGCGGCGTGCCCGGCCAGCGTCGCCGCCTCGGTTGCGAGGCCGACGTCGCCGACACGACGGGCGATCGGGACCGCGGCGCGGGCCACCTCCCGCATGCGGGCGATGTCGCCGCTGGCGAACAGCAGGCCCATCCGGCCGACCAGGGCTCGGGCACGGACTGCGTCGGATCTCTGGACGGTCGCCCGGTCCAACCACTCGAGGCCTTCACGGGCATGCCCGCGAAGGGCGAGGTAGAGCCACACGGTGGCAGCCAACTCTGCGGCGTCGTCGCCGCGCTCCAATTCGAGCAGGCGCAGGAACGCCGAGCGCAGGTTGGCATGGTCTGCTTCCAGGCGATCGAGTTCGGTGCGCAGAGCCGGACCGCGTAGCCGCGGGCCCGCGGCGAGGGCGCAGGATCGGTACCACCGAGCGTGGCGATCGGCCGCAGCGACGGCACCTCCGGCGGCGATGAGTCGGTGTCCGGCGTACTGGCGCACCGGCTCGAGCAACCGGAAGCGTGGTTGATCATCGGTCGCCGCGCTGCGGGCGACCAGTGAGTGATCGACCAGCACGGTGAGCGGGTCAAGGACGTCGGTGATCCCGGTCACCGCGGCCGCGGCGTCGAGGGTGAAGCCGCCGGAGAAGACCGCGAGCTGCTCGAACACCGCGGCGTTGGGGGAGGTGACGAGGTCGACGCTCCAGTCGAGCGTGGCCGTCATCGTGCGCTGGCGCTCCGCCAGGTCACGCGGCCCCGGGGGCGCCTCGTGGACCTCGAGGCGAGCGAGCAGCGCTGCCGGGGGCAGCAGGCGCGCGCCCGCGGCGGCGAGCTCGAGCGCCAGTGGCAGCCCGTCGAGGCGACGACAGATGGCCGCCAGGACCGGAGCATTGTCGGCGTCGAGCGCCAGATCGGCTCCCGCCGCGGTGGCGCGGTCGAGAAGGAGCTGCACCGCCGCGGAAGTTCGCACGTCGGCGTAACGGTCGCTCTGGGGGAGGGGCAGCGGGCCGAGACCGACTTCGTACTCGGCCCGGACGCGCAACGCCGCACGACTCGTCACCAGCAGCACGAGCCCGGGGCACCGGGTCAGCAGGTCAGCCACCTCGGGGGCTGCGTCGAGGAGGTGCTCGAAGTTGTCCAGGAAGACCAACGCACGGCGACCCGCGAACGAGGCGACCAGCCGGTCGGTGACGCCGCCTGCGCCGCGCTCGGGAAGGTCGACCGCGGCAGCGAGCTGCGGCAGGGCCTGTGCCGGATCGCGGACGGGGGCCAGGTCCACCGCGACGGCGACGTCGAACGAAGGAGCCAGCCGCTCCAGCACCGCACACGCCACCCGGGTCTTGCCGACGCCGCCCGTCCCGGTGACCGTGATCAGGCGCCTGCCCGACGACACCAGTGCCGCGATGCGCTCGATGTCACCGTCCCTACCGATCAGGTCGGTGGCCGGCGCGGTCACCGACCAGGTGCCTGTGCTGCGAGGCGCGGGACGCGCGGAGGCGGGAATCGCAGCGCTGAGATGGTCGCGGTCGGCGTCGTCGAGGTCGAGCGCGTCGGCCAGTGCGCGGACCGTGTGCGGGTAGGGACGCTGCCGCTCCCCACGCTCGAGCGCGCTCACGGCCTTGACCGAGAGACCGGCTCGCTCGGCGAGCTCCTCCTGGGTCAGGCTGCGGGATCTGCGCAGACGCCGCAGGACGGCACCGAAACTGTTCTCGTTCGCCTGCGCCACGGCAGGGACGCTAGTCGACTGGCGGCACCATCACACGCTTCAGGGAAAAGTGGGGCGTGGGGAGAAGCGCATTTCGAAGTCGGTGCGCAGGCGTCGGTTCCAACGGGTGGACACGGTTCCGAACCATGGGTCTCAACGGCGAAACCGGAACTTTGACGACGCGGGATGGCGTCGCCTTTCCCATCATGGATCACAGATTGTCTGGAATGCAGGCTTGTAGCGGCTCGCCGGTGAACGCCCAGCACAGCAACCTGAACGGCGCCAGGAACACAATGTTGCTGAGGTCGGTGGATCCGGAGTTCTGGCCGTCGTGCGGGTAGAAGAAGTCGCTGCTGCCGGAACTGCTGCCGGCCCAGGGGACAGGGAGAGCCGGATCGTCGAGGTCTGCGGGTGCGGCAGACGCCGAAGCCACGGTGCTGAGGGTGATGGTTGCGCCGGCCAATGCAACGATGATCGATCGCTTCAAGATGGATCCTCTGCGCTAGTGCTGTTCGACGCCGAGCGACGTCGTGGAGGACGATATATATCGCTCGTCGAGTCGGTGGCTGGTTTTGATCATGTTGACTGCATCGAGAATTCTGTTGTGCTGGTGTCGATTTGTGCACAGCGCTCGCCGATGGGGTTCGACCCGTTCCGTCCGACGAGTCGGCCTCGAGGGTGTCCCGTGGTTCCACTGGACCTCGAAACGACTCGAGTGAGCGGAGAATGCCCGACGCAAGTTTCTCGAACTGGGTTGCTAGTGGTCTGTGTCGGTGAAGACCAGATCCATCTGGCAACTCCCATTCCCCTGTCGCCCAGCGCGATCCCGGTGACGAGGACGCAGGCTGCGAGGAGCTTGGGTACTTGGTGCCCGGACCACCGGCCACCACGCTGCTCAGGACGTTCGACGATTCGTGTGTGCTCGCCCGTCGAGACCGTTGCCGCCCTCGGCAACCGGGCGAATGATACGCCGACCGCCCCTTCGACACGAGGCGAATGGGATTACCGCCGGCAGCACATCTTTCGACCGCTCGAGTTCCGATCAGAGTGCGATTCGCCCGCTCGAATCCGGGAAGCGATACCCTTGCTCCCTCAGGTGCCCAGGGTAGTGGCGCCGCGATCACGAAGGGATGTCCCCGATGTCGTCGGCGGTGCGCGAACGGATCGGTAATCTCCCGCACGAGCTCACCAACTTCGTCGGCCGTCGCCGCGAGTTGGCGGAGGTTCGTCAGCTGTTGACCGAGTCGCGTCTGGTGACCCTGACCGGCATGGGTGGTGTCGGCAAGACCCGGCTCGCGCTGCGGGCCGCCGCGAGCCTGCAGCAGGACTTCGAGGACGGGGTCTGGCTGGTCGAACTCGGTGCGCTCGCCGAGCCGCACCTGCTGGCGGACACGGTCGTGGCCGCACTCGGGCTTCGGGAACGGGCGGCACGCTCCCCGCTCCCACTACTCATCGACTTCCTGGCCGGCCGGCGCGCGCTGATCGTTCTCGACAACTGCGAGCACCTGGTGGCGGAGGTCGCCGAGTTCACGGCGGCGGTATTGAGCGCATGCCCCGAGGTGCGGATCGTGGCGACCAGTCGGGAGGCTCTGGCCTCCGGGGAGGAGGCGGTGCTGCGGGTTCCGCCACTGACGGTTCCGGATCCGGATACAGCGGCGCTGCGGGGTCTGGGCCATTACGAGGGCGTCGTCATGTTCGAAGCTCGTGCCCGCTCCGCGGTTCCCGGGTTCAGCCTGACCGTGGACAACCAGGTCACGGTCGCGGAGATTTGCCAGCGGCTCGAGGGTCTGCCGTTGGCGATCGAGCTGGCCGCGGCCAGGTTGCGCGCACTGTCGCTGAAGGAGATCCTCCTGCGGCTCACCGACCGGTACCGGCTGCTGACGTCCGGCAACCGCGTCGCTCCGTCGCGGCAGCAGACGCTGCAGCTGTGCATCGACTGGAGTCACGACCTGCTGAGCGACCGCGAGCGGACGCTGTGGCGTCGGCTGGCGGTGTTCGCCGGCGGCTTCGAGCTCGACGCCGCAGCGGAGGTCAGCGGCTTCGCCGACGACGTGCTGATCGACGTGTTGGACTCGCTGGTCGACAAGTCGATCCTGATCCGGCAGGAGACGGGCGAGGTCGCCCGGTACCGGATGCTCGAGACGATTCGCGAGTACGGGCTCGAGAAGTTGACAGAGGCGGGCGAGTCGGCGCTCCTGCGGCAACGTCACCATGACTGGTGCGTTCGGTTGACGCTGCAGGCCGAGGCCGAGTGGATGGGGAAGCGGCAGCTCGAGTGGATCGCTCGATTCGATCGCACCGGAGCGGATCTGCGTGGGGCGCTGGAGTTCAGCGTCACTGCCGCGGCCGACACGGACGCGGCGCTGCGGATGGTCGCTGCGATCTATCCGTACTGGGTTTCCCGCGGGTTGCACAGCGAGGGGCGGTACTGGATCGAGCGGGCGCTGGCCCGTGCCGGCGAGGCTCCGGCCGCGTCACGGGTGACGGCGATGTGCTTCGGCGGCATGCTGGCGTCGATGCAGGGCGATGTCGAGGCGGCCCAGGTGTGGACCGACGGTGCATGCG
The DNA here is from genome assembly GCF_053604015.1 of Rhodococcus sp. NPDC004095. Classification (NCBI taxonomy): domain Bacteria; kingdom Bacillati; phylum Actinomycetota; class Actinomycetes; order Mycobacteriales; family Nocardiaceae; genus Rhodococcus; species Rhodococcus sp. NPDC004095. The sequence continues at coordinate 49,131 of NZ_JBSGGS010000018.1, forward strand.
CCCTGGCGCAGTCGGAGGGGGATCCCGCGGTGCGTGCGGTCGCGGTCTCCGCGACCGGCTACCTCGCCACGTTCACCGCTGACTTCGCCCGTGCGACAGAATGTTTCGAGGAAGCGCTGCTGACACTCCGTGTCGAGGGGCCTCCGCTGTCACGCGTCGGGACTCTCGTCGGACTCGCGATGGCATGCGGGCTCGCGGGCGACGCTCAGCGCGCGATCGCCTGCCACGAGGAGGTCGTCGAACTCACCGAGTCGCTCGGCGAGTCCATGTACCGGTCGTACTCGCTGGGCATGCTGGGCCTGGCGCTGTGGGAGCAGGGCGACACCACGCGCGCGACGAAGCTGATCGAGGAGGGGGTGCGGCTCACCCGCGTCGTCGACGATCCGCTCGGCCTCGCGATGTGTCTCGAGATCCTGGCCTGGATCGGCGCGGACCGTCCCGAGCGGGTCGCCGTACTGATGGGCGCGTCGGCATGGGTGGGCGAGGCTGCCGGTAGCCCCACGATCGTGGTCCGCGACCTGTTCGGTCATCACGATCGAATCGTTCGCGAGTCGACAGATGCCATCGGCCAGAAAGCGTTCGAGGCCGCCTTCGCGCGCGGGCGCGCCCTCCGCGTGGACGCGGCCATCGCCTACGCACTCGGCGACCAGACGTCCGCCGAGCCGAGTGCGAGCGCGCCGACGGAGCGGCTCACCCGACGGCAGCGAGAGATCGCCGAACTCGTCGCACAGGGGATGACCAACAAGGCCATTGCGCAGCAGTTGGTGATCTCACAGCGGACCGCGGAGGGGCACGTGGAGAACGTCCTCACCAAGCTGGGCTTCACGACCCGCGCGCAGATCGCAGCGTGGGTCGTCGGGGGCGCTGGTCAGGAGGTCTGACGACGGGAAGAACCCCCGGTGGCTCTGGAGCGCCGCACCGATTGGGAGACATGCGCTGGGCGGCGCGGTCGAGAAGCCCAGAAACGGGTGCGAGAGCGCGGTCGACGACCGCACGCAGGGTATGGCTGGAGAGAAGAGAGATTGAGAGGGAGATGGAGGGGTGTTCACTGATGACGGTTCGCACTGGGCTACATGTGGATTGGATAGGTTGACCAGTCGGTGATCACACTTGACGAGGGCTCCACAAATCTGGATGAGTTTCAGAGTCGTCGCGCGACTGCCAGCTGTGCGGTCGAAGTGCCTTTGAGCGATTGGTGCCGTGTCAACCAAACCGGGGGTGTCCCTATGTTCTCGTCAACCCTTGAGGCTGCGAGTCAGGATGCCTGCTCGGGTCGCTGACGGGTCACCCTGACAGGTGTCGAACTCGGACAGGATCAACGCCGTCGGCGAGGTGACCCGGTCGAGGCGTGTGAGCGGCCCGTCCCGGAGAAACGCCAGTTGGATCGGCAGGTAAATGAGGCAATGAGACAACGTCCTCTATCCGAGTGTGAGCATCGCCTCGGTGACCTCGCCGATCGCCGCATCGGGGATGGCAGTGGCGGCCTCTTCGAGGACGAGCAGCCGTGCCCGGGGGATCTCGCGTGCGATCGCCTGACCGTTGCCGAGGGGGAAGAACCGGTTGCGGCGGCCGTGGACGACGAGCGTGGGAACCTCGATCTCGGGCAGGCGCTCGCGCCAGCGGGGTTTGCAGTCGAGCCTGGAAAACACCACGCCCAGCTGGTTGGCCATCTGGACCGGGGGTGCGGTGCCGGGCGTGCGGTCCCAGATGCGCGCAGCTGTTGCGCGCGCGGCGACGGGGTCGTCGCCGAGGATCTCCGCGCCGGCGGCGGCGAACTCTGCGACCGCCTCGCGGTCGCTCCAATCGGGCATCGGGCGCGTGAACAGTCGGCTCATCGTCGCTTGGTCATGGTCGGGGAGGTCATCGTCGGGCTGGCCAGGGGCAACCGGGCGGGTGCCGACCAGGGTGAGCGCCGAGAAGACGCCCGGATGATCGAGCATGGCCACCTGCGCGACCATCCCGCCGACGCCGATTCCTGCGAGGTGTGCAGGCCCGCCGCCGAGCGCGTCAACAAGGGCAGCGGCGTCGGCGGCGAGGCTGCGCAAGGTGTAGGCGGGCGCCTCCGGATCCGTCGTCGTGGACTTCCCGCTATCGCGCAGGTCGTAGCGCACCACACGGCGCCCGCCCGCGACGAGGCGCTCGCACAGAGCGTTCGGCCAGGAGAGCATCGTCGTTCCGCCCGCGAGTACAACGAGTGGCGCGTCGTCGTCACCGAACGACTCGATGCCCAAGGTGATCCCATTGGCATTGGTAGTGGTCATCGGATCACCCGAAGTTGTTGTAGGTCAGGTGTATCGCGGTCGATGTCAAGCTGGAAGTCGCGGCCGAGGACGACGGCGCCCGAGCGGTTGGTCCCTTCACACAGGACCCCGCGGTCGTCGGGGTAGTCGGAAAATGCCCACATGTGCAGGGACTCGCACCGCCGGTGCCCAGACCGTTGTCCGGGCTGGTGCCGGGCCCGGTGACGACGCCGTCGAGGGAGACCGAGATGTCGGCAACAATTCGAGTCATGCCAGGGCAGACCCGATCCACCGCCCAAACTCATCGCTGACGCATGAAGCGCATGGAGGATGAAACTCGATAGCACGAGGCGGGGCGGCACCTCGGATGTATACCGGACGATCGCCTGTGACCACCTCAGAGGCGCATATGTACAGGGAGAGGGAAGAGAGATGGAATGGAGAGAATTGATTGATTGACTCGGAGAACATGGAGAGATGGATGGAAAGGTGTTCACCAATGGCGGTCCGCGCAGGGCTGCATCGGAACCGGAATGGTTGACCGGTTGGTAATCACACCTGGCGGTGGCTCGAAATCACACCCGGCCCGCTTCGGAATTCGTGCGGAAGCAGATGCTGCGTCCAGGCTCACTGGTCGTGAATGGGGCCTCGTCGGCGTTGCCGAAGAGAGTGCTGCTGCCCGGGCATCCTGGCTGCAGCGCTCAAGGAGCGGCCGAATCGAACTGAGGTGCAGCTCGCGCTAGTCGCCGATGTAGCCGGTCTCAGGGTTGATCTGGCCGAGGAAGTTGCGGATTGATTCTCGGTGCTCATCCACCGTGACCGGCTCGATCGCGGACGGGGTCGATGCTCGGTCCTGGATGCTGCCGAACGCCGTGCCCTGGAAGCTGGAGAATCCGTAGTCCTTGTTCGGTCCCGATACCCATTCATAGTCGCAAGCACCGGGTTCTCCTGGGCGCAGTCTCACAGTGAAGGTTTCCCCGTCGACTATGAGAGTGAACGGGCCATCGTCAGCGGTCGGGTGCCAGTCGCCTGCAGGTTCATCGTCTCTACCGCCAGCCATACAGTGATCCTGTCACTACTTCCGCGGTTTCAGGGTCAGCCGCTACACCCTGCTCGTCGGGTTCACCCTCGCAGCACAGAACTTGCTCAATCTGCACGACTTGTATTCCAAGCGCGAGCGCCTCGATCCGTGCGATTCCTCGGCGAGCCGGAACCGGCGCGCACAACCTGTAAGCCGCTGCGTCGCGTTGTCTCTCGGCGCTCCGAAGAACCCTCCGTGTCCACTCGAGTCGGCAGATAGCCACCCCGCACCGCGGCGAAGTCCACGGATTCCGCTGCTCGACCTCGACCCCGTCACGAAAATTGTCCGGTCAAGACGGCCGTGAGGGTGCACGAGGTTCGCCCACACTGAATTCAGGCCGGAGATCGGCCGAATTTGTCGAGGTGGGCCGGGTTTTGAGGGAAATCGGATGCCGATTCCGTCTGCAGAGTCAATAGGTGAACACAACGGCACTCAATGGGTGCACACCCTGCCAGTGGATGAACGGAGGGGTGTTCACCTATTGCGGGTTGTGATGCGTTGGTAGCGGAGTGGCTGGGCTGACCAGTCGGTAATCACACCTGGCGGTGGCTCCAGATCACACACAGCCATCGGCTGGTCGCCTCGCATGTCCGGATGGCTCTGGTACTGCAGGTCTCGAGGAGAGGGCCTGAATTGGCCTTGCTGGCGGCCTGGGGATTCCGTCTGACGCGATCGGCAGCCAGATGTGTTGGTGGAGGTCGGTTCAGGGTCGAGGTCGTGGGACACTCGTGGGGTGAATCCGATTGTCCGTGAAGCGGTGTCCGTGCTCGAGCAAGGGGGTGTGGAGCTTGCTCCCGGCTTGACGGACGCCGAGATGGATGCGGTGCGTGAGCGGTTCGGATTCGACTTCGGCCCGGACCATCGAGGGCTTCTGTCCGCTGTGCTGCCAATGGGCGATCGATGGCCCGACTGGCGAGACGGTGACGAAGCCGAACTTCGGCGGATGCTCGACTGGCCGATCGCAGGTTTCGTGTTCGACGCAGTAGAGCAGGATCCGCCGTTCTGGCCAACGTCGTGGGGTGTGCGCCCGACGGATGCTCACGCGATCGAGCGGGTCGTTCGCGCCCGACTCGCGCAGTGGCCCCTTTTGGTGCCCGTCTACGGTCACCGGTACACACCGGCTGCGCCGGCTCCGTCAGGTGCACCGGTGTTCTCGGTATATCAGACCGACATCATTTACTACGGTCCGGATCTCGTCGGATACCTCAGAAGCGAACTTGGGATCGGGGCCGTACCGCGCAGCGACTGGACGTTAGCGGTGACGGTTCCGCACTGGTCGAGATTCGTCGAGTCCGGGAACTCCGCCGAATCCATCTGACATGCGGTGTGTTACTCGGCTCGAGCGGTGTTGGGTGCGCCGGTGAAGATGCGGCGGAACTATTCAATCGGTGAACCCAAAGGGCCTCGATGGGTGAATACCCTCAAGAACTGAGAGACAAGAGAGAGGCCGTGGAGATGGGTGGATGGTGGATTGACTCCACTGGTCGGTTTCGGCCATCCAATGGCAGTAGATGCCGGGTGGCGCCGCCCACCCAGCGGCGCCACCCGGGTTCGCCGCTCAGCTGCCGAAGCGCGCGCCAAGAGCCCGGTAACCTCATTGCGACGCTCGTTGCCTCCTCGCACATGGCACGACGACCGAGTTCATTTCTTCGATGCCGGACGGGTCAGACTCCGACCGCGCGCCGACCTGCTGTCGCAGCTCCATCGACGACGAGATCGTGACCGGTGACATAGTTGCCTTCGTCCGAGCCAAGGAAGAGGACCCCTGCCGCCATCTGGGACGTACTCGCCGCGTACCCGATTGGCTGGAGTTTGTCGAGATATCGACAATTCCTTCCACATCAGGCACCGTGCCGGTGAGCATCGTTCCAGGCGAGATCGTGTTCACCCGTGGGCCTTTGGGTGCCAACTCGATTGCGCATGTCTTCGACAGTGCTACCACCGCTGCCTTCGTGCCGCAATAGACAGCCATTCCTTCATACTCATCTTTCAGCACTTCCGCGTTGTCCTGCCGAGCCGCCGATTTCGACGACTGCATCGCGATGGAGGTTCTCGCATCGTTCTTTCAGCGCCACAGCGGTGTCGTCGAATGCACGCTTCACCCACTCGCCACTGTCCGCCATGATCTGGTGAGCGACCTCGCCGAGGAACGCATCCGTGGAGTAGTAGCGACACCGATTCTCGGCGATGTTCTCGATGACCTGATCGCGTCGGGCGGCATCACGGCAGTCCGGTGTCGGTCGCAGCTCCCACGACAGCAGACGCTCCGGCACGACGGCGCAGACGTACTCGGTGTACGGGAAGGTCCCGTCGCCACCGGTGTAGTCCGTCAGCGTCATCTCGACGGGCGCACCGATTTTCAGCGTCGATCTCACCGCGACGCAGAAGGGATTCCAGAGCGGATAGTTGTCGAAGTCCGTGAGAACCTGCCACACGACGCGCGTGGGCGCCTCGATCTCGACCACGATGGATCGAACCAGTGTGGCCGGGTCATAACTCGGGATTGGCAGTTCAGGCATTCAATCTCCAATAGTGATAGATGTTGACGTGTTCGCCGCGTGCGCGGTCGCCCGTTGCAGTCAGTGCCGCAACGGAGGCCACGGCGGTCAGCGGATGAGCGTCCCCATGTCGACCGGGATCTGCGCCCCGGTGATGTGACGAGCTTCCTCGGACGCCAACCACGCGACCGTCGCTGCGATGTCCTCGGGTTCGCTCTCGGAGTCAGGCAGGGCATTCATGAAGATCGGGCCCAGGGTTGCAGCATGTTCGGCGATCATCCGCTGCATTTCGACGGGCTGCATATCGGTACTCACCCCGGCGGGGTGGACGGTGTTGACTCGGATCCGGTGCTGTCCGAGTTCATTCGCCAGGGTCTTGCACAGCCCGACCACTCCGTGTTTGCTGGCCGAATAGCCGGCCACGAATGGCAATCCGCGCAGTCCGGCAACAGAACTCGTCATCACGATGGCTCCACCGCGCCCCTGCTCCAGCAGGATCGGCACGGCTGCCTTCGCCGTGTGGAAGACCCCCGTCAAGTTGACGTCGATGATCTCCTGCCACTGATCCAGCGCGTGCTCCCATGTTGTAGCCGCACTGCAGATGCCGGCATTCGCGATGACAACATCGAGACCGCCGAGTTCTGTGACGCCCTCGGAGAGCGCCTGCTGGAGCGCGTCGAAGTCACGAACGTCTACCTCTCGGGCCACGATACGTCGGCCGAGGGATTCGACCTCTTTCACGGTCACCGCGAGGTCGTCCGGGGTTGCCCCGGGATACGCAGGGAACTCGAAGGACTTGCAGATGTCGACAGCAATGATGTCGGCGCCCTCGCTGGCGAATCGAATTGCTTCGGCGCGGCCCTGCCCACGAGCCGCGCCCGTGATGAAAACGGTCTTGCCCTCGAAGCGGCGTGGATTGGTCATTGTGCTCCGTTCGTGTGATGCGGGATGAAGGCGGGAATCATGCACATGCGGCTCCGACATCGGGCAGGAGGGCTTCGTGGCGTTGGAGGGAGGAATGCGGGTGGGGCCTGCCCGTGCCGGATGCGCTTTGGAACCGCGGGTCACACCGTTGCCGGGTCGAACCTCGGGTAGTCGAGGTAGCCCTCCGCCCCGCCGCCGTAGTACGAGTTCGGATCGGGCTCTGTCAGCGGCCACCCGTTCTGCATGCGCTCGACGAGGTCCGGGTTGGCGATGAACGGCTGCCCGAACGCGGCCAGATCGATCACGTTCTTCTCCACCAAGTCCTCAGCCAGCTCTCGGGTCATGCCGCCCGCGAGGACGATCGTTCCCCGGTACGCGGCTCGGAACTCGGTGAGAAAATCGATCCCGATGGCGCGACCGCCGGCCGGAAGCTGATCGATCAGGTGCACGTAGGCGGGGTTCCGGCGGGCCAGCTCGGACGCCAGATACAGGTAGGTATCGACGATTTCGGCGTAGGCAGGCATGTCGAACAGCTCACTGAACGGCGAAAGCCGGACTCCGACGCGGGTGGACCCGATCGCCTCGCTCACCCGATCGACCGTCTCGAGGAGGAACCGGGCACGATTTCCAACGGACCCACCATAGCGATCGGTTCTCGTGTTGCTCGAAGGGTTGAGGAACTGCTCGAACAGGTAGCCGTTGGCGCCGTGCAATTCGACGCCGTCGAAGCCGGCGGCATTCGCGTTGGTTGCGCCGCATGCGAAGTCACGAATCACCCTGTCCACTTCCTTTGTGGACAACGGCCGGGGGGTGCTCACATCGACGAAGCCGATGGTCTCGTCGTCGACGAACGCGAAAGTCTTGCACTCGCGGGCCGGTACCGCACCGGCACTGACAGGCCGTTGCCGATCAGGCTGGAGCGAGGTGTGTGACAGTCGGCCGACGTGCCAGAGCTGGGCAAAAATGCGGCCCCCCTCGTTGTGGACGGCATCGGTCACCGTTCGCCAGCCGGCCACCTGTTCCCCGGACCAGATGCCCGGAACGTACGCATATCCTTGGCCTTCGGGGGAGATCGGTGTGCCTTCGGTGACGATCAATCCTGCGGTCGCGCGCTGGCGGTAATACTCCGCGGTATCTGCACCCGCGATGGTGTCGATGCTGCGGGCCCGCGTCATGGGGGCCATCACCACGCGGTTCCTGAGAGCGATGTCACCGAGTCGGTAATCGTCAAACAACCGAGTCATCTGATGTTCGGCGCGGATACGCCCTCGTTCACGAGGGAGATGCAGCGCCGTCCTCCTTCCGGGAGTGTCGTGGTGTCGGGAAAACCTTGTCGATGGGCCCGGTTACCAAGCCGGGGGGTGGGGATCGAGATGGTGCGCTACAAATGCCGGTTGCGCCGGGTCTGCCTTCTCGGCAGACGGGCGACTCGGCAAGGGACGCCTGTCTCGCCCTCATGGGCGACGGCGAGTGGACAAACGGTGGCCGGCGGACTCAGAAGCCCGACATGTCGTACGGGTACTTGTTGGTCGCCCCGCCGTCGACGACCATCACCTGTCCGGTGATCGTCCGGGCGAGGTCGCTCACCAGGAAGACCAGGGCACTCCCGATGTCGGCAGGCATCGTCACCCGCTGAAGCGGTATCTGGGCGCGGGTCTTCTCGAGCGCATCGGCATCGAGGATCGCCGAGATCCGGGGTGTGAGGACGAAACCTGGAGCCACCGCGTTGACGCGAATACCAGACGGACCCAGTTCGATTGCGGCCGATCGAACCAACGATCCGAGTGCAGCCTTGTACACGCCGTAGGCGGCGTGCACCGGGGAGCTGCCGATTCCGGAGACCGACGAGACGAAGGTTATGGAGCCGTCGCCGCGGTCATGCAGCCGGGCACCGAAATGCCGGATCGCGAGGACCGCGTGGCGCAACACGATGCCCTCCTCCCATCGCCAGTCGTCGTCGGTGATGTCGAGCAGTGGTCCGTATCGGGCCATGCCGATGACGTCAACGACGCCGTCGATCTCGCCCGCACGCTCGGCCAGCGCGGCCATGTCGGCGTCGTCGGTGGCGTCGACCTGCTCGGCCGTGGCCGCTGGGCCGATCTCTGCGCATACATGGGCGGCACGGTCCCGGTCGATGTCGACGACGATCATGGTGGCGCCGAGCTGAGCGAGTGCGTGAGAAACCTGCCGTCCCATTCCCTGTCCGCCACCGAGCACGAGGTATCGACGTTGCGACAGATCGAATCGACTGCGGTAGTCAACGATCCGGTCACTTTCGGCGTGGTCGACAGACGGCGTATGGCCCTGAGTCATGTGTTCTCCGATCGAGGGACTGTGTGGCCCTGATTTTCGCGGCCCAGAACCGTGAGGATCAGGGGGAAGAACAGTGCGTGTCACACCGACTTCGACGACAGTGAGGGTTCGTCGGCCGAATCCTCCTCGACCGGCTCGATGTCGCCTGTCATGAGCCTTGCTTCGGGCGCAGCGTTACTGTCGCTGTTCGGCATGGTTGCAATCACCAGGATGCCCAACAGTGCGGCGGTGCCGACAACGACGGAAGCGGCATAGGGGTTCCCCGTCACAGCGGTGAGCTTTCCTGCGAGGTAGGGCCCGAGCCCGCCGCCGATCGCCGAACCGAGACCGAATCCGATCGCAGCGCCGGTGTAGCGAACCGCGGCCGGGAAGGCCGACGTGAGTGTCGCGTACACAGGGACAGCGGAGGCTCCGGCCAGGCCGACGAGGACCATGTGACCGAGCGCGGTGATGATCAGATTCCCGCCGGTCGCCTTGATGACGTACATGATCGGGAACATCGTCACCAGGATGATGCCCAACGCCAGGATCATGGTGTTCCTTCGGCCGCTCCTGTCGATCATGAATCCGGCGGCGAATCCGATGACGATGGCGAAGGTCGATCCGGCGGTGGCCAGCCAGGCGGTGGCGCCGGGGGTCATGCCGACCTCGCGCTGAAGGAACAGCGGCATGTACGCCGGAATCACGTAGCCGATCGCGAGAACCGCTGCGCTGATTGCGATCACACGCAGCAGTGTCACTGGGTAACCCTTGACAACCGAACGAAGCGGGGCGGACTGGACCTTGTGCTTACCGGCGAGTTCCGTGAATTCAGGTGATTCCTCAAGCCGGGTGCGCAGGTACAGCACGTACAGCATCAGCGGCAGCGACATGAGGAGAGGAACGCGCCAGCCCCAGCTGGCCATCGCGTCCTCCGAAGACAGGGAGGTGGTGACGGCGACGACCAGCGGAGCAACTGCGGCACCGAATGCGAATCCCACCGGGGTCATTGCGCTCAGGATGCCGTAGTTCTTGGCAGATGCGTGTTCGGTGACGAACGTGGCCGAACCCATCTGTTCACCGCCGGCGAAGAACCCCTGCAACAGGCGCGTGAGAACGAGCAGCACGGGGGCCAGGATGCCGACGGCCGAGTGCGTCGGCAACAGCCCCATCAGGATGGTGGCGCCACCCATGCCGGAGATGGTGAGGATCAGCGCGAATCGACGACCGTAGCGGTCACCGATTCGACCGAAGACGATGCCTCCGATCGGGCGCACCAGGAATCCGGTGCCGAGGACAGCGAGCGAGCTCAGAATTCCAGCCGTCGGGTTGTCGCTGGGAAAGAACTTGGGAGACAAGTAGGCGATCAGAAAAGTGAAAACCATGAAATCGTAGGCTTCGACGGCGGTTCCGAAGAAGCCTGCCAGTGACGCCCTGCGAACCAGGCCAGGTGACGGCGCGATCTCGGGTGAGCTCATTTTGATCCTGTTCGGTGTCGTTCGATGTGATGACCGAGTGGAAACTCGATGCTGACGTCGAGCACGGGTCCCTCATTCACTCCTGCACCGGCGATACCCTCGACAAATGCGCAGAAGCTGTTATACGTGAATGTGTTTCACGGACTCGACCGGCAGGCGGGTAGGCCGCGGAGGTCCGATGTAGTCGATTGAGCGACCCGCGGTCGTGTTCACGGATCACCCTGACGGCGTGCAGTGACTGCCGTCACAGTAGCCAGTGGCTACGATGGCGTCAATAAGTGTGGGTGAGTTCGCGTCGTCACCACGGTTGAACGGATGTGAATCGAAGCAGTACTCGGCCGCTCTCCGCCGATTTCGGCGCCTGTGATGGTGGTAGTGTTCGCGCGATATGGAAGCCCTCCGCGACCTCACCGAACGCCATGACGACGTCTGGACCACCCCACAGGCGGCCGAGTTCCTCGATATCAGTCGTCAGGCGATCAACAAGCGTGTCCAGAGCAGGAAGATGCTGGGCTATCCGGGCGACGGAGTGACTCTGTTCCCGGTGTGGCAGTTCGACCTGGAGAAGCGCCGGGTCCGTCGGGAGGTCCCCGAGTTTCTCGCGGCGTTCGACGAGGATATCGAACCGTACGCCATCGCCCGGTGGTCGATTGCAAAAATCGACGAGTCCGATCGGACGCCGGCCGAACTGTTGTTGTCTCCCGACACCCAGGAGGATGCGCTCCGATTGGCCGGTGCCTGCACGGCCGGCTCGATCGAAGAATGTGTCGCACCGGCGACCGAATCCGGTGTGAAGCGCACGGGTAAAGAGGTCGCCGAGTGGACACCGTCTCGGGCAGGATCGACAGGCGCGCAGCATGCCATTCTCCTCGCCGCTGCGGATCTCTTCGCGCGCAAGGGCCCGGCGAAAGTGACGTTACGGGAGATCGCCGCCGCGGCGAATGTTTCCTACGGACTGATCTATCGGTTCTATCGAACAAAAGAGAACCTGTTGGTAGCGGTGATGGAATTGCTCGTCACCTATGGCGGCGAGCGTCTGTCGGGTGAGGAAGACGCTTATGCCGCGATCGAGAACTCGTTCGGCGCCGATATCGACGCGGGTCAGTTCGGCCGGATGCTCACGTGGTCGGTGTTCGAGGGAACCCGACCGGATCGTCTGCTCGGGGGGGTCCGTTCGCGAGGTTATCGTTCCCAGATCGATGCATTGTGGGAGAACCCGGTTGAGCCCCCAGTGCGGGCCGAGTTCGATTCGCGAGTGCTGGCATCCCTGATCGCCCTCGTGGGCGCGGTGTGGGATCTATACGAGCCGTATCTCACCGTGCTCGGCGACTATCCGGACCGCAGTCGAGAAGATGTCCGGCAGGAGGTCGCCGACATGCTCAAGGTCCTGATCTACGCGACACGGCCGAACGGATAACCGGCATAGTGGAGAAGCAGAAACATGCGGAGGGCCCGGTAGGGCCCTCCGCATGTTCATCGGCGGGGGAAGTCGATGTCAGGACGGCATCAGCAGGACTCCGCGGTCGAGCTTTCCGTTCCGGGCGTCGTCCATGAGGGACTGGAAGTCTTCCAGCTCGTAGGTCTGGGTGACGAGTTCGTCGAGGAGGAGCCGGCCGGAGCGGTACAGGTCCAGGTACCTGGGGATGTCTGCGCCCGGTCGTGACGAGCCGTAGCGGCAGCCCAGCACGGAGCGATCCATGTAGAAAATGCTGGCCGGGACCGACAGTTTGGCCTCAGGTCCGGCGACGCCGAGCATGATCAACTGTCCGCCCCAGTCGAGCATTTCCATTGCCTGGCTCGTGATCGCCTCGCCGCCGACGCAGTCGAACACGTGATGGGCCCCGCCGCCGGTGAGTTCGCGGACGGCTGTGACGGCGTCGCCCGCGGTCGCATCGATGAAGTGGGTGGCGCCGAAGAGGCTCGTCTTCGACTCCTTGTCGGGGTTCGTGTCGATGGCGACGATCGTCGCCGCGCCTGCGACGCGTGCGGCCTGAATGACGTTGAGGCCGATGCCTCCGGCGCCGATGACGACCACCGAGTCGCCGGGGTTGACGCGGGCCCGGTTCAGCACTGCTCCGGCGCCGGTCAGCACTGCGCAGCCGATCAGGCACGCGGTCGACAGTGGAATATCCTTCGGGATCCGCACCGCCTGCCCGGCCTGGACGACGATTCGCTCGGTAAAGGTCGAGAGCGTCGCGAAGTTGTGGATCGGGGTGCCGTCGAGGTGGAACGGGGTTGCCGTCTTCCCGAACGACTCGCGGCACATCGTGGGATGTCCGGAAGTGCATGGGGCGCACTGGCCGCACGTCGCCAGCGTCGACAGCACCACGTGGTCGCCGACTGCCGGCACGGTGACGCCCTGCCCGACGGACTCGACGATGCCCGCCCCCTCGTGCCCGAGGATCACGGGGGACGGGAAGGGGATCTTTCCATTGACGACGCTCAAGTCGCTCTGGCACAGCCCACTCGCGACAATGCGGACCAGGACTTCGCCGGGGCCGGGGTCACGGACGGTGACGCCGTCAACCAGCTTGTTGTCGGTTCCGTCGAAAACAATTGCCTTCAACCTTTGACCTCGCTGTTCTGGATATCCGCCTGCCACAATGCTGCGAACGCGCAGCAATCTTGCGGCGGGAAAATGATGGGGCGATGAGGAAAACTGGGCCAGCTCAATGGCATCCGTCCCTATGTGGCGATGTTAGGGGCGGTGAGTTCCACCGTCAAGCACCGGCTCGATTGAGTCGAACCGCCCGTGAAACACCCTCGGTGCATCCCGGAGGCGGGCCCGAGGCAGGTTGATCGCCAGGGGTACGAGGAGCGATCGGCGGCTCCGTCAACAGCCTGTGAACTGCGACGATGATCGGACTGCACGCCTTTGTTGACGCATGCGTAGCCAATGGCTACAGTGATGGTGGTCACGGCGTGCTGCCGCAGTGATCCGTGGACGTGATCGCGGGTCGCTTCTCCAACTTCAGTGGAGCGTCGTGTCGGCGCACATCTGTCGGTGCGATCCGTGAAATCCCTTGCCGTAGAACTGCTTCTGCGCAGTTTCGAAAGTGCCGCTGTTGCAGCGGTTCAGGAGGATGAAGTGTCACCTATGGCGTTATCGATGAAGCCGACGGGGTGGTTTCAAGTCGGTTGGTCTGCCGAACTCGAAGCCGGCGACGTCAAACCCCTGCGGTACTTCGGTCAAGACCTGGTCGCCTACCGCACCGAACGTGGCCGCCTGGTGGTTCTGAACGCATACTGTGAGCACCTCGGCGCCCACCTGGGGCACGGCGGCTCGGTGGCCGGTGACGACATCGCGTGCCCGTTCCACGGCTGGCAGTGGAGTCCGGAAGGCCGCAACACCTGCATTCCGTATCAGAAGGCGACGAATCGCGTACGCAAGATCGGTACCTGGCCCACCGTCGAGCGCGACGGAATCATGTACATCTGGCACGACGTCAACGGCGGAGATCCGCTCTACGACGTGCCCAGCATCTTCGACATGTTTCCCGGTTCCGGTTCGGCGAACGACTATCACGAACTGGGGGAGTGTGGTCGCCTCGAGACTGCCGAGCTGCCGATCCATCCGCAGTACGCCGCCGAGAACGGCGTCGACTTCGCGCATTTCAAGTACGTCCACCGCGCTGACGAGATCCCGACCGTTGTCAGCCGCGAGTTCGGTGAGTACGACTTCAAGACCGAGCTGGCTCTGAACTTCAAGCGCCGCGGCGTCGACGGTGGGTTCGCGACCGTAGCGGGCCGCACGAAGGCCTTGCTCCTGGGCCTGGGGCTGGGCTTCTCGTACGCCGACGGCGTCGGGGCCATCTGCTCGCTGACAGCGGTGACACCCGTCGACGACGAGCGCTCGATCCTGCGGTTCTCCACGTGGGCAAGCAAGGAAGACGGCGAGGACGACGATCGAGTGATCAAGCGGCAGCGCAACGCAATCCGACAAGTTCAAGCTGACATCGCAATCTGGGAGCACCAGCGCTACACCGAGCCGCCCGGCCTGGCGACTGCCGAAGCCGCAGGCTTCCGCGACATCCGAAAGTGGGCTCGTCGCTTCTACCCCGAAGGTGACCTCGGCCACGGCGCTGCCGAGCAGACCGCAGGCACCGATGAACTACAGGCGGAAAACGCACGATGAGAATGGCACTGACGCAAGAACACGAGGCCTGGCGGGCCGAGGTCCGAGAGTTCCTCGACACCGAGCTGCCGAAGGAGAACGCCTTCAACCCGGAATTCGACGACGCCCCGGATCAGTGGGCGATCGCCGTCGAGTTCAGCAAGACCCTCGCCGCCAAGGGATGGATCGGACTGACCTGGCCGAAGGAGTACGGCGGCAAGGGGTTGTCCCCGATCGCGAATCAGATCCTCCTGGAAGAGCTGTACGCCGCCGACGCACCACTGATCAACTCGGTCGGCATCTTCCTCGCCGCGGGCACCATCCTGGTGGGCGGATCCGAGGAGCAGAAGAAGCGGCTGCTTCCCGAGATCGCCTCGATGCAGACGCTTTGGGCCGAAGGCCTCACCGAGCCCGAAGCCGGGTCGGACCTCGGCAGCCTGCAGACGAAGGCCGTGCGTGAAGGCGACGGCTGGGTCATCACGGGTCAGAAGGCGTTTACATCGTGGGGACCGATGTCCGACGTGCTGTTCGTCGCGGCCCGCACCTCGACGGACGACACCGCACGCGATGCGATCAGCATCTTCGTGGTCGATCTGAAGGAACCGGGCGTCACCCTGCACCCGATGCGCAACTACGGCGGCGGCGTGCAGTCGAGTACATACCTGGACAAGGTGCGTGTGCCGGCGGACGCACTGATCGGCGAAGAGGGCAAGGGCTGGCAGTACATCATGCGCGCCTTCTACGCCTCGGGAACCGTCGAGCCGATCTATGCGATGCAGGAGAGCCGGCTGCGTGACTTGCTCACTCACTGCAAGGCGATCCCCGGCAAGCTGGACGATCCGCACGTGCAGGCGGATCTCGCGAAGCTCGCCGAAATGATCCACACCCAGCGACTTCTCGCCTACGAGATCATCGGCGACAACGCCGCAGGTCGGCAGACGCCATGGGCAGGCGGGGCGCAGCAGGTCATCGCCAAGGAGTACGAGCCGGTCTTCGCTCAGATCTTTGACCGCGTCCTCGGGCCGACGAGCCAACTGCGCAGCGAGTCGGCCGATGCGCCGATCAACGGAAAGCCCGAGGCGTGGTACCGCCAGTCGTTCGCGAACCATGCCGGAGGAACGTCCCAGCTCAAGCGGATGGTGCTTGCGACCCGGGGCCTCGGCCTGCCGCGATAGGAGAGATCATGGAACTGGCATGGGGCGAAGACTTCGCAGCCCTCACAGATGTAAGCAAGTCGGTCTTCGCGCGCTACTCGCCGCTTGAGGACCGTTCGAACACAGTCGCGTTCGCCGATCAGGTGAGCCAGTTCGCTGAACTTGGCTGGCTGCAGCTCGGCGACGCGAATGGAACCGATGAGGACGGAGCCGGCCTCGGAACAATCGCGGCGGTCTTCGTCGAGATGGGCCGGGCACTGGCCGAGACGCCGCTGCTGGACCTCACCGTCGCGCGTGACGCCGCGACGCTGGTCGACACCGCGGCCGCCACGGAGTTGGCGTCCCGTATCGGTGACGGCGAAGCCGTCGTCATCCCGGCCTTCCTCACCGAGAACTGGGGATCATCGGTCGCTGTCAACGGAGGATCGGCGAGCGGTCGGGTGCTGGGAGTCGGCTACGCGGACCAGGCGGACAGCTTCCTGGTGCACGCCGTCGACGCAGGCGAAAGCCTTCTTCTGCACGTCGACGCGGCTGACGTGAACGTCGAGCCGATGCCGAACGTCGGCGGATACCCGATGTTCAGCGTGACGCTGGCCGACGTCACCGTCGTCGAGGAGCGGACCCTCGCTCGCGGCGCCGCCGCAGTCCGGGCGATCGACCGTGCGTCCCAGCGCAGCTCCGTGCTGCGGGCTGCGCAGGTGTACGGCGCCGGCATGCGCCTGCTCGACATGACCGTGCTGTACGCCAAGCAGCGCCATCAGTTCGGCGGTGCCATCGGACGCTTCCAGGCGGTCCAGTACCTGTGCACCGACATCGCCGTGAACGCACACGTCACGTCAGCGCATGCCCGAGCTGCGGCAGCCGCGCTGGACGCAGGCGATGATGGCCGACCGTACGTCGACCTGATGCGCAATCAGGCGGCACTCACCGCCCGCGAGATGGTCCACTGCGCGCACGAGGTCCACGCGGGCATCGGCTACATGGTCGAGTCCAACGTCCACCTGTTCACCAATGCTGCCAAGCGCTGGCAGTACGACTTCGGCGACGCCACCGAGAACAATGGCTCGATCGTCTCGGCGATCGCACGAATCTACGAGGGAGCGTGACCATGTCGCTGATCGACTACAACGTCGCGGATGCAGTCGCCGTCATCACTCTGAACCGCCCGGAGAAGCACAACGCCCAGAACGAGCCGATGCTGGAGGCGCTCGACGCCGCGTGGCGCGCCGCGGCGACAGACGACGCCGTCAAGGTCATCGTCGTCCGGGCCAACGGAGACAACTTCTCTGCCGGACACGATCTGAAATCGAAGACCTCCGGATACGAGCCCGTCGGCAAGAGCCTGCTGGAGAGCGCGTACGGATGGGAGACCGAGTACTACCTCGGCTTCTCGCGCCGGTGGCGCGACGTGCCCAAGCCGTCCATCGCCTCGGTCAAGGGTGCATGCATCGCGGGCGCACTGAACGTCATCTGGCCGTGCGACCTCATCGTCGCCGCCGACACCACCTTCTTCAGCGATCCGGTCGCCAAGTACGGGATCGGCGGAGTCGAGTATCACGCGCACACCTGGGAACTCGGCGCCCGCCGGGCGAAGGAGATGCTCTTCACCGCGCGCAGCTTCTCGGCGGAGGAGGCGTTCGCGGCAGGCATGGTCAACCGTGTCGTGCCGGTCGACAAACTCGACGCCCAGACGATGGATCTTGCCCGCGAGATCGCCCAGATGGACGCCTGGGCCCTGCGGCAGGGCAAGCGCGCGGTGAATCAGACGCTTGACATCATGGGTCAGCAGGCCGCGCTCCAGTCTGCGTTCGACATGCACTGGCTCGGTCACGCGAATTCGATGCTGACCACAGGCTACCCGCTGCTCACCGCGGATCCGCTGCCGGCGGAATCGAAGAAGGACCGGACGTGAACGCGCCCAATCGGATCAGCGACGTCACGTCGATCTGGGCCCTGCTCGCCCGCCGCGTCGAGGCGACCCCCGACGCTGTCGCGCTGATCGACGAGAACGATCGGCGCGAGACGTTCGCCAGTGTGCTCGCAGCCGCTGAGCGCACCGCGGCCGGCCTGATCGCCAAGGGCATCGAGCCGGGCGCCGTCGTCAGCTGGCAGCTCCCCACCAGCATCGACGCCGTCATTCTGAGCCTGGCCCTGTCGAGGATCGGTGCCGTGCAGAACCCGATCATTCCGCTCTACCGCGGGCGTGAGGTCACGGCCATGGTGGAGCAGTGCGCGTCGCAGTGGCTCATCACGGTCGGTGAGTTCCGCGGATACGATCACGGTCGCATGGCCGAGGAGGTCCGCGCCGCGGTGTCCGCGCCGCTTCAGGTCATGGTGCTCGCCGACAGGCTGCCCGAGGGCGATCCGGCCGCACTGGCTCCGGTCGAGTCCGGTGCGGACGAGATCCGTTGGATCTACACGACATCCGGAACCACGTCGGCTCCGAAGGGTGTCTGCCACACCGACAGCACGCTCGTCGCAGGCGGGCTCGGGATGGCCGACGCCCTTGAGGTGACGGGTGCCGACACCGGAACGATCTTCTTCCCGTACGCGCATATCGGCGGACCCGACATGCTGATCGCCTCGCTGTCGAGCGGCATGGCGTTGGTCCTGATGGGGGTGTACGAACCCGTGGCTGCGGTCCGGCTGATGTGTCAGCACGGCGTCACGCTCACCGGCGGATCGACCCCGCACTACTCCCTCCTCCTCCAGCAGCAACGGAAGAGGCCGGGCGTCCCGGTGGTGCCGACCCTGCGGATGCTCGCCGGCGGCGGCGCTCCGATGCCGGAGAAGCTGTTCCACGAGGTCTTCACCGAAATCGGTGTACCGATCCTGCACGGGTACGGGATGACGGAGTCGCCGATGATCGCGTCGGCCCGTCCGGCCGACACGATCGACCAGCTCGCGGCGACGTCCGGACGTCCGGTCCTGAACTGCGAGATCCAGATCCGGTCCGAGACCGACGAGGCGCTCCCCGTCGGTGGCACCGGCCGTGTGTGGTTGCGCGGTCCGATCCTGTTCAAGCACTACATCTCCGACGGCACCATCGTCCGTCCCTTCGACGCCGACGGCTGGTTCTTCACCGGCGACATCGGCAAGCTCGGGCGGGAAGGGCACCTCACGCTCGTCGGTCGTGAGAAGGACCTCATCATCCGGAAGGGCGAATCGATCAGCCCGTCCGAGATCGAAGACGTTCTGGGCAAGCACCCCGCGATCGAGGACGTCGCGGTGATCGGGCTCCCGGACGACGTTCGCGGGGAACGGATCTGCGCTGTGGTGCAGCTGGCCGACCAGGGACAGAACGTCGAGCTCGACGAACTGAGGGACTACTGCCGAGTGTCGGGCATCTCTCCCGCGAAGTTCCCCGAGCAGCTCGAGTTCGTCACGGAGCTGCCGAAGACCCCCACCATGAAGATCCGCAAGCAGAACTTGCGTGAGCGCATTCTCGACCGTCAGGTCGCCGCACACACCGGTGCCTGACATCAGTCTGCCCGCAGTCGTAGGCAGCGCAGACGATCCGTCCCCGAACTCGAAGTGACGCCCATGCGTTCATGCCCAGGGCATGTACAGGAGTGAGAATGAAGCCCCAAATGCCAGACCGTAAGTTTGTGGAGCGCGCGGTCGCCGACGCCGATGTGAACGTCCTGCGAATGGCTCTGTTCCAGGCAACCCGCGATCCCGACATCGCCGCAGTGCACGCCGAGCGTGTCGCGGGCCCAGTGGCGGACACCGTGGTGTTCTCCGATGACGACACCGATCTGATCAGGTCGAAGGCCGTCGAGTACCTGATGTCCGGCGAGCTTGCCGATGATGATCAGACGCCGTCGACCGATGAGATCACCGATCTCATCCTCATGGCGGAGGCCCGGCACCTGGCTTCCGAAGATCTGCTCATGCGCCGCCAGATCCTGTCGTTCCCCGAGTGGCCCTTCCAACGGGAGCGGACGGGGAAGAAGTCTGTCCCCGCCGACTACTCGGTCGCGATCATCGGAGCCGGATTCTCCGGGATCGCCATGGGAGTTCAGCTTGCCCGACTCGACATTCCGTTCACCATCTACGAGCGGCGCTCGGAGATCGGCGGAGTGTGGAGCATCAACACCTATCCCGACGTCCGCGTCGACACGCTCAGTGCGTCGTACGAGTACTCCTTCGAGAAGAAGTACCCGTGGACGGAGTACTTCGCGCGCCAGTCCGAGGTACGCGCGTACCTCGACCACGTCGCGCGCAAGCACGGCGTGTACGAGCACATCGTCTTCGACGCGGATGTGACGTCCGCGCGGTTCGACGACGTCGCGAAAACGTGGACCCTGACGGTGGCGGAGGCGGAGCAATCGCCGACCACCGTCGTGGCCAACGTCGTCGTGGCCGCGAGCGGAATCTTCGCGACCCCGCGCGAACTGCCCGTCGAGGGCGCAGTGGAGTTCGCCGGTCAGATCGTGCACACCACGGAGTGGAACGACTCGATCGACTACGCCGGGAAGAACGTCGCCATCATCGGCAACGGCTCGACCGGTGTCCAGTTGCTGTCGAAGGTTGCGAATGCGGCGGCGTCGGTAACGGTCTATCAGCGGACCCCGCAGTGGATCTCGCCGCGCGCGAAGTACGGCGAAGCCATCTCCGACGAGCTGCAGTGGCTCTTTCAGGCGATGCCGTTCTACTGGAACTGGAACAAGTACATCGCCGGCTTCGCATCGAACGACCTTCGAGAGCTCCTCATCGCGGACGAGCAGTGGATCGCCGATGGCGGCGACGTGAACAAGCGCAACGACGCGATGCGGGAGATGCTGCTCGGGTATATCCGCAGCCAGGTGAACGACCGCGAGGACCTGATCGAGAAGCTGGTCCCGGACTACCCCCCGATGACCCGGCGTCCCGTGGTCGACAATCAGTGGTACGCGTCGCTCACCAGGGACAACGTCGAATTGGTGACGACACCCATCGAGCGCCTCACCCCCCTCGCCGTGCAGACCTCCGACGGCGCCGTGCGCGACGCCGACCTGATCATCGCTGCAGTCGGTTTTCAGACGGAGAAGTTCCTGTGGCCGACCGAGTACGTCGGTGCGGACGGGGCGAGTCTGGAGGAGGTGTGGAAGGTTCAGGGCGCACAGGCTCATCTCGGGATGACCGTGCCGGGCTTCCCTAACCTGTTCATGCTCTACGGTCCCAACTCCCAGCCGGTCGCGAGTGGTGCAGGGCTGCCGATCTGGCTGGAGACCTGGTGCGGGTACATCGCCGAGGGGATTCTGGCGATGCTCGACAACGGGTACGCGTCGATGGAAATCCGGCGTGAGGCGTTCGACCACTACAACGAACAGCTGCACAAGGAGGCATGTCGGCTGATCTACCTCTCGCAGACGAGCGCGACGCGGAAGAACTACTACGTCAACAAATGGGGTCGTCTGCAGGTCAGCGCTCCGTGGGACGGCGAGGAGTACTTCGCGATGTGCGTGCATCCTCGGCTGAGCGATTTCGACTTCGCGAGTGTGGAGTAGGAACCTCGTGCAGCCGACGGAGACCGCTGGCCGCGAGTCGTCGAGCCGGGGGCACCTACTCGAGGTGATGGCGGTGATCGACGAGACGCCGGACACCCGGTCGATCGTCCTTCGGCCGACGGAGGCAGACCGGCCGACGTTCGCGTACCGACCCGGACAGTTCCTGACCATCCGGATTTCGAGTGCCCTGACCGGTCACGTCGCACGGTCGTACTCGCTCTCGAGCACGCCGTCGCTCGACGAGGATCTCAAGATCACCGTGAAGCGGGTCTCGTCCGGGTACGGGTCGAACTGGCTGTGCGACAACGTGAAGGCCGGCCTGTCGATGGCCGTCCTGCCTCCCGCCGGCCGGTTCACACCGTCAGGCTACGGGAGCGACCTGCTGCTCTTCGCGGCAGGCAGCGGGATCACACCGGTCATGTCGATTCTGAAAGCCGCACTGGTGCACGGGATCGCGCGGGTCGCCCTGTTCTACGCGAACCGCGATCCGGATTCGGTCATCTTCGCTCGCGAACTCGATGATCTGCAGGCCGAGCATCGCGCCCGGCTCACCGTGATCCACTGGTTCGACAACGTGGACGGCGTTCCGACCGTCGAGCGTCTCGCCGAGCTGATCGCCGTCGATGCCTCGCGCGAGGTGTTCGTGTGCGGTCCGGGCCCGTTCATGGACGCCGTGAGCGCCGCGGTCGAATCGACCGGAGTGCCGCGTGAGCGGTTCCACCGGGAGGTGTTCTCCTCGATCACGGGCGACCCGTTCGCGGCGGCCCCCGCACCGGTGGACACGCCGGGGACGACCGCATCCGGGGTCGACACGACCGTCCGTCTCGATGGTCGCACGCACAGCTTCGGCTGGTCGGCCGACGTCACGTTGGTAGACGCACTGCTGGCGAAGAACATCGAGGTTCCGTACTCGTGCAGGTCGGGCGAATGCGGGTCGTGCGTCTGCCGCGTGACGCGGGGGTCGGTCACCACCGACGGCAGCGAGGTCCTCGCGCCCGAAGACGTCGCGGAGGGGTACGTGCTCGGATGCCAGTCCCGGCCGGACGAAGGTCCGATTGAAATTGAGTTCTAACCGCAGTACTCGGTCCGAGTTGTCGTGCGACCGTCGCACGCGCTGAAGGAGGTTTGCCAGATGGGCAATCGAATGCAGGACAAGGTCGTCATCGTCACCGGCGCAGCGTCGGGGCTGGGTAAGGCCACCGTCGAGCTGATGGTCGCAGAAGGCGCCACCGTCGTCGCCGCCGACGTCAACGCCGAGGCCGGAGCCGCAGTCGCCGCTGCGGTGGGTGCGGAGTTCGTGCAAACCGACGTCGCCGACCCGGCTTCCGTCGACCGGCTGGTGAACGGCACCGTCGAGCGCCATGGACGGCTCGACGTGATGTGCAACAACGCGGGTGTCTTCGGTGGCAGCCAGCTGATCGAGGCGCCCGACGAGGAAGTGGAACGCATGGTCGGCGTCAACCTGTTGGGTGCGTTTTACGGGACCCGTGCCGCAGGCAAGGTCATGGTCGAGCAGGGCTCGGGCGCTATCGTGAACACCGCGTCCAACGGCGGTTCGCTGCCGACCGAAGGCATGGCGTTCTACAGCGGAACGAAGGCTGCGGTCATCGGGATGTCGAAGGCGTGCGCGATCGAGCTGGCGCCCAAGGGTGTTCGCGTCAACACCCTGTCGCCGGGCACGATGCTGTCCGGAATGGTCCCGCCGGACCCCGAGTTCATCAAGACGCTCCACGGGATCCAGCCGATCGGTTACGCCGCAAACCCGGCGCAGATGGCGACCGGCATCCTGTACCTCGCATCCGACGAGGCGAACTACGTGACCGGCCACGACCTGGTCGTGGACGGCGGCGCCACGGCCGGCCGGCCCGCGATCAAGGGCGCGAAGTAGAGGCAATCCGCATTCGCGTGGTGAGCGAGGCGTTCACGCGCTCGCTCACCACGCGGACACGGCGTTCCGTGGTCGTGACGACCCGCTGGCCGTGTCGCAGAAGTGAGGGACCGGAGCCACGGGCATGAAGTTCACCCTGGAGTATCCGAGCGACGTCCCTGACGCGCATCCAAGCGTGTTCACAGGAGCGGCGCTCGCGCAGATCAGCCGTCGCGCGGAGATCAGCGGGTTCGAGGCAGTGTGCCTCGCAGACCATCCCGCGCCATCGGCGAAGTGGTACCGCAACGGTGGCCACGACACTTTCGAGCCTGTCGTGGCGCTCGCGTTCGCCGCGGCCGCGACGACGTCATTGAAGCTCATGACGAACCTGCTCATCCTTCCCTTCCGGAACCCTTATCTGGCGACGAAAGAGCTCACCACTCTCGACACGCTCTCGGGAGGCCGGCTCATCGCGGGAGTCGGTGCCGGTTATCTACGGTCGGAGTTCGCGGCCCTGGGTGTCGACTTCGCCAGACGGTCCGAGTTGTTCGACGAGGCGATCGGTGCGATGTGCAGCATCTGGCGTGACCCGTCGACTCCGTGCGTCGGCGCCGATTTCGCGGCGACCGGCGAGATGCACTTGCAGCGCCCGGCTCAGAGCCCTCATCCTCCGGTGTGGATCGGTGGCAACAGTGCGGCGGCGCGACGTCGCGTGACCCGGTTCGGTAGCGGATGGTGTCCGGTCATCGCCGACCCCGGAATGTCCGACGCGATCAGGACTCCGGCGATCGACGGCGTCGAGGCATTCGGAGCCGCCGTCGACGCACTCGGCGACCGGCTCGAGCGAGCTGGCAGAAGCCTGTCGGAGATCGACATTCAGGTCGAGGCTCCCGCCGTCGACCTCGACGACGCCGCGTCGGTGGCACGGTGGCATCGCGACGTCGACCGGCTGCGAGAGGCAGGAGCCACGTCACTGTGTGTGCACCCGGATGCGAGATCGTTGGCAGCCGCCGAGGAGTTCGTTGACGGATACCGTCAACTCATAGCTCGAACGGGCGCGCTCGAAGTTCCGAATGGTCTGGCCTGACGATGAAGGAGAAGTGAAGAATGCGCGCTTACAGGATCATGGCACCGCTGACCGCACCGACATGGGAGGAGGTTCCCGAGCCGACACCGGGCCCGGGGGAGGCGGTGCTTCGCGTGTCCGCCGTAGGACTGTGCCGTTCTGATCTCGACATGCAGGAGATGCCCGCGGCCGCAGTCGAACCGGCCGGGTGGAAGTTCCCGTTCACTCTCGGTCACGAGATCGCCGGAGAGGTCGCCGTACTGGGTGAGGGCGTCGATCATCTGAGCGTGGGCGAGCCCGTCGTGGTCCTGCCCGCGAGCAGTTGCGGACAGTGCTGGTACTGCCTGCGCGGCGCCCCCAACAACTGCAGCAATGCAGGCTCCGGCCGCGGGTTCGGCGATGACGGCGGACTCGCCGACTTCGTGCTCGTGAAGAATGCGCGCGACATCGTGCCGCTCGGCGGGCTCGACCCGATCCACGCCGCTCCGCTCGGCGATGCGGGCTCCACTGCCTACCACGGGGTCGACCGCATCCAGGGATCGCTGACGCCTGAGTCGACCGTCGTCGTGTTCGGTGCGGGCGGGTTGGGATCCTTCGCCATCCAGTTTCTCCGCGCCGTGAGTCCCGCCTTCGTGGTCTCCGTCGACATGTCTCCGGAGAAGCTGGCCATGGCGCGAGAGCTCGGTGCGCACGAGACGTTCGAGGGCGTGAACGATTCGACTCTCGATCAGATCCGCGAGCTGACGGACGGTCGAGGGGCCGACGCGCTCCTGGACTTCGTCGGGATCGACCAGACGATCGCCACCGGCATCGCCGCCGTGCGGCCTGGCGGCAAGTACGGTCTGGTCGGCGCGGGTGGCGGGCGTCTCGCGACGCCCGGCGAGTGGTTCCACCTGTTGCCGCGTGACGGCGAGGTTTTCACCTATCAGGGATCGACAGTGAGCAATCTCGAATCGGTGATGGCGCTGGCTCGGCGTCGAATGATCCAGAGCCCGGTCGAGGTGTTCTCGCCCGATGACATCGACACGGCCTACGCCAAGCTTCGGGACGGCTCACTGCGCGGCCGTGCCGTGATCGATTTCGCTCGTTCCTGAATCTGCGACTGCGCCGCCCCGTAATCCACGAAACCCACGTACACCCACCCCGACCATGTCGAGGCATACGCGAAATTTGCTACCCGCAACACATTTGGCGCATCCGGGTTGGAGTTGCTGCTCGGTCGGGTCGCCGGCACGAGCAGCCTGCGGGTCTGCAATGGCGGTCTGCTTGTTCTTGCTGTGCCGCACGCCCTCGCGGCCGAGTTTTCTGCAGAATCTCGTTGGCCCGCTTGAGTTCCAGATTCTCCACACGTAGCTTGCGCAACTCGGCCGCAGCAACAACCTGACCGCGCCGTCGCCGGCGGAAGGAACTCGCCACCCTCTCGGAGGCAGGCTCGTGCTGAAAATCAGCCCTGAACTGCTTGATGCTCAGATTTCACGTGATGTGTTGACGAAGTGGTAGCCGCTGGCTACAGTGACTCGTGTCACGGCGGCCCCACTCGGGTGGCCCCGCTCATATCAACAGCCCGCTGTGTGGGAAGCGCGTGAATGCGCCGCCTTCGCCAGGACACAATCGCCGGGTAAACCGACATGATCGACGGACAAGGAGCCAAAGTGAGTGCACGCAAGTCGAACTGGGGGCGATGGGGCGAGTCGGATGAGAAGGGTGCGCTCAATCTGCTGACCCAGGAGAGCGTGCTGGCGGCTCTGCGAATCCCTCGGACCGGCAAGCGGTACAGCCTCGGCATCCCGATCCAGCGGTCCGGCGTTCCGAACATGGAGTACCGCGGCACCCCGCAGCGGCTGACGATGACCAATCACAGCGACGAGGCGATGGCGCGTGCGAACGGCGGCGTTCCTGGTGTCGGCGCCCACGAGGATCAGCTGATCATGCCGTCGCACACCTCGACTCACATGGACGCGCTGTGCCACGTGTACTCGGAAAACAAGATCTACAACGGCCATCCGCATGACGGCGTCAGTCCGTACTCCGGCGCCGACAGGTGCGGAATCGAAAATGTCGATCCGATCGTCGGTCGCGGTGTGCTCATCGACGTTGCGGCGTCCAAGGGGGTCGACGTTCTCCCCGCCGGGCATGTGATCACCCGCGAGGAGTTGACGCAGGCTCTTGACGAGCAGGGCGTCGCCCTGGCCGCGGGCGACCTCGTGCTGATCCGCACCGGATGGCTCGAGGACTTCATGCAGTCGCAGGGAGAGATGCTTCCGCAGCCGGGTATCGGCATCGATGCGGCCACGTACCTGGCCGAGTGCGACGTCGCACTGGTGGGGTCGGACAACTCGGCGGTCGAGGCCATCCCGTTCGATCAGAACGTGTACCTCGGCGGACACATCGTGCTGCTGGTCGACAACGGAATCCACCTTGTCGAGAACCTGAACCTCAAGGAACTGGCGGCCGACAAGTGCCACGAGTTCCTGCTCACCATCGGTGCGCTCACCATCACCGGCGGCACGGCAAGCCCTGTCACTCCGGTCGCTGTCGGCTGATCGCGACCACTCACTCATTCACTTGGATCGAGGGAATCACCGCAATGACCCAGAATGCAGCTGCCAGCACCTACCGCTCCTCCCACGTCGGCCTTTGTGTGTCGGATCTGGCGCGCGCTCTCCGCTTCTACCGGGACGGTCTCGGCTTCACCGAGCTGGCTCACTACGAGCTCGACGAACAGATCCCCGAGGTGGACGCACCGTGCAGCCTCACCGCGACCATGATCGAGAAGGACGGGCTGCGGATCGAGCTGTTGGCGTACCGCAAGCCCGGTGTGATCGGTCAGCCCCACCATCGTCGCAACAATCTCGGACTCACTCATCTGTCGTTCTTCGCCGATGACATCGATGCCGCTGCCGAGGCGATGGTGGAATTCGGCGGCACGCTCGTGCCCGACACCCGCGTCGGGCTGGACGATCCGCAGGCCGCGCAGTACACCTTCGTCGCCGATCCCGATGGCAACCGGGTCGAGTTCATGTTCATCCCCGCAGGCACCGCTTGGTGAGCTCGGTCCAGGTCGAACGAGACCGGGCTGCACAACCACGCGCAAAGACTCCCCTTAGGACTCACTCCATGAATGACCGAAATATCGGTATCGCCGATCCTCATTCCTTTGTTCCGTCCCGAAAAGTCGATCGGCTGGAGCTGTTCCGCGAGAAGTATGCGGCCGAGCGCGACAAGCGGCTGACGAAGGAAGGCGCCGACCAGTTCCAGGCGATCGACTTCACCGGAAAGTTCTCGGAGTTCGACGCCGATCCGCACGTCGATGGTCCGCGTGAGTCGGGTCCGATGTCACTCGATCTGGACGTGCTCGTGGTCGGCGCCGGGTTCATGGGAATGACCGCAGGCATCGAGCTCGAGAAGGTCGGGATCTCGAATTACAAGATCCTGGACGTCGCCGGCGACTTCGGCGGAACCTGGTACTGGAACCGCTACCCGGGCGTCCGATGCGACGTCGAGTCGTACATCTACCTGCCGTACCTGGAGGAGACCGGCTACGTTCCCACCGAGCGATACGTCCGCGGCAGTGAGATCTTCGCGTACTGCCAGTCGTTGGCTCAGAAGTACGGTCTGTACGACCATGCGATCTTCCAGACGCGTGTCACCGACATGGAGTGGAACGAGGACACCGCACGGTGGACCGTCCGGACCGACGGCGGAGACGAATTCCGGGCGCGCTTCGTCGCCACCCAGAGCGGTCTGTTCATGCGTCCGCATCTGCCCGGAATCCCCGGAATCGACACCTTCAACGGTCACAGCTTCCACACGAGCCGCTGGGACTACGACTTCACCGGCGGCGACGACAGCGGAAATCTGGACAAGCTGCGCGGCAAGAAGATCGCCATCATCGGCACCGGGGCTACCGGCTTGCAGGTGATTCCGCAGATTGCCGAGTTCGCCGACGAACTCGTCGTCTACCAGCGCACGCCGACGCAGGTGATGCCGCGCCAGAACGCCGCGACGGACGTCGAGTGGTTCTCGTCGCTCAAGCCGGGCTGGCACCGGGAGCGCCGCGCGGCGTTCGACAAGTGCGTGCAGGACCGTGCTGTGGTCAGCGACGTCGATGACGGCTGGGTCAAGTTCGCCAAGTACCAGATGGACGCGGTCTTCTCGGCCGGCGGGGAGAATCCGACCCTCGAGCAGTACGTCGATGCGTTGGAACGCTCGGACTACGAGTGGAACGAGATGCTCCGCGATCGGGTCGACGCCATCGTCGAGGACGAGTCGAAGGCCGCGAAGCTCAAGACCTACTACCGCACGATGTGCAAACGGCCGGGTTTCAGCGACGAGTACCTGCCCGCGTTCAACAAGGAATCGGTCGACATCGTCGACACGACGAGCACGCCGATCGAGCGGATCACCGAGACCGGGATCGTGGCGGACGGTCAGGAACGCGAGTTCGACCTGATCATCTACGCGACCGGCTTCCAGGGCGGACGCACGTGGACGGAGAAGGCGGGCTATGACGTGCTCGGCCGGAACGGCAACCGGCTGTCGAAGAAGTTCGCGGACGGCATCAGCACACTGCACGGATTCCTGTCGAAGGACTTCCCGAACCTGTTCCTGCTCGGCTTCACTCAGACGGCGACCATCACGAACATCGCCCACCTGATCGACGAGCAGGCGGCCCACATGATGTACCTGATCGACCAGTGTGTCTCGTCGGGCGCTCGGACGATCGAGCCGACGGCCGAAGCCGAACAGGCCTGGGGCAAGGTCATGAGCGATCAGACTGCGACCCGCACCGACTGGCTGCTCACCTGCACCCCCGGTCTCTACAACAACGAAGGAAAGATCACCGACACGCGGAACCCGCTGGTCTCCGGCGTGTACGTGCCGGGCTTCCAGTACTTCGAACTGCTCGAGAACTGGCGCAGGGACGGCAAGCTCGAAGGCCTCGCCCTTTCGCACTGAGACCGCGCCGCCGGCAAGCATTCATTCCAACCAAGGAGACAGATAATGACGGAGGCACCGGTCAAGATCGGCCAGATGCTCTTCACGATGGTCGACCCCACACGCGGTCACGAAGTCGAGTACAACCGCTGGTACGAGCGGGATCACATCTACGCGGGCTGCATGATCGGGCCGGGCTGGTTCGCGGGTCGCCGCTGGGTCGCGCCTCGACACCTGAAGGCACTGCGGTTCCCGGAGACCGGTCCGGTCGCCGAGCCGATCAACGCGGGCTCGTACCTCGCGACGTACTGGGTCCACGAGCCCGAGATGGAACAGGCCGAGGCGTGGGCCCGCACCCAGGTCGGTGCGCTGTACGCCGCCGGTCGCGGTTTCGCCGAGCGTGAGCACGTCCACACCGGCCAATACCTGCCGGACTCGACCGTCTCGGCGCAGGCAGACGGCGTCCCCCTGGAACTGGCGCTCGACCACAACTACCGCGGCCTCGTCGCGATCATGATCGAGCCAGCCGACGCGGCCGAGCGTGACGGTGCGATCGCCACGCTCGACGCCGGGCCGGTCCGCGAACTGCTGGCCAAGGGTGGCGTCGACCTGGTGAGCACCTGGCGGATGAAGCCCTGGCCCGCCGATCACAACGTGCCGATGAAGATGGGCAACGACGGCGGAACCTCCGATCGCATCATGCAGCTGTGCTTCCTCGAGGGCGACCCGACCGAGAGCTGGCAGCAGATCGTCGACTACGCGGCCGATGTCGAGAAGTCCGGCGCAGGCCGAGTCACCTTCGCGTCGCCGTTCATCCCGACCGAGGTCGGAACCGACAAGTACACCGATCAACTCTGGTGATCATCGCGGATGCGCGGGCGCAACTGCGCCCGCGCATCCGTATCTGCACACGCGCTCACCATCGGGCGCGGTACATCCGAGACACGACGAGCCGGTGCTTGTCCCCGACATCTGTGAGGTCAGTCAAGAATGCTGAACGGTGAGAAGATCCTGGTGACAGGAGCGGCCGGGCAGATCGCCTTCCCGATTGCGCGTGAGCTGGGCGCGAACAACGAGGTCTGGGGGCTGGCTCGCTTCAGCAAGCCGGAGGACCGGCAGCGGCTCGTCGACGCCGGGATCACCCCGGTGAAGGGCGACGTCGGCAGCGGCGAGTTCGCCGACCTACCGACTGACTTCACTTACGTCGTTCATCTGGCGGCGAATCAGGCTCCGGGATGGGACTACGACACGGCTCTTCGTGACAACGCCGAAGGCACCGGACTCCTCCTTCAGCACTGCCGATCGGCCAAAGGCGCCCTCGTGATGTCGACCCATTCGGTCTACCGCCCGCAGGAAGACCCGATGTACGTGTTCACCGAGGAGTCGCCGCTCGGGGAGTGCAACAGCACCCACAGCCCCACCTACTCGGTGTCGAAGATTGGGCAGGAGGCGACCGCACGACTCGCCGCGCGGGCCTTCGGGGTGCCGGTGACGATCGCGCGCATGAACGCGTCGTACGGCCCGAACGGCGGTCTGCCCGCGCTACACATCGACGCGATCGCCGCCGGACTCACGGTCACCACGCGTTGGGACCCGTGCATGTACAGCCCGATCTTCGAGGACGACATCAACAGCCAGGTCAGCAGCCTGCTCCAAGCGGCGACAGTCCCCGCGACCATCGTCAACTGGGCCGGCGACGAAGCGGTCAGCGCCCAGGAGTGGGCGGCATATGCCGGCGAACTGATGGGCGTCGACGCGACCGTCGACGTGGTCCCGATCGAGGGGACGCTGCGAGGCTCGATCGCGGATACGAGTCGGCGCGCATCGATCACCGGACCGTGCACGGTGGACTGGCGCGAAGGCATCCGCCGGACAGTCGCACTCCGTCATCCGGACAAGCTTGTCGAGATCGCACACGCGTGAGCATCACCACGTAAACACCTGTGGGAGAACACATGCCGACGACACTGCACGATTCGCTGCCCGCCGAGCGGGCCGGTGCACCGGCGAGCCCGGAGTTGCTGGAACGCCGTGCGAAGTTCGCCGCGACCGAGATCGACCCCGCACTGGGGGTCACGGCGGCTGATACGGACTTCGCGGGCATTCCGTGCCGGACCATCCGTGCCGCAGGCCGGGCCACCGTTCTCTACCTGCACGGGGGCGGTTACCGAATGGGTAGTCCGGAGGCGTACAACGCCTACGCCGCGGCGTTGGCGGCGGGTGCCGAGGCGACGGTCGTCGTACCCCGCTATCGGCTTGCGCCGGAGAACCCGTTCCCGGCCGGACTGCGCGATGCTCTCGCGGTCTACGAGGACCTCGCGTCCGCGACGGACGGGCCGATCGTGGTCGCCGGGGATTCGGCGGGCGCGGGTCTCGCAGCCGCGGTTGTCGTCGCCGTAGACGCCAGCGACGTTCGCACTCCCGACGGGCTGATGCTGCTGTCGCCGTGGCTCGACCTGCACTGCACGTCACCGTTCTACGAGTCCGCGACTGACGCCTTCTTCCCGCTGGCGAGCGCGGAGTCGGCGTGCGACGACTATCTGCAGGGCGTCCCCGCGGACGACCCGTTGGTCTCGCCGTTGCTGGCCGACCACGCCGGCTTCCCGCCCACCTTGATCCAGGTCGGAGGCAACGAGGCGCTGGTCGGCGACGCTCTTGGCCTGACTCAGGCGCTCGCGGCCGCGAACGTCACCTGCACGTTGGAAGTGATTGCGGATCAAGGACACACGTGGCCGCTGGTATACCCCGATCACGGTGTGTCCATCGCTTCCATCGAGTCGTGCGCCCGGTTCGTTCGTTCTGTCGAATCCGCCAAGGCTGTCGAATAGGCTCGTGCGACAGTCAAATTCAGGAAATGGAAGAGCCCGGTAGTCTCGAATCGGTAACCATGTTCCTCGCTTTCGCTCGGTGCTCAACGTGACACCGATGGACAACCTCGCGGTCACTTCCCTACACAAGCGATCGCATCGCAGATCTCGATCAGCGGCCCGAGGTCGATCGGACAGACCGGGCCGCCAGTCCTGGTGATCCGCACCGAAGGGACCGGGACACACCGTGCTCGCCTCACCCGGCCTATCCGGGTCACCGCACCATGTCGCACTCACGAGGTAACTGCACCTACGAGCCTAAGGACATCGATGGCACAAGTCGGATCGGCGGGGGCACCCGCGCCCCTGGCCGTTGAACAAGGTTGGTCTCTTCGACTGATTCTGTCTCTGATATCGCTGGTCGTGCTTCTCGAAGCCCTCACCATGAACGCCAGCATGATCTCAACCGGGCTGCCGGAAATCATGGCCTACTTCCACACCGATCAGGGCGGCTGGATCCAGACCGCGTTCCTTCTGGTTGCTGCGGTGATCAGCCCCACCTTGGGGAAGATCGCCGACATGATCGGTAAACGTCGCGTCCTGCTCATCTGTGTATCCATCGCGGCAGCCGGTTCATTCGTCTCGGCAGTCGCTCCCAACTTCGCGCTGCTGCTTGTCGGGCGAGCGATGTCGAGCTTGCTCGTCTCGTGCATGTTCCTCACATACTCGCTCATACGCGACGTCTATCCGGCGAAGACGGTCGCCATGTCGGTTGCCCTTGCAACCAGCGGCATGGGCATTGTCAGCATCGCGACACCGTTCCTGACCGGTTGGCTCATCGACGACTACGGATGGCGGTCGTTGTTCTGGTTCTTCACGGTCATCCTGATTGCGGCGGGAATCTGCATCAAACTGTCGACGAACGAGTCGACGTACCGCCTTCGGTCCAAGATCGACCTGGTCGGTGCCGCGTTGTTGGGTGGCGGCATCGGTGCGATCCTGGTCGCGGTGAGTTTTGGAGTGGACTGGGGATGGACGTCGGGAAAAACGTTGGGCCTGTTGCTTCTCGGCGCCGTTCTGATCGGTCTCTGGATCTACTCCGCGACAATCATCAGTGAGCCGCTGATCGACCTACGCCTGCTGACCCGCCGGTCCATCGGACTGACTGCAATCACTGCAGGTATGGCGTATGGCTCCACCACGGTGAGTTCGACGATCCTTCCGCTGATGTGCATGACATCCGGGTCTTTGGGTCTCGGGTACGGCTTTGGCGTTGACGCCAAAGGTTTTGCGCTGATTCAATCGCCGCTCGGTATCGCGCAAGTAATCGGCGGCATTCTCGTCGGTGTGATGATCGGCCGCGGACTCACCCCGCGCGTCCTGTGCGCATCTGGTGCCACCCTGCTGGCGATCGGCGCATTCGTAGTCTTGTCAGGGATGGATACCAAGTCGATCGTTCTGGTGGGAGCAATCATCACCGGCCTCGGAACCGGTCTGGCCTACAGTTCCATTCCGAACCTCCAGATCCAGACCGTGCCACCACAGCTGCAGGCGTCAACGGCGAGCATCGTCGCAACCAGTCAGTCCGTGATCGGGGCAATCCTGCCGGTTGCAGTGTTCACCGTCTTGAACTCGAACGTTGCTCGGGTCGTCGACGGCGTTCCGCTGTACTCGGCGACGGGGATGCACCTGGCATGGATCATGTGTGCCGGTATCGCGATGACCAGCCTCATCGCGGTATTCCTTGTCCCGCGGAACATCGTTCAACTGACGGTTCCGACGACGAAGGTCGACGATGTCGACCGCACTGCGGCTGCACGTCCGCCGGCGCCCGCTAGGCGCTGACCAAGCCGCACCGCAGGCCGTCGACCGTACTGGTCGACGGCCTGCGCTCGTTGGACAATCGGGAGTCCTACGAGATCACCCCGCGGAGGTGACCGTGGCACAGTGCGGTGTTCCCGATGACCGCGGCCAGAGCACTCTTCCTGCCTGCTGATTCGTCATTGACCCTCGACGCCACCGGATCCCGCACACCCCCTCACGCGGGGCGTGGCCGGCATCATCCCTGCGCGCCGATCGGGGACGACCCGGGGTGGGGCCGGGGTGGACGCCCGAGAATCAAGAAAGCCCCGACCAGAAAACGATCTGGCCGGGGCTTTCATTTGAGAGGTGTTCACCTATGCCGTATCGCGCCGGGCCGTATGCAGGCCGGCGATTCTGACCGGCCGGTAGTCACACCCGACTACACCCTCGGATCACGCCGATCTGGGACCATCCGTGGTCGAGGCACATCTCATTCGCCGGTTCCCGGATCAAGCGGTCGCCCTCGATGTACCGCGTAGCTTGTCGGCGAACCGCAGTGCGCCCGGCCGCAGAGATCGCGCCGGGCGTGATCGTTCCATTTGTGATCCTCTGACCTGCATGTATGGGTGGATTTCGAGAACTGACTGGCCATGTGTCAAGTGAAAGTGCAATCCTCGTCACACGCTGCTGCGGGCCGTAGGGGCCGCGCATGTGAAGCGTGAGGAGTGGGTACATGAAGTTCCAGGACAAAATCGTCTTCGTCACCGGCGCTGCATCGGGCATGGGCCTGGCGACCGCCGCCGCGTTCGCCGCGCAGGGTGCGATTGTCTACGGCGCCGACATCTCGGCCGACAATCTGGAGCGCGAATTCACCGCGTTGCCGCGCGCCGTCGCGGCCCCCCTCGACATCGCGGACCCGGCCGCCGTGAACGCCGCCTTCGATCGGATCGCCGACCAGCAGGGGCACCTCGACGTCCTCGTCAACGCCGCCGGTGTCAACACGCCGACGAGGGCCGCGGGCGAGGCGCTCAACGCCGAGAACTACAAAGGGTTCGCCGCGGCGAAGGAGGGGCGGCAACACAATCCGGAGTTCCTCGAGTCGATCTCCGACGAGGACTTCGACCGGGTGATGAAGATCAACCTGTACGGACCCTTCTACACGATCCGCGCCGCGGTACCCCTGCTGAAGAAGGCAGGCGGTGGCGCAATCGTCAACTTCTCGTCGTCCGCGGCACTGATGGCGGTGGCGATGCCGGCCTACTACCCGGCATCCAAGGCGGGACTGCTCGGCCTGACCCGGGAGGTGGCAACGGAGTTGGCGCCGTTCAATATCCGGGTCAACGCGCTCGCTCCGGGCGCCGTCGACACACCGCTTTTCCGGCAGACCGACCCCGAGTTCAACGAATTCCTCATCTCGATGCAGCCGATCAAGAGGGCCGCGACGCCCGAGGAGATCGCGAACACCGTCCTGTTCCTTGCGGGTGAGGAGGGCGGCTATTACACGGGCCAGACCTTCTCCCCGTCCGGCGGGCTGGTCATGTGACCTATCGCCGAAGACGAGAACCTCACTACGAGAACAGGAACCAGCATGACCGGCCTCGACCGTTCCGCCCTGATGCGACTGACCGACGAGATCCGTCGCGACATCGACTCCGGCGCCTATGACGGCGTCAACATCATCGTCGCGCGTCACGGCGACATCGCCCTGAACGAGACGATCGGCTTTGCCGAACGCGCCGCCGCCACGCCGCTGCGTCACAACAACGTCTTTCGCATCCTGTCGATGACGAAGTCCTTCACCAATGCGCTGGCATACCGTGCGCTCGGCGAGGGCAGGCTCGCCCTGTCGACACGGGTGGTCGACGTGATCCCCGAGTTCCTCGGCACCGACGTCTTCCGCTCCGTGCGCAAGGACCGCATCAACCTGCATCACCTGCTCACGCACCGGTCCGGCATGCCTGCGACGCCCAACCCGGGCCTTGGCCCGGACAGGTTCGGTGTACTCGCCGACGTCGTCGAGGCACTGTGCTCCGTCGATGTCGTCAACGAACCCGGCAGCAACCTCAACTACGCACCGTCGATCAACCACGCCCTGATGGGCGAGATGGTCCGCCGTGTGTACGACTACAGTTCGTTCCGTGACCTGGCGCAAGACAAGATCTTCGGTCCGATCGGAATGACCAGGTCGCGGTTCGGCCTGCCCACCGAGTGGAAGAACGACGCCGTCCCGCTCAAGGCGTATGTGCCCGACACCGGGTGGCTGTCGCCGCGGGACATCGAGTGCCTCAACGACGCGATCTCGGAGGACGCGGAGATCCCGTGGGTCGGTGCGGTCAGCACCGCGGAGGACATCTTCGCGTACGCCGAGATGTTCCGGCGCCGTGGCGAGGTGAACGGCGAGTACCTGATCGCGCCCGCGATCATTGACCAGGCCACCACCCTGCAGACCGGTGACATGCCCAACGACCTCTACGCCGGCATCGCCGCCGCCCGGGGCTGGGACACACCGCCCGGCAACTTCGGTCTCGGATTCTCGCTCTCGGGCACCGGGGCGCACGCGTCGTTCTTCGGGCCGTTCACCTCGCCCCGGACCTTTGGCAACTACGGCGCCGGATCGTCCCTGTTCTGGGTCGACCCCGTCCTCGATCTGACCTTCGTGTTCCTGTCCGCCGGGTGCATCGACGAGGGTGACAACGTCGCCCGTTTCCAGAAGCTGTCCACCATGGCTGTCGCCGCGGCGATCTGACCCGACCCCGACCCCACACCTTCCGGCGGCACGCCGGGAAGGGAGTTCACCCATGACCACCACCCCCGAAGCGCCCGCCGCACGGTGCCCGGTCGCGCACGGATTCGACGCCCTCGGCGACGACTACTTCACTGATCCGGCAGTGCATTTCGCGCGATTCCGCGACGACACGCCGGTGTTCTACTATCCGCACCTGAACGCATGGATCGTCACCCGCCGAGCCGACGTCGAGACGGTGCTGGCGGACTGGCAGCGGTTCACCTCCGGTGGCAACAGCGGCACCATCGACGTCCCCGAACAGTTCCGCGCCGTCGTGCCACCCGACCTGATCACGCAGATCCTCGTCGGATCCGATCCGCCGAGCCACACCGACCACCGGTTCGTCGCGCAGCGCGGCTTCACCAAGGCGCGTATGGAGGCACTCCAACCGGAGATCGAGGCCCGCGCCCACAGGATCGTCGACCGCTTCGAGGCCAACGGCTCCGGCAACCTGGTCTCCGACTACGCGCTCGAGCTGACCACCGGGACGATCATGGCGCACATGGGTCTCGGCTACGAGCACGACGCGATGATGCGGGGGCTCCGGGACGACTTCGCGATGATCCTGGCCTCGGCCGCCGAGCCGATGCCGGAGCCGACGCGATCCCAGGTGTGGCAGCGCTACGTCGACGCCACGCTCGTGCTGCGTGGAATCATCGACGAACGTCGCGAGAACCCGGGTCAGGACCTGATCTCCGACATGGCCGTCGTGATCGACAGGAACGGCCAACCGATGCTGTCGTCCGCCCAGATCGCGGTGCACCTCACCGAATTCGCGATGGCCGGGGTGGACTCGACGTCGCAGGCCGTGTCGAACGCAGTGCTGTTCCTGGCGCAGAATCCGGACGTCCTCGGTGAGGCGATCGCCGACCCCGACATGTGGGCGCGGGTATTCGAGGAGACTGTGCGTCGGCGCCCGTCGTCGACGTTCGCGGCCCGTCAGGCCCAGCAGGACACCGAGCTCGGTGGTGCGCTGATCAAGAAGGGCGACATGGTGTGGATGGCACTTGCCAGCGCCAACACCGATCCCGCGCGGTGCCCGCATCCCTTCGAGTTCGACATCCATCGGCCCGAACCCGAGGACCATCTCGCGTTCACCCAGGGCCGGCACACCTGCCTCGGCCAGTCCCTCGCCCGCGTGCAGGGTGCGACCGCGCTGAAGGTGCTGTTCGAGCGGTTGCCGTCGCTGCGGCCCGCCGACGAGGTACCGCTCGACTTCCTGCCCATCGCGCTGCTGCCGGTGCGCCGCAACCTGCCGGTGGTCTGGGACGTCGCGGACATCGAGCGGGCGAAGAAGAAGGTTGCGCGCCAGTTCGAACTGACGGTGCTCGAGCGTCGTGAGGAAGCCGACGGGGTGGTGTCGCTGTCGCTCGGTCACGCGGACGGGGAGGACCTGCCTGCGTGGACGCCCGGCGCCCACGTCGAGGTGCACCTCGGTGACGGCGAGGGTGCGCTGAACCGGCAGTACTCGCTGTCGTCCAGCCCGTCCGACGCCGCGCGCTGGCGGATCGGGGTACTGCGTGAGCCGGATTCGCGCGGCGGGTCGCAGTACGTGCACGACCACGTGGTCGAGGGCTCATCTGTCTCGGTCGGGTTCCCGCGCAACAATTTCCATCTGCGTTCGGCCTCCCGCTACGTGTTCGTCGCCGGCGGAATCGGAATCACACCGATTCTCCCGATGATCGAGCAGGCCGAGCAGCAGGGCGCCGAGTGGTCGTTGCTCTACGGTGGGCGCACCCGCGCATCGATGGCGTTCGTGGACGAGCTCGCGCGCCATGGCGACCGGGTCACCCTCCGTCCCCAGGACGAGTTCGGACTCCTCGACCTCACCGCACTACTGTCCGAACCGACCGACGACACCCTGATCTACTGCTGCGGTCCGGAACCCTTGCTGCAGGCGATCGAGGCCGCGAGCGCGCACTGGGCGATCGGTTCGCTGGTGACCGAGCGGTTCGCGGCGAAGAAGATCGTCCGGACCGAACCGGATACCGAGTTCGAGGTGGAGTTCGCCGAATCGGGTATCACTGCAACGGTTCCTGTCGGAAGCACGATCCTCGACGTCGCCGAGGCGAACAGCGTGAGTGCATTGTCGTCGTGCCTGGAAGGTACCTGCGGAACGTGTGAGACCAGGATCCTCTCCGGTCGCGCCGATCACCGGGATTCGATTCTGACCGCGACCGAGCAGGAGGCGAATGAGACCCTGATGATCTGTGTTTCGCGTGCCGAGAAGGGCTGTGCGCGACTGGTGCTCGACGCCTGACTCGACCTCGTGACGAGCGGGGCGTCCCGGGGGACGCCCCGCTCGTTGTCGTGGTACCGAATCAACTCTCGGAAACGGGCGCTGCTGCTCGCCGGTCACCGTGCAGGACGAGGGCATCGCCGGCCACTGGCCACCGCACCACGGTCACGACCTTTGCCGGGTGCGACACCCGGTAAGGTCGTCACTTCGACGGACACGAAAGGTGGGGCTGTGGTAGTGGCGAGACGCATGACCCGCCTCGAGCAGAAGCAGGCGACGCGTGCCGCCCTGATCGACCGGGCGCGTGAGCTGTTCATCGAGCACGGCTACACCGCCACCACCGCGGACATGATCGCCAAAGCCGTCGGGGTCTCACGGGCGACCTTCTACCTGCACTTCCGCTCGAAGGACGAGATCGTCCTCGAGCACATGCGTGCGCGCGAGGACTCCGTGGTCGAGGCGTACCGGGCGCTCGACCGGATCGACGAGCCGAACCTGGAGTCGGTGACCGCCTGGCTGCGCGAGCACGTGGCCTTCTGGCGGGTCCAGCGCGCCGAGTTCGGGGTCATGGAACAGGCACTCGCCAACGAGCAGGCGGTGTCCGACGAGTGGTTCGTCATGCTGCGGCGGGTGGCGGCGAGGATGACCAATCTGCTTGCTCGACAGCCCGACGACCCGTCACGTGAACTGGCGCGCATGCGCGTGATGTCGATGCTGATGTCCACGGATCGGAACCTGCAATTCGCGATCGTGCAGGGGCACGAGGAGAATCTCGACGTCCTGGTTCGGGTTCTCGCGGAGCAGTGGCTCCACTGCTTCCGGGGTTGAATGCTGGCCTCGGTGCTCAGGGATGGATGGGGAGACAGGGGATAGGGGAGTGAAAGTGACGC
The DNA here is from genome assembly GCF_053604015.1 of Rhodococcus sp. NPDC004095. NCBI lineage: Bacteria > Bacillati > Actinomycetota > Actinomycetes > Mycobacteriales > Nocardiaceae > Rhodococcus > Rhodococcus sp. NPDC004095. The sequence goes on from NZ_JBSGGS010000018.1 coordinate 88,799, forward strand.
ATCGATTGAGAGATCTATCCCTCTCTTGAGCGCGCGGCGAGAGAAGAAGAGAAGAGAGAAGGAGAGAGACGGAGGGAGGGAGAGGAGAGAGAGGTGTTCACCAATGGCGGTTCGTGCTGGGCTGCATTTGGATTGGATAGGTTGACCGGTCGGTAATCACACTTTCCGAGGGCTCCAGATCACACAAATCTGGATGAGTTCCAGATTGTCGACGGCCAGAGTCTCGGTCGAGGTACCGGTTTGAGCGAACGGCGCCGTGTCAACCAAACCAGGGGCAATCCCCAGGAGCGGCAAGGAACCCGGCACGGTTCACTACACGCTGATCCGAAGTCCACCACCCCACGGGGCTCTATCGGTATCTCCAAGTCGTCCTCCCATGTGAGTATGAGAAAGCGGGTCTCCTTCGGGGTGCTGGTGCGTGGCGAGAGACCACCAGCATCGAAGGAGACCCGCCTTCATTGGGCGGTGCCACACGGGTGAGCACTTTCAGTGATCAGGTCTGAGCAGGATCATCGAGCGCCATCACGACACCACTGGACATGGAGCCAACCCGATTGGCGATGCTCTGAACTAACCCACGGAGCCGAACAGCAGGTTTCCTGCAAAGAGGTCCAGGGCGGTGATCGGTTGCTGGGGGCACGGGGGAATGCCGGTTGAGGGGAGGCCTGCGACAGCTTCCCAACACTTGTCGATTTCCTCCTGGGTATATGTCCGGTCGAACCGATTCGCCTCCCAGAGGGTGGCGGAACCCGACTGGACGGAGCCCTCGCTACCGGTGGAGTCTTGAGCATGGGCGGCTACAGGGCTGCGGCCAGAAATAGCCCCGCAGTCCTCGACCCATTGGGTCGGTACCTCGGAGAGAGGGAACCGGAGCACACACCACAGCGACGCCTGCGTCGCATCGCCTCCGGGCGTCACGAGAAGTGCTCGGCGACCGCCGGATCCGGCAGATAGCGACCCCGCCCCGGTAGCGAAATCCACGGATTCCGCGGTCCAACCTCGACCACACCGCGGAAACGACCATTGGTAGGCGTCTCGAGCGCACGATTCGGCCCGATCTGCGTGGGAACCGCACGGCAACGAGGCCGAGAATCCACCGAATCCGACCGTTGGGCGGAATCGTGACGGAATCGGGGTCTAATTTCGGCCGCGGACCCAATAGGTGAACTCAACCGGTCTCAATAGGTGAACACCCTGGCCGACGTCGTAAGAGAGGAAAGAGCGACGAGGAGAAGGGTGTTCACTTATAGCGGGCTGTGCTGGGCCGCGTTTGGACTGGATAGGTTGACTGATCGGTAATCACACCTAACGGGGGCTCTGGATCACACATCTGGATGGATTCCATATTGCCCGGTGGCTGATGCCCAAATGGTACGGTCCACCGCGCGGAACCGGATCTACGTCTGCCTGGGGCGGCGGAGTTGACCTTGACGCTAGGTCATCGTTGACACTCGACCGATGCGAATAGGCCAGCTTGCCGATGCGGCCGGAACCACGCCGAGAACGGTGCGCCACTACTACCGGCTCGGCCTGCTCGAGGAACCGCAACGCTATCGAACGGCTACTGCGAATACACCGTCCACGATGCCGTTCGGCTGATGTGGATCCGATGGCTTGCCGACAGCGGCGTCCCGCTCGGATCGGTCGCCGCCATCTCACCGAGGATGTTTCGGAAGAAGCCAAGAGCGACGTGATCGCCGCCTGCGGACTCGGATGGATCATCGCCGACGACTACGACGGGGAGCAATTCCGCCGACGCTTGCTCGCCGAGTTCCCTGTGAACGACGAACTGATCGACGCCATGCGGGTGGCCGCGACCGCAAAGGTGCAGCAGCTGATCCGACCGCCGGGATGGTGAGGTGAGACGAACCCGGGTTCGCGAGCCTTCCCATGCTGCTTGTTGCGGGCTGGCCCGTCCTCGTTCCAAGCAGTCCTGAATCGGGCGTCCTGTTCGATGATCGCTGGACAGGACGGCTGACGGCACTCTCACGAGTCATCGACGACCGTGCCAGAGCTGGTGAGAGAATCCGGCCGCGGTGCACATGGCGAACCGTGAAGTGTCGAACCGAGGTCTTTCGCCGTCGACCAGGGCTTCGTTTCACTTCGAGTCCAAGTGGGTGTGGCCAGCGCAAACGATGTGAATCGTCGGGTAGCGCTCGCGCCGGCCAACCTTCAGTTCGTCCCAGGTCGACTCGATGACAGTCGCTCACCCAGCGCGCGCACGACGCGCGCGTGAACGTCCTCGACCTCGCCTTCGGCATCGATTGAACAGAGGATCGCGCTGTAGTGATGGAGGAGTGGCTTGTTCTCCTCGTTGTAGATGCGTAGGCGAGTCCGAATGACGTCGTCGGTATCATCAGCGCGACCGCGTGCGAGCATGCGGTTCAACACCGTTTGCTCGCTGACGGTGAAGTCCAGAACGGCGTCGAGTGGGCCATGTGTATCGCTGAGCAGTTCATCCAGCGCCATCGCTTGGTCAACGGTGCGGGGAAAGCCGTCAAGAATGAAGCCCGAACCTACGTCGTCTGCGCCCAGTCGATCGTTAACCATGGCGACGGTAATGTAGCTGGGAACGAGTTCGCCCGAATCGATGTAGGTTTTGGCGGTTTGGCCGAGTTCTGTGCTATCCGCGATGTTCTGCCGGAAAAGATCTCCGGTAGAGATGTGGGGAAGTTCCAAGAACTGCGCGAGCAGATGAGCTTGTGTGCCCTTTCCTGCTCCCGGAAGGCCGGTCAAAATTATGCGCATGTGAATTCCTCTCTTTCCTGGGTATTTGCTATCCCGTTCTGCGCAAATGGAATTTTCGGATGAAAGTCGTCGCGCTCGGCGGCAGATGCGAGAATCGCTTAGACCATCTCCGCGTGATTTGGCTGGCACATTCCAAGTCTGCGGGGATGATCTGCCCGTACCCGGTCACTCTCCTTCTGTGGACCTCGCGCGGATGTCCTGGACGATTGCGGAGAAATTCAGCCAGCCGCCACCTTCGGCATTGAATCGGCGACATAATTCAGATGCGCGTAACCCGAGACGGGCCTCGATGAGGTTGTCGCGTAGTGTATTTGCCGACCAGCCGAGATCCTCGTCCATTAGCGCGACCGCGAAGCCCGGCTGGTAGTCGTTGTTGGCCGGGGTGGTCGGGACCGGACCTGGCACAAAGCAGTTGCTGGTCAGCGCCCAGCACTGTTCGGAGGCATTCGACGCGACGTCGAACTGCCTGATTGGTCAGCCCCAGTTTCGCGAGAACGAACGCTTCGCTTATGGCAATCGTCCAGACACCAAGAATCATGTTATTGCAGATCTTCGCGGTCTGGCCGACCTCGGAGTCGCCGCAGTGGAGGGCCTTCCGTCCCATCGCCTTGAGCAGTCGGCGTGCGGATCCAAAGTCGGTCTCGGAGCCTCCGACCATGAAGGCAAGCGTTCCCGCTGCGGCGCGGCGCTCATGCCGCGCTTGCCGATCCGACGACCGAGCGGGCGACGACCACCCGCATGATCTCGTTCGTGCCCTCCAGGATCTGGTGCACGCGCAGATCCCGGACGATCTTCTCCAGACCGTACTCGGCGAGATAGCCGTAGCCGCCGTGCATCTGCAGTGCCCGGTTGGCGACCTCGAAGCCGGT
>NZ_JBSGGS010000019.1:0-91778 GCF_053604015.1 Rhodococcus sp. NPDC004095
TTTGAATCATCTGGTGTTTCATGCGCCGGGTCATGATCAGCGGCGGTTCCTGGAGTTGTTCGAGCGGGATCTGGCGCCGCGGCTGCGCGCCCTCGCCTGACGACGACGTCCCGACCCGGCGGGAGGGCCGGGTCGGGACGCACAGGGAGTCGTCGAGGGGGTGAGGTCAGGCGACCAGCTTGTCCTTCAGGGCTGCGATCGTGGCGGCGTCCAGACCGAGACCCTGCGTCAGGTAGGCGTCCACCGTGCCGTAGTCCGCGGCGATCTGATCGAGGCCGGCCTGCAGGTAGCTCGCCTCGACCGCCACCACCGGTGCGAGGTTCGTCGCGGCCTTCTGCCCGAGCGTCAGACCGATCAAGCCGAGGGTCTTCTTGTTCGACTGCTCCAGGTAGGTGTTGCTCAGCAGGTAGTCGTCCATGATCGTCTGCCGGGGCAGCCCGGCGATCGTCTGCAGCAACATCGCCGTCCAGCCGGTGCGGTCCTTGCCCGACGAGCAGTGGAACAGCTGTGCCCCGTCCTGAGTGGCGAGGGAGGTCAGCAGCTGACCGAAGGTCGCTCGCTTGGCTGCGTCGGTGACGAAGGAGCGATTCGTCTCGCGCAGGAACTCGCGGCCCTCCTCGGGCGTGGTGATCGTCTTGGCCAGGCTCGTCAGATCCCCGAACTCGATCGGCAGGTGCGTGTACTCGGCTCCGGCCGGGATCTTGTCGGGGCCGCCGACCATCGGGTTGCTGATCTCGCTGTCGCCGCGCAGGTCGTAGATGTCGGCGACACCGAGCGAGGTGAGGGTCTGCAGGTCCGCGTCGGAGGCCTTGTCGAGCCCGTTGGAGCGGAAGAACACGCCGCGCTGGAGGTGCCCGCCGTCTGCGGTGATGTAGCCGCCGTCCGTGTTGCCCGCGACGTCGCGGAAGTTCGCGATGCCCGACCAGATTCGTGACCTCGTCCACGGTGCGGTCGCCCTGTTCGCCGCACCGCACACCCGGGCCGGCGTACCGGGGCTGATCAGCGAGTCGCGCTCGGACGAGGCGCTGCGCGAAGTGCTCGTCGTCCGCCAGCTCGCCGGCGTCCGAGTGGAACTGCGGCGGCGTCTGGCCGAGGCCGTCGATGCCGGGGAGATCCGCCGCGGTGTCGACGCCGACACGCTCCTCGACGTCCTCGGCGGTGCCGCGATCTTCGCGCTGTGCATCCGCGACGTCGAGGACACCGAAGCGCTTGCAGGCGCACTCACCGACATCGTTCTGCACGGGATCCTGCCCGGGCCGTCCGTCCCCGACGCAAGCGCCGCGGAATCGTGACCGGGGGCCGGCACTAGGCTCACATCCCATGGATTCCAGCGACGACGTCAGGCAGGCCGCCCGCCGCATCCGCGAGGTGTTCGGGATGATGCCGCAGGTGCTGCGGTTCCGGGCGGCTGTCGACGCGGACACCGACGGCGAGGAGCCGGACGAGGTGTCGATCGCGGTCGGTGACGGCTGCCCCGGCCCCGGCTTCGCGTCGTACGCCACGCTCGACCTGGTCAGGTACCCGACGAACGTCACCACCGACGACGGACGGCCGATCCGCACCGAGCTGATCACCGTCGGCCGCGCCGACTACCGGCGCCTCGCCGACGTCCTCGCGCAGTGCGCGTTCGCCGTCGCGTCCGGGTCCTTCCACGTCACCCCGAACACCATCGTCCCCAACGCGGTCCACGAGGCGGACCCGGGCCGGGGCACCAAGCACGTGTTGCTGGTCGTCCCGTTCATCTGGCCGGACCTCGAAATCCTCGTCGACCGCGACGAGGACGTCACCACCTGGTTGCAGGCGGTGCCGATCACCGACGCCGAGCTCGAGTTCGCCTCCCGCCGCGGCACCGGTGAACTGTTCTCCCGGCTCGAGGCCGCCGGCGCCGACGTCTCCGACATCGACCGGGCCTCGGTGGTCTGACACCACTCGGCCGATCGCCGCACGTCGAGACACCGGACACCGACCGGTCGTGTTCCATCTGTGTGAAACCGCTGTCGCGGGGTGCCGTCGGGCATAGGCTTTTGATCATGAATCGGCCGTGGCCGCTGATTCAGCGGCAGCACGAGTTCGAGACCCTCAGGTCCGCGTTGACGTCCGCCACCGGTGCGTGCGGGGTCGTCCTGACGGGCGACGCCGGTGTCGGCAAGACCACCCTCGCGCGGGCCGCGACACGGTCGCTCCCCGGCGAGGTGCGCTGGGTCGCGGGCACGGAATCGGCCCGGAGCATCCCCCTCGGTGTGTTCGCCCACCTCGTCGGCCCCTCGACGGCACGTGACCCGGTGGCCTTCATGTCGGCGGCCAGGGAGGCGCTGCTCGGCGCGTCCGGGCAGGTCGTGATCGGTGTCGACGACGCGCACCTGCTCGACCAGCTCTCGGCGACCTTCCTGCACCAACTGGCGATCGACCGGGCGGCGCACATCGTCGCGACCATCCGCAGCGGCGAGTCCGCACCGGACGCGGTGACGTCGCTGTGGAAGGACGGGCATCTGACGCGTCTCGAGCTGACCCCGTTCACGCGCCAGCAGAGCGTCGCCTTCATCGAGTCGGTGCTCGGTGGGCCGCTCGAGGGACTCAGCGCCAATCTGATGTGGGACGCTTCCGGGGGCAATGCGCTGTTCCTGCACCATCTGGTCGAGGGCGCGCTCGAGGCGGGGACCCTGCGCGAGTGCCGCGGTGTCTGGCAGCTGCGGGGTCGGGCGGCTATCACGTCCGAACTCGCGTCCCTCCTCGAGGATCGCATCGAACACCTGCCGCCGGATGTGATGCGGGTGCTCGAACTGCTCACCTTCTGCGAACCGCTGGCGCTCGACACCCTCGTCGACCTTGCCGGGGAAGAGGCCGTCGAGGACGCCGAGCAGCGCGGGCTCGTTCAGATCGTCGAGGAGGGGCCGAAGGTCGAGGTGCACTACAACCACCCCATGTTCAGCGAGGTCGTCCGCCGCAGGGTTGGCAGGGCCGCGGCGCGGCGGTTGCGCGGCAACCTCGTGGAGGCGTTGCGGACGCGTCCCACCGAAAGCCCCAGCGACCGGATCCGGCTGGCGGAACTGGCCCTCGACAGCGACCAGACTCCCGACCTCGACCTGCTGGTGCACGCCGCGAAGGACGCGATCGCGCTGGCGAACGTGCCACTGGGTGAGCGGCTGGCCCAGGCCGCGGTCGACAGGGACGGCGGATTCCGGGCGGCGAACCTGCTGGCCCGTTCACAGCTGTGGCAGGGACACGCCGCCGAGGCCGAAACCGCGCTGCGCAGGTTCGACCCGGACACCCTCGACGAGCCCCAGCTGGTCCGCTGGGGGGTGACCCGGATCGCGAACCTGCTCTGGGCGGCGGGCGACGCGGATGGCGCAGACCGGGTACTCGACGAGGTCCGGCGGCGGGTGCACGACCCCCACGCGGTCTCGGTGGTCCGCGGCCTCGGCGCCGTCGTCGCCGTGTTCGAGAATCGACTCGACGAGGGGTTGAGGGAGGCGGAAGCCGTTCTCGCCGAAAAGGATCCGTTGCCCTGGGCGGAGGAGTGGGGAACCTTCGCGGCGTCGATGGCGCTCGCGTTGTCGGGCAGAGGTCACGCGGTCGCGGCGTTGGCGATGCGGGGGGACGCCGTGGTGAACCAGGTGGACGGGCTGACCCGCTACCCGGCCGCGATCGGGCCGATTCTCGCGCTGGTCCTGACCGGGGACCTCGACGGTGCCGCGCGCCGCGCCCAGTTGTTCCTCGACCACGGGGCCGGCACCGGCCAGTACATCGGCTGGGGGCAGGCGAACATTTTGTACGCATCCGCCGATCTGGCGGCGGGCCGGTTCGCGGACGCGGCAGGGCGCCTCGAACAGGCGATGGCGGCCCTGACGGTCGGAGACTCCGGATCGGCTCTCGCATGGAGCTTCCCTGCCTATCCGTACCTGGCGCAGGCGTATTCGGTCCTGGGCCGGATGGCGGACGCGGCAAAGGTGGTGGCCGCGGGACGGGACCGCTACGGCAGGCATGTCGCGGTCTTCGGGCCGATCTTCGAGATCGGCGCGGCGTGGGCGGCGGCCGGCCAGGGGGAGGTGTCCCGCGGGATCGCCACCGCGCACGGCGCCGCCGACGCGGCACGCGAATCCGGCCAGTTCGCCGTCGAGGCGGTGGCACTGCATCTGGCGACCCGGCTCGGTGATGCGACGACGGCGCCGCGTCTCGCGGAACTCGCCGAGCGGTGCGACGGGCCGTACGTCTCCCTGGCCGCGGCGCAGGCCGCCGCCTTCGCGTCCGGTGACGGTGACGAACTGTCCAGAATCTCAGGGGAGTTCGAGGGGATCGGTGCATTGTTGGATGCCGCGGACGCCGCCGCGCAGGCCGCGGTCGCGTACTCGGCTTTCGATCGCCGACGCGACGCACTCGATGCCGCCGCGGCCGCCAACGCACTCGCGCAGCGGTGTGACCACGCGTCGACGCCCGCGATCCTCGAGGCCGCGCGCCCGCTGCCATTGACCAGCCGTGAACGTGAGATCGCCTCGCTGGTCGCGGTCGGGCTGTCGAACCGCGAGATCGCGGAGCGCCTGGTGGTGTCCGTCCGCACCGTCGAGGGGCACATCTACCGCGCCTGCATGAAACTCGGCGTCGCCGACCGCAACGAGCTGGGGGACTCGCTGCGCGAGCGGCACACCGATCCCCCCGACGAGGGCGAGTAGTGCACTACTCGTGACGCCCACTCGCGAGGGGGCCAGGGTGGATCCATGAGCGACGAGCGAACGGATTGGTCCGACCGGGTGCTGTGCGTGCTCGGATCGCTGGGACCGGGGATCTCGGAGGTGGACGAACACGGGCTGCTCGAACGGATCGGCGCGCGCTACGGACGACTCTTCGACGCCGACGACTGGAAGTACGTGCAGGGTGAACCGCGTTGGTACAGGGCGACCAGGTCGGCGGCCGGCGACCTCGAATCCGACGGCCTGGTGAGCAGCGTGCCGGGTCTTCGGCTGACCGAGGCCGGTCAGGATCGGGTGCAGCGGGCGTGCGCGCAGGAGGACAAGGACCCACCGCCGAGGCTCGGGATCGGTCCCCCAGTGGCCACCGACGCGTCACCGCCGACGCCCGAGGTCGGTGCTCCTGCGGGAATCGACGTGCCACCGCCACCGGCCGGTGTGCTGACCCCCGCGTTGCGCGATGCGGTGGCGCCGAAACCGGGAGGCGCCGAGGTGTCGATCATGATCGAGCTGAACCCGGGTTTCCGGGCCGGACCGGAGCGCGCGTTCGATCGGCTACGCGAGTTGTGGAAACTGGTCGACGGACCGGGCGAACCCCTCCGGGTGTCCGGCAACTACGTGACCGGCGTGCTGAGTGCCGACCAGATCGGGCGGCTCGAGGCCGCCAACGGCGCCGCCGTCGACTGGGCGGACCGCTGCATCATTCAGATGTGGCCGGACTTCAAGATGCACCGGCTGATCGATCGGAGCGTCGTCACCATCAAAGCGGACGCCGCCCACCGATCGTTCAACTGCTACGGAGACGGGATCGTGTGGGCGGTCGTCGACTCCGGCATCTCCGGCGAGCACCCGCACTTCCAGGGTTACCACACGCTCGACGACGACTCGGTGAAAGATCTGCATCGCAATTTCACCGGCGACGTCCCGGTGTCGGACGGCGCGCTCGTGGACGACCTGGGCCACGGGACGCATGTCGCGGGGATCATCGCCGGCGGACTCGAACTCTGGCAGCCCAAGCGGGACGTGGTGGTGGCCGAGGAGCGCTACAGCATGGCCGCCCCGAACAATCCGATCCTCAAACCGCGTTCGGTCCCCGATCCGAACTGCCTCGCCGGAATGGCGCCCCGGACCCGCCTGGTCAGCCTCAAGGTGCTCGGCGGGTCGGGGCCTGCGGCGTCCCGGGTCGGGCGGGTCGTGCAGGCACTGAACTACGTGCGGGACATCAACGTTGGGAGCGAACCGCGCATCCACGGAGTCAATCTCAGTCTCGGCTACGAGTTCGACGCCGAATGGGACGCGTGCGGACGCAGCCCGCTGTGCATGGAGATCGACAAGCTGGTGCGGTCGGGTGTGGTCGTGGTCGTCGCTGCGGGCAACTCGGGGTCGGTCACCGTGAACCCGACGTTCGCGAGCCCGCGCCGATTCAGCATGGGGATGACGATCAACGATCCGGGAAACGCCGCGCGGGCCATCACCGTCGGGTCCACTCACCGTGACTGTCCGCACCGGTACGGGGTGTCGTACTTCTCGTCCCGCGGCCCCACCAGCGACGGCCGCCGCAAACCCGATCTGGTTGCTCCGGGTGACGGAGTCGTGTCCGCGGCGGCCGGTGAGATGTCCAAGCCGGTGGTCCTGACTCCCGAGCAGAGCGGCGCGGCGGTGTACGTCTCGTCGCGGGGCACGTCGATGGCCGCGCCGCACGTGTCGGGTGCGGTGGCGGCCTTCCTGTCGGTGCGCCGCGAGTTCATCGGTGACCCCGAGGAGGTCAAGCGGGTGTTCGTGGAGTCCGCGACGTCGCTCGGCCGGGACGCCAACTGTCAGGGCGCCGGCCTCGTCGACCTGATGCGGGCGATGCAAGCCGTGTGAGGGAAGTTCGCACCGCATCCGACGAGAGGAACGCAGATGTCCGAGCCCATTGGTGGAAAGCCGTACTGGAACATTGTTTTCGACAAGGAGGGAGACGTCGACCGTGCCACCGTGGAGACCGTGGTCCGGGAGGCGGGCGAAGCGGGACTGACCGATCTGGTGTTCTTCTCGCACGGCTGGAACAACGATCGGCGGGTTGCGGACAGGCTCTACCACGCCTGGTTCGATCTGCTTGCGCCCCAACTACGGGACGGGGCAACCCGGAAGGCAGGTCTGGTCGGGCTGTTCTGGCCGTCGGCGCGGTGGAGCGACGAACCGATCCCGGATTTCGAACCGGCGGCCGGTCCGTCACACACGGAGGGAGGGGCGGCGTTGCAGCAGCGCACGACGGTGTCCGCCGGCGACCCCGAACTGGACCCGGCCGACGTCGCGCAGCTCGAATCGATGTTTCCGGAGGGAGCGCCGCAGCTGCACAGAATCGCCGAACTGCTCTCGGCCCCACCGGATCCCGACGCCGTCGACGAGCTGTTCCTGCAGTTGCGGTCGTTCGCCGAGAACACCGCCGGTGGGTTCGACGACGGTGAGAGTGACGGCGCGGTGATGCCGGGAATGCTCGCCGCGGACAACGATCCGAGGACGGTGTTCGACGACTTCGTCGTCGCGCTGTCCGATTGCGGGGTGGAGTTCGACTCGGACGAGGTCGGTGGAGCCGCCGGCCTCGGAGACATGGTGCGCACGGTCTGGAACGGCGCGAAAGAGGCGCTGCGCCAGTTGACGTACTACGAGATGAAGAATCGCGCAGGCGTCGTGGGGGAACGTGGGCTCGGCCCGCTGATCGGCGAACTGCACGACCGGTTGCCGGGCCTTCGGGTCCACCTCGTGGGGCACAGCTTCGGTGGGCGCGTCGTGTCGTTCGCGCTGGCCGGTCTCCCCGAGCACCTGGACCCCTCGCCGGTGAAGTCGGTGACGCTGCTGCAACCGGCCTTCTCGGCGTTCGCGTTCGCCGACCGACTGCCCTTCGATTCCGGGCGCAGCGGCGCGCTCGCCGGCAGGGCCGCGCGCGTCGACGGACCGATCTCGGTGTGCTACTCGAGCCACGACTCGGCACTCGGGGTGCTCTACCCGATCGCCTCGGCCGTATCGAGATCCGACGCGGCCGCGGCCGAGGACGCCAGGTCCCGGTGGAGCGCCCTCGGCGCGGTGGGTGCGCACGCCACCCCGATGGTCACATTGGGAAAGGTCGACTCCGACTACCCGTTCGACGCGGGCCATCTGCTCAACATCGACGCCTCGGAAATCGTCAAGGCGGGACGGCCGCCCTCAGGAGCCCACAGCGACATCGTGCACGAGGAACTCGCCTGGGTGGTCGCGCGGGCCGGTGGGCTGGCAGGTCGATAGCCGCTCGGGTGGCGGCCGTGCTGGGCCCGCGCATCGCCCCGCCGGTCAGAGACCCTGGGGCGGCACGGGGATCGGTATCGGTGGATCCACGTCCCGGTGCACCGGAAAACTCCTGCGGCCGTGCAGGAGACTCTCTCCCTTCGCCAGCGACAGGTCCAGGGTCACGGCCCCGGCCACACAGTCGACCCCCGCGATCGCGCCATTCTTGACGGCCAGCGACGTCTCGCCCATGTCGAACGCGACATCGAGATCGAATTCGATCGTGCCGGCCTCGGTCCCGTCGATGAGCACCGCGACCTCCGGATGATGCTCGGAAGTGACGTGATACGGCTTGGCGAGCGTCACGACCACGTCCTTCTCCGGCGCGGCGAGGGTCTGCCGGGCGGCGTCGGTCAGGGCGCGATACCTCGCCAGTCCCGTCAGGAGCAGCGGATGCGGGTCCTGGTCGAGGAACCGCAGCGCGGCCTCGAGGACACGCGAGTCGAGGAGACGGCACGCAGATCGCGGCAGCGGCTGCGCGCTCCGCACCCAACCGGACACCAGTCCGTCCGCGGGCACCTTCGGCCGCATCCGGCCGGTGAGCACGTTGTCGGGTGCGTGTTCGAACACTGCCGTGCGCAGGCTGGCGTCGTTGTTGTGGTCAGTCCCGGTCATCGTGATCCTCCTCGAACATCTGGACTCCGGCATCGTCGCGCGGGTCCAGTCGAACCGTGTGGTCCGGCGCCTCGTCGGCCCGTTCCGCCGCGATCGCGGCGGGGCCCAGGGTCGGCCGGGTGTCGGCGTGTGCGTTCACCCACCGGCGGCCCCGGCCGGCCCGGGTGGTCACCACCACCGCTGCGGTGGAGACGGACGCGACCGCGGCCAGGGCGAGGGCGCCGACCTGCGGTTCGTCGTCGTTCGATTCGGGGGCGGGCCCCGTGCTGGTCGGGGGCAGAGAGGGCAGGGCGCCCGTCGGCGGGCCGGGCCTCGTCGCGACGGTGGTCGGCCCGGGCTTCGGGATCGATGGTGGCGGCGTCGTTCGCGCGGGGACGCCCGGTGCCGGTGGCCTTTCGGGGCCGGGCCTTTCGGGGCGGGGGCGTTCGGCTGCCGGCTTCGAGGCCGACGTCGTCGGTGTCGGGGCGCCCTCCGAGCTGGAGATCCTCGGAGGCGGAGGCGGAGGCGGAGGCGGAGGCGGTGGAGGGGGCGGCGGTGGATGCGGTGGCGGGGGCGGTGTCCAGGTCGGGATCGTCGGAGGTGTGTAGCCCGAGGTCGGACACAGGTCCGGATGCCGCTGGCAGAAGTTCACCAGGTCGCCCGGGCTCGGGTATCCGCCGTCCGGGCCCGGGATGCTCACGCCCGGGTCCACCACCGCGGCAGCAGCAGCCGGCGCGAGCAGGAGCAGGGCCGGGATCGGGGCAGCGGCGGCGAGCCGGACCGCGAACCGCCGGACCGAGCGACGCCGGGAAAGGGTGCTCCACGGGCATCGGGTGGTATTCCGGATGCGCGTGTCGTCGGGTGACATGGTGGGCCTCGCTGGTCGTGGACCGAAGGATCGGACACGGTCGACGGTGCCACTCGGGGATCGTCCCGCCATGCGTAGCCGGCTACCCGAATCCGGGTGGGCGCATCGGGAGGGATTACGCGGTCACGCCCTAGTCTGGTCGCATGGCACCCGCAGCGGCAGTCTCGAGCGTCTACATCGCCTCCCCGGAGGGCGACACCGGCAAGTCGACGATCGCGCTGGGCGTGCTGCAGATGCTCTGCGGGTCGACCGCCCGGGTGGGGGTGTTCCGGCCGATCGCGCGCTCGACCGACGAGCCCGACTACATCCTCGAACTGCTGCTCGAACACACCACTGCGGACCTGGCCTACGACCAGTGCCTCGGCGTCACCTACGAGCAGGTGCACGAGGACCCCGAGCTGGCGATCGCGGAGATCGTCTCGCGATACCACGCGATGGCCCGGTACTGCGACGCCGTGGTGATCGTCGGCAGCGACTACACCGACATCGCCAGCCCCAGCGAGCTCGAGTTCAACGCGCGGATCGCCGTGAACCTGGACGCACCGGTGCTGCTGGCGTTGCGTGGGGCGGGCCGCACCCCCGACGAGGTGTACCAGCTCGGGCAGATCTGTGCCGCCGAGTTGCGTTCCCAGCATGCGCATCTGGTGGGTGTCGTGGTGAACCGGTGCGAACCGGAGGATCTCGATGCGGTGGTGGTCGCGTTGGTTCCGATGCACGTACCGGTGTGGAGTCTGCCGGAGATCCCGCTGCTGGTGGCGCCGACGGTGGCCGAACTGCAGAACGCCATCGACGGGGAGCTCTACAGCGGCGACGTCGAACTGCTGCAACGGGAGGCGCTGCAGGTGATGGTCGGGGGGATGACCGCCGAGCACATCCTCGAGCGGCTCACCGACGGCATGGTGGTGATCTCCCCGGCGGATCGGTCCGACGTCCTGCTCGCGGTGGTCAACGCCCATGAGGCGGAAGGATTCCCGTCCATCGCCGGGATCATCATGAACGGCGGACTGCGGCCGCACCCCGCGATCGCGAAGCTGATGGCCGGCCTGCGACCGAGCCTGCCGATCCTGACCACCGACCTGGGCACCTTCGACACCGCGTCCGCGGCTGCGCGTACCCGTGGCCGGGTCGCCGTCGGCTCGCAGCGCAAGGTGGACACCGCACTGAGTCTGATGGAGCGGCGCGTGGACTCCGCGGACCTGCTGGCGTGGCTGCAGGTCGAACGTCCGGAGGTGGTCACCCCACAGATGTTCGAGTACCAACTGATCGAACGCGCTCGCGCCGATCGACGGCACATCGTGCTCCCCGAGGGGGACGACGACCGGATCCTGCGCGCGGCCGGACGGCTGCTGCAACGCAAGGTGGCGGACCTGACCATCCTCGGGGACGAGGCGCTGGTGCGCCGGCGGGCCGCGGAACTCGGTGTCGACCTCGACGGCGCCGCGGTTCTGAATCCCCCGGACTGCGAGTACACCGAGCGGTTCGCGGTCGAGTACGCGCGGCTGCGGGCACACAAGGGCATGACCGTCGAACGCGCCCGGGAGGTGATGACCGACGTCTCCTACTTCGGAACGATGATGGTGCACACCGGAATTGCCGAGGGCATGGTCTCCGGCGCCGTGCACACCACCGCCCACACCATCCGCCCTGCGTTCGAGATCATCAGGACCGAACCCGGGGTGTCGACGGTGTCGAGCATCTTCCTGATGTGCCTGGCGGATCGGGTCCTCGCCTACGGTGACTGCGCCGTGGTGCCCGATCCGACGGCCGAGCAACTCGCGGACATCGCGATCTCCTCTGCGGGCACGGCGGCGCGGTTCGGCATCGACCCCCGGATCGCGATGCTGTCCTACTCGACCGGCGACTCCGGTGCCGGCGTCGAGGTGGACAAGGTCCGCATGGCCACGGCGCTGGTCCGGGAGCGCCGTCCGGACCTGTTGGTGGAGGGGCCGATTCAGTACGACGCCGCCGTGGAGCCGAGCGTGGCCACCACGAAGCTGCCGGACTCGCAGGTCGCCGGTCGGGCCACGGTCTTCGTGTTCCCGGACCTGAACACCGGCAACAACACCTACAAGGCGGTGCAGCGCAGCGCCGGCGCCGTCGCCGTCGGGCCGGTGCTGCAGGGGCTGAACAAGCCGGTCAACGACCTCTCCCGGGGCGCGCTCGTGCAGGACATCGTCAACACGGTGGCAATCACCGCCATCCAGACGCAGGGCATCGCGACGGGGGAGGAGAGCGCGTGAAAGGGTCGGTACTGGTTGTCAATTCGGGATCATCGTCGATCAAGTACCAGCTCGTCGACCCGGACAGTGGGGACGCGCTCGCGGCCGGGTTGGTCGAGCGGATCGGGGAGCCCGACGGTGTGATCACCCACCGCTACCGGGGCGCGGACCGTGAACACCGTGGCCCGATCACCGATCACGCGCACGGTCTGCGG
The DNA here is from genome assembly GCF_053604015.1 of Rhodococcus sp. NPDC004095. Taxonomy (NCBI): domain Bacteria; kingdom Bacillati; phylum Actinomycetota; class Actinomycetes; order Mycobacteriales; family Nocardiaceae; genus Rhodococcus; species Rhodococcus sp. NPDC004095. The sequence goes on from NZ_JBSGGS010000019.1 coordinate 11,882, forward strand.
TTGGCGTTCGGCATGTTCGCCGAGGACGGCGTGGATCTGGCCACGGCGGGGATCGCGGCGGTCGGGCACAGGGTGGTGCATGGCGGCGAGGTGTTCTACCGGCCCACGCTCATCACCCCCGACGTACTCGCCGAGATCTCCCGGCTCTCGGCGCTCGCACCGTTGCACAACCCCGCGAACGCCATCGGCATCGAGAGCGCGATGCTCGCCCTGCCGTCCGTGCCGCACGTCGCAGTGTTCGACACCGCGTTCTTCCACACCCTGCCCGCGCGGGCCCGCACCTACGCCGTGGACGCGGCCGTCGCGGCGGCACACGGTGTGCGCCGCTACGGTTTTCACGGCACCTCCCACGAGTGGGTGTCCGCGCGGGTTGCCGAGGTGCTCGGACGCGATCTGACGGAGCTGAACCAGATCGTGCTGCACCTGGGCAACGGGGCATCGGCGTCCGCCATCGCAGGCGGGCGGGCAGTCGACACGTCGATGGGACTGACCCCGCTCGAAGGGCTCGTGATGGGTACCCGCAGCGGCGACATCGACCCCGGGCTCGTGATGCACCTACGGCGCAGCGCCGGACTCGACGTCGACGAGATCGACGACCTGCTCAACCGGCGGTCCGGACTCAAGGGGCTGTGCGGCGTCAACGACTTCCGGGAACTGCGCCGCCTGATCGACGAGGGCGACGCCGCCGCGGCGCTGGCCTACGACGTCTACGTCCATCGGCTGCGCAAGTACATCGGCGCCTACCTGGTCGCACTCGGCGGCGTCGACGCGATCACCTTCACCGCGGGCGTGGGGGAGAACGCGGTCGAGGTGCGGGCCGATGCGCTGTCCGGCCTGCACCGGCTCGGCATCGAGATCGACCCCGCACGCAACGCCGTGCGCAGTCACGAACCCCGCGTCATCTCCACCGACGGCTCCGCGGTCACCGTTCTCGTCGTGCCGACCAACGAGGAACTCGCGATCGCCCGCTTCGCCCGGGAGTTCGCCGGCTAGGCGTTCCGGGGGATACCGCGGCTCACCACCAGGTGCGCGGGCGGGTCCGGTTGGCGAGATCGACGAGGGTGTTCCGGTGCGCACGGCTGGACGTGTTGCGGGCCAACGCGCGCAGCACGGTCTCGGTTCCGGCGCGCAGGCCCCGTTCGGTGAACTCGGCGCCGAGGACGGGGCCACGGTCGCGGTCGGCGACATGGCCGGACAGCACCCAGTCGAGGGCGGTGCCCAGGACCACCGCACGCATCTGCAGCGCTCGGCCCTCGTCGGGCGGCAGCGCCTCCACGCGACCCGCGGCGTCCCGCAGCGCCGCCTCGTCCAGCCTTGCGATCGGTGCCCCCGACAGCCGGGTCAGGGCCGCGGTCATCCGGGCGGTGGAGTAGAGGCGCGACGTCGGCGGGATCTGGTCCAGCGCGGCGACCGCGCCGGCGATGTCGCCCCGGTCGGCGAGCTGCCGGGACAGGCCGAATGCGGCGCTCACCACTCCCCGGTCGGTGCGCCACACCGTGCCGTAGTACTTCTCGGCGAAGGTGCGCCACTGGTGGGGATCGTCGGTGTGCCAGTGCTGCAGGATCAGTTCGGCGGTCGCGGCCAGCGCCAGCTTCGGGGCGATCTCCCCGGGCAGCGCGGCCAGCGTCACGTCGAAGTACGTCATCGCGGCCTCGTACTCGCCGACGAGCAACGCCACCATGCCGCGGTACCAGTCGACCCGCCAGTTGCCGCTCTTCGTCTCGGGGACCGTGTCGAGGACCCGGCCTGCGGACTCCCCGTCCCCGAGGTCGAGGAGGGCCTTCGTCTCGGCGAGCGCGATCTCCGTGGTGAATCCGGGCCCGCCGTCGGCGGTCCGTTCGAGGCCGCCCGCGCGGGCGCGGCGGATCGCGTCGAGGCTCTGGGCCGGTTCGGCGTGCACCGTCGCCGCGATCAACGTGGCACTGGGATCGGACGGATCGATCAGTGGAACGGACAGCGCGGCAACGACATCCCGCGCCTCAATGGTGCCGTCGTGCTGTCGCCCGTCGAGGTAGACGTCGGTGCCCCGGACCGCCCACTCGGTGCCGAACACGGTGCGTCCGGGGCTGAACACCTCCGACAGGCCGGGGCGTTCCTCCCCGCTCTGCTGGGCCAGCACCTCGCGGAGCACGCCGATCAGTTGCCCCGCGGCCTCGGCGGCGCCGCCGAACCGGCGATCGGGGTCGGGGTCGGTGGCGCGCAACAGGAACCGGTACAGCGACTCGTGCTCGGCGAGCAGTGGTGCGTCCGCCGGGGCCGGGATACCCGCCCGGTAGTGCCCGTTCTCCGAGGGCATGTTCAGGCACATCACGGCCAGCGTGCGTCCGACGGTGTAGATGTCGGTCGCGACGGTGGGACCGGTGCGGAGGATCTCCGGGGCCTGGTAGCCGGGGGTGCCGTACAGGTAGCCGAAGTCCTCGAGGCCTGCCACCGCACCGAGGTCGATCAGCTTGACCTGATCGTCGGTGATCATGATGTTCTCCGGCTTGAGGTCGTTGTACGCCAAGCCGATCGAGTGCAGGTAGTCCAACGCGGGCAGCACCTCGAGCAGGTACGCGATGGCCTGGTCGACGGGGAGTCGTTCGGGGCGCGGCCGGGCGCGAAGCGCGTCGCGCAGGGAGTGTCCGCCGACGTACTCCATCACGATGAAGCCGACGCTGCTGCCGTCCGGTTCCGGGTGCTCGACGAAGTTGTAGATCTTCACGATTCTCGAACTCTCGACCTCGGCGAGGAACTGCCGTTCGGCCAGCGCAACCGCCTGCGCCTCGGAATCCCCGGAATGCAGCAGGCCCTTGAGCACCACCCATCGGTCGCTGACGTTGCGGTCGATGGCCAGGTAGATCCAGCCCAGCCCGCCGTGCGCGATGCAGCCCTGCACCTCGTACTGGCCGGCCACCATGTCCCCGGCCGCCAGCCGTGGCGAGAAGTCGAACCCGGCGTGGCAGGCCGGGCAGGTGCCCGTGGTGTCGTCGAGTCCTCCGCGTCCCACCGGCTTGCCGCACTTCCAGCAGAACCTCTTGTTCACGGCGACAACGGGTTCCGTCATCACCGCGGTGGAAGGATCGGGCATCGCAACGGACGGGACCTCGACCAGTCCGCCGCCGATACGACGACGCGCGCTCGTGCGGGTCCGCCCGGACCGGCTGCGCCTGCTGCTGCGCGCCGAGCCCGACCGGCCCGACGTGTCCTCCTCACCGGGGGTGGCGGCGGGGGCCGGCGCGGGCGTCGCCTGCGTGGGCCGTGCTCCCTGGGTGGGCCGTGCGGCCCGAGTGGGGGGCACCTCGTCGGGGGTCTCGCTCATCGCCTCGTTCAGTCCTCGTAGTGCGGCGTCGGAGGTGCGGGGGCGGGACCGATCGTGCCCAGCCAGCGGTTGTGGATGCGCTGCCACGTCCCGTCACCGCGGATCCGCTCCAGGGTCCCGTTGACCTGCCGCACCAGATCGGTGTCCGACTTGTTGACACCGATCCCGTACGGCTCGGAACTCAGTGCGGGGCCGACGAGTTCGAGGTTGGGGTCCTGGGAGGCCAGGCCCGCGAGGATCGAATCGTCGGACGTCACCGCGTCGACCTGACGCTGCTGCAACACCACCAGGCAGTCGCCCCAGTTCGGCACCGACAACACCGTCGCCTCCGGCTGCACCTGCTGAATGCGCTGCAGGTTCGTCGTGCCCGCGACCGCGCACACCCGGCGGCCGGAGAGGTCTGCCGCGTCCCGGATGCCGGACCCCTTCATTGCGAGGACCCGTTGCCCGGCTTCGTAGTACACGGTCGAGAACCCCACCTTCGCCCGCCGTTCACATGTGATGGTCATCGTCTTCACGACCACATCGACGGTCCGGTCGTCGAGCGCCGCAACACGATCCGCCGACGAAAGGATGCGGAACTCGATCCGGTCCGGGTCGCCGAACAGGTCACGGGCGACTTCGTGGGCGATGTCCACGTCGAAGCCCTCGATGGTGCCCGTCGCGGGATTGCGGAAGCTGAACAGGTTGCTGCTGGTGTCCAGGCCGACGAGCAGCCTGCCGCGCGCCCGGATCCGGTCGAGAGCGGGTGTCGGCGCTGTGGAGCCCGCCGGGGCCGGGCGCAGGCTCGCGGTCGGGTCGCCGCAGTCCGGGGTGGGAGCGGTCGAGGTGGGCGACGCGGCGATCGCCGCACCCGTCGGCAGCGGCGGCTCGAGGTACGTCGACGACGGCTCGGACGAGTCGGGTTCGGCGGTGGTAGCGCACCCACTGACCACCGCGGCGACGGCGACCAGCACCGCCCCCCACCGGCGGGCGGCAGTCCGGCGGCGCGTCACTGGTACTCCCGCAGCCGGGGCCACAGGCCGATCGCCACACCGGCGACCGCCACCGCGGCCAACCCGAGGATGCCCGGCGCCAGGCCGGTCAGCATCGACAGCGCCCGGTCGACACCCCGCCGCAGTTCCGTCCGTGTCGCCCCGATCGCATCGGTCAGCTGGGTGTCGGCGGCGGCGTACTGCGCGGCGGAGCCGTCACCACCGGGTGCGACGGCGACGGTGACGGCCGCCTGCCAGTCGCCGCGGGCGAGCAGCGCCATCAACCGGGTGTGCGCGCTCGCCCATGCCGAGCGGGCCCGGCCCGCGGCCGCGACCTCGTCGGACCCGACCTGCGGACCGACGCGTGCGACGCCGTCGAGCGTCGACCCGAGCTCGTCGAGGTGTCTTTCGAAGTCGCTGTTGTAGCGTCCCGTGAAGTCGCGGCGCACCAGTCCCAGCGTCTCGTCGGCGCGGGCCTGCTGCGCCAGGATCCGCGCGGTGGTCAGCTCGGTCAGCGGCCGCGCGCCGTGGTCGAGCGCGCGGGCGGTGGACGTCGCGGAGACGACCCCGGCGATCACCAGCCACCCCAGTGACGCGGTGACCGCCAGCGACGCCACGATCAGCCCCGCGTTCAGGCGTCGGCGGGTCCGGCGGGCGAGGAGCACGTGTGCCAGCAGCAGCGCGGCCAGGGTTGCCATCAGCAACGCGATCGACAGCCACGGCGGGGTCGCGAACTCGGCCTGGGTCTGCACGACCCGCGCGGCCTGTGCGGCATGCAACTGCTGTGCCATCGGCAGCAACGTCGACTGCATCATCGTCGACGCCTCGCTCAGGTAAGCCGATCCCACCGGATGACCGTCTCTGTTGTTGGTCCGGGCCGTCTCGATCAGACCGGTGTAGACGGGCACCCCCACCGACAGTTTCGCCAGCAGGTCGTGCGAGGCGGTGTCGGAGGTGTCGATCCCCGCGGCGGCGTCGACCAGGTCGGCGCCCGCGTCGGTGATCGCCTGCGTGTAGCGGTCGCGGACGGCGATCGGCTCGACGCCGCCGGACAGGAAGGCCGTCGTCGCCGCGGCATCGGCGATGGACAGCGAGCTGTAGATGTCCTGGGCCGCGAAGGCGAGTGGTTCGACCTCCGACTGCAGGGCGTCGAGGGTGCGCTGCCGGTCCGTGACCTGTGCCGCGGCCACGGTTCCGGAGACCATCGCCGCGATGACCAGTCCGATGCCGAGCATCGTGATCCGGGAAGGGCTGGTGCGCAGCCGCGATCGCAGCCGCGCGGACGGGCCGACCGGATCGCCGTCCGGCCCGGCGCCACGCGGCTGCGTGGAGGGGGCCACCCGTACAACCACCGCGCATCCCTTCGCACCTGGCTCGATCGCCGGACAGAGGGCAGCATATAAGCAGTAACCGTGCTTCGGCTCGATCGACTGGCTAAGTTCGAGGCGCGCGGTTCCGAAGGCGCATGATGCGTCTCGTACCCGGCTCGTCGGCCCGGTACGAGGTGATCCGAGTACACGGGGTAGGTGAGCGAAGTCGATGCGCGGTGACGGGGACGGCTGGGCGAAGAGCGGAGACGGCAGCCGCTACTGGGGACGGTACGGCGCTGCCGGTCTGCTGCTGCGTGCCCCGATGCCCGGCGGCGGGTCGGCCGTGCTGCTCCAACACCGGGCCGCGTGGAGCCATCAGGGCGGAACATGGGCCCTGCCCGGCGGAGCGAGGGACTCGCACGAGACCACCACCCACGCCGCGGTTCGGGAAGCCGAGGAGGAGGCCGGGATCGACTCCGCCCACCTACGGGTGCGGGCGGAACGAGTCACCGCCCGCGCCGCCGGCGGGGACTGGACGTACACGACGGTGATCGCGGACGCCGAGTTCACACTGGACACCGTGCCGAACGGGGAGAGCACCGAACTGCGCTGGGTGCCCGAGGATCAGGTGACGGACCTGCCGCTGCACCCGGGCTTCGAGGCGAGCTGGCCGGGATTGCGGGCCGCCCCGGTGCGATTGCTCCTCGACACCGCCAACGTCGTCGGGTCGCGTCCCGACGGCTGGTGGCGGGACCGCGCAGGCGCGACCGGGCGGCTACTCGCCGGCATCGCGGCAACCCTGCCGCGGACGATCGAGCTCCCGGACGGCGGGTTCGGTTGGCTGCCGCGGGTCGAGGCGGTGCTCGAAGGTCAGGCCGCGGCCGTCGCCGAGGCGGACGTGCGGGTGCCGGTGCACGTCGCGTCGGGCAGCGGCGACGACACCCTCGCACTCCTCGCGACCGGCCCGGGCGGGGCGACCACCCTGACCGGAGTAGCGGGTGAACTGACCGCCGTCGTCACCGCCGACCGCGGCTTGCGTGACAGGCTGCCGGAGACGGTGCTGCGCTTCTCGCCCTCCACCGTGCTGTCCTGGTTGGACTGACCGCTTCGCCCACCCTCGCCGAGGTTCCCTAATGTCACATTGGGTATCGCCAAGTGAGCCAATGTGACATTAGGGAACAGCTGGCGAGGGGGGAACGGGGTCAGCGGGCGGTGGCGTTGCGGTCGAGGGCGTCGGCGAGGGAGCGGGCCGCGGCCTGCGGATCGCGGGCCTCGGTGATCGCCCGTACCACGGCGACCCGGGTGGCGCCCGCGTTCAGGACTTCGGGCAGGCGCTCCTCGTCGATGCCGCCGATCGCGAACCACGGCATCGTCGGATCCGACTCGGCGACCTGGCGGACCAGCTCGAGACCGGAGGCGCTGCGGCCGGGCTTGGTCGGGGTCGCCCACACCGGACCGGTGGCGAAGTAGTCGACACCTTCCTCGATCGCGGCGAGCTGCGCCTGCGCACGACTGCCGGTCGAGCGGCCGATCACCACGTCCGGCCCCACGATCTCGCGCGCATAGTGCACCGGCAGGTCGCCCTGCCCGAGGTGCAGCACGTCGGCCCCGGACGCCAGCGCGAGGTCGGCGCGGTCGTTGACGGCGAGCAGTGCACCGTGTCGTCGGCACGCGGCCGCCAGTTCGGCGAGCGCCGCCAGCTCCTCGCGGGCCTCGATCCGGCCGAACTCGCGTTCGCCTGCCGAGCCCTTGTCACGGAGCTGGATGATGTCGACACCGCCGGACAGGACGGCGTCGGCGAACTTCGCCAGGTCGCCGCGCTCCCGTCGGGCGTCGGTGCACAGGTACAGGCGCGCGGTGGCGAGGCGTTCGCGCGGTGTCGGGTGATGACCGGCTTGCGAGGTGGGCACGGGGCCAACGGTAGTCTCTGGGTGAACGAAAGTGACACGGGAGTCCCGGCGAACGCGGGGCTGAGAGGGGGCTCGCGAGCCCCGACCGTCAGACCTGACCCGGATCATGCCGGCGCAGGGAGTGAGGTGGAGTGGTGAACGGAACCGTCGCGGTGGTCGGTGGCGGCGTGATCGGACTGTCGATCGCGTGGCGCGCGGCTCGGTCCGGGTGGGCGGTGACCCTGCACGACCCGGCCGTCGGGTCGGGGGCGTCGTGGGTGGCGGGCGGCATGCTCGCCCCGCTGTCCGAGGGCTGGCCCGGCGAGGACGAGGTGCTCGCCGCCGGGGCCGCGTCCCTGGACCGGTGGCCGGGGTTCGGGTCCCAACTCGAACGGGCGACGGGCGAGACGCTGTTCACCTCGCAGAGTTCGATGACCGTCGCGCTGGACGCCGCCGACGCGACGGACCTGCGCACCGTCGCCGAGTGGCTCGACGGGCGCGGCTACCGGCTGGACCTGTTGACCCGCGCGCAGATCCGGGAAGCGGAACCGTCCCTCGCCCCGACGATTCGGCTGGCGCTGCTCGCCGCCGCGGAGTTCGCCGTCGACAACCGCGCGCTGGTGCGGGCGCTGCGGTCCGCGTGTACCGCCGCCGGGGTGACATTCGTGGCCGAGGCCGTCGCGGACGTGGACGCGCTGCCCGCCGATCAGGTGGTACTCGCCGCAGGCACGGCCGCGGCGCGGCTGTGGCCGGGGCTGCCGGTGCGGCCGGTCAAGGGGGAGGTGTTGCGGCTGCGGTATCGGCCCGGCGTGGCGCCTGCGCCGAGCCGGACGATCCGCGCCAGCGTTCACGGCAGGCCGGTGTACCTGGTACCCCGCGGCGACGGACTGGTCGTCGGCGCAACCCAGCACGAGTCCGGTGACGACACCGCCGTGACCGTGGCCGGGGTCCGGGACCTGATCGCCGACGCGCAGGCCCTGATGCCCAGCATCGGCGAGTACGAACTGCACGAGACGGCCGCGGGTCTGCGCCCGATGAGTCCCGACAACCTGCCGATCCTGGGCCGGGTCACCGACCGGGTGGTGCTCGCCGCCGGGCACGGCCGCAACGGCATCCTGCTGACCCCGCTGTCCGCGGACGCGGTGGTCGCCGAACTGAACGGCACGCCGCTGCCGGAGGCGACGTCCTGCCGCCCGGAACGCTTCGGCACACTGGTTTCGACGCACGAATGAGGAATCGATGACAGACATGGTGAACATCGGGATCACCGTCAACGGCGAGGACCACCAGCTGTCCGAACCGACGACGGTGGCGCAGCTTCTCGCCCGTCTCGGCCTGCCCGAGAAGGGCATCGCGGTCGCGGTGGACGGTGCCGTCGTCCCGCGCGCCACGTGGGACCGCGTGGTCGAAAAGGGTTGGGAGATCGAGATCCTCACGGCGGTGCAGGGTGGGTGAGCAGCTGACGATCGCCGGTCGCACCTTCGGGTCCCGGCTGATCATGGGGACCGGCGGTGCGGCGAACCTGACGGTGCTCGAGGAGGCGCTCGTCGCGTCCGGTACCGAACTGACCACCGTCGCCATGCGCCGGGTCGATGCCGCCGGTGGCACCGGCGTGCTCGACCTGTTGCGCCGGTTGGACATCGCGCCGCTGCCGAACACCGCGGGTTGTCGTGGTGCGGCGGAGGCGGTGCTGACCGCGCAGCTGGCCCGGGAGGCTCTGGAAACCGACTGGGTCAAGCTCGAGGTGATCGCCGACGACCGTACCCTGCTGCCCGATGCCATCGAACTGGTCAGTGCCGCAGAGCAACTCGTAGACGACGGCTTCACGGTGCTGCCGTACACGACCGACGACCCGGTGCTGGCGAAGCGGCTCGAGGACGTCGGTTGTGCGGCGGTGATGCCGCTGGGCGCACCGATCGGCACCGGGCTGGGCATCTGCAACCCGCAGAACATCGAGATGATCGTCGAGGCGGCGGGGGTGCCGGTGATCCTCGACGCCGGCATCGGCACCGCCAGCGACGCGACCCGTGCGATGGAACTCGGCTGCGACGCAGTGCTGCTGGCGACCGCGGTCACCCGTGCCAAGGATCCTGCCCTGATGGCGTCCGCGATGGCGTCGGCCGTCACCGCCGGGTACCAGGCGCGGCGGGCCGGCCGGATCCCGAAGCGGTTCTGGGCGCAGGCGTCGTCACCCGAACTATAGGATTTTCGTCCGCCGCGCGGCCTGCCGGACGGGTCGCGCGGCGGTAGTCTCGACAACGTGAACGAGCAGCAATCCGGTCACGCACATCCTGACGGGCAACGAGCCGACGGGAACTTCGAGCTGGCCGCACCCGAAACCATCGACGTCACCCCGGAGATCGACGAGATCGGCGAGCTGCTGCGCAAGTCCGGTCGCGCCCGGCCCGAAGAGGGCCCCGACGCGCCGTGGCGGCACGGCTACCCGTACGACAAGAAGATGACGCGGCGGCAGTACGAGTTCCGCAAACGTGCCCTGCAGATCGAGATGCTCAAGCTGCAGGCATGGGTCAAGGAGAACGACGAGAAGATCGTCATCATCTTCGAGGGCCGGGACGCGGCGGGCAAGGGTGGCGCGATCAAACGGTTCACCGAACACCTCAACCCCCGTGGTGCCCGCGTGATGGCGCTCGAGAAGCCCACCGAACGCGAGCGGACCCAGTGGTACTTCCAGCGGTACGTGGCGCACCTGCCCGCCGGCGGCGAGATCGTCCTGATGGACCGGTCCTGGTACAACCGGGCCGGCGTGGAACGGGTCATGGGCTACTGCACGCCCACCGAGTACCTCGAATTCACCCGATCGGCACCGGAATTCGAACGCATGCTGGTGCAATCGGGCATTCGTCTGGTCAAGTTCTGGTTCTCGGTCGGGCGGGAGGAACAGCACGCGCGGTTCGTGGCCCGGAGCACCGACCCGGTCAAGCAGTGGAAGCTCTCGCCGACCGACCTGGCGAGCCTCGACAAGTGGGACGCCTACACCGAGGCCAAGGAGAACATGCTGTTCTACACCGACACTCCGCACGCGCCGTGGACGATCGTCAAGTCCAACGACAAGAAGCGGGCGCGGCTCGAGGCGATGCGCTGGGTGCTGTCGAAGTTCGACTACGCAGGCAAGGACCCGCGGGTCGTCGGGACCCCGGATCCGTTGATCATCGGTCCGCCGCAGACGGTGTACGACGAGGGCGAGATGCCTGCCGACCGGTTCCCGACCATCCCCGATCCGGTGAGCGGGAACGGTCAGGTCCGACCCTGACACCGGCGACGGGCGCCGTGTCGCGACGACGTCGCGGCCCCGGCGCGGAACCGGCGTGTCATCCCTGAGGACGACACGACGCACGACCTGTGGAGGATGTGCGCGCCGGGTTTTTCCGGAATGCTGGCGGGCATGATTGAAGTGAGGGGATTGACGAAGACATTCGGGGACGTGAGGGCGGTCGACGACCTGACCTTCACCGTGCGTCCCGGAATCGTCACCGGCTTCCTGGGCCCGAACGGCGCAGGAAAGTCGACAACCATGCGGATGATCCTCGGTCTGGATCGGCCCACCGCCGGTGTCGCGCTGATCGACGGTAAGCCGTACCACGACCTGAAGCAGCCGCTGCGCACCGTCGGTGCCCTGCTGGACGCCAAGTGGGTGCACCCCAACAGGTCCGCGAAAGCGCACCTGCAGTGGATGGCCGCATCCAACGGGATCCCGGGCTCGCGCGTCGACGAGGTGCTGCGGCTGGTCGGCCTGACCGAGGTCGCGGGCAAGAAGGCCGGCGGGTTCTCGCTCGGCATGGCGCAGCGGCTCGGGCTGGCGGGTGCGCTGCTCGGTGACCCGAAGGTGCTGCTCTTCGACGAGCCGGTCAACGGTCTCGACCCGGAGGGCATCGTCTGGATCCGCAAGTTCATGCAGCAGCTGGCCGCGGAGGGGCGCACCGTCCTCGTGTCCAGCCATCTGCTGTCCGAGATGGCGCTGACCGCGGAACATCTCGTCGTGATCGGTCGCGGCCGACTCGTCTCCGACTCGCCGGTCCACGAGTTCGTCGACCGGTCCTCCGAGTCGTCGGTGCGGGTGCGCAGCCCGCAGCTCGACGCACTGAAGTCCGCGCTGGTCGCACAGGGTCTGGCCGTGCAGTCGGACGGCGTCGGGGAGAACGGGGCCGCGGTGCTGATCGTTCGTGGCGCCACCACCGACACGGTCGGGCAGATCGCCGGTGGGCAGGGCATCGTCCTGCACGAGCTGTCCGCGCAGCGCGGCTCGCTCGAGGACGCGTTCATGAAGATGACCGGCGACGACGTGCAGTACCAGGCCGACGTGATGGGAGGGGCGCTCTGATGGGTGTCGTGGCAGCGGAACGCATCAAGCTCACCTCGACGAAGTCGCCGTTGTGGTGCACCGTCGCGATCATCGCGCTCGGGCTCGGCCTGGCCGCGGTGATCGGCCTGACCGCGAAGGTGAGCCTGACCGCGTACAACGACCAGCTCGCGAACGGCGAGAATCCGGGCATGGACCCGTTCCTGCCCACGCTGGCCGACGCGGTCGGCGGCGTGACCGGATTCGGCGTGCTCGTCCTGATGATCCTGGCGGCGCTGGCGGTGACCAGCGAGTACCGGTTCGGGATCATCCGGACCACCTTCCAGGCGGTGCCGAAGCGCGACACCGTGCTGATCACCAAGGCCGGGCTGATCGGGATCTTCGGTGCCGTGCTGACGTTCGTGCTGACCTTCGGCGCCTACGCGATCGCCAAGACCACCGCGGGCAGCGAGGCCGGTGCCCTCCTGAAGCTCTCCGGATCCGACGCCTGGCGTGCGATCTACGGCGTGCCGATCTACGCGCTGTTGTGCGTCGTGCTCGCCGTCGCGGTCGGGTCGCTGGTGCGGCAGTCGGCCGGCGCGATCACCCTGCTGCTGTTGTGGCCGCTGCTGATCGAGTCGCTGTTCGGCCTGTTCGGCAAGGTGGGCCGGGAGATCCAGCCGTTCCTGCCATTCGCGAATGCCAACCACTTCCTCGGCTCCGATCAGGGCATCGACTGGCACTGGGGTCCGTGGGGCAGCCTGGTGTACTTCACCGTGGTCGTCGCGGTCGTGTTCGGGGCGGCCCTGTTCGTCGTCAACCGCCGCGACGCGTAGGCACTTCGTGCCGGTGAGTCCTCTTGGCCCGCACACGGGCCAAAAGGACTCAGCGGCGCATGTGTGTGACCGGTGGTTACACTTCGTCGATGACCGAGCAACCCGAGGACGGTGACGGCCGCGGCCGCGTCGCGTCGGCCCTGGCCTGGGCGTTGGCGGTCGACAGGGCGCCCGCCGCGGTGGACGCAGTCCGCCGGGTGCGCCGGGCGCTGCCCGGCGATCCGGGGTTCGGGGACCCGCTCTCCACCGCCGGACCGGGCGGGGCGCGGGCCGTCGCCCGGGTCGCCGACCGACTCCTCGACGACCACCCCGGGGTCTCCCGGGAGGTCGGCCTCGGCGCGCTGCAGGTGTGGCAGGCGCTGCTCGAACGCACCGGCCGCGGCCGCGGCACCCGCGCGATGACGCTCGTGTTCACCGATCTGGTCGGCTACTCGGACTTCGCGCTCGCCGCCGGCGACGAGGCGACGGTCGAGCTGCTCCGCGCGGTCGCGCGGGCGATCGAACCACCGGTCGCCGACCACGGCGGCCACGTCGTCAAACGGATGGGCGACGGCATGATGGCCGTCTTCGCCCGACCGGATGGCGCGCTCGAGGCGGTGTTCGAGGCCCGCGCCGCACTCGCGACGGTCGAGTGTCACGGCCACCGGCCCCGGATGCGGGTGGGCGTGCACACGGGCATGCCCAGGCAGGTCGGTGCCGACTGGCTCGGCGTGGACGTCAACGTCGCCGCGCGAGTGATGCAGGCGGGGGCCGACGGCAAGGTGATGGCGTCGGCGGCCACCGTCGACGCCCTGGGGTCCGACCGCCTCGACGAGCTGGGATTGCGGGTCCGTCCCTACCGCCGCGGACTGTTCGCCAGCGCCCCGCGCGGAGTGCCGAACGACCTCCAGATGTACACCGTTCGGCCGCTGTGACGCGACCATTGCCTCCAGTGCCCACGGCGCCGACACTGGAGGCATGGTTGATCGGGAACAACGCACACCCTTTTACGGACTCGTCCTGATCCTCGCCGCGATGGCGGGTGCGTTCGCCGTGAACTACTACGGCTACGGGGCCTACTGGTTCCGTATCGCCGTGTATCTCGTGGCGGCGGCCGTGGTCGCGGTCGGGTTCGTGATGACGTTCAGGGACTACTCGCGCTGACCTTCCTCCGCGCCCACGTGCAGGCGCCAGAGCGGCGAGACGGGCCCGTGTCCCGCGCCGAGGTCGTAGGACGCCGCGAGGCAGCGGGTCACCCATTGCTTCCCGAACTCGACGGCCTCGGGCATCGTGCGGCCGTGCGCCAGCGCGCACGCCACCGCGGCGGCGAGGGTGTCACCGCCGCCGTGATCGTTGCCGGTGTCGATCCGCGGGCTGGTGAACTCGTGGAAGCGCTCACCGTCGAACAGCAGGTCGGTCGATTCGGTCGACGTGCGCAGGTGCCCACCCTTGACGAGGGCCCACTGCGCCCCCAATCCGTGGAGCGCCTCGGCGGCGCGACGGGCGGTCGCGTCGTCGACGACGTCGACACCGGTGATCAGCCGCACCTCGTCGAGGTTCGGCGTGACCAGCGACGCGATCGGGATCAACGTGTGCCGCACCGCGTCGAGGGCCTCCGCGTGCAGCAGTGGGTCGCCGTGCATGGACGCGCACACCGGGTCCACCACCAGCGGGACCGGTTGCCCCTTGCCGATGCCCACCTCGGTGCACACCTGCGCGACGGACTCGATGATCGCGGTGGACGCGAGCATGCCGGTCTTCGCGGCGCTCACCCCGATGTCGCCGACCACGCTGCGCACCTGGTCGGCGACGATCTGCGGCGGAATCTCGTGAAAACCACTGACCCCAACGGAGTTCTGCACCGTCACCGCCGCGACGGCGACGCATGCGTGCACACCGAGCATCGCCATCGTGCGGGAGTCGGCCTGGATTCCCGCACCGCCGCCGGAATCGGTCCCGGCGATGGTGAGGGCGCGGACGGGCGTCTGCCCGTCGGGGGTCAGTGGCAGCAGGTTCACAACGAAAAGCCTATCGATCGGCCGAGACGACGGGCAGGTACACCTGCCCGCCGGAACGGGTGAACTCGTCGGACATCTCCGCCATGCCTGCCTCGATCGCGGTCGCGTCGGTCAGGCCGTGCTCCTCGGCGTAGGCCCGGACATCGGCGGAGATCCGCATGGAGCAGAACTTCGGGCCGCACATCGAACAGAAGTGCGCGGTCTTCGCCGGTTCCGCGGGCAGCGTCTCGTCGTGGTACTCGCGGGCGGTGTCCGGGTCGAGGGAGAGCGCGAACTGGTCGTGCCAGCGGAACTCGAAACGGGCCGTGGACAGTGCGTCGTCACGCTCCTGGGCACGCGGATGACCCTTGGCCAGGTCCGCGGCGTGCGCGGCGATCTTGTAGGTGACGACACCGACCTTCACATCGTCGCGATTCGGCAGTCCCAGATGCTCCTTCGGGGTCACGTAGCAGAGCATCGCGGTCCCGGCCTGGGCGATCATCGCCGCGCCGATCGCCGACGTGATGTGGTCGTAGGCGGGCGCGATGTCGGTGGCAAGGGGGCCGAGGGTGTAGAACGGCGCCTCCTCGCACCACTCCTCTTCCAGTCGCACGTTCTCGACGATCTTGTGCATCGGCACGTGCCCGGGACCCTCGATCATCACCTGCACGCCATGGGATTTCGCGACCTTCGTCAGTTCGCCGAGGGTCCGCAGCTCGGCGAACTGGGCCTCGTCGTTGGCGTCGGCGATCGAGCCGGGACGCAGTCCGTCGCCGAGCGAGAAGGTGACGTCGTAGCGGGCGAGGATCTCGCAGAGTTCCTCGAAGTGCGTGTACAGGAACGACTCCCGGTGGTGTGCCAGGCACCAGGCCGCCATGATCGACCCGCCACGCGAGACGATGCCGGTGACCCGCTTCGCCGCCAGCGGTACGTACCGCAGCAGCACCCCGGCGTGCACCGTCATGTAGTCCACACCCTGCTCACACTGCTCGATCACGGTGTCGCGGTACAGCTCCCACGTCAGCTTCGTCGGGTCGCCGCCGACCTTCTCGAGTGCCTGGTAGATCGGGACCGTGCCGACCGGGACGGGGGAGTTGCGCAGGATCCACTCCCGCGTCTCGTGGATGTTGCGGCCGGTGGACAGGTCCATGATGGTGTCGGCGCCCCAGCGGGTCGCCCACACCATCTTCTCCACCTCCTCGGCGATCGAGGAGGTCACCGCCGAGTTCCCGATGTTCGCGTTGATCTTCACCGCGAACCGCTTGCCGATCACCATGGGTTCGAGTTCCGGGTGGCGCCGGTTGGCGGGGATCACCGCCCGCCCCGCCGCGACCTCCTCGCGCACCAGCTCCGGGGAAACCCCTTCGCGGGCAGCGCAATAGCGCATCTCGTCGGTGATCACCCCGGCTCGGGCCCAGCCGAGTTGGGTGGTGGCGCCCTCCGGGCGTGGCCAGGACGCGCGTACCGGCGGCAGGCCGGCGTCGAGGTCGATCCGTGCGGACTCGTCGGTGTACGGGCCGGAGGTGTCGTACAGGTCGAGGTGGTCGCCGGTGGTCAGCTGTACGCGCCGGACCGGAATCGACAGCCCGTCGACCTCGAGGTACCGCTTGCTGCTGCCCGCGATCGGACCGGTCGTGACGGCAGTCGTGGCGACGGCGCCGTCGAAGGTTGAGGTGTCCCTCATCGAAATCTCCCTACGCCGGCATTACCCGGTCAGGTTCATACGGTCGACGGCCCTGTCCGCTCGTGGAGAGCTAGCCGTCCTCTCAGCCCGCTGGTGCGAGCCCCCGTGGGTTTGTTGAGTTGTCGCCGCCGACGATAGCCGGGCGCCTCCCGCGGGTGCGGGCCGGGGAGGCGCACCTGTCCGGTTGGCGAGTTTTCTGCGCGTTCCCTGTCGCGCAAACCGGCACCGACCTATAGTGGCGTGGATCACATTTTCGTTACGGGTGGGCAAGGAGACAAGGCCGATGTTCGCGGACACACCGACCGCCGAGGTGATGAACAATGCAGCTCAGAACCGCTTCGAGCTGTGGCTCAACGGCGACCTCGTCGGCATCCTGGGGTATTACGACCTGGAGTCGAACGGCGGAGCGGTGAGCGCCAAACGGCGGGCGGGAGCGCCGGTGGTGTCCTTCCTGCACACCGTCATCGTCGAGGACTTCGGGCACCGCGGCCTGGCCGCCGTGATGGTCCGACGTGCCCTCGACGCGGCGCGGGGGTACGGCTGGAAGATCCGCCCGGTGTGCACCTACCTGCAGCGATTCGTCGTGGCGAACCCCGAGTACCGGGACATGCTGGTGCCGGTGTGATCGCCCGGCGGCGATTCGGCCACGATTCGACGAAGGATGAGCGACAACTTGTCTGTCGGGCCCGCGCCGGGCGGCGAATCGACCCGAATGCTGATTGCATGACGCCATGTTCAAGCGACACCCGGACCAGGCAGCGGCGGTGACGACGCCCGTCGCTGCGCCCGCCGACCCCGCCCTGGCCGAGGTCGAGCACAATCCCGCACACGCGCGCTTCGACCTCTGGGTCGACGGCGATCTGATCGGCATTCTCGGCTACCGCCGGCTCGACGACCGGGACGGCGCTCCCGAGGACGGCGCCGCCGTCGCGCTCATGCACACCGTCGTCAAGGAGGAGTACGGCGGCCGCGGTTGGGCGGCCGTGCTCGTGCGCGAGGTCCTCGAGGAGGCCCGGGTCCGGGGGTGGCGACTGCACCCCGTCTGCACCTACGTGCAGCGTTACCTCGGCACCCACACCGAGTACCTGGGGCTGCTCGACGACGCCGGCTGATCGGCACATCGGTCCAGCTCGCGGCGGTCCCTGGCCCCTGTCTCGCAATAGAATCGAGGGGAGAGGGAGGACGTGTTCCCTCTCCATCTCGAGGAGGTGTGGGCATCATGTCGACAGCGAACCTGCCCATTGAGAAGCACCCGGACATCGCCGCGCTACGTGACAAGTACGACCAGGCCGCGGGCGACCCGCTCGCGCAGACGAACGAGGGTCTGCTCATGCTGGCCGGCCTCTACATGGCCGCGTCGCCGTGGGTCATCGGATTCAGTGGCACAACCACGCTGATGATGAGCAACCTGATCGCCGGACTCGCGACGGCCGTGTTCGCGTTTGGACTCGCGTCGGCCTTCGGCCGCCTTCACGGAGTCACATTCACACTGCCCGTCCTCGGCGTGTGGATGATCATCTCGCCGTGGGTGGTCACCGGAGTGTCGACGACGACCGGGATGATCTGGTCGAACGTGGTCTGTGGTGCCGTGGTCCTGGTGCTGGGACTCGGCCTGATGGGTATCGGATTCATGCGCACCAGAAGGTGAGGAACCGCAGCAACCCCGTCGGCGGCCCGGGTTGTCGAGCAGCCGGGGACGGTCTTGACCGTCCCCGGCCGGCTTCGTTGACCCGAACGGCTTCGTTGACCCGAATTCCGCGCTAGTCGAGTTCGATGACGACGGGCGCGTGATCGCTGGCGCCCTTGCCCTTTCTCTCCTCGCGGTCGATCGAGGCGCCGGTGACGCGGGCGGCCAACGCGGGGGAGGCGTACTGGAAGTCGATCCGCATGCCCTGCCGCTTCGGGAACCGCAACTGCGTGTAGTCCCAGTAGGTGTACACACCCGGGCCGGGGGTGTGCGGACGGGTCACCTCGGCGAACCCGACCTCCTCGAACGCGGCGAACGCGTCCCGTTCCGGCTGCGACGTGTGGGTCTTGCCCTCGAACAGCGCCGGATCCCACACGTCCTCGTCGGTCGGGGCGACGTTCCAGTCCCCGACCAGGGCGACCTGCGCGTTCGGGTCCTCGGCCAACCACTTCGCGGCGTCGTCCCGCAGTGTCGCGAGCCAGTCCAGCTTGTAGGTGTAGTGCGGGTCCGACAGCTCGCGGCCGTTCGGCACGTACAGGCTCCACACCCGGACCCCGCCGCAGGTCGCGCCGATCGCGCGGGCCTCGACGACCGGGGTCACGACGTCGAGTGTGTCGGGCGCCTGCTTGGCGAACCCGGGCTGCCCCTCGAACCCGACCTGCACGTCCTCGAGCCCGACGCGGGAGACGATCGCCACCCCGTTCCACTGGCTCAGGCCGACGTGCGCGACCTCGTAGCCGAGTTCGGTGAACCGCTCGGTCGGGAACTGGTCGTCCCGGCACTTGGTCTCCTGCATGGCGAGCACGTCGGTGTCGGTGCGGGTCAGCCAGTCCACGATCCGGTCCGTCCGGGCTCGCACCGAGTTCACATTCCACGTCGCCAATCGCATGCCCGCAGCGTAGTGCCGCCCACCGACATCGCGACCGTGCGGGTGGAAGGGAATCTCCACCCGCACGGCGGCTCAGCGCTCGGGTGCGGTGGCGTAGCGGTAGCGGTGGTGGTCGATCAGCCCGAGGGTGCGGTACAGCTCGATCGCAGGCGCGTTGTCGGCCTCGACCTGAACGTAGGCGTGGGTGGCGCCACGGCCGCGGCCCCACCGGATCATCTCCGCGCAGATCAGCATGCCGAGTCCGCGGCGGCGGTGCGCCGGGGCGACCTCGACGGCCGCAAGCCCCACCCAGCGCCGCCCGTCGGGGGCCTCGGTGATCGCGGCGCGGGCGATTGCGAGCAGTTCGGTCTCCGGGCTGCCGAGCGCACCGAACCCGAGCTCGCCGTCCCGGACCGACGCCAGCACTGCCGGCGCCGATTCCGGCAGGGGCGCGCCGCGGTAGTGGTACAGAGGAAGCCACCCGGGCCCCGGTTCCGGGGAGACCGTCACCAGTGACTCGCCTTCCGGCAGCGTCAGGTTCGTGATGTCGGCGGCCATCACCTGTACCTCCGCTGACAGCGTCCAGCCCTCCGGCGCCGCGCCGAGCCGGTGGGGCAGCAGCAGCGTCAGCGGCTGCCCGCGGTCGGCGTACCAGGCCCGCAGCCGGTCCAGGGTGTCGCCCGAATGCAGGTCACCGATCCGGTGCGCCCGCCCCAGCGGCGCCGCGGCGTTGGCACGGCGGGTGAACCCCCCGCCGCTGCGGGCCAACCAGCCGTCGATCCACGACTGTTCGGTTCCCGGCCAGCCGTCCGCGGCCGCCAGTTCGAGCGCCCGGATCTCCCGCGTCGTGACCCGGCGCGGCCCGATCGCCTTGAGCGCCACCACCTGGTCCGCGGACACCTGAACCACCCGGCCGTCCTCGGCGCGCACCACCACGGCCGGCGTCAGGGCGACGAGTTCCCCGATGATGTCGGTCAACGGTTGGGGATAGCCCGGCGGCAGTTTGTACCGCAGGACGACCCGGCTGCCGAGTCGCGGCGCGGTGGGCAATTGCACGGTCGCCGCGGACGCGCCCTCGTCCGCGGGGGTGAGGCCACCGGTCGGCTCGGGTGTGGGGCCACCGGTCGGCTCGGGTGTGGGGCCACCGGTCGGCTCGGGGCTTGCGCCGCCGGTCGGCTCGGTGTCGGGTCCGGCACTCGGTTCGGGTGTGGGGCCACCGGTCGGTTCGGGGGTGGGACCACCACTCGGTTCGGGGGTGGTTGCGTCGCGTTCGGTCGCCTCGCGGCGGCGATGTCTACCGGTGCCCGCGGGGGCGTCAGTCATCGTGTCCGAACGGGTCCTCGACCGTGCCGGGGGTCCAGGTCAGCCCCGGCACGCCCCAGCCGGACCGCTTGATGATCTTCTTCGCGGCGCGTGCGTGCCGCCCGATCAGCACGTCGGTGTAGAGGAAGCCGTCGAGGTGCCCGACCTCGTGCTGCAGCATCCGGGCGAAGAATCCGGTGCCCTCGATCTCGACGGGTTCACCGTTCACGTCGACGCCGGTCACCTTCGCCCAGTCGGCGCGGCCGGTCGGGAACTGCTCGCCCGGCACCGACAGGCAGCCCTCGTCGTCGTCCTCCGGGTCCGGCATCGTCTCGGGGATCTCCGAGGTCTCGAGGACGGGGTTGATCACCTCGCCGCGACGGCGCGCACCCTTGGGGTCGGCGTCGTAGTCGGGGCAGTCGTAGACGAACAGGCGCAGCGGGACGCCAACCTGGTTGGCGGCCAGGCCGACGCCGTTGGCCTCGTCCATCGTGTCGTACATGTCGGCCACGAGTTCGGCGATCTCGGACAGCGGCTGGGTCACCGGCTTGGTCGGCTGGTGGAGTACCGGGTCGCCCACGATCACGATCGGAAGAATTGCCATGCGGGAAAGAATAATGGTGGCGATCGGCCCGGCCGTTTCCCGGTTGCCCCGATGCCGGGGCGTGTTGTCGGGTCGTGGGATCCGCGAGCGACGCGCCGTCGGCGCGAAGCCCTGGGTGAGCGCGGCGACCGTGGTTGAATGGACGCGCAGAAGTACAGGGTTGTAATTCGTCGTCCGGTGAAATGGACCCGATCGGGCGGCCGGGGAGCTTCACGCTTCGCCGAAGTATGGGGCGAGAGCTCGAAGTTGAGGAGTGAGATGGACGGCGCAGTCGCGCGTAGCCGGAATTCGCAGCCCACCGACGACCGGGACGCCAACGAGGTCGGCGCGGACGGACTCACCCGTCGCGATCACGACATCCTGTCCTTCGAGCGCCAGTGGTGGAAGTACGCCGGCGCAAAGGAAGACGCCATCAAGGAACTGTTCGACATGTCCGCGACGCGCTATTACCAGGTCCTCAACGCGCTGGTCGACCGCCCGGAGGCGCTCGCCGCGGATCCGATGTTGGTCAAGCGCCTGCGCCGGTTGCGTGCCAGCCGGCAGAAGGCCCGCGCCGCCCGCCGTCTCGGTTTCGACGTCACCTAGATGCCGCCGACCATGTCCGGACCCGTAAGGTCGAGACCGTGAGCACCCCGCAGCCGGCACCGTCGGGACCCCCACTACGCGCGCTCGCGATGGTTCTCATCGCACTGGCGATCGCCTTCGCGGGCATCGGTGCGATGACCCTGTCCAACTCGGGTTCGGACCCGCAGTCAGCCGATGTCGTGCCCAGCGTCGCGCCGGTCAAGGCGGCCCCGAACAGCCCCGCCGCGTCGGCTCGCCCGACGAC
Source organism: Rhodococcus sp. NPDC004095 (assembly GCF_053604015.1). Lineage (NCBI taxonomy): Bacteria > Bacillati > Actinomycetota > Actinomycetes > Mycobacteriales > Nocardiaceae > Rhodococcus > Rhodococcus sp. NPDC004095. The sequence continues at coordinate 33,439 of NZ_JBSGGS010000019.1, forward strand.
CCCGGCGCCGGTCACCAGCGCCGCAGCGGTCGTGGCCTCGGCCGGCGCGCCGACCGCAGCATCGACCTTCGATCGGTCCGCGGTCCAGGTTCGGGTCTTCAACAACAGCACCGTCAGCGGGCTGGCCGCCGAGACCGCCGGGACCCTCGAGTCGGACGGCTGGACGGTGTCCGAGACCGGCAACTACAGCAGTGGCAACGTTGCGAAGACGACGGCCTTCTACAGCGCGAACTCCGCGACCGAGAAGCAGGCCGCGCAGCAGATCGCCGCGGAACTCGGGATCACCGCCGAGCAGCGTTTCGCCGGCATCGCGACCGCATCGCCGGGCGTGATCGTGATCGTCACCTCGCCATAGGCGACCCCCGCTGCCGTTCAACTATGCGGCGTCGTAGACCACCGGTCGGTCGGTTCCACCGGCTGGCTATGATCAGTGCACTTCCAGCCCATCTCGAAGGAGCGGTTTGATGGCCTTGCTTACCCGACGCGATTCGCAGACGACCCGGTCGGGCCGCGTGTCCCTGCGCGTCGTCGCCCCGATGGTTGCGATCGCAGCCGCGGGCCTCACCGCGTGCAGCCCGCCCAACCAGGTCGCGAGCGACGTCCCGGGCACCACCCCGGCGGTGTGGACCGGTGTGGCGGCCCCCGAGGGTGGTCAGGGTGCCGAGGGCCACGGCGCCGAGCATGCCGATCGTCTCAACACCGTGCTCAAGGGCGCGGACGGCAAGGCCGCCGGCACGGTGACCTTCGTCGGCTCCGGCGACAACGTCGTCGTGACCGTCGCCGCGAACGGCCTCCAGCCGGGCTTCCACGGCCTGCACATCCACACGGTCGGTACCTGTGAGGGCGACTTCGCGTCCGCCGGCGGACATCTCCAGGTCGAGGGGCACAGCGGCCACCCGTCGAGCGGTGACCTGCCGTCGCTGTTCGTTCGCGAGGACGGCAACGGGAACCTGACCACCACCACCGATGCGTTCACGATCGAGGACCTGCAGAACCACGGTGAGGGCCGCGCGATCGTCGTGCACTCCGGTGCCGACAACTTCGCCAACATCCCCACCCGGTACGCGCCGGCACCCGACCAGACCACCCTCGACACCGGTGACGCCGGCTCCCGCGTCGCCTGCGGTGTGATCAAGTAACACCACCGCCGAGTCGATCGGGGGCTCCGCCCCGAACACCCGCGACGCCGCGGCCGGATGACCTCGACCACAGGTCGGTTCCCGGTCGCGGCGTTGTCGTCTGCACTGTGGTTGGATTCGGGCTGTGGCAGTCCATTTCGCCGGTTCGCCCCGGCCCACGATCGGCGTCGAATGGGAGGTCGCACTGGTCGACCCGATCACGCGCGACCTGACCAACAGCGCCGCGCAGGTACTGTCCGCCGCCGACGAGCTGGCGGACGGGGCCACGCCGCGGCTGCACAAGGAGTTCCTGCGCAACACCGTGGAACTGGTCACCGGGATCTGTGACACCACCGCCGAGGCGATGGACGATCTGCGGGAGACGATGACGCTGCTGCGCCGGGCCACCGCCCGGGAGAACGTCGAGCTGATGTGCGCGGGCACACACCCCTTCGCGCAGTGGTCTGCGCAGCAGGTGACCCCCAACCCGCACTACGACGAGATGATCGAACGCACCCAGTGGTGGGGTCGTCAGATGCTGATCTGGGGTGTGCACGTGCACGTCGGGGTGTCCTCGGCGCACAAGGTGTTCCCGATCATCAACGCCCTGCTGGTCAAGTACCCGCATCTGCTGGCGCTGTCCGCGTCGTCGCCGATGTGGGCGGGCGTCGACACCGGGTACGCCAGCAACCGGGCGCTGATGTTCCAGCAGCTGCCGACCGCCGGGCTCCCGTTCCAGTTCGAGACGTGGGCGCAGTTCGAGGGCTTCGTGCACGACCAGATGAAGACCGGGGTGATCGAGCGGCTCGGGGCGCTGCACTGGGACATCCGGCCCGCGCCGCAGTGGGGCACCATCGAGGTCCGGGTCTGCGACGGCGTGTCCACGCGAGCGGAGCTGGAGTCGCTCGTCGCGTTGATCCACTGCCTGGTCGTGCACTTCGACCGGCAACTCGACGCCGGTGTGGAACTGCCGGGCATGCCGCCCTGGCACGTGCAGGAGAACAAGTGGCGGGCCGCCCGCTACGGCCTCGACGCCGAGATCATCCTCGACGCCGACAGCAACGAACGCCTCGTCACCGACGACCTCGACGACCTGCTCGAGCAGCTGGCCCCGCTCGCCGCGGAACTCGGGTGTGCGGACGAACTGTCCCGGGTCGCCGACATCCCGCGGCACGGCGCGTCCTATCAGCGGCAGCGTGCGGTCGCGGCCGCGCACGGTGGTGACCTGACCGCGGTCGTCGACTCGCTGGTTCACGAACTGGACCGTTAAGGCGCTGTTCACGCGCGGTTTACTATGTACGGGTGCTGATCGACGACTCACCCGTTTCCACGCCCTGGCGACGGCCGGGTGGAGCGAGAGTCGTCGCGGTCGGAGCGACGGTCGCGGTGGTCGCCGCGATGCTGATCCTCCAGGTGATCGCCGCCCGCTCCGGTTTCGAGGGGCCGCTGCAGTCCCTGGCCCGTGACTTCGTCGGCACCCCCAAGTCGATGTCCGTGCCGTGGGCCGGGCTGGCGTTGGGGCTCGTCGGGCTGACCAACCGGCAGCGGATCGTCGCGGTCGCCGCCGCGATCGGCATCGACCTGGTGGCTCTCGCCGTCCGACTGCTCGACGGCGGCCCCGTCGCGGTCGGGAACGGACCGACCTGGGTGCTCCTCGGCATCGCCGTCGTCGCGGCCGCGCGCTGGACCGGGGACCGTCGGGGCAGCGCGTTGCTCGGTGCCGGGCTCGGGGCATTGCTGATCGTCGCAACCAAGATCGGCGACGTCTGGTTGCAGATCACGGTGATGGCGCGGCCCGCGGTCCTCGACGAGTACGTCGAACTCGCCGACCGCGCCTTCGGCAGCCCGTCGTGGGTGCTCGGGCAGGTGGTCGATGCCCTCGGGCCGGTCGGCTACGGAGTCCTGCACTGGGTGTACATCGAGTTGCCCGTCGCGGCGATCGTCGTCGCGCTGTACCAGCTGCGGAACGGTTGGCCGGCGCACCACCTGGTCCGCACGTTCCTGGCGATCGGCCTGATCGGGCCGCTGTTCTACCTGATGTTTCCCGTCGTCGGACCGGATTTCGCGTTCGGTACCGCGGGGCAGGGCGCGCAGCTGGGTGACTACTGGCCCACGGTGATCCCGACCGGCACCGATCCGGCGTCGTTCGTTTTCGACAGTCCCGCACCCCGCAACTGCATGCCCAGCCTGCACACCGCGTGGGCGCTCGCGATCTTCGTGCACTCGCGGCGCGGGCCACGGTGGCTGCGCTGGGGTGGCACCTTCTGGCTGGTGTGCACGCTGATGGCTACCCTCGGCTTCGGCTACCACTACGGCGTCGACCTGGTCGCCGGTGCCGTGCTGTGCCTGACCATCGAGGCGGCCCTGCGCGACCCCGAACGCGGGTGGGACCGGTTCCGGATCCGGCTGGTGGTCGGCGGCGCCGTCGCGTTCGCCGCGCTGCTCGCGAGCTACCGGTACCTGGCCGCGCCGATCGCCGCCGTGCCGGTCGTGTCGGTGCCGGTGATCCTCGGCGTCCTTGCCGCCGTCGTCGTCGGCTTCTACTCCACCTTCTTCGCCGCACCCGAGTCGGCGCTGGGCAGGTGGGGCGGGCGGAGTGCCGGGCAGTTCGTGACGGTCTGAGGGCACCGTCGCCGGTCAGCCGTCGAACCGGACCGTCCCGCCGTCGAGGTCGACGCGGACCCCGGTGTCGTCCCCCGTCGCAGCGTCGTGGCGGAGCGACTTCTGCGTCCGCTGCTCGTCGACGACGTGCCGGTGCGACGGTGACAGCACCGACTGGATCTCGCCGAAGGCACCGGTGATCGCGCCCCCGTCGACCTCCGGCTTGCGTTTGCGCCAGTAGATCCAGCCGCGGCGCTCGGCCCAGAGCGCGACCCGGTCGAGGAACACCGCCCCGGCCACCAGCACGAGCACCCACACGACTGCGGTCACGGCGACCAGGTTACCGGCGGATCATCGGCGTGGCGGCTGCTCGCCGTCCAGTTCGCCGACGATGCCGAGACCGTCCTTGCCGCGCTGCTCCCGGTAGGCGACGCGGCCGACGGTGTGCGCGATGACGGGTGCGGTGAGCAGGGTGAACAGGCCGACGAGCACCAGCATCCAGATGTCGACGTTGCCGCGCAGCCGGATCACCGCACCGGCGAGCACCAGCACCAGGCCGATGACCTGCGGCTTGGTGGCGGCATGCATGCGGGAGAGGGTGTCGGGGAAGCGGACGATGCCGATCGCGGCGGTCATCGCGAGGAGCGCCCCGAGCAGGAGGAGGACGGCGGCGAGGGCGTCGAGTGCGGTCTTCACTGGTCGTCACGCACCCGGAACCGGGCCACCGAGACCGAGCCGACGAAACCGACGAGCGACAGCGCGACGATCGCGGGCACCAGCGTGGTGTCCATGCTGAACGCCGCCCACACCGCGAGGCCGCAGATCGCGACCGCGACCAGGGTGTCCATCGCGACGAGACGGTCGAGGGTCCCCGGACCCGCGAGCAGTCGGTAGGAGGTCATCACCGCGGCGACCGACAGCATCACCCCGGCGATCACGAGGACGGTCGTCACGGAATCTCCTTTCGGGCGGACGGGTCGTGGAGGGGATCGTCGACGTGCCACGGGGACGGTTTCCACTCCGCGTCGCGTTCGAACGACGCGATGAACAGCCGCTCGAGCTGGCGGACGGTCCGGTAGAAGTGCTTGACGGCCTTGTCGGTCCCGACGTCGAGGACGTGCACGTACACGGTGCGTTTGACCTGGTCGATTTCGAGCACCATGGTGCCGGGGATCAGGTTGAGCACGTCGATGCACAGGGTGAGCACGAGATCCGACTTGATCGACAGCCGCACCCGAAGCACGCCCGTCACGGGCGGTGGGCCGGGCCGGACGGCCAGCCACGCGACCTGGACGCTGGACTGCGCCGCGTACCAGATGCTGAGCCCGATGAGTTTCACGATGGACCACACGTGGATGCGTCCCTCGACTGGGACCCGCGGCAGCGGCAGCAGCACCGTGATCAGGACGGCGACGATCAGTCCGCCGACGACGTTCGCCACGGACAGGTTGCCCCACAGCAGGATCCACACCAGCACCAGCCAGGCCAGCGAACCGGCCCGCAACGCCAGCTCCCGGGTCATCGGTCACCTCCGGACGCCGTCGCCTGCTCGTGGTAGCCGGGACCGAGGACCGCGTCGATGTAGATGGAACGGTCCTGCAGGTCGGTGGCCGCGCGGTCGGTGACGGCGATGATCTGGCCGGCGAACACCGTCAGTGCGATGCCGACCCCGACCAGCGCGACCGTCGGCAGCAGCATCAGCGCCGGCATCCGGCCGACGTCCTCGCGGTCGACGAACGCGATGTCCTCCTCGGACTCGTCGATCAGGGCGGACGGGCTGACGTCCGCGAGGTCGCCCTCGGGGGCGTCGGCGCGGGCCCGCCAGAACGCCTTCGTCCACACCCGGGCGATGACGTACAGGGTCAGCAGGCTGGTGATCGTGCCGCCCGCGACCAGGATCCAGGACAGCACGCTCGGGTGCGCGGCACCGGCTTGCAGCAGCGCGATCTTGCCGATGAACCCGGAGAACGGCGGGATGCCGCCGAGGTTGAGCGCCGGGATCAGGAACACGATCGCGAGCACCGGGCTGGCGGCGGCGAGGCCGCCGAGGCGGCGCAGCGACGACGAGCCGGCCTGGCGTTCGATGAGGCCGACGACGAGGAACAGTGTGGTTTGCACGACGATGTGGTGCGCCACGTAGTAGATCGCCCCGGACAGGCCCTGCTCGGTGGACAGCGCGATGCCGAACACCATGTAGCCGATGTGGCTGACCAGGGTGAAGGACAACAGTCGTTTGATGTCCGACTGGGCGATGGCGCCGAGGATGCCGACGATCATCGTCAGCAGGCCGCACACCAGGAGCACGTCGTCGAGTTCGCCCTGCGGAAACAGCAGTGTGTGGGCGCGGATGATCGCGTACACGCCGACCTTGGTGAGCAGGCCCGCGAACACCGCGGTGACCGGCGCGGGCGCGGTGGGGTAGGAGTCCGGCAGCCACGTCGACAGCGGGAAGACCGCCGCCTTGATGCCGAACGCGACGAGCAGGACCCCGAAGATCGCCATCCGGGTGCCCTCGGGGATGTCGTCGAGCCGGACCGCCATCTGCGCCATGTTCAGAGTGCCGGTCGCGCCGTAGGCGAGGGCGATGCCGATCAGGAAGATCAGCGACGACACCATCGACACCATCACGTACGAGACACCGGCGCGGACCCGGTCGGCGCTGGCCCCGAGGGTCAGCAGGACGAACGATGCCGCCAGCAGCACTTCGAACCCGACGTACAGGTTGAACAGGTCTCCGGCGAGGAACGCGTTGGAGATGCCCGCGGACAGGGCCAGGTAGGTCGGTAGGAAGATCGACACCGGTTGGCGTTCGGTGCCGTCGTGGATGCCCTGCCCGACGGCGAACGCCATGACCGCGAGCAGCACGGTGTAGGAGACGACCAGCATGATCGCCGACAGCCGGTCCACGACGAGGGTGATGCCGATCGGTGAGTCCCAGCCGCCGACCTGCAGCGTGGAGATGCCGTCCCGGTCCGCCAGATAGAGCAGCACGAGGGAGATGCCGAGCCCGACGACGAGAGCCGTCATGGTGACGGTGCGCTGGAACCGGGGCCGCCTGCCGCCGACGAGCGTGACCGCCGCGGCGAGCATCGGTACCAGCACGGGCAACGGCGTCAGGTACTGGACGAGGTTGTCCGGCCACGTCATGCGCCGTCACCGCCCGGGGTCCGCACCGACTCGCGGGGGTCGTCGTCGCCGTTGGGGTCGAACTCGTCGAAGTCGCCTTCGCGCAGGTCCTCGTACACCTCGAGGTCCTCGAGGTTCTTGAGCTGTTCGAGTGGGATGGGGTTGCCCTTGTCGTCGAAGGCGTCGCCGCTGAACGTGGAGTCGCCGGTGATCGGGTCGTCGGAGCGGTCGTGGTCGGGGGCCTCCGCGGGACTGCGGCGGGTCTTGACCTTGGTGTCCTCGGGGTCGTCCTCGACGGCGTCCTTGGTGTTGATCTTGTAGGACCGGTAGGCGAGCGCCATCACGAACGCGGCGATGCCCATGGTGATGACGATCGCGGTCAGGATCATCGCCTGCGCGAGGGGATCGGCCATGGTGTCGTACACGTCGTTGGTGCGGCCGACGATCGGGGCGCTGCCGGGCGGGCCGCCGACCGAGAGGATGAGCAGGTTGACGCCGTTGCCGAACAGCATCAGCCCCAGCAGCATCTTCGTGATCGACCGCTCGAGGAGCAGGTAGACACCGCAGGCGACGAGGACGCCGATGACGATGAGGAATCCGAGGTTAACGCTCATCGGACCGGTACCTCCTCGCCGGAACGGACCGGCAGGTTCTCGACCTCGGCGTCCAGGCGGGCGCCGAGGCTGCGCAGCACGTCGAGGACGAGGCCGACGACGATCAGGTACACGCCGAGGTCGAAGAACATCGCGGTGACGAGCTTGATGTGCCCGAGCAGCGGCAGGGTGACCTCGATCGTCGCCGACGACAGCGCGGGTGCGCCGAGGAACAGCGAGGCCAGTGCGGTGCCCGCGGAGAAGATCAGTCCGAGGCCGAGGATCTTGCCCGCGTCGATGGGGACGGCCTCTCCGAGCTCGTACCGACCACCGGCGAGGTAGCGCAGCACCAGGGCCAGACCGGCGGTCAGCCCGCCGGCGAACCCGCCACCGGGTGCGTTGTGGCCGGAGAAGAAGAAGTACACCGACAGCACCATCATGGTCGGGAAGATCATCCGGGTGGTGACCTCGAGGATCAGCGACCGGTGCCTCGGGTCGATCAGGTCGCCGCCGAGGAGCCACGTGGTCTCCGGCGTCGGCGCGAAGGACGGTGCGTCCGCGATGCGGGGTGCGGTGCCGAATCGGCGGGTGCGGAACACCAGCGAGGCGACACCGGTCGCGGCGACCAGCAGCACCGAGATCTCGCCGAGGGTGTCCCACGCACGGATGTCGACGAGGAGGACGTTGACGACGTTCTTGCCGTTGCCGACGTGGTACGCGAGGTCCGGCATGTGCACCGAGATGGGTTCGGTGGAGCGGGCGTTCATCGCGAACGCGCCGAGCGCGGTGACCGTCGCGCCGACCGCGACGCCGAGCAGCGCCCGCGCGGGCTTGAAGCCGACGGACTGGCGTTCGTCGATCTCGGCGGGCAGTTTGCGCAGCACCAGCACGAAGATCACCAGGGTCAGGGTCTCGACGAGGAACTGCGTCAACGCGAGGTCGGGGGCGCCGTCGAGGGCGAAGATGACGCCGCAGCCGTAGCCGGTGACACCGACGAGAATCACCGCGGCGAGCCGGTTGCGCATCACCGTCGTGGCGAGCGCGGCGGCGATCATGATCAGGCCGACGGCGAACTGGATCGGCGATTCCCACAGCCGCATCCGCGTCACGGTGTCGGTGCCGAGGACCAGCAGGATCGTCGGCAACAGCACCAGCGTGACCAGGATCGTCGCCTGCGTCAGCGGCAGCGAACCGCGCTGGGTGACACCGGTCAGCCGCATGGACGCGGTGTCCATGCCCCGCAGCGTCGCGTCGTAGATCCGTTCGGCGTTGCCGAGCAGCGAGTGCTCGAACCGCAGCCTGCTGATCTTGCGGTGCATCAGGTACAGCGCGACACCGCCTGCGACCACCAGCACCGTCAACCACAGTGCGAGACCGAGCCCGTGCCACAGCGCGAGGTGGTAGTCGTGGTCGCCGCCGGGCAGGCTGCGCGCGTAGGCGCTGAGCAGGCTGTCCATCACCGGGGAGATCAGGCCGGTGACCAGGCCGGCAGCGGCCAGCAGGGTGGGCACCGTCAGGAACAGTGGTCCGGCCGGGTGCATGTTGGCGACCGCCGGGCTGGGCCGCTTGAGCTGCTTGCGGCCGAACGCACCCCAGATGAAGCGGATGCTGTACGCGACGGTGAGGATCGAGCCGGCGACGATGCCGGCCAGCTCGAGGGTGCGGACGGTCGGGTCGAGCACCGACGCGGTCGCGATCGCCTCGAGTGCGCCTTCCTTGCCGACGAACCCGAAGAACGGGGGTAGTCCGGCCATGCTCGCGGCCGCCGCGATCGCGACGACACAGAGCACCGGCGCGGCCTTGCCGAGGTGCGCGAGCTTGCGGATGTCGCGGGTGCCGGTGGTGTGGTCGATGATGCCGACCACCATGAACAGCGCGGCCTTGAACATCGCGTGCGCGACGACCAGCGCGATGCCGGCGAGGGCGGCGTCGCGGGTACCGGTGCCGACGAGGATGGTCAGGAAGCCGAGCTGGCTGACGGTGCCGAACGCGAGGATCAGCTTGAGGTCGAATGCGCGCATCGCGCGCCAGCCGCCGAGCAGCATGGTGCCGAGCCCGAGGGTCATGACGGTGACCCGCCATGGCCCGGAGTCGGCGAATCCGGGTGCCAGTCGTGCGATCAGGTAGATGCCGGCCTTGACCATCGCGGCGGCGTGCAGGTACGCGCTGACCGGGGTGGGGGCGGCCATCGCGCCCGGCAACCAGAAGTGCATCGGGATGATCGCGGACTTCGACAGCGCACCGGCCAGCACCAGCACCACCGCGACCCCGGCGAGCCAGCCGCCGGGCGGGTTCGCCACCAGCACCGACAGTTGGTAGCTGCCGCCGACCTGGCCGAGGATGATGAAGCCGACCAGCATCGCCAGTCCGCCCGCGGTGGTCACCAGCAGTGCCTGGGTGGCGGCGCGGCGGCTCGACGCGCGTTCGGCGTAGTGCCCGACCAGCAGGAACGACAGGATCGTCGTCAGTTCCCAGAAGGTGTAGAGAATGAGCATGTTGTCGCTGGTGACCAGCCCGAACATGGCACCGGCGAAGGCGACCATCTCGGCCGCGAAGATGCCCAGCCGCGGCTCGTCGCTCTCGAAGTAGCGGGAGCAGTAGATCAACACCAAGGCGCCGATACCGAGGATCAGCGCGGACATGATCGCGGCGAGGGAGTCGAACCGCATGTCGATGTCCATCGACAGCCCCGGCGCCCAGGTGATGTGCAAGGACTGTTCGGTGTTCCAGTTCGCGATCACCCACACCAGCGACGCGGCGGGCACCAGGGACAGTGGGAGAAATGCGTTGCGCCCCATTGTTCGCACGACAGCAGGCGCCAGGACGGCAGCGATTGCGTGGGCGAACAATATAGCGAGCAAGGGCACTCCGTCGGTGTCGTGTGCGGGTGGCGGCGGGGTGTCGATACGCCCGGGAGTATCCGGACGTCCGATGTCCAGTTTAGGGGACGCGAACTTTTTGCATGCGCCTACCCTGTGGTGATGGCCGAGATCAGAACCGTGGCGCTCGCCCACATCAAGGACCGGCGGATGCTGCAGGCGCGATCGGCGGGCAAGACCGCGTTCTACATGGCCGGCGGCAAGATCGACCCGGGCGAGACTCCGGAACAGGCCCTGCACAGGGAGATTCGCGAGGAACTCGACGCCGGGATCGTGGCGGGCACGCTCGAACGCCTCGGGGTGTTCGAGGCCGAGGCGTTCGGGCACCCGACCGGCACCCGGCTGCACATGACCTGCTATCTGGCGACCCTCACCACCGAGCCGACCCCGACGAGCGAGATCGCGGAGCTGCGGTACTTCACCACCGACGAGTACGCGGCGATGCCCGAGTCCGCGCCCGGATCCCGGTTGGTGTTCGAGCATCTCCGGTCGCGCGGCCTCGTGGACTGAGCGGCCGGGCGAGCGGAGCGACGGAGGGATGTGACGGATGATCTTCACGGCCGCGACGCTCGACGGGATCGTCACCGGTGCGGTGACGGTCGCCTACCGGCGGTGGGACCGGCCCCGGGTCCGAACCGGCGGCAGCCAGCGCACGTCGATCGGAGTGGTCGCGTTCGATTCCGTCGACCGGGTCGAACCCGCCGACGTCACCGACGCCGACGCGCGGGCGGCGGGCTTCGGCTCGGCGGCCGCGTTGCTTGCGTTCGTGGAGAAGAAGGCGCACGGTCCGCACCTGTACCGGATCCGGGTACGCCTCGCCGGTCCGGATCCGCGCGCCGCGCTGCGGGAGGACGCAGAGCTGACCACCGATGACCTCGCCGTACTTCGCCGCCGGATGGCGCGGCTGGATGCGAACGGCCCGTGGACCGAGGCGACCCTGCGGCTGATCGCTTCCCGCCCGGCGGTCGTCTCGACCGAACTGGCTCCCGTCGTCGGGATGGACCGGCCGACGTTCAAACAGCGGGTGCGCCGCCTGAAGGAGCTGGGGCTGACCGAAAGCCTCGACGTCGGTTACCGGATCAGTCCGCGCGGACAGGCACTGCTGAATCGGTGGGACGGGGGAGGGCAGGCGCCGGGAAACGGCACGGCCTCCTTCTCGGAGGACTAGATTCGGTTGGCATGGACTCGGCTCGGATGTCGAGGCGTGCTCTGCGCGGTGGCGCGGCAATCGGACTCGGCGCCGCGGCGGTAACCGCCGCGGTGCTCGCGAACCGCCTCGCCGGCACACCGGTTCCGTTCCTGCGCTGGTCCGTGCTGCGGTTCCTGCTGTCGGGGCGCCGGTTGCTGCGGGAGGGTCGGGTCGGGGACGGTCGGGAGGAAGCCCTGGCCCGGTCCGTCGTCACCGCCGCACCCACCGGTGACATCGACGCGGTGATCGCCGCGATCGACGTCTTCGCGCGCCGCACCAGCTTCCTGATGAACGTCGGCGACGAGAAGGGCGTCATTCTCGAGGACGCGGTGCGACGGGCGCGGCCTCGGGTGCTGCTCGAACTCGGGGCGTACTGCGGTTACAGCGCGCTGCGTGCCATCCGTGCCGCCCCGCCGGACGCCCACCTGTACTCGGTGGAGATCAGCGCGGCGAATGCCGATGTCGCGCGTCGGGTCTGGGCGCATGCCGGTGCGGCGGACCGGATCACCGCGGTCGTCGGTTCGATCGGCGACGGCGGCCGGACCCTGCATGGGCTGGGTTTCGATTCCGGCGCAGTCGATTTCGTGTTCCTCGACCATCTCAAGTCGGCATACCTTCCGGATCTGCAGTCGATGATCGACGCGGACTGGCTGCACCCGGGGTCGGTGGTCGTCGCCGACAACGTCCGGATCCCCGGCGCCCCCGACTATCTCGCCTACATGCGCCGTACCGAGGGGTTGGAGTGGCGCACTCACGAGCATCACGCACACGTGGAATACCAACGGCTGCTGCCGGATCTGGTGCTGGAGTCGACGTACCTCGGCGCCGGCGACGAATGATCGCCGGTGCCGAGGTGTCGGTCAGTGCACCGTCGCCGGCTGCGTCGTGGTCGACTCGGGCAGCTTGCCCCCGGGCAGCAGGAACGCCGAGATGACGGCGCCGGCAACGAAGATCGCGGCCGCCCACCAGAAGGTCGTCGTGTAACTGTGCACCGCGGCCAGCGCCTGACTCTCCGGACTCGGTGTCCGGCCCGACAGGAAGTTCGCCGCGGCCGTCGCGGCGACGGTGCTGAGCAGGGCGGTGCCGATCGAACCGCCGACCTGCTGCATGGTGTTCACCGTCGCGGACGCCACGCCGGCGTCGTCCGGATCGACACCGGTCACCGCGCCCTGCATGCCGGGCGCGAAGACCATGCCCATGCCGGCGCCGAGCAGCACGAGGCCGGGCAGGATGTGCGGCGCATAGGTGCTGTCGATCTGGAGTTGGGCGAGCACCGCCAGACCGCTCGCGCCCAATGCGAGTCCGGTGGTCATCAGCGGACGCGGCCCGATCCGGGGCAGCAGGACCGCGGTCGAGGTGGTCGCCGAGATCACCATCGCGGCGACCATCGGCAGGAACGCCACCCCGGTGACGATGGGCGAGTACTGCAGGTTCGTCTGCAGGTAGAAGGTCAGGAACAGGAACACCGCGAACATGCCCGAGCCGGTGAGGAACATCGCCAGGTAGGACCCGCCGCGGGTCCGGTCGAGCACGATCCGCAGCGGCAGCAACGGGTGCGCCACGCGGGTCTCGATCACCACGAACACGGCCAGCAGGATCGCGCCGGCGACGAGCCAGGCCACGGTGGCGGGGTCCGACCAGCCGTGCGACTCCGCGTGCGAGAAGCCGTAGACGATGCCGAACAGCGCGGCGGACACGGTGATCGCGCCGGGCAGGTCGAGTTGCGGACGGTGCTCGGACCGGTGCGGCGCCATCATCGTCAGGGCGCCGACCAGGGCGACGGCCGCGAAGATCAGGTTGACGTACAGGCTCCACCGCCACGATGTCCATTCGGTGAGCGCGCCGCCGAGGAGCAGGCCGATCGCCCCGCCTGCGCCGGCGACGGCGCCGAAGATGCCGAAGGCGCGGGCCCGCTCCTCCGGTTGCGTGAAGGTCGTCGCGAGCAGCGACAGGGCGGCCGGGGCCAGCAGGGCCGCGAACACGCCCTGTCCGGCACGCGCGGCGACCAGCATGGGGAAGTTCACGGCTGCGCCTCCGACCGCCGACATGGCCGCGAATCCGACCAGTCCGACGACGAAAGCGTTTCTGCGGCCGAACAAGTCGCTGATTCGTCCGCCGAGGAGCAGGAGGCTGCCGAAGGCGAGGGCGTAGGCAGTGACCACCCATTGCCGGTCGCCGTCGGAGAAGCCGAGTCCGCGTTGGGCTGCGGGCAGTGCGATGTTCACGATGGTCGCGTCGAGCACGACCATCAGCTGGGCCAGGGCGATGACCGCCATGACGAACCAGCGCAGGCGGTGTTCCCTTCCGGTGGATCCCGATGCGGCCGCCGGCCGGTCGAGTGTGGTCGTGGTCATGATCTGCAGCCCCCTAGAGGTGGGTCGGCGTCGTCGATTCGAACGAAGTGGAGGAGTAGGCTCCACTTGGGCCACCGTACGCCTAAGTGGAGGAGATGTCTCCACTTAATTTCGGGGGGTCGCGAGGTTTGCCCGGGTTTGTCGGATTCTCGGGCCGGGTTTGTCGGATTCTCGGGGATGACAGAATGAGTTTCGTGAGCACCGTCACAGGAGGGCGCAAGCTGCGCGCCGACGCCGAACGCAACCGCCGGAAGATCCTCGATGCGGCTGCCGAGCTGTTCGCGCTACGCGGCATCGACATCACCCTCGACGACGTCGCACGGCACGCCAAGGTGGGCGTAGGCACCGTCTACCGGCGCTTCAGCTGCAAGCAGGAGCTCGTCGACGGCGTCTTCGAGCAGCACATGGCGGACATGGCCGCGGGCGCCACCAAGGCTCTCGAGGTCGAGGACCCGTGGCAGGGGCTGGTCGACTTCCTGGCCTTCACGTGCGAACAGATGGCAACCAATCGCGGCATGGGCGAGGTCTTCTTCAGCTGCGACGTAGGCCGCGAGCAGATCGCGTGCGCCCGCGAACGCGTCGCACCTCTCGCCGAACAGCTCGTCACCCGCGCCAAGGACGCCGGCGCGCTGCGCCCCGACGTCACCACCAACGACCTGTTCACGGTCGCCAAGATGGTCGAGGCCGTCATCGACTTCGCCGGACCCGTCGCACCCGACGCCTGGCGCCGCTACCTCGGGATCGTGCTGGACGGCCTGCGGGCCGAGGGTGTGCCGCGTGCGCCGCTGACCGAACCGTCGCTGACCGACGAGCAGGTCGAGGCGGCCAAGGTCGCATCCGCCGCTCGGGGCTGACGCCCAGGGGTCGACCGGCGTGAGCGGTCAGTCGACCCGCTGTCGCAGCACTCCGGCAGCGGCGATCGTCCCGAGCACCACCACCGTCATCGTCAGGTTGAGCATCCAGGGATCCGGCGGGGACCCGTACGCGAGCACGCCGCGCGGCAACTCCGTGAACGGTGACAGCTCCGCGAGCGGCCCGGACGTCGCGGCCTGACCGGCGACCGTGAGCGCGCTGGGCACGAACAGCACCGACACGCCCGCAACGGTCGCCCCCGAGCGCGCCCCGCCACACGAGCCCAGGGTGTAGCCGGCGATCGGGGCGAGGGCCAGCCAGCGCACCGCGTCACCCATCCCGTCGGCGACATCGGGAAGTAGGCCGGCGAGCGACACGGCCGCGAGCAGCGTCAGGCCGACGACGACGCTCGGCCACCTCGTCCCGACGACCACCCCGACGGCCAGCGACACCGCCAGGATCACCACGCCGATCCACGTGGTGTCCGACCAGTCGCTCAGCGGGGCCGCCGTCGCAACCACCGCCGTCGTCACCAGCAGCAGCGTGCCGTCCCGGCCGTCGAGCGCGGCCGCCCCCGCGATCGTCACCGCGACGAACACAGCGAGCAGCACCCAGGTCAGCTGCCGGTTCTCCGGCACGGCGCCGATCGCCGCGTTCGTCACCAGTGCGGCCACCACGACCGAGGTCGTGACCGCGCCCGCCCGACTCGACGGTCGTGCGGCACGGGCTCCGCCGAGCAGCAGCGCGACGGCGGTGGCGGCCGCTGCGGGCAGCAGCAGCCACCACGGCGGCGCGACGGTGAACGTGCCGGAGTCGTTCGGCAGCGTGTACTCCGTCCACCCGCGCTCGGCCATCTCTCCGAGGCGCGCGGTGACCGGTGCGGTGAGCAGGAAGGCGGCAAGCGCCCCAGCGGCCACCGTCGCCGACTCAACCGCGTCGGAAGCCGTCGCAGCGGCACCACCGAGTGCGAGTCCCGCGGCGACACCGGTGAGGTAACTCGATGCGGTCAGCCATTCCAGTTGCCGGGCGCTCTCGTTGGCGAAAGCCATCGCCACCATGGCGCCCAGCCCGACGATCACCACCAGCCGCGCCACCCGCACGGAGCCGCGCCGCGAGAGCCATCCCGCGACCACCGCCGCCAGCACGACCCCGAGTGCCGTCGCGAGTGGTCGGCTCGTCGCCAGCACCGTCAACCGGGCGTCGGAGCCGCCGAGGGCGAAGCCGGGTGCGATCGGAGCGAGCAGCGCCCAGCCCGCGGCCGCACCGACCAGCAGCGCCGCGAGGAGCTCGACGGTGCGCCGGGCCGTTGTCACCGGCGGGTCCGCCGCAGGCTCTGGACGCCCCACGCGCAGAAGGCCACCGCGATTGCCAGCGCGATGCCGGCGATGCGGTCGTCGTAGACGGGTGTCCCGACGAACTGGACGAACTGCTCGGTGGTGAGGAACGACTGGTATCCGATTCCATCTGGGACGAGGACGGCGTCGGGTGCGGTCCGGTGAACGATCACTGTCGCCGCCGCGTGAAAGACCATGGACACGAACGGAATCGACAACCCGGCGGCGGCGACCGCAGCCGACCCGGGCAGTGCGGGGGCGAGCGCGAGCCCGGCGCCGACACCGAGCACGCCCAGTCGCACCAGCAGCCACGGGCCGTGATCGCCGAAGTCGGGGAAGATCGCGCCGACCACCGGAACCAGTGCCGCCACCGCCAGTCCCGCGATCGGGGCCGGGCGGCGCGCGGCGACGATCAGGCCGACGAGCACCGCGGCACCGGCGACCGCCACGGCAGCCCACGCCGGCACGTCCCGATACGGGCTGCGCAGGTCCACCAGCACCGGCATCGCGGCCGCCGCGACACCGGTGGCCACCAACACGATCACACCTTCGCCGGGGCCCGTGCGGCGGGCGATCAGCCGGGCGCACACCTCCGTCGCCACCAGGACCACCACCATCGCCACCGCGACGACGACCCACTGGTGGGTTCGGGTCTGGTTGCCGTCCTGGCCGATCCACGCGATCTGCAGCCTGTTGATCAGGGCGATCGCCGCGACCGTCAGCAACGCGGCCCCTGCCTCGGGACCGGTGACGCGCTGGATACGCGAAGCCGTGTTCGCGGCCGCGGCGGCCGCCGCCGTCGCGACGAGCGTTGCCCCGAGCAGCCACCAGGCCGGTTCCCCGAGCGTCGACGTGCTCTTCACGGACACCGTCGCACCCCACGCGGACACGGACAGGAAGCCGGTGACGGCGCCTGCGGTGAGGGCGAGTTGCGCACCCCGATGGCCCCAGACCGCGGCGACGGCCGCGCCGAGCAGGGCTCCGGCCGCGACGGTCTTGAGGACGTGCAGGGCGATCAGGGCGTCGACACCCGCGACGTCGGGCACCGCGAACCGGACCGCGAACAGCACCGCGGTCGCGGCCGCACCGACCGCCCACGCGATCCGCCGGGAACCGCCCTGCTGCAGCACGGCGCACCCGGCGACGGCCACCACCACACCGACCGCGATCCCGGTCGGCTGTCCGCTCAGCCACCGGTCGAGTTCACGGCCGGAGGTGCGGACGGCCCACCGTCCGCCGGGCGGGTCGGTCAGCACGAACGCCGCGAGGAAGGCGCTGAGCAGTCCGGCAGGCACGGGGATTGCTGCGCGGGGAGTGACGGGCATTGCCCGACGCTAACCGACGACGACCGTGCACGCGCTGAGCCGAACGCCCCGGCGTGCCACGATGTTCACACCACAAATACGAGGCGAGGAACCCACCATGGCATCGATCACCGAGAAGGCCACCACGCTCCTTGGGCTGCACCGGCCCGGGGAACCGGTGATCCTCCCGACCGTCTGGGACGCCTGGTCGGCGAACCTGGCCGCGCAGGCCGGTTTCGCCGCGCTGACCGTCGGCTCGCACCCGGTGGCCGATTCCATCGGTCGGCCCGACAACGAGGGCATGACGTTCAGTGAACTGCTCGCCCGTGTCGCCCAGATCACCGGGGCCGTGGAACTGCCGGTGTCCGTGGACATCGAGTCCGGCTACGGCCAGAGCCCGGAGACCCTGATCAACGGTCTCGTCGAGGTCGGGGCGGTCGGGTTGAACATCGAGGACACCGTGCACAGTGAGGGAGGGCGGCTGCGGGAGGCGCAGGAGCACGCCGACTTCGTCGGGGGACTGCGTCGCGCCGCGGACGCGGTCGGTGTGCACGTGGTCATCAACGCCCGTACCGACCTGTTCCTCAAGCAGGTCGGCGACGAGTCCGATCGCACCGCACGCGCCATCGCCCGGCTCACGCTCGCGGCCGAGGCCGGCGCCGACTCCCTGTACCCGGTCGGCTTCCACACCGACGAGGTGTACCGCGAGCTCACGGCGGCGCTGCCGCTGCCCGTGAACGCGATCGCCGATCCCGTGCGAGGTGACAAGGCGAACTACGCGGCGCTCGGCGTGGGCCGGGTCAGCTTCGGGCCACTGCTGCAGGCCGCGCTCGCGGTGCGGGCCAACGAGATCCTCGCCCGCTGGAGCTAGGGCATGTCTCCCAATCCCCGTTTCGGCGCCCCTGGCGCCCAATCGCCGCCCTGCTGCGTTGTCGTCGGCGCCGATACAACAGCGGTATCGGCTTCTCCTCCGCCTTGCCGGACGACGATTGTTTCGCCAGGTGCATCCGAGAGGGATTAGGAGACACGCCCTTGCGCCCTGTGCGTGAGTTCCACCCCGACCGGGTGGGGCCCCCTCTGGGGAGGAACTCACGCACGGGCGCGTCAGCGCAGATAGGCCCGGGATTGGGTGGCGACCAGGTCGACGAGGTCGCGTTGCGCGAGGTTGACGTCCATCACGTGCAGGCCCCAGGTCTCGTTCGGGACGGCGGGCAGCAGGGACGCACCCGGGCCGTCCACCATCAGCACGTGGGGCCCGCTTCCGCCGGTACAGCGGGCGCGGAACGCGTCGACGTCGCGGCCGCCGATCGTCCCCCGCAGCGGTGCCTCCGAGTTGTCGTGCAGGGAAGCGGGATTGGTGCACAGCACCTCGTAGTCCGGACCGTACGGCAGGTCGGCGCGGGTGCCGGAGGTGGCGGACGCCTGGGGGGAGAGGCCGTAGCGGGTGTCGGGCGGCGGGGTCCGGGAGAACGCCGAATACGCCACGACGCAGCCGGTCCGGTCGCGGTCCGTGCAGGCGGGTACCGACGTGAAGTCGCCTCCGACGGTCTCACCCTTGCGGACCAGGACGTTCCCGCCGATCAGCAGGGCGGAAACGAGTCGAGACTGCAAGGGCTGCCCGTCGATCCGGTTGTGGATGAGCGTGCGCAACATCCGGGTGCCCTGCGAGTGTCCGATCAGGACGACACCGCGGCCGTGGTTGTGCTGTGCGAGGTAGTCGTCCCAGGCTCGCTCGAGGTCGTCGTACGCGAGGTCCAGTGCCGCGGAGCGGACCTCCGGCGACGCGCCGTTCAGTGCGCGCAGCGTCATCTGCCGGTACACCGGCGCCCACACGTCGCAGGACGTGCCGAACGGTTCCGCCTGCAGCCGCGCAACCGCCTGCAGCTCGGGGGAGCGGTCGTGGTTCGCGTTCGTGCCCTGCTGCAGCGAGGCGGTGGGGTACACGTAGAAGCAGTCGACCGGGGCGCCGGAGCGGCCACCGCACGGATCGTCCGGCTGGCCGGGCCGGCACAGCCACGTGGTCGTGGTCTGGGCCGATGCCGGCGGCGCGGCCACGAGAGCGAGAAGCACCGTCCACAGGAGCGCCGCCGCGGCGGCGAATCGAGCGCTCATGACAGCCGAGTGTAGGTCGGTCTGCGGGTCCCCACCCGGTGAACTGCGCGCCCCCACGGGGCCTACCGGTTCTGCGCGTACGCCTCCAGGTGCGCGACCTGATCCGGGTCCAGGGACGGGCGGACGGCCGCACGGGCGGTGGCGACGTCGTCGGCGGTGACGTCGGCGGCGTCGACGTTGCGCCGCATCGCCGCCAGCGCCGCCTCCCGCAGCAGGGCCGAACAGTCCGCCGCCGAGTAACCGTCGAGGTCCACGGCGAGCGCGGCCAGGTCGACCTCCGCGGCCAGCGGCACCGATCGGCTTGCGGTGCGCAGGATCTCGTGCCGTGCGTCGGAGTCCGGCGGTGGCACGAACACCAGCTTCTCCAGCCGGCCGGGCCGCAGCAGGGCCGGGTCGATCAGGTCGGGACGGTTCGTCGCGCCGACCACCACGACGTCGCGCAGCGGCTCGACGCCGTCGAGTTCGGTGAGCAGTGCGGCGACCACGCGGTCGGTGACGCCGGAGTCGGTGGACTGTCCGCGCCGCGGTGCCAGGGCGTCCACCTCGTCGAGGAAGATCATCGACGGCGCCGAATCGCGGGCCCGCTGGAACAGCTCGCGCACCGCCTTCTCCGATGCGCCGACCCACTTGTCCATCAGCTCCGCGCCTTTCACCGCGTGCACCGACAACTGACCCGAACTGGCCAGCGCCCGAACCAGATACGTCTTGCCGCAGCCGGGCGGCCCGTACAGCAGTACGCCGCGGGGCGGGTCGACGCCGAGCCGGGCGAACGAATCCGGGTGCTGCAGCGGCCACAGCACCGCTTCGGTCAGCGCCTGCTTCGTCTCCACCATGTCCCCGACGTCGTCGAGGGTGACCGACCCGACCGCCAGCTCCTCGGTGCCCGACCGCGACAGTGGACGGATCACCTCGAGTGCACCGACCAGGTCGGACTGCTCGAGTCGCGGTTCGGTGCCCTCACTGCTGGCCCGTGACGCCGCCCGCATGGCCGCTTCCCGGACCAGTGCCGCCAGGTCGGCGGCGACGAACCCCGGTGCTCGGGAGGTGATTTCGCCGAGGTCGAGGGTGGAGGTCGGCACCCGGCGCAGCAGTTGCTCGAGCAGGGCGCGGCGTGTGCCGCCGTCGGGCAGCGGGATCGTCAGCTCCCGGTCGCACACGTCCTGCCCGCGGGCGCGGCTGTCGAGGGCATCGGGGTGGGCGGTCGTGGCGACGAAGGCGACCCCCGGTGTGTCCACCGCGCGGCGCAGCTCGTCGAGGATCAGCGCCGACACGGGTTCCGGTTCGGCCGGGAGCAGGGCGTCCAGGTCGGTGATCAGCAGGACCCCGCGATCGTGCCGCAGGCGGGTGACGGCGTCGGCGACGCGCTGCAGCCGGGCCGCGGACTCGAGGGCGCCCACGGTCGGGCCGTCGAGTTCGGCGACCGTGCGGTCGGCGAGCACCGCCCGCGCCAGGGTCGCCTTGCCGACTCCGGCCGGCCCGGTGATCAGGACGCCGAGATGCGCGGAGGCGCCGAGGGTGTGCAGCAGTTCCGGCTCGTCGAGGGCCAGCTTGAGCCACTCGGTCAGCTTGGCCGCCTGTGCGGAGACCCCGACCAGGTCCTGCACCGCCACCGGTTCCGGACGCGGCGCCGGGTGGTCTGCGGACGGTGCCGATTCCGTGGCTTCCGGCACCGCGGCCACGGGGGAGGTTCCCCAGCCGATCGCCGAATTGGGTTGCACGCTCACCGGTCCGGGCGGGTCGACGGAGACCACCGTCAGCAGTTCCGACGTCCACGCCACCCCGAAGGTGCGGGAGAGCGACTGTGTTGCCGCACTGGTCGAGATGCCCGGCCCGAGGTCGCGCGGAAGAAGGGAGACGGTGTCCCCGACGGTGAGCACCTTGCCCAACAGGGCCTGGCGCAAGGTGGTTTCGGAGATCGAGCGGGTGGCCAGTGCCGACCCGCTCAGCGTCGCGGCGCGCGCGCCGTACACGGTCACCGGCGAGACGACAACGCGCGCATCCTCTTTCAGGCCGGCATTGGACAGGGTGACGTCGTCGAGCAGGGCGGTGCCGGTGGGGATCCCGGCCGGGGCGAGGGCAACCACGGCGGCGGTCCGGCGGGCGCCGACCACCGCGATCCCGTCCCATTCCCGCAGCCCCAGCGCGGCCAGCGCCTCGGGGTGCAGGCGCACCACCCCGCGGCGGGCATCGGAGGCCGAGGTGTTCAACCGGGCGGTCAGGGCGAGTTCCGGAGACGTCACGAGATCCACCCTAGTGGCGACGTTCAGCGGACGAGCCGCACCGACCACTGCTGCAGTGTCGCGGCGAACTCGGCCGACTCCGGTAGTGCCACAATCCGGTCCACCGTGCTCGGAGGAAGCGGTCCCAGCTCGTCGAGCTGGTGGTTGGCATTGGCGAAACGCGCGAACCGGAGTTCGGTGTGGCCGACCGCGTCACGCAGGGGGACGAGCTGATCGCAACTGACGTTCAGGTCCTTGTCGGAGCACGTGAGCAGGACCGGGGTGTCCTCGGCGACGGCGGCGGCCAGGCGTACCGGATCCAGGGCGTCGGCCTCGGCGAGGAACTTCGCGTTCGTGCGGACCAGTCCGATGCTCGCGAGCAGCGGATCCGGTTTGGCGGGCAGGCTGCCGGTCTCGCGCAGCGACTCGACGCTGTCCCGGAGGGTCGCGCGGGCGCCCTCGGCGTTCTCGCCGGTCATCTGACCCAGGCGCACCGCCTGGTCGAGTTGCGTGTTCAGCTGCGCGGTCAGTAGGTCCAGGTAACGCATCGGCAGCGGGGCGAGCAGTCCGAGGCCGCCTCTGCCGATGTCCCGCTGGGCGAGCGCGAGGGCGGTGAATCCGCCCTCGCTGTGGCCGATCACCGACAGCCGGCCTGCGGGGACGCCGGTGCGCTCGGCGAGCAGGGCGGCGGCCGCGGCCGCGTGGTCGACCTGGGCGGTGAACCCGATGTTCGCGAGCTGGTCCGGGGTCAGCCCGGCGAGGCCGGTGGCCCCGCTGCCGAGCTTGTCGAAGCGCAGGCTGGCGACGCCCTGCGCCGCGAGGTCGTCGGCGATCCGGGCGATCGTGTTCGTGGTGAGTCCGGGCTGGTTGCCGTTGCGGTCGGTCGGGCCGCTGCCCGGCAACAGCAGGGCTGCGGCCCCCGCGCGGGGCAGGGCCGGGGTGCGCAGGCTGCCGTGGAACGTCACGCCTCCGGACTCGAACGTGACCTCGGTGTCCGCGCCCGGTTGCGGAGCCGACGATCCCGCGGCCGGAATCGGCGCGGGGAGCGGCAGGCGCGCGGCCGTCGCGGGCGCGCCGGCCAACCCGGCCGCCACCAACACCGGAAGGGCCGAACCGACCAGCAACCGCTTTGTCGTTCGCATGGCTACCGACATTATCGGAGGCCCATGTCAGCGCGATCGAGGCCGGCGGAGCCCGAGTCGCTCCGCCGAGCGCTGGGTGCGGGCGTTGCCGGGCGCCCGCCGGATCGCGCGCCGCTCGGCGGGTTTCACGTCCCACACCTCCGGCCGGGCGGCGACCCACCGCTTGGACCTGACCGCGAACGGAATGTGCACCAGATATGCGAACACGAGCACGATCAGGAGCACGTACGGATAGGTGATCAGCGCGGCGGCCGTCAGTGCGACCCCGACCAGCAGGACCGCGGCCATCCGGCGGGGCACCGAGAACGTCTTCATCGCCAGCGTCGGAACGCGGCTGACGATCAGCGCCGCCGACAGCACGGTCCACGCGGACACCACCCAGAACGAGGACCACCAGCCGTCACCCCACTGTTCGTAGGCGGCGATCGGGGTGAGCACCATCAGCGCGCCTGCCGGCGCGGGGACGCCGACGAAGAACTCGCTGGTGTACGACGGCGCGGAGTCGTCGTCGAGGAGGGTGTTGAACCGGGCCAGGCGCAGCACGATGCTCACCGCGTAGACCAAGGCCACGATCCACCCGGCGTTGCTGCCGTCGAGCAGCGTCACGTACAGGACCAACGCGGGGGCGACGCCGAACGAGATGGCGTCGGCGAGCGAGTCGAGTTCGGCGCCGATCTTCGTGGTCGCGTCCAGCAGGCGGGCGATGCGTCCGTCGAGCGAGTCGAGGACCGCGGCCACGCCGATCATCCCCAGCGCCGCGCCCAGTTGAGCCTCGAGCGCGAACTTCACGGCCGACAGACCGCTGCACAACGCCAGGATCGTCAGGGTGCTCGGCAGCAGCAGCAGACCGCTGGTCGCGACGCGCCGGGTGCTCGTCACCACCTCCCGCGGACTCACGGGAGCTGGGCGAGGACGGTCTCGGCGCCCACTGCGCGCTGCCCCCGCTCCACCATCAGCGTGGTGCCCGCCGGAAAGTAGGTGTCGACACGGGAACCGAAGCGGATGAGCCCGTAGGTGTCGCCGATCGGGAGGTGGTCGCCCACCTTCGCGTCGCAGACGATGCGCCGGGCAAGCAGGCCGGCGATCTGCACGACGGCGATCTCGTGGCCGGAGGCGGTTCGCAGCAGCATCGAGTTGCGTTCGTTGGCCTCACTCGCCTCGGCGAGATCGGCGGACAGGAACTTGCCCGGCTGGTGCACCACCTGCAGGACCTCGCCGGCGACGGGGCTGCGCTGCACGTGCACGTCGAGCACGGACAGGAAGATGCTCACGCGTGGCACCGGCTGGTCGCCCATGTTCAGCTCTGCGGGCGGCACGGCGTTGTCGACGAGCGCGACCTCGCCGTCGGCGGGGGAGACGGCCACGTTCGGCCGGTTCGGCGGTACCCGGTGCGGGTGCCGGAAGAACGCGGCGCTCGCACCGGCGGCGAGCAGGCCCGTGCGGCGGATCCAGGGCCGACGCCGGCCGAGAGCGGCCACACCCAGCGGGGCCAGGACGAACGGCAGTCCGGCCGGATGCAGTGGCGGAATCGTGGTCCGGACCAGGTCGACCAGGTGCGCGAGCCCGGTCGGTTGCGGAGTGCCAATGGGGGTGGGGCGGCGGGCCACGGGTTCCTCTTCGGTTGGCGACGTGTGGGTGTTCGCGGGCGGAACGGCCGCTCGCGGGCACTGCACAGGCTAGCCGAGGTCGGCGTCCGCGCCCCACCCCCAAGTGGTGCCAGGGGGTGGTCAGCGTGCGGTCGCGGCCGCGGACTCCACTTCGCTCTTGATCCGCGCCAGGGTGAGGTTCATCCCGGAGATCATCTCGACCTCGAAGTCCGCGGTGCCGCCCATGAACTTGTCGACGAGGAAGCTGGAGACCTTGGTGGTTCCGGTCGGGGCCTCACGGCGCTCGGTGACCCGGGTGCCGGTCTCGGTGGGGGTGAGTTCGTAGGTCCAGATGGTGTGGTTCTCCGCCACTCGCCACGCGATGGCCTTGCCCGGCTCGAATCGGATCACCTTGGCGCTGGTCGGCCACACCAGCAGGCCCTTCTTGTTGACGTTGAAGGTGCGGGTGCCCTGCCGGACCGGGCCACCGAAGACCTTCATCACCTTGCACTGGGGGCTCCACTTGCCCATCCGCTCGAGGTCGGAGATCACCCGCCACACCGCGTCCGCGGTGGCGTCGATCTCGATGTCGGCTTCGAGTGTGTTCGTCACAGGGGCTCCCGGTTCGTGGATGTTGGTGGTACTTGCGGTTACGCATGATTTCCCGGACTCGGCGGCTTCGTCAAGGTGGACCACAGCGGTGTAATGCGCCGGGTCCGGCAGGCGATGAAGAGGTTATCCACACCAAGGCCGGCCGCCTGTCGGGCCGGCTCCCGCATTCGGAGCATGTCGTGAAGATCCCAGACGTTCTGCGTCCCGCCCATCGCAACCCGGTACCGCTGCTGCCGACCACGCGAAGTCGGGGGCGTCGGGAGGCGTGGCCCAGCGAGCGACTCGAACGCCTCCTGACTCCGCGGGAGATCGACGACCTGGTTCGAGGTCACTTCACCCGCTGACGTCCCGGCGTCGCACACCGTTCGGGTTCTCCGGGGGCTCGAACGGTGCATTCATGCGGGCAAAGTTGTTCTAATGGAACTAGAACAATAGAATGTGTTCGTGCTCATCCGAATCGACCCCGCCTCGCCGACGCCACTCTTCGAACAGGTCGCGGCGAGCGTGCGGCGCGCCCTGGTCGACGGCAGCGTCGGTCCCGGGGACCGGTTACCCGGTGCCCGGGAGCTCGCCGAATCCCTCGACCTGAACGTGCACACGGTGCTGCGCGGCTACCAGCAGTTGCGTGACGAGGGACTGATCGAACTGCGGCGTGGCCGCGGCGCGGTGGTCGCGGCCGACGCCGGCGGACGCAGCCGGCTTCAGGAGGCCGTCCTCGACGTCGTCGCCGAGGCGCGTCGCCTCGGACTGAGTGCGGCGGAACTGGTGACCCTCGTCAAGAAGGAGATGACATGACCGAACAGACCTTGGCACCGCAGGTGTCGTGGGCCCGCGCGCTGGTCGCGGCGCTGTCGGCGCCGGTGGCGCTCGCCGCGCTCGCGCTGGTGCTGTTCGCCGGCTGGGCCGCCGACCTGCCGGATCCGATGGCCGTGCACTTCACATTCGGCGGCAGTGCCGACGGTTTCGCCTCGCAGGCCGCAGCGCGCGCGACCGTGCTCCTCGGTCCCGCGACCGCCGCGGTCCTGGTGACGGTCCTGGTGCTGATCACCCGGCGTGACCTGCGGACCGCCAGGATGGGCGTCGCCCTCGCCTCCGGCACCGGCTCGTTCCTCGCGGTGCTACCGGTCCTGCTGGCAATCCCGCAGCGCGGCGTCTCCGACGCCTCGTCCGTCACCGTGCCCGGCTGGTGGATCCTCGCCGCCGCGGTGATCGGGGTGGGCGCGGCCCTGCTCGCCCACCTGAGCATGCCTGCGCCCGGGCCCGCCCGGGCGAGTGCCGCGCCCGGCGCCGACGCCCCACGCATCCCGCTCGAGGAGGGAGAACGGGTCGCGTGGTCGGGAACGGCGGCGATGCCCCGGTGGTTCGGCGTTCTCCTGGGCGTGCTCCCGATCGCGGTCGTCGTCGCACTGACGGCGGTCGGGGCGGGCTCGGCGATCCTGCTGCTCGTGGTCGCCGCGATCTCGGGGGCCGTGATGGCGCTCGTTCTCGCCCCGGTCCGGGTCGTCGTCGACCAGCGCGGGCTGTCCGCGCGCGGAGTCGTCCCGGTCAGGCCCGTTCACATCCCTCTCGACGAGGTCGCCGAGGCGCGCGAGGTGGCCGTCAAGGTGCTCAACGGGTTCGGGGGCTACGGCTACCGGGTCGGTCCCCGGGGTGTCGGACTGATCGCCCGCCCGGGCCCCGCGCTGGAGGTCACCCGTGGTGACGGGTCGCGATTCACCGTCACGGTCGACGGGGCCGACCAGGCCGCGGCGGTGCTCAACACCCTCGCCGCCCGTGGCCGCGTCTGAATCCGGTCGCGCCCGGACACACCCGAGGTCCGGGCGCATACTGGGTCGGTGAGCGTCGGCGGCGTGCTGTTCGACATCGACGGGGTCCTCGTCACGTCGTGGCGGGCACTTCCCGGGGCCGCCGACGCCCTGCGCGCCGTCCGCGACCGCGCGCTGCCCAGGGCCTTCCTCACCAACACGACCTCGCGCACCCGCGGCGAGATCGCCACGGCGCTGCGGGACTGCGGGATGGACGTCGACACCGGTGAGATCGTCACCGCCGCCGTGCTGACCGCCGAATACCTGCGGTCGACCTATCCGGGCGCGCGGTGCCTGGTGGTCAACCACGGCGACATAACGAAGGACCTGCAGGGCATCGTTCTCGACGCCGAGCATCCCGACGTGGTGGTGCTCGGCAGCGCCGGGCCCGAGTTCGACCACGTCACCCTGAGTCGAGTGGTGGAACTGATGCAGCAGGGGATTCCCGTCGTGGCGATGCAGAGCGGGTTGACGTGGGCCACCGCGGACGGGCTCCGGATCGACACCGGCGCCTATCTGCCGGGGCTCGAGGCCGCGGGAGGTGGACGCGTGACGGTGATCGGCAAGCCGGCACCGACCGGCTTCACCACCGCCGCCGCCGTGATGGGTACCGACCCCGAACACGCCGTCATGGTCGGCGACGACCTGGTCAACGACGTGCTCGCCGCCCAGTACGTCGGGTTCGCGGGGGTGCTGGTGCGGACCGGCAAGTTTCGTCCCGCGATCCTGGAGGCGCCGCCCGGGCGGCCCGACCACGTGATCGACTCGGTGGCGGACCTGCCGGGGCTGCTCGACGAACTCGATCCGTAGCCCCGGCGGGCCGAGAAGCCGGACGGGGCCGAGACGCGGCACTGACGGGGCCCGCCGAATTGGTTGCCGAATCCGCCGCGAACCTGGGGGTCGGGAGGGCGGTTGTTCGGTACGGTCGATCACATCCCATCCCACCTCATGTTCGAGGAGTTTCGTGCGCACTTGGTTCCGCCCTCGTTCCCTGTCCCTGTTCGCCACCCGGGCCGCGCGTGTCGGCGCGTCGATCGCGACCGGTGTCGCCGTGATCGGTGGTCTCGCCGTCACCGGTGCGGGGGTCGCCTCCGCCGCCCGCGTGGACTGCGTCTCCCCGCCTTCTGCCAACGACATCCGCGTCGTCGGTGACGCCAGCTGCGGTGCGACGGCCACCGGCGCCGGCGTCGCCAATGCCGGCGCGATGGACAGCGGCACCGCCGTGAGCGTGTCCGAGGGCGGCAGCGCGAACACGTTCGCGACCGGGTTCGGCGTCGCGCTCAGCACGTCGAAGGTCGCGGGCCAGGCGCACGCCTACGCGATCGGCGGCGGGATCGCCCACGCCCGTACCGACAACGGCGACACCACCTTCGCGCTCGCCGGCTGGGGGTCGGGCGCCACCGCGGAGTCGGGTGGAGTGAACTGCATGGGACCGCTCTCGTTCGCCGTCAACCTCAACACCGGCGCGGTCTGCCTCATTCGCTGAGCGCATCGGGCCGCATCCGTGCGAACGACCGGGGCGCGTCCGCCGAATCCGAGAGGATTCGTGCGGGCGCGCCCCGCGCCCGTTCAGGGACCTGCGAGTCCTTGCACTCACCCCCTGTGAGTGCTAAAAAGGCACTTGGCACTCGCAACACGTGAGTGCCAGGTCGGGACGGTGAGGCTGGGATCCCATCGACACCCCTGGTCGTCCGTCGCGGGCACCGAGCCTGGCCGAGTGAACGGGGCGAACCGCATGCGGTCGTCCTGCGCGCCAATGAGGCGACCCGACGAGCGGTCGCCTTGTGTGTCACCCCCAATCCGGAGGATCACTTCGCAATGGCCAAGATCATCGCGTTCGACGAAGAGGCACGTCGCGGCCTCGAGCGTGGCCTGAACAGCCTCGCCGACGCCGTCAAGGTGACGCTGGGACCCAAGGGTCGCAACGTCGTGCTCGAGAAGAAGTGGGGCGCCCCCACGATCACCAACGACGGCGTGTCCATCGCCAAGGAGATCGAGCTCGAGGACCCCTACGAGAAGATCGGCGCCGAGCTGGTCAAGGAGGTCGCCAAGAAGACCGACGACGTCGCGGGCGACGGCACCACCACCGCCACCGTCCTCGCTCAGGCGCTCGTCCGCGAGGGTCTGCGCAACGTCGCTGCCGGCGCCAACCCGCTGGGTCTCAAGCGCGGCATCGAGAAGGCCGTCGAGGCCGTCACCGCCAAGCTGCTCGACACCGCCAAGGAGGTCGAGACCAAGGAGCAGATCGCTGCCACCGCCGGTATCTCGGCCGGCGACTCGTCCATCGGTGAGCTGATCGCCGAGGCCATGGACAAGGTCGGCAAGGAAGGCGTCATCACCGTCGAGGAGTCCAACTCCTTCGGCCTGCAGCTCGAGCTCACCGAGGGCATGCGCTTCGACAAGGGCTACATCTCGCTGTACTTCGCGACCGACGCCGAGCGCCAGGAAGCGGTCCTCGAGGATCCGTACATCCTGCTCGTCAGCTCCAAGATCTCCACGGTCAAGGACCTGCTGCCGCTGCTGGAGAAGGTCATCCAGGCCGGCAAGCCGCTGCTGATCATCGCCGAGGACGTCGAGGGCGAGGCCCTGTCGACCCTGGTCGTCAACAAGATCCGCGGCACCTTCAAGTCCGTCGCCGTCAAGGCTCCGGGCTTCGGTGACCGCCGCAAGGCGCAGCTCGCCGACATCGCCATCCTCACCGGTGGCGAGGTCGTCAGCGAAGAGGTCGGCCTGTCCCTGGAGACCGCAGGCATCGAGCTGCTCGGCCGCGCCCGCAAGGTCGTCGTCACCAAGGACGAGACCACCATCGTCGAGGGTGCCGGCGATGCCGACGCCATCGCCGGTCGCGTCAACCAGATCCGCGCCGAGATCGAGGCGTCGGACTCGGATTACGACCGTGAGAAGCTGCAGGAGCGCCTGGCCAAGCTGGCCGGTGGCGTCGCCGTCATCAAGGCCGGCGCTGCGACCGAGGTCGAGCTCAAGGAGCGCAAGCACCGCATCGAGGACGCCGTCCGCAACGCGAAGGCTGCCGTCGAGGAGGGCATCGTCGCCGGTGGTGGCGTGGCTCTGCTGCAGTCCGCTCCGGTCCTGGACGACCTGAAGCTGGAGGGCGACGAGGCCACCGGTGCCAACATCGTCAAGGTTGCCCTCGAGGCTCCGCTCAAGCAGATTGCGTTCAACGCCGGCCTCGAGCCCGGCGTCGTCGCGGAGAAGGTTCGCAACCTTCCCGCCGGCAGCGGCCTGAACGCCGCCACCGGTGAGTACGAGGACCTGCTCGTCGCGGGCATCAACGACCCGGTCAAGGTCACCCGCTCGGCGCTGCAGAACGCGGCGTCCATCGCGGCCCTGTTCCTGACCACTGAGGCTGTCGTCGCCGACAAGCCGGAGAAGGCCGCTGCTCCGATGGGCGACCCGACCGGTGGCATGGGCGGCATGGACTTCTGAGTCCGACCCCGCGCGGGACGATCTGATCGTCCCACCCGGCTCACGCGAGGCCGGTCCACCGCACGGTGGACCGGCCTCGTGCCATGTGAACAGCCGGGGTCGATGTCGGTCGGACGGGTGAACTCCGTTCGGCAGTTTGCCCATTCTTTGGACAACCCGCGCGCTCTGGGCGACACTGTCCGGGCGTACCGACTTTCGAGGCCCCACGAAGTAACGGTGGGGCCACGCTGCTGTATATATACGCGAACGCACAGCTTTACAAAGCACAGCTTACGAACGCAGACGACATATCAAGGTGGGAAGATGCCCAAGATTCGTGGATCCGCCCGTCGCATGGGCCGCATCGCGGCCGTGACGGCGGCGCTGACCGTCCTGCCGCTGCTCGGTGTCGGCGCCGTCGCGAACGCCGCCGACGTTCCGAACGCGGTGGCACCGAACGGATCCAAGCTCGAGCGCGTCGACGGCAGCGGACGTCAGGTCACCGCCTACGTGCACTCGATGTCGATGGACAAGCTCATCCCGGTGAAGATCCAGCTGCCCGCCGACACCAGTGCGCCGCGGCCGACGCTGTATCTGCTCAACGGTGCCGGTGGCGGCGAGGACTCCGCGACCTGGCAGCGCCGCACCGACATGGCGTCGTTCTTCTCCGACAAGAGCCTCAACGTGGTCACCCCGATCGGGGGCGCGTTCAGCTACTACACCGACTGGCGCAACGACGACCCGGAGCTCGGCCGCAACAAGTGGACGACCTTCCTCACCGAGGAGCTCCCGCCGATCATCGACTCGGCGTTCAAGGGCAACGGCACCAACTCCCTCGCCGCGATCTCCATGACCGGCACCAGCGTGCTGAACCTGGCCATCAAGGCCCCCGGCCTGTACAAGAGCGTCGCCGGCTACAGCGGCTGCGCCGAGACCAGCACCCCGGCGGGCCAGACCTACATCAAGCTCGTCGTCGAGTCCCGCGGCGGCGGCGACACCGAGAACATGTGGGGGCCCACGGACGACCCGGAGTGGATCGAGAACGACCCGGTCATCCAGGCGGAGAAGCTGCGCGGCACCGAGATCTACATGTCCTCGGGCAACGGCCTCCCGGGCGCGCACGACACTCTCGAGGCGACCGGTGGCACCGCGGCGCTGGCAAACCAGGTCCTGCTCGGCGGGGCCATCGAGGGTGCGACCCTGCTGTGCACGAACAACCTGTTCAAGCGGCTGAACTCGCTGAACATCCCGGCCACGTTCGACTTCCGTCCGAACGGCACCCACTCGTGGGGCTACTGGGAGGACGACCTGCACAAGTCGTGGCCGTGGATCGCACGCACCATCGGCCTGTGACGCTTCGACCTTCGGATTCCTGACCGGGGCACGTCCCCGGTTCCCGGCTCCACCGACGGCGCCGATCCCGCTCAGCGGGGTCGGCGCCGTCGTGTTTCCGTGTGGTCGTGTTTCCGTGTGGTCGTGTTTCCGCGTGACCGTGTTTCCTACGCGACAATGGACCCGTGCGCGCGGATGCGGTGTTCGACGCACCGGTCGGCGGTCCCCGGCGGCCGGAGCTGCTGGCCGCGTTGTCGCTCGCCATCGACCTCGGCCTGGGACAGCCGATGGAACACATGTTGCGGTCCGCGCTGATCGCGACCCGTCTCGCCGATCGGGTCGGGGTGGACGAGACGGCGCGCGCCGCCGTCTATTACGGCACCCTGGTCGAGTGGATCGGCTGTCACGCCGACTCCCACGAGCTGACCGCGCTGGTCGGGGACGACATCGCGTTCCGCGCGGACACCTACGGGATCGACATGACCGGCTGGCCACTGCTCCGGTTGATCCTGAGGCACGCGGGCGCCGACGATCCCGTGTGGCGGCGCGGACTCCGGACCGTGGTGCTGGCCCGCACCGCGCGGTCCCGGCTGACGGAGCTGATCACGTCGCACTGCACGTCGGCTCGGGTGCTCGCCGAACGGGCGGGGCTGGACTCCGGGGTCGCAGATGTGCTCGCGTACACCTTCGAACGATGGGACGGGTCCGGGCTGCCCCGCGGTGTCGGTGGCGAGTCGATTCCGCTCGCGGCGAGCGTGATCGCGGTCGCCGATGTCGCCGAGGTGCACTTGCGGACCGGCGGTCCGGACCGCGCGGTCCAGGTGGTCACCGCCCGTCGCGGTGGGCAGTTCTCGCCGCGGGTGGTGGACGTGTTCGCCGCCGACGTCGGTGACATCGTGGCGGGGCTGCTCGAGTGCGACGTGTGGGCCGCGGCGCTGGATCGAGCACCGGACCGGGACCGTCGTCTCGGTCCGGACGAACTCGATGTACTGCTCGGTGCGATGGGGGATTTCGTCGATCTGAAATGCCCGTTTCTGCTGGGGCATTCGCGTGCGGTGGCGGAGTTGGCGCGGGAGGCCGCCCGGATCCTGGGGATGACGCCGCCGCATCAGCGGCGCGTCTATCGCGCGGGTCTCGTGCACGGGCTGGGCCGGATGGGGATCTCGAACCGGATCTGGGAGCAGGCCACGCCACTGACCACGGCGGACTGGGAGCGGGTGCGCCTGTACCCGTACCTGACCGGACGGATCCTCAGTCGGGTCGGGGGACTCGAGGATGTCGTGGCGGTGGCGGTCGCTCATCGGGAACGGCTGGACGGCAGCGGATTTCCGCGTGGTACCACCGCCGCCGACCTGACACCGGCGGATCGGTTGCTGGCCGTGGCGGACGCGTACCAGCGGATGCTCGAGCCGCGACCGTACCGCCCCTCGCACACCCCGACCGAGGCGGCGAACCTGCTCCGGGGCGGAGCCGGGTCGGGACGGCTGGACGCGGAAGCGGTCGAGGGCGTTCTGGTGGCCGCCGGGCACCGCCCCGCGCGCCGTCGGGTGTGGCCGGCCGGTCTGACCGATCGTGAGGTGCAGGTCCTGCGGATGGTGGCCCGCGGACACAGCAACCGGGACATCGCAGTCCGACTGGTGATCTCGGAGAAGACGGTGCGCAACCACGTCGAGCACGTGTATCTCAAACTCGGCGTCCGCAACCGAACCCAGGCGAGCATGGCCGCGATCGATCACGGGTTGGCGCAGTATCCGCTGGTGGCGGACTGACGGGACCGCGACAGAGCCCCGCCGTGCTCGGCTCGACCGCACCCGGCAGCGTGCGGGAGTGACGTTCAGCTATTGACCGGCTAAGTCCACGGCGCGGTGCCCCGGCGAAATGCTGTGCCGTGCGTAATATCCGGTTCGAGTCGGGTCCGGTGGCGGGCCCGCCGACGAACGGGGTGTACGCAGGTGGACGGTGTGGTGATCGCGCTCGAACTGATCGTGGTGCTCGGCGCGATCGTGATGGGCACCCGGTCGAGTGGAGTCGCGCTCGGCCTGTGGGGTGGTGCCGGTGTCGCGGTACTGGTCTTCATCTTCGGTGAGGACGTCGGCGCACCGCCGGTCGACGCGCTGCTGATCGTCCTGTCGGTGGTGCTGGCGTCCTCGATGATGCAGGCGGCCGGCGGCATCGACTGGATGGTGTCGATCGCGGCGAACGTGATCGCCAAGCGGCCCAAGCAGATCACCCTCATCGCACCGCTGGTGTCGTTCCTGTTCTCGGTCGGTGCGGGCACGTCGAACATCCTGTACCCGTTGCTCCCGGTCATCTACGACGCCTCGTACCGCAACGGGATTCGCCCGTCGCGTCCGCTGTCGCTGTCCGTGGTTGCGACCGGTGTCGCGCTCGCGTGCAGCCCGGTCTCGGCGGCCATGGCGGCGATGGTCACCCTGACCGACGTCGAGCCGTACAACTTCGAACTGATCGACATCATCAAGATCACCTTGCCTGCCGCAATCATCGGCATCGTGATCAGTTCGTTCGTGGTGAACCGGCTCGGAAAGTCCATCGCCGAGGACCCGGAGATTCAGGCGAAGATCGCGGCCGGCGAGATCGCGGCCCCGGCGGGTGGCATGAGCAAGGTGGAACTGAAGTCCACGACTCAGGGGCGCAACGCGGCCCTGATCTTCCTCGTCGGCGTGCTCGCAATCGTGGTCTTCGGTCTGTTCAAGGGAATTCGGCCCGACGCCGCCGACGGCAGCCCCTTGGGCATGACGCCGATCATCGAGATGATCATGTTCGTCGTCGGCACGCTGATCCTGTTGGTGAGCAAGCCGCCGGTCGCGGATGTGCCGACGATGTCGGTGTTCAAGGCCGGCATGGTCTCCGCGATCGCCCTGTTCGGCCTGGCCTGGCTGACGGATACGTTCATCAGCGCGCACCTCGACCTGATCACCGACACCGTCGGCGACTGGGTGGAGGCCGCGCCCTGGATCTTCGCGCTGGGCGTGTTCCTGGTCTGTGTGCTCACGACCAGCCAGTCGACCGCGACGCGGACCATCGTGCCGATCGGTCTGACCGCGGGCCTGGCACCCGGACTGATCAGCGGCATGTGGGCGGGCGCGTTCGCCGGAATCTACCTGCTGCCCACCAACGGATCGCAGATCGCTGCCGCGAACTTCGACGAGTCGGGCAGCACCAAGCTCGGCACCAAACTCGTCGACCACTCGTTCTTCGTGCCGACGCTGGTGCTGGCGGTCACCACGATCGCTGCCGGTTCCGTGCTG
This sequence comes from Rhodococcus sp. NPDC004095, assembly GCF_053604015.1. Lineage (NCBI taxonomy): Bacteria > Bacillati > Actinomycetota > Actinomycetes > Mycobacteriales > Nocardiaceae > Rhodococcus > Rhodococcus sp. NPDC004095. Next base: position 68,289 of record NZ_JBSGGS010000019.1, read on the forward strand.
GGCGTGATCCTGGGCTGAGCAGGATCCTGTCGTGAGACGCGCCGCCGTCGGGTAATCCGGACGGCGGCGCCTTCTTCGGATCAGCGGGCGCGGTAGGCGTCCCAGCTGGCCTTGCATGCCCGGGCGATGGCGTCGACCTGGTCCGGATCGGCCTTCGGCCATCCCACCCCGGGCTCGTGCAGTTCCGCGGTGAGGGTCGGGCCGAGCAGGAACTCTCGACGGAATTCGGCCTGCACCGCACCGAGCGTCACCCCGGCGGCCGCCGCCCGCGGCGCCAGTTCGGCGAATCGGCCTCCGGCCGAGATGATCTCCTGGCTGCCAAGGTAAGGCTGGTTCAGTGCCACCGCCGCGGCGTCGTCCACCGCGAAGCCCGTGCGGTGTGCCGCCGCCAATGCGCGAATCGCGTCCGGCGCCATCGTGACCGGGTTCTCGCCGCGCGGATTACCGTCGTGGTCACCGCGATTGGACAGCGCGACGACATCGGGCAGTCGATCCGCCGGTGCGCGTTCGACGTTCACCGCGCCCTCGCGGGTGGTGGTGGTGTTCATGGTGTCGTGGAAGGAGAGCGTCGTGAACTCCACCGGCCGCCCGGTGTCGTTCGCCTTGGCGAACGCGAGATCCACCATCCGGTCGACCAATTCGTCGCGGGTCCGCTCGTACACCTCGAGGCCGCGCGCGGCCACCTCGGCGAACGTGTTCGCGAGGAACCGGAGTCCGGCGTCGCTGTCGGGTTCGAGCAGCAGGGGGAAGAACGAAAACGTCACCGGGCGAATTGCATCCACTCCGGTGAGGTCGACCCGGTTGTACGGACCCGCGGCCCGGACCCGGGCGAACGCTTCCTTGAGGTCCGCGTACAGATCGGCGGGCTTGGCGCGGTTGGGGTCACGCACCATTCGCGGATGCGGGTTCTCGACGTAGACGATCCGCGGGTCGATTTCCGCCCAGCGCCGCACGATCGGGCCGGTCGAGCAGTCGGTGAAGTCGAACTGCAACCGACGGGTGAACTCGGGGGCGAGGAACGCGGCCAGTTCGGCGGGGATCAGTGACCCCGAGTGCGGGCAGCTCACGAGCAGGTCGGCCTCGGCCAGAGCCTCGTCCAGGCTGCGGTTGCCGCGGTCGGCGTAGAAGATCAGGTCGTCCCGGGTGAACTCGGTTCCGGCCGGAATCAGCAACGGGTCTGAGAGTGCCATGCCCGAACACTATCGGGCTCCGTGCCGAGGAGAGAGTATTGAACGGTGGAGACGATTCCGATTCAGATGCCGGACGGGACCGAGGTGCCGGTGCGGCTGTTCGCGGGCCGGGAGGCGATGCCCGTCGTGGTGATCTTCCCGGGGTTGGGGGTGCCGGGCGGCTACTACGACACCGTCGCGCAGGCGCTGGTCGACCGCGGCTTCAACGCGGCGATCGGGGAATTGCGTGGTCAGGGTGACAGCAGGCCCCGGCCCGGACCCGACAGCGCCTACGGCTACCAGGAGCTGGCGTCGGTGGACTATCCGGCGGTCTTCGAGGTGGTGCGGGAGCGGTTCGACGAGAGCACTCCCTACCTGCTCGGGCACAGCATGGGAGGTCAGCTGGGCGTGATGTACGCGGCGCGGGCCCGCGGGGAGCTCGGTGGGCTGATCCTCGTGGCGTCCGGGTCGCCGTTCCATCGTTCACACGGTGTGGTGCGGGGTGCGGGGCTGCTCGTCGGGTCGGCGGCGATGTCGGTGACCGCGAACGTGGCCGGGTTCTGGCCGGGGGACCGGTTCGACGTCGGGGGGTTCGGTCGGCAGTCGAAGGTCCTGATCGCCGACTGGTCACGGTTCGCGCGGACCGGTCTGATCGAACCGACCGGCGCGGACATGGACTACGAGGAGCGGATCGGACGGCTGACCCTGCCGGTGCTCTCGATCTCCGTCGAGGGCGATGACCTCGCCCCGAAACCGGCGATCCGCGACCTCGTCCGCAAGCTCCCGAACGCCGAGGTCACCACCTGGCACCAGAGCGACTCGCTGGGGCACAACGGCTGGATTCGCAACTGCGCGAGCACGGTCGATCGGATCGCCGACTGGTTGCACGATCACACCTGAGGCGCAGTGAACCCACCTCCGGAGCTTCCCGACGACGCGACCGTGGCAGGCGGCCCGCCCACCGAACTCGGCCCGCTGACTCGCGTCGGTTCCGGCGGGTCGGAGTCGACCACACGGTCGGGCGGGCCGAGTGCCGGCGTGGTCGTCGACACCGGGGTGGCGCGGCTGGCCGCGGAATGGGAGAGCGGGGCGACCCCGCCGGGCGACCTGCGGGACTACCTTCCCGACACGGACGCGATCCGGCGTACGGCGCTGGTGGAACTGATCATGGTCGACCTCGCCTATCGATGGATCCGGGTTCACCAGCCGAAACGGATCGCCGACTACTGCGTGGAGTTTCCGGAACTGCTCGCGGGACCGATACCTCCCGAACTGATCTACGAGGAGTACCGCGTGCGTCGGCTGAGCGGTGACGACGTCGCCGCGGACGACTACGTCGAGGAGTTCCCGGAACAGGCCGAGCGTTTCGTGTGGCTGCTCGAACACGATCCGCGGTCGAGTACGGAGACCGTCTCGTCGACATTGCCCACCGGAGCGGACCTGCAGGTAGGCGAACGGCTGGACGATTTCGACCTGGTCGCCGAGCTGGGGCACGGAGCGTTCGCGCGCGTCTTCCTGGCCCGCCAGACGTCCATGCAGCGCTGGGTGGCCCTCAAACTGTCACGCAATGTCGGCGCCGAGCCCCAGACCCTCGCGAAGCTCGATCACCCGTACATCGTCCGGGTCTACGACCAGCGTGTGCTCGAAGACCGCCAGGTCCGGGCGCTGTTCATGGAGTACGTACCCGGCGGCACCCTGCTCGACCTGATCCGCCGGGTGCGTGACACGCCACCGGAGCTGCGGTCCGGGCAGCTGCTGCTCGACTCCGTCGAGCGGGAACTGGCACGCAAGGGCGTGAGCGGCCCCGTCGAGTCGAGTGTGCGCGCGGAGGTGGCTGCGTTGTCCTGGCCGGAGACGGTCGCGTGGATCGGGCTGCGGCTCGCGGAGGCCCTCGACTACGCGAGTTCGCAGGGCGTGCTGCACCGGGACGTCAAACCCGCCAACGTGCTGCTCACCGCCGAGTGCATCCCGAAGCTCGCCGATTTCAACGTCAGTTCCGGCGACACCCTGGTGGTGCCGGGGACGGCCACCGCGGTGGCCGGATCGCTGGCCTACATGTCGCCCGAACAGCTGGCGGCGGCGAACACACCGGCGGCCGCCCCGATCGACACCCGCAGCGACATCTACTCGCTCGGGGTCATGCTCTGGGAGTTGCTGACGGGGGAGCGGCCGTTTCCGGACGTCGGGTCGGGCAAGGACGCGGCCGCTGCGGCGCTCGAGGTGCGCCGGCGCGGTGTGGACGAGGAAACGGCCGCGCGGTTGCCCGAGAGCTGTCCGCCCGCCCTGCGCCGGGTGCTGCTCACCTCGCTCGAGCCGGAGCCGGAACGTCGGTGGTCGAGTGGACGGAAGCTGGCCCGGCAGTTCGCACTGTGCCTGGATCCGCGCGCCCGCGGTCTGGTCGACCCGTCGCCGGGAAGCAAACGGTCGATGCTGGTGCGGTGGGCCCTGCCGATCGTGATCGCCGCGATCGGGATCCCCAACCTGCTCGCGACCGCATTCAACTACTACTACAACCGGGAGACGATCATCCGCTCGCTCGCCCCGGAGCCGCAGCTTCACCTCGAGCAGGTGCACACCGTGATCGGCCTCCTGGCGTTCCCCCTCGGCGCGGCGCTGATCCTCTGGTGGTGCCGGCTCGCGCTCACCGTGCCGCGGCGTGTGCAACAGGGACGTTCGTACGACGCCGCGACGCTTCGACGGGCACGGGTGGCCACACTGAACCTGGGGCACCGCGCGGTCGTCGTGGCCTTCGCATTGTGGTTGGTGGCCGGCATCGCCTATCCGATCAGCCTGCAGATCGCGGCCGGGGGGATCCCCCAGCGAACCTTCACCCAGCTGATCGCGTCGCTGGCCGTGTGCGGGGCTGTCGCGGTCGCCTATCCCTTCTTCATCCTCACCTACTACGCGGTCCGCTCCCTGTATCCGGTTCTGCTGTCACACGGGGAGATCCACGGTGACGACGGACGCGATCTCCGGTCACTGAGGGTGCTCGCCACCCGCTATCTCGCGGTCGCCGCGTCGGTCCCACTGGTCGGTGTCGCGGGGCTGAGCTTCGCGGGCGCCGAGCGGCCCGGCTACGTTGATCTGACGGTGCGCGCGCTGTGCCTGGGCGGCATCGTCGGCTTCATCGCGGTCTACCAGCTGTTCCGGCGCATCGAGGCGGACCTGCGGGCCCTGCGCCGGGTCGTGACGCTCGGCGCGCCGGACGGCTGACCGGGCCCGCGCTCAGCTCAGGGTTCGCCAGAGGAACTCGTATGCCAGTGCCGACTTGAACGCGAGCTGAGCGTTGTCGGCGGCGCCGCCGTGTCCGCCCTCGATGTTCTCGTAGTACCAGACCCGGTGACCCTGCTCCTCGAGTCGGGCGGTCATCTTGCGGGCGTGACCGGGGTGCACGCGGTCGTCTCGGGTCGAGGTGGTGATCAGCACCGGCGGGTAGGTGCGGTCGGGGTCGGCGTTCTGGTACGGCGAGTACGCCGAGATGAACTCCCACTCGTCCGGGTCGTCGGGGTCGCCGTACTCGGCCATCCACGACGCGCCGGCCAGCAGCAGGTGGTACCGGCGCATGTCGAGCAGAGGCACCTGGCACACGATGGCGCCGAACAGTTCCGGGTAGCGAGTGAGCATGACACCCATCAGCAGGCCGCCGTTGCTTCCGCCCTGTGCGCCGAGTTGCGCCGCGGTCGTGACGCCGCGCGCGACGAGGTCGCGGGCGATGGCGGCGAAGTCCTCGAACGCCTTGTGCCGGCCCGCTTTCAGTGCCTGGGTGTGCCAGTCCGGGCCGTACTCGCCGCCGCCGCGGATGTTCGCGACGACGTAGGTGCCGCCACGTTCGAGCCACCCGCGGCCGAGGGCGCCGCTGTAGCCGGGCAGCATCGAGTTCTCGAAGCCGCCGTACCCGTAGAGCAGGGTCGGGCCCGGCTCGGCGTCCTTGCGGCGGACCACGAAATAGGGGATCGCGGTGCCGTCGTCGGAGGTCGCGAAGTGCTGGGCGACGGAAAGGCCCTCCGCGTCGAAGAACGACGGCGCCTGCTTGAGTTCCTCCACCGGCTCGCCGACATGGCCGTGCAGCAACGTCGCGGGGGTCAGGTACCCGCTGGAGTTGAGGAAGAACTCGTCCGACTCGACGGGGTCCACGTCCAGCACGTCGGTGGAGGTGAGTTCCGAGATGCCGTCCAGCGGGGCGTCCGTCCAGCCGCCCGGACCCGGTGTGAGGACGCGCATGCGCGTCTGCACGTCCGACAGCGTCACCAGCAGCAGGTGGTTGCGGGTCCACACGTACTGCTCGAGTGAGGTGTGCCGGTCGGGGGCGAACAGCACGGTCAGGTCCCGGGAACCGGCGAGGTAGTCCGCGTAGCGGCCGGCGAGCAGGGTGCCGGCCGGGTGTGTCGTTTCGTCCACCGTCCACGGCGACCGGGTGCGGATCAGCAGCCACTCGCGGTGCGCAGACACCCTGGCGTCCTCGGGTGCCTCGATCCGGACCAGTGTGCCGTCCCTGGTGATCTCGTACCGCTGCGACGAGTAGAAGTCGACGGCCCGTTCGGCGAAGCTGCGCTCGAAGCCGGGGGTGCGGTCGTACCACGCCGAGACCGCGACGTCGGTGTGCTCGCCCTCGAACACCACCGGGGCGTCGCGGACGTCGGTGCCGCGGCTCCAGCGGACGGCGATGCGCGGGTAGCCGGAGTCGGTGAGGGCGTCCGGCCCGGTGTCGGTGCCGACGTAGACGGTGTCGCGGTCGATCCAGTCGATGTCGGTCTTGGCCTCCGGCAGCACGAACCCGCCGTCCGCAATGGGGACGAATTCGCGTCGCACCAGGTCGAATTCGCGGATCACGACGGCGTCGGCGCCGCCGCGGGACATGCTGATCAGGGCGCGGGTCTGGTCGTCCTCTCCCTCCGTGCGCAGCACCTGCGCGCCGGACCACACCCAGTTCTCGCCCTCCTCGGCGGCGACCGCGTCCAGGTCGACGAGGACCTCCCAGACGGGGGAGTCGGTGCGGTACGAATCCATCGAGGTGCGCCGCCACAACCCGCGTACGTGGTCGGCGTCGCGCCAGTAGTTGTACAGGTGGGCGCCGCGTCGGCGGACGTACGGGATCCGGGCGTCGGTGTCGAACACCGCACGGATGCGGGCCTGCAGGTCGGTGAAGTCGGCGCCGGCGGCGAATTCCGCGACGGTGCGGTCGTTCCGGGTGCGGACCCAGTCCAGGGCGCTCTCGCCGGTGACGTCCTCGAGCCGGAGATGGGGATCGTGCGGGTCGGAAACCATTGTTCATTGATACCCCTGACGTGCACATCCGCGTGCAGGTGGGGACCGCGCGTCGGCTGAGGGGTTCCCATTCGCCACTCATGGTGTTACACAGTTGGGACAGTCGTTGAGAATATGCAACAGCCCGCTGAGAGGGTGTCATGCCCGTTCGTACGCTCGCCGACCTCACGCCGCCGATGACCGCACGGTCGATGGTGCTGAGCCTGCTGCTCGGCGCGCGGCCGGCGCGGATGCCGGGGCGGGAGATCATTCGCGCCGGCGAGCTGTTCGGGATCGCGCCGTCGACGACGCGTGCGGCGCTCTCCCGGATGGTGGCGGCAGGCGACCTGGTCTCGGCGAACTCGATGTACCTGCTCGGCGCGCGACACCTCGAACGGCAGGCCCTGCAGGAGGCGCTGGTCAACCCGCGGCGCGTCCCGTTCGACGGCAGGTGGGACATGGTGGTCGTCGTGGTGTCCGGCCGCGAGGCCGCGGCCCGTGGTGCGTTGCGCACCACCCTCGCCGAGCACCGCTACGCCGAACTGCGGGAAGGGGTGTGGATGCGTCCGGCCAACCTGACCGGACACGACCTGCCGCCGCTCGAGGAGGTGCACCGGTTCGCCACGGTCCCCGAGGACGCCGACGCCCTGGTCGGGCAGCTGTGGGATCTCGAGACGTGGTCTGCCGAGGCCCGGGTCATCCTGGCCGCGCTGTCTGTGCCGGAGCAGTCCCAGGCGCGGTTCATGGCCGCGGCCGCGGCGGTGCGGCATCTGCGCACCGATCCGGCGCTGCCCGACGAACTGCTCCCCGAGAACTGGCCTGCCGACGAATTGCGTTGGGCCTACGACGATTACCGCGCCCAGTTCGCCGAGCTGAGCATGCGCGAGGAAGTGGAGAACAAGCCGTGAAGACGCACGAGGTCACCAATCAGGTTCCGCCGCTGATCGACTACGACACCGCCGGGCACCCGCTGTTCGACGAGGTCCTGACCGCCGCCGGTGCCGCGGACGCGCTCGCCGAGGTGCACGAGGTGGGCACCCTCGCCGGCAGCGCGTACGCCAAGGAACTCGGCGACCGGGCCGAGGCGCACCCGCCGATCCTGCGGACCCACGACCGCTACGGCCACCGGGTGGACCGGGTCGACTACGACCCCGCCTACCACGACCTGATGCGGCACGCGGTCGAGTTCGGCCTGCACGGCGCCCCGTGGCGCGACCGGCGGGACAACGCGCACCTGATCCGAGCCGCGAAGTTCTCCGCCTGGCAGGCCACCGACGCCGGCCACGGCTGCCCCGTCTCGATGACCTACGCCGCCGTCCCTGCACTGCGGGCCGACGAGAAGTTGTCCGCGGAGTTCGAGCCACTGCTCAGCAATGACCGGTACGACCCGTCCGTCGCGCCGCCCGCGCTCAAGCGGGGCCTGATCGCGGGCATGTCGATGACGGAGAAGCAGGGCGGCTCGGACGTGCGGGCCAACACCACCACCGCCACCCCCCAACAGGACGGCAGTTACCGGATCGTCGGCCACAAGTGGTTCACCTCGGCGCCGATGTCGGACATCCTGCTCACCCTCGCGCAGGCGCCCAGTGGACTGACCTGCTTCGTGCTGCCGCGGGTGCTGCCGGACGGCAGCATGAACGCGATTGCGTTGCAGCGCCTCAAGGACAAGCTGGGCAACAGGTCCAACGCCAGCAGCGAGGTCGAGTACGACAACGCGATCGGCTGGCGGCTCGGCGAGGAGGGCCGTGGTGTCCGCACCATCATCGAGATGGTCAACATGACCCGCCTGGACTGCACCCTCGGCACCGCCACACTGATGCGCGAGGCCGTCGCGCAGGCCGCCCACCACGCCGCGCACCGCAGTGCGTTCGGCGCGCGGCTGATCGACAAGCCGTTGATGCGCAACGTGATCGCGGACCTCGCCGTCGAGGCGGAGGCGTCCACGACGGTCGCATTGTGGCTGGCGTCGCAGACCGACGCCGCGCTGCGCGGTGACGAGAGGGCAGCGCTGCTGCGCCGCCTCGGCTTGGCGGTGTCCAAGTACTACGTCTGCAAACGCGGACCGGGCCACGCCGCGGAGGCACTGGAATGCCTGGGCGGCAACGGTTTCGTCGAGGAGTCCGGCATGCCGCGTCTCTACCGGGAAGCTCCGCTCGCGTCGATCTGGGAGGGCAGCGGCAACGTTGCCGCCCTGGACACCTTGCGCGCGCTGGGCAAGCAGCCGGAGGTGCTCGGGGCGTTCTTCGACGAACTGGGCGCCGCCGCGGGGGTGGACGCCCGGTATGACGCCTGTGTCGCCGCACTGAAGGCGCAGTTCGCCGACCTCGGCGATCTCGAGTACCGCTCGCGGATCGTGGTCGGCCGGCTCGCGCTCGCGCTGCAGGGCTCGCTGCTGCTGCGGTCCGGGAACCCGGCGGTCGCCGACGCCTTCGTGGCCACTCGCCTCGCCGGAGACTGGGGCACCGTCTACGGCACCCTGCCCACCGGTCTGGACCTGACCCCGATCATCGACCGCGTCGTCCCCGTCCCGGTCTCCTGACAACGGACAAGAGGCTGGAAGCACCATGGAACGCACACAGGGGCAGTTGCTGTGGGAGCACCTCACGTCCTACAGGTCCGTCAAGGACGCGGTGTTCGTCGACGCCCTGCCGAGGAACTCGGTCGGCAAGATCCTCGAACGGCAACTGCGGGTCGCGTAGCGGAAGGGCGACGGGCCCCGCACCGATGAACTGGTCCCCGATCGGTGCGGGGCCCGTTCCACGGTCAGGCGTCGGGTGTCACAGTCCGATGGACGCGGCGAGCATCGGCCAGGACTCGTGCAGGTCGTCCTGCCAGTAGCCCCACGAGTGGGTGCCGGCGGGCCGGAAGTCGAAGGTCGCGGGGATCTGCAGCTCGTTCAGGCGGTTCTGCAGGTTGTGGGTGCACTGGTTGGCGGCCGCTTCGATGGCCCCGCCGACGATGACCTGATTGGCCAGCGTGCCGACGTTGCCGTCGATCCCGGGGGCGGTGAGGTTGTCGTGGTCGCCGGGCAGGCCGCTCGACGCGGAGACGAACAGCTGCAGTCCGCGCAGCTTCTCGGCGTTGACGACGGGGTCGTTCGCCTTCCAGCCGGGTCCGTCGTACGGGCCCCACATGTTGGTCGCGTCACCGCCGCCGCGGGACTCGACCACCGCCCGGATGTAGAACTGGCCCGCTTCCGTCGAGGTCTCGGCACAGCCGCTGTAGGCGCCGACGCTCTTGTACAGGCCGGGCGCGTCGATCGCCAGGTTCAGCACCGAGGTGCCGGCCATCGAGATGCCCGCGATCGAGTTGACGCCGGTGGTGTCGAAGGCCTCGTCGATGATCGGGGGCAGTTCCTTGGTCAGGAAGGTCGTCCACTTGTTGCGGCCGAGTTCCGGATCGTCCTTCTCCCAGTCGGTGTAGTAGCTGAACGCGCCGCCGATCGGGGTGACCACGTTGACGTTCTTGTCCGCGAAGAAGTCCATCACGTCGGTCCGCCGCTGCCAGGTCGCGCTGTCCTCGCCGCCGCCCGCCCCGTTGAGCAGGTACAGCGTCGGCCGCGGCGCGCTGGTGTCGGCGGGCCGGATGACCTCGACCGGGATCACCCGGTCCATGGCCGCCGAGTACACCTGCGCGGTCACCTTGCGGTCGGAGTTCGTGTCGATGCGTTCGAGGTACGACGAGTCGCCGCTCACCGCCGCGGGGGTGGCCTGGGCGACGACCGGGGCGGCCAGCAGGGGGAGTGCGGCCAGCGCTGCGGCGGCGACCGCGACGGACATGCGGCGGGAGGTGGTCCGGAGACGCATCGGTGAAACCTTTGATCGGGGATGAGCGGCGCGCGTCGGCGCGAGCGGCGGCTCGGGGGTCGACTTCCTTCTTACCGGACCGCCCGGTCCTCAGCCACCGCACAGCGAATCGACGAGGGTCGCCCAGTGGGCCGAATGGGAGCACTGTTTGTTTTGGGTAAACATCTAACTTACCGTGAGTCGCGACACGCATCCGATCGAGTGTGTGTCGCTACACGCAGGAATCCGGGAGTCTCGTCGCGGGCTCCGGCGTGGATCCGGTCGCGGGGTGGCCGTGGACCCGGTCCTGACGAGTCCACGACCACCCTTCGATTGTCGTCCCCCTCGAGGCTGTCGACCAGGTTTTCATGGGGATGTCGCTTGTTCGGAGGACATGCAGACGATGGTCGGAGGTGTCCCTACTTGCGGGTAACCAGACCGTGCCGAGACGTCGAAATCGGGCGGGACTACCCTGGGTACCCGTGACCTCACACTATGACGTCGTTGTCCTCGGTGCCGGTCCCGGTGGGTACGTCGCAGCCATCCGCGCGGCGCAGCTGGGCCTGAAAACCGCAATCATCGAAGAGAAGTACTGGGGCGGTGTCTGCCTGAACGTGGGCTGCATCCCGTCCAAGGCCCTTCTCCGCAATGCCGAGCTTGCGCACATCTTCACGAAAGAGGCCAAGACCTTCGGCATCTCGGGGGAGGCGTCGTTCGACTTCGGCGCCGCGTTCGACCGCAGCCGCCAGGTCGCGGACGGCCGCGTCAAGGGCGTCCACTTCCTGATGAAGAAGAACAAGATCGACGAGTTCGACGGCCGTGGCACGTTCACTGGCCCGAACGCGATCTCCGTGGCGCTGAGCAAGGGCGGCACCGAGTCGGTCACGTTCGACAACGTCATCATCGCCACCGGCAGCACCACGAAGCTGCTGCCCGGCACCTCGCTGAGCAAGAACGTGGTCACCTACGAGGAGCAGATCCTCACCCGTGACCTGCCCGGTTCCATCCTCATCGTCGGCGCGGGCGCCATCGGCATGGAGTTCGGCTACGTCCTCAAGAACTACGGGGTCGACGTCACGATCGTCGAGTTCCTCGATCGCGCCCTGCCGAACGAGGACGCGGACGTGTCCAAGGAGATCGCCAAGCAGTACAAGAAGCTCGGCGTCACCATCAAGACCGGCGCGGCCGTCCAGACCATCGAGGACAACGGCACCAAGGTCACCGTCGCGATCAAGGACAACAAGTCCGGTGCGGTCGAGACGGTCGTCGTCGACAAGGTGCTGCAGTCCGTCGGCTTCGCGCCGAACGTGACCGGCTACGGCCTGGAGAACACCGGTGTCGCCCTCACCGATCGTGGCGCGATCGCGATCGACGAGCGGATGCGCACCAACGTCCCCGGCATCTACGCTATCGGTGACGTCACCGCCAAGCTGCAGCTCGCGCACGTCGCCGAGGCGCAGGGCGTCGTGGCCGCCGAGACGATCGGCGGAGCCGAGACACTCGAGCTCGGCGACTACCGGATGATGCCGCGCGCCACGTTCTGCCAGCCGCAGGTCGCCAGCTTCGGTCTGACCGAGGAGCAGGCGAAGGCGGAGGGCTACGACGTGAAGGTCGCGACCTTCCCGTTCATGGCGAACGGCAAGGCGCACGGCCTCGGCGATCCGACCGGCTTCGTGAAGCTGATCGCGGACAAGACGCACGGTGAGCTCATCGGTGGCCACCTGATCGGTCCCGACGTCTCCGAGCTGCTGCCCGAGCTGACCCTCGCGCAGAAGTGGGACCTGACCGTCAACGAACTGGCCCGTAACGTCCACACCCACCCGACCCTGTCGGAGGCGCTGCAGGAGGCCATCCACGGCCTCGCCGGCCACATGATCAACTTCTAGGCCGCTCCGCGGCTCGTGCGCGCTTTGTGAGTCTCTGGACTCGCGAAACGCGCACGAGCGCCGCAGGTGCCTTCAGCGAGGGCGTCCGACCACACGGTCGGGCGCCTTCGTTTTGTGTTCCGGGCCTCATTCTCCCGCCCGCGCCGGGCTCGTGGTGAGTGCTTGTTCACGTCGACGCAATGTGCGAAATCAACTGGTGATCGACAGACATTCTGGCGCAACAACTTCCGCCTACTGTCTGCATCCATCGAATACCGCGCTGTATACGCGGTTCGGATACCGGGTTCACCAGCACTTCATTCCGCTCGCACGTTCCTCGACCGAAAGGCCCGTACATGCGTCACCTCTCGAAGCGCACTCTCGCCGCACCCGCCGCCGTCGCCGCTCTCGGCCTGGTCCTGACCGGTTGTGGCAGCAAGGCCTCCGACACCGCATCCGGCGACGCCGCCGCCTCCTGCGTGGACACCAGCGGTGACACGATCAAGGTCGGTTCGCTGAACTCGCTGTCCGGCACGATGGCGATCTCCGAGGTCACCGTCCGCGACTCGATCGCCCTCGCAGTCGAGGAGATCAACAACTCCGGTGGCGTGCTCGGCAAGCGGATCCAACTGGTCGGCGAGGACGGGGCCTCGGAGCCGACGGTGTTCGCGGAGAAGGCCGAGAAGCTCATCAGCAGCGACTGCGTCGCAGCGGTTTTCGGTGGGTGGACGTCCTCGAGTCGCAAGGCGATGCTGCCGGTGTTCGAGGACAAGAACTCGCTGCTCTACTACCCGGTGCAGTACGAGGGCCTGGAGGATTCGAAGAACATCTTCTACACCGGGGCGACGACGAACCAGCAGATCATCCCCGCGCTGGACTACCTCAAGGAGAAGGGCGTCAAGTCCCTCTACCTGGTCGGTAGCGACTATGTCTTCCCGCAGACCGCGAACCGGATCATCAAGGCCTACGCCGCGGCGAACGGCATCGAGATCAAGGGTGAGGACTACACCCCGCTCGGTTCCACCGACTTCTCGACCATCGTCAACAAGGTCCGCACCGCTGACGCGGACGCCGTGTTCAACACCCTCAACGGCGATTCGAACGTCGCCTTCTTCCGCGAGTACAAGAACGTCGGCCTCACCCCCCAGCAGATGCCGGTCGTGTCGGTGTCCATCGCCGAGGAGGAGGTCGGCGGCATCGGCGTGCAGAACATCGAGGGCCAGTTGACGGCGTGGAACTACTACCAGACCGTTGACACCCCGGAGAACAAGACCTTCGTCGAGGCGTACAAGGCGAAGTACGGGCAGAACAAGCCCACCTCCGATCCGATGGAAGCCGCCTACACCTCGGTCTACCTGTGGAAGAACACGGTGGAGAAGGCGAACTCGTTCGCGGTCAAGGACATTCAGGACAACGCGGACGGCGTCACCTTCGATGCACCGGAGGGCACCGTCACCATCGACGGGTCGAACCACCACATCACCAAGACCGCGCGGATCGGCGAGATCCGCGGTGACGGACTGATCTACACGGTGTGGGATTCGGGCCAGCCGATCACCCCGGACCCGTACCTCACCTCGTACCCGTGGGCCGAGGGCATGAGCAAGCAGTAGCAGCCGATTCCGACGACGAAGCCGACCAGCAGAGAGGTAGTACATCGTGGATGTCGTGATCGGACAGCTGTTCACGGGCTTGAGCATCGGGTCGATCCTGTTGCTCGCCGCATTGGGGTTGTCGCTGACCTTCGGTCAGATGGGCGTGATCAACATGGCCCACGGCGAGTTCATCATGGCGGGCAGTTACACGGCCTACGTGGTGCAGCAGGTGATCTCGAGCGCCACCGGATCGCTGTTCGTCTCCCTGGTGGTCGGCTTCGTCGTCGGTGGTGCGATGGGGGTCCTGCTCGAGACGACGCTGGTCAAGCGGATGTACCACCGTCCGCTCGACACGCTGCTGGTGACGTTCGGAGTCGGACTGATCCTGCAGCAGCTCGCCCGGGACATCTTCGGTGCGCCGGCGGTGAACGTTGTTGCCCCGTACTGGCTCTCGGGTGGCGTCGAGATCTTCGGGGCGGTGGTCCCGAAGACCCGGATCTTCATCCTGGTGCTCGCGGTCGTCGCGGTGGCGGTGCTGGCGACCGCGCTCAAGCGGTCGCCGATGGGGCGCCGGATCCGCGCGGTGGTGCAGAACCGGGATCTCGCGGAAACCAGCGGCATCTCGTCGCGCCGCACCGACGTCACCACGTTCTTCATCGGATCCGGTCTGGCCGGTGTCGCGGGTGTGGCGTTGACGCTGATCGGGTCGACCAGCCCGACCATCGGGCAGAGCTACCTGATCGACGCCTTCCTGGTGGTCGTCGTCGGTGGACTCGGTCAGATGAAGGGTGCGGTGATCGCCGCGTTTGCGCTCGGCATCCTCAACTCGTTCATCGAGTACTCGACGACGGCGTCGATCGCGAAGGTGATCGTGTTCGTTGTCATCGTGGTCTTCCTGCAGGCCCGGCCGCAGGGTCTGTTCGCCGTCAAGACGAGGAGCCTGGTATGAGCGTCCTGACAAGTCCCAAGGCTCGGGTGTGGGGCGGCTTCGCGGTCGCTGCGGTGCTGCTGTTCGGGATCGCACCGGCGGTGCTGAGCGACTTCCGGCTCGGCCTGCTCGGCAAGTTCCTGTGCTTCGCGATCGTTGCCGTCGGAATCGGATTGGCCTGGGGGCGTGGGGGAATGCTCACGCTCGGGCAGGGCGTGTTCTTCGGGATCGGCGCCTACGCGATGGCGATGCACCTGAAGATCGCCGACGCCCAGCTCAAGGGCGACGACGTACCGGACTTCATGCAGATCGCCGGCAAGACCGAACTGCCGGGCTACTGGCAGCCGTTCGCCTCCCCGATCGTGGCGATCCTCGCGATCCTGATCCTGCCGGGCCTGGTGGCGTTCGTGCTCGGCCTCGGGGTGTTCAAACGGCGCGTCAAGGGCGCCTACTTCGCGATTCTGTCGCAGGCGTTGGCGGCGGCGTTCGCGATCCTGCTGGTCGGCCAGCAGACCATTGGCGGCAGCAACGGGCTCAACCGGTTCCGCACCTTCTTCGGCTTCAACCTGGCGGATCCCGCGAACAAGCGGATGCTGTTCTTCATCGCCGCGGCAGTGCTGCTGCTGTCGGTGGCGTTGATCCGGCAGTTGATGAACTCCCGCTACGGGGAACTGCTCGTCGCGGTCCGGGACCAGGAGGAGCGGGTCCGGTTCCTCGGCTACGACCCCGCCAACATCAAGCTCGTCGCCTATGTCGTCGCCGCGTTCCTGGCGGGTGTCGCGGGTGCGCTGTTCGTGCCGATCGTCGGGATCATCTCCCCGGCGGACGTGGGAATCGTGCCGTCCCTTGCGTTCCTGATCGGCGTGGCGATCGGTGGTCGCGCCACCCTGCTGGGCCCGGTGCTCGGCGCGATCGGGGTGGCGTGGGCGCAGTCCGCGTTCTCCGAGTCGTTCCCGTCCGGCTGGATCTACGCCCAGGGGTTGCTGTTCATCGTGGTCGTCGGGTTCTTCCCCGCCGGCATCGCCGGAATGTTCACCCTGCTCAAGCGGCGTCGCACCGGCAGCGCACCGTCGCAGGCGACCGCACCCTCGCCCGATTCCGATCCCGCAGCGTCCTCCCCGGCGGAGGCGCCCGAGTCCGTGAAGGTGTCGTAGATGACCGAGACAGTGGTGACGGCGAAGGCTCCCGCGGCCGGTGGCAATGCCGGGATGTCGAGCGAGTACCTGGAGGTCCGCGGGCTGACGGTGACCTTCGACGGCTTCACGGCCGTCGACGGGGTGGATCTGACGCTGCTGCAGGGGGACCTGCGATTCCTGATCGGCCCCAACGGTGCGGGCAAGACCACCCTGGTCGACGCGATCACCGGGCTGGTCCCGGCCACCGGGTCCGCCACCAAGTCCGGGGTCGAGCTGATCGGGAAGAAGGTCCATCACATCGCCCGCCTCGGGGTGGGACGCACCTTCCAGACCGCGAGCGTGTTCGAGGACCTGAGCGTGCTGCAGAACCTCGACATCGCCGCCGGCGCAGGACGATCCGCGTGGACTCTGTTGCGGCGCCGCACGGAGGTGCTGCCACAGATCGAGGAGGCCCTCGAGACGATCGGGCTCACCGCGCAGCGTGACACCCCCGCGGGGATCCTCGCGCACGGGCAGAAGCAGTGGCTCGAGATCGGGATGCTGCTGGTGCAGAACGCGGACGTGCTGTTGCTCGACGAACCGGTCGCCGGGATGAGCCTGGAGGAGCGGGAGGAGACCGGGAACCTGCTGCGCCGGATCGGTGGCGAGCGGACCGTCGTCGTCGTCGAGCACGACATGGACTTCATGCGCGCCTTCGCGACGTCGGTGACCGTTCTCGCCGCGGGGAAGGTGCTCTCCGAGGGCACCGTCGCACAGGTGCAGGCCGATCCGAAGGTCCAGGCCGTCTACCTCGGCACCGGGCACGTGGACGGCACCGCCGTCGCCGTCGCCGCCCACGACACGAAGGAGGGCTGACCCATGCTGGAACTGGTCGACATCCGCGCCGGATACGGGCGCACCGAGGTGGTGCACGGTGTGTCGCTGACTGTCCCCGATGGCGGGGTCGCCGCGGTGATGGGGCACAACGGGGCAGGCAAGACCACCCTGCTGCGGGCCGCGGTCGGGCTGATCAAGACGACGTCGGGGAAGATCCTGTTCGGCGGTGAGGACATCACCGGGCTGCGGCCCAGCGCCCGCGTCGCCCGCGGGCTGGCGTACGTGCCGCAGGGCCAGCAGTCGTTCGGGCAGCTGACCTGTGCAGAGAACCTGCAGGTGGTCGCAGACGGCCGCAAACGAGGCAAGGCGCTGATCGCCGAGGTCCTCGACCTGTTCCCCGCACTGGCCGGTCTGCTCGACCGGCGGGCGGGCCTGCTGTCGGGCGGTCAGCGTCAGCAGCTCGCGATCGCTCGCGCCCTGATCACCGAACCCAAGGTCCTGATCCTCGACGAACCCACCGAGGGCATCCAGCCGAACGTGGTCGCCGAGATCGAACGCACCATCATCGACCTCACCCGGCGCGGCGACCTGAGCGTGCTGCTCGTCGAACAGCACATCGGATTCGCCCTGCAAGCCGCCCAGCACTACAGCGTCCTCGCTGCCGGACACGTCACCTCCACCGGCACCGGCGGCGCCGAGTCCGCCGACGCCGTCCGTGCGGCGATGGCGATCTGACCATGAGCACGACGGGGAAGGGCGACAACGGGGTCGCCCTCGAGACCACCGGTGAACCGCTGCGGGAGCGGGTGTATCGCGCACTCCGCAACGATTTGATGAGTGGACGGATCGGACCCTCCGAGCGCCTCGGCGAGGAGCGGCTCGCCGAGACGTACGGGGTCTCCCGCACACCGGTACGCGAGGCGCTGGCACGACTGCAGGCCGACGGACTGGTCGAACGTGACGTGCACGGGCTGTTCCCGTATCGCCCGCGGCTCGACGACCTCGCCGACCTGTACGAGCTTCGGATCACCCTGGAAATGAGGGGAATTCGTCGAATCCTGCACGGGGATGCCGGTCGTCACGATCCCGAGGTCCTCGGTCCTGAGCTCGACCGGTGGTACGGATACCGCAAGGACACACCCGAACCGGACGCCGGGTTCGTCGCGCTGGACGAGCAGTTTCACATCACCCTGCTCGCGTCCTCCGGCAACGGCGCGCTGGTCGACGCGCTCGCGAACGTGAACGCGAAGGTCCGGCCGGTGCGGATGTTCGACTACCTGACGCCCGACCGGATGGCCGCCACCGTCGACGAGCACGTCGCCGTCGCCGAGTTGGTGCTCGACGGACACCTCCAGCGCGCACACGACGCGCTGCTCGCCCACATCGACGAATCCCGCGCGGTCGTGATCGAACGCGCCCAGCAGGCGCTGGCGCTGGCGCGGATGGCCAACGCCGTCCGCGACTGAACTCCGCCCGATGACCCCCCGAAAGGCTGTGACATGACCGCCCTCTCCTTCGACACCCTCCTCGTCGCCAACCGCGGCGAGATCGCATGCCGCATCATGCGATCCGCCCACATCCTGGGGCTGAAGACGGTGGCGGTGTACTCCGACGCGGACGCGGCGGCCGCGCACGTGGAGATGGCGGACGTCGCGGTGCGGCTCGGGCCTGCGCCCGCGCAGGAGTCCTACCTGCGGGCCGACGCGGTGATCGAGGCGGCGCTCGCCTCCGGGGCCGGCGCGATCCACCCCGGCTACGGATTCCTCTCGGAGAACGACGAGTTCGCGGTCGCCACCGAGGCGGCCGGGATCGCGTTCGTCGGCCCGACCCCGCGGCAGTTGCGGGTGTTCGGCAACAAGCACTCGGCGCGCGAGGCGGCTCGCGCGGTCGGTGTCCCCCTGGTGGCGGGCAGTGGTCTGCTCGACACGGTGACGGCGGCGCTCGCCGCGGCCGAGGAGATCGGGTACCCGGTGATGCTCAAGGCCGTCGGCGGCGGAGGCGGCATCGGAATGCAGGCGTGCTTCGACGCCGCCGACCTGCGCGGCGCCTACGACCGCGTGCAGCGGCTCGCGTCCGCGAACTTCTCCTCCTCCGGGGTGTTCCTCGAACGGTTCGTTGCCCGCGCCCGGCACATCGAGGTGCAGGTGTTCGGTGACGGACTGGGTCGCACCCTCAGCCTCGGGACCCGCGACTGCTCGCTGCAGCGCCGCAACCAGAAGGTCGTCGAGGAGGCTCCGGCGCCGGGTCTGTCGGATGCCGTCGTGGAGCAGCTGCTCTCGTCGTCGCGGGCATTGGCCTCGTCGGTCGACTACCGGTCCGCGGGCACCGTCGAGTTCGTGTACGACGTCGACCGTGGGGAGGCGTCCTTCCTCGAGATGAACACCCGGTTGCAGGTCGAACACCCCGTCACCGAGGAGGTCACGGGGGTGGACCTGGTCGGGTGGATGCTGCGGTTGGCCGGCGGGGACGCGTCCATGCTCGACGCCCTGCCCGACAGCGGTCCGGCGATCACCGGTCACGCGGTCGAGGCACGCGTGTACGCGGAGGATCCCGGCCGCGACTACCGGCCGTCCGCGGGACTGCTCACCAGCGTGGAGTTCCCGGCACACACCCGGGTCGAGACCTGGGTCGACACCGGCACCGAGGTCAGCGCGCACTACGACCCCATGCTCGCGAAGGTGATCACCTCCGGCGCCACCCGGGCGGGTGCCTTCGCGGCCCTCGGTGAGGCACTCGGTGAGACCCGGGTGTACGGAATCGCCACGAATGTTCTTCAGTTGCAGGCGATCGCGACGATGCCCGAGGTCCAGGACGCCCGGCACACGACTGGCACCCTCGCCACCCTGCAGGTCGGTGGCGCCCGCGTCGACGTGCTGCGAGCCGGCACCATGACGACGGTGCAGGACCATCCCGGCCGCCTCGGCTACTGGGAGGTCGGGATCCCGCCGTCCGGGCCGATGGACGACCTGTCGTTCGCCCTCACTGCCGCTGCGGTCGGAAACCCGGCCGATGCGGCCGGACTCGAATGCACGCTGCAGGGCCCGAAACTGGAGTTCGCGGAGGAGACCGTGGTGTGTGTCGGCGGTGCCGACGTCCCGGTCACCGTCGACGGAGAACGGGTGCCGATGTGGGAACCGGTGACGGTGCCGGCCGGGGGAGTGCTCGACATCGGCACGCCCGCCGGTGACGGCCTGCGCACCTACCTCGCGATCCGTGGGGGCCTCGATGCGCCGAAGTATCTCGGCAGCGCCGCGACGTTCACACTCGGCGGGTTCGGCGGACCGACCGGCCGGGCCGTCGCCACCGGTGACGTGCTGACCATCGGTTCCACGGCGGGATGCGCCGCACCGGCGGCCGTCCCGACCACCGACCGTCCCGTCCTCGCCCACACCTGGCACCTGGCGGTAACAGAGGGGCCGCAGCCGTCACCCTCCTACTTCACGCCCGAGGACATGGCCCAGTTCTACGACACGACCTGGACGGTGGCGGCGCACGCCAACCGGACCGGGATCCGGCTCGACGGACCGAAGCCGACGTGGTCACGCACCGACGGTGGTGAGGCGGGTCTGCATCCGTCGAACCTGCACGACAACCCGTACAGCGTGGGCGCCCTCAACGTCTCCGGTGACACCCCGATCCTGCTGGGACCGGACGGGCCCAGCCTCGGTGGATTCGCGTGCCCGCTCACCGTCACCCGGGCGCACCGCTGGAAGCTCGGACAGATCCGCCCGGGCGACGGGGTCCGCTTCGTTCCGGTCACCGATGCGGGTGCGGACCTGCTGCGGTCGTCGAATCCCGTTCGGGCGGCCCTGCTGCCGCCGTCGGCCGCCCATGCGGTCACCTCCGACGGCGGGGTGCTGGCGCACCGCGACGCGGTCCTCGACCGGCCCCGGGTGCGGTACCTGCGTGGCGGCGACGACAACATCCTCGTCGAGTACGGCGAGATGGAACTCGACCTGGGTCTGCGGATGCGGGTGCACGCGCTGTCCGAGGCGCTCGCCGCCCGCCGGTTGCCCGGCCTGATCGACGTCACCCCGGGTGTACGGTCGCTGCACCTGCACTTCGACCCGGACATGCTGCCGCCCTCGCGCCTGCTCGACGTCCTCCAGGACGTCGAGGAACTGCTCCCCGCCACCGGCGATCTCGTGGTTCCCAGCCGCACGATCCGGCTGCCGCTCTCGTTCGACGATCCGTCCATCGCCGAGGCGATCGACCGTTACCGGGCCGGGGTCCGCGACACCGCGCCGTGGTTGCCGTCGAACACCGAGTTCATCCGTCGCATCAACGGCCTCGACTCCGTCGACCAGGTGCGCGACGCCGTGTTCGACGCCGAGTACCTGGTTCTCGGGCTCGGGGACGTGTATCTCGGTGCCCCGCTGGCGGTTCCGCTCGACCCGCGGCACCGGCTCGTCACCACCAAGTACAACCCGGCACGGACGTGGACGCCGTCCGACGCGGTCGGGATCGGCGGCAAGTACCTGTGCGTGTACGGGATGGAGTCGCCAGGTGGCTACCAGCTGATCGGGCGCACCGTACCGATCTGGTCCGGGTACCGCCAGCACGGTCCCTTCGAACAGGGCAGGCCGTGGCTGTTCCGCTTCTTCGACCGGATCGTGTGGGAGCCGGTGACGCCCGAGCAGTTGACCGAGTACCGAGCCGAGGCGCAGGCCGGCCGGTTCAACGCCGAGATCACCGACGGTACCTTCGCGCTCGCCGACCACCTGCGCTTCCTCGAGGACAACGCCGACTCGATCGCCGCGTTCAACGCCCGCCAGACCCGCGCGTTCGATACCGAGAAGGAGGCGTGGCGTGCGGCGGGCGAGTTTGACCGCGTCGAGGTCGCGCCTCCGGAACCGGAGGAGGTGGGCACCCTCGAACTGCCACCCGGCGCAGTCGCGGTCGAGGCGCCGATGGTCGGCACGGTGTGGCGCGTCGAGGTCGAACCCGGACACGTCGTCGAGCCCGGCCAGGACGCCGTGGTGCTCGAAGCGATGAAGCTCGAGATGCCCGTACCCTTCCCGAGTGGGGGCACGGTGCTCGAGGTGCTTGTCGAGCCGGGTGCGAAGGTGCAACCCGGTACTCCGCTCGTGGTGATTGGAGCCGCTTGAACATGAACGCAGTCAGCAACGCCGCTGTGCTGGAAGGGGCCTCGTCGCCCACCGACCGGGTGGAGCGGGCCTTCCGCCGGATCGCCGAGGTGGACCGGCCCGAGGTGTGGATCACGCTGCGCGCCGAGTCCGACGTGCTCGCCGACGCCCGAGCCGTCGAGGAACGTCTGGCGGCGGGGGAGACCCTGCCGCTCGCCGGGCTGCTGGTGGCGGTCAAGGACAATGTCGACGTCGCCGGCCTGCCCACCACCGCCGCGTGTCCCGAATTCGAATACCGCGCAACGGAAACCGCGAGCGGAGTGGCGCGCCTCGTCGAACAGGGCGCGGTGGTCCTCGGCAAGACCAACCTGGACCAGTTCGCCACCGGCCTGGTCGGCACCCGCAGTCCCTATGGGGCGGTGCGGAACGCGTGGGATGCCGAACGGGTCTCGGGCGGTTCGAGTTCCGGGTCTGCGGTTGCGGTTGCGCTCGGCATCGCCGACATCGGCATCGGAACCGACACCGCCGGATCGGGCCGGGTGCCGGCCGCGCTGCACGGCATCGTCGGGCTGAAGCTGACCCTCGGCCTCGTGCCTACACACGGGGTGGTGCCCGCCTGCGTCGACTACGACTGCCTGACCGTCTTCGCCACGGACCTCGACGCGGCCGTCGCGGCGGCCCGGGTGATGGTCGGCCCGGATCCTCGGGATCCGCGCAGCCGGGTGTGGCCGCCGGATGTGCGCCTGGCCGCCCCAACCGCGCCCGTCGTCGCGGTGCCGCGCATCGAGGACCTCGCCGACCTGTCCCCGGAGTACCTCGCCGCCTTCGGTGAGACGGTTGCCGCGCTCGAGGCCACCGGCATCCGGACGCGTACGGTCGACATCTCCGGTCTCCTCGACGCGGCCCGCCTGCTGTACGACGGCGCCGTCGTCGCCGAGCGCTACGCGGCGGTCGGGGCGTTCCTCGAAACCGCGCCCGCCGGAGCGGATCCCACGGTCGCGGCAATCGTGGCGGGAGCGAAGGCGCCGGCCGCCCATGAACTGGTCGGCGACCTGGACACGCTCCACCGGGCGAAGGTCGCTGCCGCCGCGACGCTGGCCGGCTGCGATGCGCTGTTGCTGCCGACCACGACCGAGCACCCGACGATCGCCGCGGTGCAGGCCGATCCAATCGCGATCAACCGCCGGATGGGGGCCTACACGAACTTCTGCAACCTGCTCGACATGGCCGCGGTCGCGGTGCCGGGAACGGCGACCGCGCAGGGCGACCCGTTCGGGGTGATGTTCGTGGTGCCCGCGTTCGAGGACCAGGTCGCCGTCGATCTCGCGGCCCGATCGGGTGGAGTCGACGCTCCCGCTCTCGTCGAGGACGGTGTGGACCTGGCGGTGTTCGGAGCGCATCTGCGGGGCCAGCCGCTGCACTTCCAGCTCGAGGAGATCGGCGCCCGTTTCGCCGGGACCGTGAGCACCACCGACGCCTACCGGCTCTACGCGCTGGACACCGTCCCGCCCAAGCCCGGCCTCGTCCGGCGGGGTGAGGGACTCGGGTCGCCGGTGGTCGGGGAGGTCTTCCGGGTCTCGCGCGCCGGGCTCGGCGGCTTCCTCGCGGCGCTGCCCGCGCCGATGGCACTGACCAGTGTCGAGTTGTCCGACGGCCGCAGTGTCGTCGGGTTCGGCTGCACCCACGACGCCGTCGACGGCGCCACCGACATCACCGATCACGGCGGCTGGGTGGCTTACCTCGGATAGGCGGCTGCGCCGCTCGTGCGCGGTTTGCGAGTCTCGGGACTCGCACCCGGCGTCGTCGACCTCGTCGTCGAGAGCTGGTCGGATGCGGCCGGGAACCTGGTCGGATTCGTCGAGCGC
>NZ_JBSGGS010000020.1:0-81307 GCF_053604015.1 Rhodococcus sp. NPDC004095
ATCACCGGTGACGCCACGGTGATCGCGTCGGAGATCACCGACAACATCACCGGCACAGTGGATCTGTTCGACGACTCGGTCTCGCACGAGGTGTCGCTGGAGATCACCGACGCCGAGTACAAGGACATGATCACCACCTTCCAGTCCACCGGTGACAAGAAGTGGATCACCGCGGACATCACCATCGACGGCACCTTCGTCAATGACGTCTCGGTCCGGTTGAAGGGCAACTCCACCCTGATGGGCGTCCGCGGCGAGAACGCCATGCCCGGCGGTGAGGGATTCGCTCCGCCCGAGGGCATGGAGTTGCCGGAGAACTTCCAGCTTCCCGAGGGCTTCGATCCGATGGCGGGGATGGCGTCGGAGGACGATCCGACGTCCTTGCCGCTGCTCATCAGCTTCGACGAAAACGAAGATGGCCGGGCATACCAGGGCATGACGGAGTTGTCGGTCCGCCCGGGATCCCCGGTGCTGAACGAGGCGATGGCGCTGTCGCTGACCGCGGCGACCGGTCAGGCGACCCAGCGCTACGCGTACACGGTGTACTCGATCAACGACAGCGCCACCACCACCCGGTTGCTGCTCGAGCACCCCGACGACACGTACGCCAACTCGCTGTTCGACACCGACGGCTACCTGTACAAGGCGGACGCCAACTCGACCTTCGCGTACGCCGGTGACGACCAGTCCGCCTACGCCGACCAGTTCAAGCAGATCAACGCGGTCGACAGCGGCAACCTCCAGCCGCTCATCAACTTCCTGAAGTGGATGGACAGCGCCGACGACGCGGAATTCGATGCGCACCTGGCCGACTGGGTCGACGTCGATTCGTTCGCCCGCTACCTGGCCACACAGAACTTGCTCGTCAACGGCGACGACATGAGCGGGCCGGGACAGAACTACTACCTCTGGTACGACCTCGAATCCAAGAAGATCACCGTCATCTCCTGGGATCTCAATCTGGCGATGCAGGGCGACACGACTACCGGCCCGCACGACAGCGTCGGATTGTCCATGCCGGGCGGGGGCGGGCCCGGAGCGATGGGCAACGGCGGCGAGGCCGGCGCAGGCATGACGCCGCCCGAGGGCATGACGCCGCTCGAGGGGATGACGCCGCTCGAGGGGATGACGCCGCCCGAGGGGATGACGCCACCGACGGGCGGCACCACCGGCACGGACGGGGCACAGATGCAGGGACCCGGCGGCATGGGCGGCCCACCCGGCATGGGAGGCGGCCCCGGCGGAAAGTCCAATGCCCTCAAGACCCGGTTCCTCGACTCCGAGGCGTTCACCGCCGTATACGAGGAGGCCTACTGGGACCTCTTCGACCAGATGTACCCCAGCGGACTCGCCTCCGAAACCCTCGACCGGATCGCGCAGTCCATTCCGGTCAGCGACGGACTCAGCGCAGATGATCTGCAGGCGAAGGTCGACGACATGCATACCTGGATCGACCAGCGCACCGCCGCACTGACCGAGCAGCGCAACACCTGAACAGCGCACCGACTCACCGACGGCGGCGGCATGGGGCACCCGCTCCGAGCCGCTGCCGTCGACCGTTCGGTGCCCCGGTCCCGCACCCAATCGTATTGAGAGAGCAGATGTTCGCACGCTTCAAGCCCAAGTCCGATGTCTTCTACATGCTGTTCACCTCGTCGTCCCAGTGCATCCAGTCCGGCGCCAAGACTCTGACCGAGCTCGGCCGCCCCGGTGCGGACCACGCCGCCGTCTCCGCGCGGATGGTCGAGCTCGAACACGAATGCGACCGCATCACCCACGAGATCTTCCAGACCCTGAACTCGAGCTTCGTGACCCCCTTCGACCGCTCCGACATCTACGTCCTCGGTGCCGCGCTCGACGACGTGCTCGATCACATGGAGGCGGCCGCGCAACTGGTCACCCTGTACGGAATCAGTGAACTGCCGGACAAACTCGTCGAGGTGATCGACACCCTCGAGACGAGTGCGCGGATCACCGCTGAGGCCATGCCCCGACTGTCCTCGATGAAGGGCCTGGAGAAGTACTGGATCACGATCAACGAACTCGAGAACACCGCCGATCACCTCTACCGGACCTTCCTCGCCGAGCTGTTCAACGGCAGCCGGGACGCCCTCACGGTGATGAAGCTCAAGGACGTGGCGGACGAACTCGAGGACGCCGCCGACGCCCTGGAGAAGGTCTCGCACGTCGTCGAGTCCATCGTTCTCAAGGAGTCGTGACCGACGGTGCTCGCGCTGGTCCTTGTCATCGCCCTGGCGATGGCGTTCACGTTCACCAACGGATTTCACGACTCGGCCAACGCGATCGCGACCTCGGTCTCGACCCGCGCCCTGACGATGCGAGCGGCGCTGGCGATGGCCGCCGTCGGCAACCTCGTCGGCTCCTTCTTCGGTGCCAAGGTCGCGGCGACGGTCGGCGCCGGGATCATCGAACTCGACGTCAGTAACCACGCCCTGCTCATCGTCGGTTGCGCGCTGGTGGGGGCGATCTGCTGGAACCTGATCACCTGGTGGTTCGGGCTGCCGTCCTCCTCGTCGCACGCGCTGATCGGCGGCATGGTCGGTGCCGCGCTCGCAGGCGGCATGACCGTCCTCTGGGACGGGGTCGTGGACAAGGTTCTGCTGCCGATGATCCTCTCGCCTGTCGTGGGCCTCGTGCTCGGCTACCTGGTGATGATCGCCATCATGTGGTTGTTCCGGAATTCGTCCCCGTCGGTGACGGGCCGGCGATTCCGTCGGGCACAGACCTGCTCGGCAGCAGCGATGGCCTTCGGCCACGGCATGCAGGATGCCGCCAAGACGATGGGCATCGTGGTTCTCGCGCTGGTGGTCTCAGGGCATCAAGACGACTACTCGATCCCGTGGTGGTGTTTCCTGCTGACCGCCGCTGTGCTCGCGCTCGGCACCGCGACCGGTGGGATGCGCATCATGCGCACCCTCGGACGCAAGATCATCGAGCTGGACCCGCCGCAGGGATTCGCGGCCGAGGCCACTGCCGCCTCGGTCCTCTACGTCGCGTCGATGGGGCTGGGCGCACCGGTTTCCACAACGCACGTCATCTCCTCCGCGATCATGGGCGTCGGGTCCACCAAACGCCTCACCGCGGTGCGCTGGGGAACGGCGGGCAACATGGTCGTCGCGTGGATCACGACCTTCCCCGCCGCCGCGATCATCGCGGCAGTCACACTGTTCGCCTTGGGCGCCTTCGCATGACCGGCTGCTGCGACGCGTCGGTACCGGGCCGGCCAACGTGGCCCGTCGTGTCCATCGCCGCGTCACGCGACGAGATCACCGGTCGGTCAGGCGACAACCACGAGGCGCGGCCGCCCGGGAACCGGGTAACCGTCGACGGTCACCTGATCGGTCGGGCGGACGAGCTGACCCGGGTGCCGAGCGGGCCTGCCGTTCACCAGGACGAGGCCCTCCATGGCCAGCGCCACCGCCTGTGCGCGAGTGACATGCGGGTTCTGTTCGACGAGCGTGTCGCAGACCGGCCTGCAGTCGAATTCGTCGTTCATGGTCGCAGCGTGCGCGGCCTGGATGAACGGCCCGGCAACCGCGCCGGGCACGCTGCGTACACCTACGTGAACAGAGTGTGTGACGGGTCCAGCCGTCGCGTGATGCGACCTCTGTCGGGTCGCACCTGCCCGTGCGGGGCGGCGACTGCCAGTCTATTGCCAGGCCCACCCGGGCTTGTTGACAGAATTCGTTGCGACACTGATGAAGTCGGCCGGAGCCGAGGGTTGTGGCCCCGACCCGGAGCGGGTGGAACCCGCTCGCTTCGTCGCGGGCCCGGTGTGAGCAGCCGGCCGACGCCTCCGCCGCCCGGGCGGCGCGAGCGCGTACGGTGCCGTCCCCGACGAAAGGGATCCCGGTGACGCTCGGTAGATGCGTGCTTGTTGCCGCCGCGATCTGCGTCGCGACGGCGGGGTCCGCTGCCGCCGCGACAGCAGCCGACCTCCGCGGAGAGTCGCCGGCCCTGTCCGTCCACTGCACACCGACCGACACGGCTCTCGAGGAGTTGTCCGGCCTGGCCTGGTCCGGTGACGGCGGCTACGCGATCGCCGACAGTGGCAGTGACGATCGACTGGCGGTGCTCGACTCCCGATGCCGAGTCGTCCGCTGGATCGAACTCGATTTTCCCACCACCGATGTGGAGGATCTGGCCCTCGCGGGGGATGGCACCGTCTGGCTGGCGGACACCGGCGACAACGACGTCGAGCGGGAGTCGATCGCGCTGATCGGTGTGGACCCGTCGACCGGACGGCAGGAACGGATACCGCTGACGTTCGCTGACGGCGCCCACGACGTCGAAGCCCTGCTGATCGCCGGGACCGGGACGCCCGTCCTCGTCACCAAGGTCAAAGGCGAGGCGGCGACCGTCTACACCACGTCCGGCGGGGAGAGCGTCCACACCATGTCCGCCGACACCCCTACCGTTCTCGTTGCCGCCGGAACGGTGCCGGCGCGGGGCCACGACGACGAGGTGAGGCCGATCACCGGTGCGGCCCTGTCGGCCGACGGCTCGACCGCCGCACTGCGCACCAAGAAGGACGTCTTCCTCTACCGGGTCCGGGTCGCGGACATCGTCGCCGCGCTCACCGCAGCGCCGGCGGTCGTGCTCGAATCGCCGGACCAGCCGCAGGGCGAAGCCGTCACCTTCACCGACACCGGCGATCTGCTGCTCGCCTCCGAGGCGAGCGGCGAGCCGATGCCGCCCATTCACGAAGTCGCGAGAGCGGCCGAGCTCGCCCGGACGGCAGATGATCCTTCGTCGAGCTTCCACGTGCCCATGCCCCTCCTCGTCGCGGGTTTCGCCGTGAGCGGAGTTGCCGCGGCGTTGTGGATTCGCCGACACAACCGGACGGGTTCGGCCGCCGGACCCCCTCGCTGATCGCGCCCACCCGAATCGACGGTGACCCGCTGCGTTGGCGTGACAATTCGGAAGCCGTGCGTGACCGAGCGCACCCGCCGCCGACCAGTGCGGCCCCGGCGCAGCCGCCCGGTTAGACTTTGCGCTGGCAGTACCCCACGGGGCTGCCCATTCGATTCCTCCAGGGAAGGGACCCGACTCCTCGTGTCATCGCAGGTCGATACCGTCACCCACGCCACCGCGACCCCCGATGTTGCCCAGCCCTACCGGGAGCTGGGACTCAAGGACGACGAGTACGCCCGCATCCGGGAGATCCTCGGCCGCCGTCCCACGGATGCCGAGCTGGCGATGTACTCGGTGATGTGGTCCGAGCACTGCTCCTACAAGTCCTCCAAGGTGCACCTGAAGTACTTCGGCGAGACCACCACCGACGAGATGCGGTCGTCGATGCTCGCCGGTATCGGTGAGAACGCCGGAGTCGTGGACATCGGCGACGGCTGGGCGGTCACCTTCAAGGTCGAGTCCCACAACCACCCGTCGTACATCGAGCCGTACCAGGGCGCCGCGACCGGCGTCGGCGGCATCGTCCGCGACATCATGGCGATGGGCGCCCGCCCGATCGCGGTGATGGACCAGCTGCGGTTCGGCGCGGCCGACCACCCCGACACCCGTCGCGTCGTCGACGGCGTGGTCCGCGGCGTCGGTGGATACGGCAACTCCCTCGGCCTGCCCAATGTCGGCGGCGAGACCGTCTTCGACGCCTCGTACCAGGGCAACCCGCTGGTCAACGCGCTGTGCGCGGGTGCGATGCGGGTCGAGGACCTGCACCTGGCGTTCGCGTCCGGCGCAGGCAACAAGATCATCCTGTTCGGTGCGCGCACCGGCCTCGACGGCATCGGCGGCGTGTCCGTCCTCGCCTCCGAGACCTTCGACGAGAGCGCAGGCGGCCGGCCGAAGAAGCTGCCCAGCGTCCAGGTCGGCGACCCGTTCACCGAGAAGGTGCTCATCGAGTGCTGTCTCGACCTGTACCGCGACCGGCTGGTCGTCGGCATCCAGGACCTCGGCGGCGCCGGGCTGTCCTGCGCGACGTCGGAGCTTGCCGCGGCCGGTGACGGCGGCATGCACATCAACCTCGACCGCGTCCCGACCCGCGCCAAGGGCATGACCGCCGCGGAGGTGCTCTCCAGCGAGTCCCAGGAGCGCATGTGCGCCGTGGTGACCCCGGAGAACGTCGACGCGTTCATGGCCGTCTGCAAGAAGTGGGACGTCCTGGCCACCGTCATCGGTGAGGTCACCGACGGCGAGCACCTCGTCATCGACTGGCACGGCGAGACCGTCGTCGACGCCCCGGCTCGCACCATCGCCCACGAGGGCCCGGTCTACGAGCGTCCCGTCCAGCGTCCGGACAGTCAGGACGCGCTGGTCGCGAACACCACCGCCGGCCTGAAGCGCCCGGAGTCCGACGCCGAACTCGAGGCCACCCTGCTCAAGATGGTCGGCTCCCCGCAGCTGGCCAGCCGCAAGTGGATCACCGAGCAGTACGACCGCTACGTGCGCGGCAACACCGTGCTCGCCGAGAACGCCGACGGCGGCGTGATCCGCGTCGACGAGAAGACCGGCCGCGGCATCGCCCTGGCCACCGACGCGTCCGGCCGCTACACCGCCCTCGACCCGTACGCGGGCGCGCAGCTGGCCCTCGCCGAGGCGTACCGCAACGTCGCCGTCACCGGCTCCACCCCGAAGGCCGTCTCCAACTGCCTGAACTTCGGTTCCCCCGAGGACCCGGGCGTGATGTGGCAGTTCCAGCAGGCCGTGCGCGGCCTCGCGGACGGCTGCGCGCAGCTGGGCATCCCGGTCACCGGCGGCAACGTCAGCTTCTACAACCAGACCGGCGCCACGGCGATCCTGCCGACCCCGGTCGTCGCCGTGCTCGGTGTGATCGACGACGTGCACCGCCGGATCCCGACCGGGCTGGGCCTCGAGCCCGGCGAGACCCTGATCCTGCTCGGCGACACCCGCGACGAGTTCGACGGCTCGATCTGGGCGCAGGTCGAGCACGACCACCTCGGCGGCGTCCCGCCGAAGGTCGACCTCGAGCGTGAACGCCTGCTCGCCGACATCCTGCTCGCCGGCTCCCGGGACGGGCTGATCTCCGCCGCGCACGACCTGTCCGAGGGTGGCCTCGGGCAGGCCGTCGTCGAGGCCGCGCTGGCGGGGGAGACCGGCTGCCGGATCCTGCTGCCGGAGGGCGCCGACCCGTTCGTCACGCTGTTCTCCGAGTCCGCGGGGCGCGTGCTGGTCGCGGTGCCGCGCACCGAGGAGACCCGCTTCACCGGCATGTGCACCGCCCGCAACCTGCCGTGGGTGCGGATCGGCGTCGTCGACGAGGGCTCCGACTCCGTCGAGGTCCAGGGCCACTTCTCCGTCACCCTCGACACGCTGCGCGAGACGTCCGAAGGAACGCTGCCCGCGCTGTTTGGATAGCCATGTGACCGACACGGCAGCGACCCCGGAACCCGGGACGGATCAGGCACCCGCCGGACCGTCCCGGGTTTCCGCGCGTCCGGGGGTCGGCGCGTCCGGCCGCTGGGTCGACCGACTGCGGGAGTGGAGCGCCCCCTGGTCCACCGAGCGACTCGCCGACAAGCACCCGTTCGTGGCGTGGGCGTGGGGTCTGCTCAAACTCGACTTCACCGGCATCGCGTTCGGTGCGTTGTTCTTCTGCTGGTCCCTGACGCCGTCGCTGCTGCCGCGAGACTGGCTCTTCCAAGGGCTGATCGGGGGCATCACCGCCGCGTTCGGCTACGCGGTCGGCTGCGCCCTCGGCTGGGCCGCGCACCGGTACTGGCTGTCGAAGCTGTCCTGGTGGCCGCCGCCGGCGCGCGTGACCACCCCGATCAAGGTGGCGGTGCCGATCCTGTCGGTCGTCGCGGCGCTGGTGATGCTGGTGTACTCGGCGGGCTGGCAGCGCGAGCTGGCGGCGCTGATGGGCGCCGAGGGCACCACCACGACCGGCTACCTGCGCACCCTGCTGCTGAGCATGGCCGTCGCGGCGCTGCTCATCTCGATCTGGCGGGTGCTGCGGGATCTGGTGCGGCTGATCGCCCGGTACCTGATCAAGTGGCTGCGGGTGCCGCGGTCCGCGGCCGCGCCGATCGGGTTCGTGGTGGTCGCGTTCCTGAGCTACACCCTCGTCACCGACGTGCTCTTCAACGGCGTGTACTCGTTCGTGAACTCGGCCTTCAGCCTGCAGAACGACGAGACCCGGGCCGGTGTCGTGCGGCCGATCCGCCCGGAACGCTCGGGCAGTCCGGAGTCGTACGCGCCGTGGGAGACCCTCGGGTACGAGGGCCGCGAGTTCGTCTACCGCGGCCTGCACGCCGACCAGCTCGCCGGTTACAACGGCGCGCCCGCTCGGGAACCGATCCGCGTGTACGCCGGGCTGGGGACCGCCGAGGACACCAACGCCCGCCTCGACGTGGTGATCCGGGAGCTCGAACGCACCGGCGCGTTCCAGCGCAAGGCGCTCGTCGTGATCCCGACGACCGGCACCGGCTGGGTCAACCCGACCGCGGCCGACGCCGTCGAGTTGATGTTCAACGGTGACACCGCACTGGTCGCCAGCCAGTACTCGTACCTGCCGAGCTGGCTCTCCTTCCTCGCCGACCGAGAGAAGGCGGCCGAGGCGGGCCGGGCCCTGGTGCACCGGGTGCACGAGCGATGGTTGCAGGAGCCGGCGGAGACCCGGCCCAAGCTGCTGGTATACGGCGAATCGCTGGGCACCCAGGCGGGGGAGGCCGCGTTCGACGGGCTCTCCGACATCCGCGAGATGGTCGACGGGGTGCTGTGGGTGGGCCCGCCCAACGCGAACCCGTTGTGGAGCACCCTCGTAGCGCGTCGTGATCCCGGCAGCCCCGAGGTCCAGCCCGAGTACTCGGACGGCCTGGTTGTCCGATTCGCGGACACCGCCGCCGCGATCGACGCGCAGCCGGGCCCCTGGCTGTACCCGCGGGTGCTCTACATCCAGCACCCGTCCGACCCGGTGGTGTGGTGGAACCCGGACCTGATCTTCAACCGCCCCGACTGGCTGTCCGAGCCGCCCGGCTACGACCGGCTGCCGTCGATGCGCTGGTTCCCCTTCGTCACGTTCTGGCAGGTGGCCGCCGACCTGGCGAACGCGGCGGGGGTGCCGGACGGCCACGGACACAACTACGGCACCAGCGTGCTGGACGGCTGGGTCGCGGTCGCCGCCCCCGACGGCTGGACGACCGCCGACACCGAACGGGTGCGGGGTGTGCTGGACGCGATCGCAGGCACCCAGGGCCCCGAAAAGTGACCTCCGTTGCCCGCATGAACGGAAGCGTTCAGTCGACTACATCGAATGAATGGTTCCGTTCATGCCATCGGGGGTGGGTGGTGGACAGGGGGTGGGTGGCGCTCGGGTGCGCGGCCGGGCTGGTCGGGTGGAACAACTGGGTGCTGCCGCGGCTCGGGCTCGGCGCCCGGGGACGGGCGGCGGCGAACGCGGCGGCGGCGACGGGGCTGGCGGCGGCGGTCCGTGCCGCCGGTGTCCCGGCCACCGAACTGGGCTGGCGGGCGCCGGGGGCCGGGCTGCGGTGGGGGCTGGCGGCGTCCGCGCTGCCTGCGGTCGCGTATCCGACGATGCTCGCGATCCCGTGGGCGCGGGCGCGGATGGCGTCCGGTGCCCGGCGCGCCGACCACACGGAGTGGGTGTTCGTGCACATCCCGTTCGGGACGGTGCTCGCCGAGGAACTGGCGTTCCGGTCGGTGCTGTACGCGCTGGCGCGGCGCGCGTCGACCCGTTGGGCGCCGGTGCTCGGCGCCGTCACGTTCGGCCTGTGGCACGTGGCGCCCGCGCGGCACGCTGGGGACTCGGTGCCCGGCACCGTCGCGCTGACGGCGACCGCGTCCCTGTTGTTCGACCTGCTCCGGGACCGCAGCGGCAGCGTGCTCGCGCCTGCGGTGCTGCACCTGGCTGTCAATGCCGGTGGGGCAGTGGCCGCCGAGGCCGCGGCCGACCGCTAGTGGTGCCGTCGCGCGTTGATAGGTTGGCGCGGTGCCCCAACGCCGAAGGATCGACCCCGCCGAGATGCGGGCCGCGGTCGTGGCGGTGCGGGACTGGCTCGCCGACGAGGACGCTCCGGCGCCCGCTCGTCCGGTCGTCGCGGCCGCTGTGCGGCTGAGCGCTCGCACCCTGGAGGACGTCGCGCCCGGTTCGTCGGTGGAGGTTCGGGTGCCCCCGTTCGTGGCGGTGCAGTGCGTCGAGGGTCCACGGCACACCCGCGGCACGCCGCCGAATGTCGTCGAGACCGATCCGCGCACCTGGCTGCGACTGGTGACCGGCCGGACCACCTTCGCCGACGCGGTGGCGGCAGGAACCGCGACCGCATCCGGCACGCGGGCCGCGGAAATCGGGCACTGGCTGCCGCTGCTCCGGACGTGACGCCTCCGCGTCGCTCCGGGTGGCGACACGTCCGTGTGACCGCCGCGACAGCCGTGAGCCCCGTGGTGGGAGCACCCCCTCGGTGGCCGTAGACTGAGCGTGCCCCCCGCACCCACCCCCAAAGGGAGCAACCCCGGTGACTTCAGCCGATTTGTCGGTCAACAGCCCGAATCTTCTCGCACCCGCAGACCTGTCCGATCAGGACGAGCAGCCGCCCCGCGAGGAGTGTGGCGTCTTCGGCGTCTGGGCTCCGGGCGAGGATGTGGCCAAGCTCACCTACTACGGTCTCTACGCGCTGCAGCACCGCGGCCAGGAGGCGGCCGGCATCGCCGTTGCCGACGGCTCGCAGGTCCTGGTGTTCAAGGACCTCGGCCTGGTCAGCCAGGTGTTCGACGAGCAGACCCTCGGCGCGATGCCGGGGCACGTCGCCGTCGGGCACTGCCGCTACTCGACCACCGGCTCCACCACCTGGGAGAACGCCCAGCCGATCTTCCGCACCACCACCGCGGGCACCGGCATCGCGCTCGGGCACAACGGCAACCTCGTCAACACCGCCGAGCTCGCCGAGCGGGCCCGGGCCGCGGGGCTGATGAACAGCAAGCGGCCCGGTGGCGCCACCTCGGACTCCGACATCGTCGGCGCCCTGCTCGCCCACGCGGCCGGTGACACCACCATCGAGCAGGCCGCGATGGAACTGCTGCCGACGTTGCGCGGCGCGTTCTGCCTGACCTTCATGGACGAGCACACCCTCTACGCCGCCCGCGACCCGCACGGGGTGCGGCCGCTGGTGCTCGGCCGGCTCGACCGCGGCTGGGTCGTCGCCTCCGAGACCGCCGCCCTCGACATCGTCGGCGCGTCGTTCGTCCGGGAGATCGAACCCGGTGAGCTGCTCGCGATCGACGCGGATGGGGTGCGTTCCTCTCGGTTCGCGGCACCCACCCCGAAGGGCTGCGTGTTCGAGTACGTGTACCTGGCGCGGCCCGACACTGCGATCGCCGGCCGGTCCGTACACGCCACCCGCGTCGACATCGGACGCCGGCTCGCGAAGGAGCACCCCGTCGAGGGTGATCTGGTGATCCCGGTTCCCGAGTCCGGCACGCCTGCGGCCGTCGGCTACGCGCAGGGTTCGGGCATCCCGTACGGCCAGGGGCTGATGAAGAACGCCTACGTGGGGCGCACCTTCATCCAGCCGTCGCAGACCATCCGCCAGCTCGGCATCCGGCTCAAGCTCAACCCGCTCCGGGACGTGATCCGCGGCAAGCGCCTGATCGTCGTCGACGACTCCATCGTCCGTGGCAACACCCAGCGCGCGCTGATCCGGATGTTGCGTGAGGCCGGTGCGCTCGAGATCCACGTGCGGATCGCGTCGCCGCCGGTGAAGTGGCCGTGCTTCTACGGCATCGACTTCGCGTCGCCTGCGGAGCTGATCGCCAACGGGGCCGGCGGCACCAGCCACGAGGCCGGCAGCGTCGAGGAGATGGTCGAGGGGGTGCGCCGCTCGATCGGGGCCGACTCGCTCGGCTACATCTCGATCGACGGCATGGTCGCGGCGACCGAGCAGCCCGCGTCCCGGCTGTGCATGGCGTGCTTCGACGGCGACTACCCGATCGCGCTGCCGACCGAGTCGTCGATCGGCAAGAACGTGCTCGAAGGCATGCTCGACAACACCGCGGGCGCGGCGCCCAGGGCCGACAACGACAACGCGAGTGCGTTGAGTCGCCCCTGAGTGGCCACCGAGGCCGCATACTTGCGCCGGTGTAACCGACATCACGTAGAACCCAGACAGTGCCAGGTGCACTGGCGAGATCACAGCTGGAGCTGAAAACCCGATGACCGACGACCAGAACCCTCGCCCCGCCGGCGCCTCCTACGCTGCGGCGGGGGTGGACATCGCCGCAGGTGACCGGGCGGTGGAGCTGTTCGCCCCGCTCGCGAAGAAGGCCAGCCGCCCCGAGGTGCTCGGTGGCCTCGGCGGGTTCGCCGGCCTGTTCGCCCTCAAGGGTGGCTACAAGGAGCCGCTGCTCGCGGCGTCCACGGACGGCGTCGGGACCAAGCTCGCGATCGCGCAGGCGCTGGACAAGCACGACACCGTCGGCCTCGACCTGGTCGCGATGGTCGTCGACGACCTCGTGGTGTGCGGTGCCGAGCCGCTGTTCCTGCAGGACTACATCGCGGTCGGCAAGGTCGTCCCGGAGCGGGTCGCGGAGATCGTCGGCGGTATCGCGCAGGGCTGCATCCAGGCCGGCTGCGCGCTCCTCGGCGGCGAGACCGCCGAGCACCCCGGTGTGATGGCGGACGGCGACTACGACCTGTCGGCCACCGGTGTCGGTGTCGTCGAGGCGGACGCGGTGCTCGGCCCGGACCGGGTGCGCCCCGGTGACGTGGTCATCGGCATGGGGTCGTCGGGTCTGCACTCGAACGGCTACTCGCTGGCCCGCAAGGTGCTGCTCGACATCGACCGGATGTCGCTGACCGGGCACGTCGAGGAGTTCGGCCGCACCCTCGGCGAGGAACTGCTCGAGCCGACCAAGATCTACGCCAAGGACTGCCTCGCGCTGATCGCCGAGACGGACGTGCGGACCTTCTGCCACGTCACCGGCGGCGGACTGGCGAACAACCTGGCCCGCGTGATGCCGAAGGGTCTGGTCGCCGAACTGGACCGTGGAACGTGGAGCCCCGCGCCGGTGTTCGCGATGATCGCGCAGCGTGGCCGCGTCGAGCGCGCCGAGATGGAGGCGACCTTCAACATGGGTGTCGGCATGGTCGCGATCGTCGCGCCCGAGGACGTCGACCGCGCGCTCGCCGTGCTCACCGCCCGGCACATCGACTGCTGGACCCTCGGTACCGTCGCCAAGGCGTCGGACAAGCAGGAGGGCGAGCTGGTTCGCCTCGTCGGCGATCACCCGCGTTTCTGAGCCCGACGTAACAGACCAACGAACCGCCCGGGTCCGCAAGGACCCGGGCGGTTCGTCGTTCGTGTCGAACCCGAACTCGGCGCCGCCGTCGTGAACCCTTCCGGGTGCACATGCTGAAATGAGGGGGAGCCCCGGGGCTCCCCCTCATTTCATTGCTCAGCTGTGTCAGCGGCGCCAGTCGTCGGTGTCCTCGTCGTCCCAGCGCGAAGCGCTGTCCTCGGAACTCTGGTCGGAGAAGGACCCGTTCCGGTGGGAGGTCGACGAGCCACCCGACAGTTCTCGTTGGAGGCTGTCGAAGTTCGTGGTGGGCGAACTGTACTTGAGCTCGCGTGCAACCTTGGTCTGCTTTGCCTTAGCCCGGCCGCGGCCCATGGCCAACCCCCTCGCGCTTTAAGCGGGGCGGCCTGGGAATTTTTGGCGGCCCCGTTTGAGTGTTTATGTCTTCCTGACAGACACTCTAGCGTGCGAACGCATCTCGCGCTCCTTCCCCTGCACAGGAGGGGTGTCTGATTCATCTCAGCGCGCCGGGAACGGCGCGAACCGTGCCGACCCGAAGGTCCCCGCCGAGCACGGGCTGCGACGCGAGTTCGGCGAGTTCCTCGGTCCACTCGACCCCGATCCGGTGCAGCAACGCCGCGGTCAGCGGCAGCCGTGCCCGTTCGTGACCGTCGTCGATCTTGAGGGCGAAGGCAGTCCCGTCCGGGAGTGCGCCGGCGTGCACACCGTCCGCACCCGCCTTGCACAGCAGGCCGGGAACCGCGGACATCAGCAGCTCGTCGTCCTTCCCGGTGCCCGAGAGCAGCCAGGGATGCTCGCGGACCGCGTCGGCGACCGTCCGCTCCGGACTGCCCGGGGCGGCCGCGACGAGCGCGGAGAACGACCGGGCGAGGGCGGTGAGCGACAGCGGCACGATCGGCAGGCCGCACCCGTCGATGCCGACCTCGTACTCGTCCTCCCCGGACAGGTCCGCGATCGTCGCCAGGACCTCCTGCTGCAGCGGATGCGTGGGGTCGAGGTAGGTGTCCGCGGGCCAGCCGCGGGCCGCGCACACGGCGAGCATCGCGGCGTGTTTGCCGGAACAGTTCATGAAGACCCGGCGCGGCCGCCCGGCGGCCGCGAGCACGCGCGCGCGGGCGCCCTCGTTCGCGGGCAGGTCCGCCGGGCACAGCAGCTGCCGCTCGGACAGCCCGACACGGGCGAGGAGGCCCAGCACCACGGCGACGTGTTCCGGTTCGCCCTCGTGGGAGGCGGCGGCGATGGCGACCTCGCGCCCGTCGGCCGGGGCGAACCCGTTGCGCAGCATCGCCACGACCTGGAGCGGCTTGTTCGCCGAGCGGGGGTAGATCGGGGTGTTCACCTCGCCGAGCGCGAGGCGGGTCTCACCGGCCGGGTCCAGGACGACCAGGGAACCGCGGTGCACACACTCGCGGAAGCCCGAGCGGACCACCTCGACCAGTTCGACGCTCAATACTCCACCTGCACCTTCAGCCCGGCGATCCGCCTGCGTGCCTTGTCTTCGACACTAGGCGACAGATCCGGCTGGCGCGCGAGCAACTCGGCCAGACCGGCGGGGTTGCGCCCGGTGAACAGGTCGCGCACCGTGACACCGTGGTCGGGCAGGTGGACGACGGTGATCGGGTCGCCCGCGGACACCGGCCCGGGACGGGTCACCTTCAGGTAGGCGCCGGTGTCGCCGCGCTGCGCGAACCGTTTCACCCAGCCCGGCTCGCCCGACCACACCCCGAAGGTGCCGCACGGGGTCCGCGGCCCGGTGACCTCGAGTTCGAGGGTGGCGCCGATGCGCCACCGGGCGCCGATCACGGCGTCGCTCGTCTCGACGCCGTGCACCCGCAGGTTCTCGCCGAACCACCCGGCGGGCAGGTCGCGTCCGAGTTCGTCCGCCCAGCGCCGCGCCTCGTCCTCCTGATACGCGTACACCGCCTTGAACACCCCGCCGTGGTGCTCGGTGTCGCAGACGTGGTCGCCGGTCAGGCCGTGCACGCCGACGGCCACCTGGCCGGTGACGGCCCGCTTGTCGATCGCGGTCCGCGGCACCCGCCGGGTGCCGCTGTCGCGCTCGGCGTGGACGACGCAGACGGCGGTGACGCCGGCGGTCACCGGCCGCGCAACCGATCGACCGCGGCCCGGCCGGCCTGGTACTCGTCGTGGCGGGGCACGGAGTCGGGATCGATCGCGGCGGCGGTGCCGCCTGCCGCCAGCGGGGTGTCGGCGGGGACCGTCCGTTTCACCAGCGCCAGGGCGATCGGCCCGAGCTCGTGGTGATCGATCACGGTGCCGAGATGTCCGACGGCGCGGCCCTCGGCGGTGACGGTGTCGCCCGGTTCGGGGCGGGTGTCGGCGGACCCGTCGAGGTGCAGCAGCACCAGGTGTCGCGGCGGCTTGCCCAGGTTGTGCACCCGCGCGACGGTCTCCTGCCCGCGGTAGCAGCCCTTGTCCAGGTGCACCGCACCGTGCTCGGTGACCCCGCCGATCCAGCGGACCTCGTGCGGGATGGTGCGTTCGTCGGTGTCCAGCCCGAGGCGCGGGCGCAGCGCCGCGACCCGCAGCGCCTCGAACGCCCAGGTGCCCGCTGGTGTGGCACCGGCCTCCGTCAACGCCTGCCACCAGTGGGTCAGGCGGTCGCGGGGGACGACCAGGTCCCAGGCGTGCTCACCGGGCCACGGCATGGTGCGCAGGAACCCGCCGCCGGGCAGCGCGACCGCGCCGTACACCGGAGGCAGTTCCGGAACGCCCAGCGCGGCCAGCAGCTTCGGGCGGCGCACGTCGGGGCCGAGGAGGCTGAGCACGGCCATGTCGGGGGCGGGCTTCGGCTCGGCCTTCGCCCAGAACACCATCTTCTGCAGGAACGCGAGCAGGTCGGGGCCGTAGGGCGCCTCGGTGTCCACCCAGGTGACCTCGCCGAGGTCGGTCAGGACGAAGTGGTGCTCCACCCGGCCGTTGACGTCGAGGCTGAGGTTCTCCGCGCTGCCGCCGTCCGGGAGGTTCGCGACGTGCTGGCTGGAGATGGTGTGCAGCCAGGTCAGTCGTTCGGCGCCGGCGATGGAGAGCACGAAGCGGTGCGAGCGGTCCACGACGGCGGCGGTGCGTTCGGCGTTGCGTTGCTCGCGCAGCGGGTCGCCGTAGTGCCAGGCGACGCCGGCGTCGGGGGAGTCGTCCGGATTGGGAACGGCCCCGGGGGCGGTGAGCAGCGGACTCGGGTTGATGCGCACGGACTCGGACACGCTTCCAGTGTAGGAGTCTCGCGCGTGGTCCCCGGCTGTCGCGGTCCGCCGCCGTACTGTGGAGGCATGGCTGATCAGGTGCTGGTGACCTTGG
The DNA here is from genome assembly GCF_053604015.1 of Rhodococcus sp. NPDC004095. NCBI lineage: Bacteria > Bacillati > Actinomycetota > Actinomycetes > Mycobacteriales > Nocardiaceae > Rhodococcus > Rhodococcus sp. NPDC004095. The sequence goes on from NZ_JBSGGS010000020.1 coordinate 16,588, forward strand.
ACGGCGTGGTGCACGACCCGGAGGTTCCGCTCCTGCACGCCGACGACCTGGCCGCGGTGCGCGGCGACGGCGTCTTCGAGACGGTACTGGTTCGGGACGGTGTCGCCCGCACGGTCGAGCTGCACCTGGCGCGGCTCGCCAATTCGGCGGCGGCACTGGACCTGGCGCGGCCCGACCTCGATGCCTGGCGATCGGCGATCGCGGTGGCCGTCGCCGAGTGGGACGCCGAGCGTGAGGGTGCGATGCGGTTGGTGCTCAGCCGCGGCCGTGAGTCCGGCGGCGAGCCGACCGCGTACCTGACCATCGGACCGCTCGCGGATCGGGTGGAGTCCGCACGCCGTGACGGGATTTCGGTGTGCACGCTGGAGCGGGGATTCTCGGCGGATGTCGCCGCGGTGGCGCCGTGGCTGCTGCTCGGTGCGAAGACGCTGTCCTACGCGACGAACATGGCGGCCCTGCGGCACGCCCACTCCACCGGTTTCGACGACGTGATCTTCACCAGCAGTGAGGGTCTGGTGCTCGAGGGTCCGCGTTCCACGGTCCTGATTTCCCGGGGGCGCACGCTGATCACCCCGCCGGTCGAGCACGGCATTCTGCCGGGCACCACGCAGCAGGCGCTCTTCGAAGTGGCGGGGTCGCGCCGGTTCCGGTGCGAGACGGCGGCGCTGCGGCCGGTCGATCTGATTGCCGCGGACGGTATCTGGTTGCTGTCGAGCGTGACGCTCGCGGCGCGGGTGCACACGCTCGACGGGCTCACGCTCCCGGAGCCGGAGATCGCCGAGGAGCTGGCCGGGCTGGTCGATCTCGCTGTGGACACGGTCGGCGTCGAGGAGGACGCGGCGTGACGTCGTTGTGAGTCGCGGCACGGTTGCTACCGGAGAGTAGGCGAACGGGAGATTGTTTACTACTGTCCGTCGTAGACGAAGGGCTGCGGTCTGGTGCCGCGGGGGTTACCTTCTGAACCGGGACTTCTGGCGTCAGCCCACGTCCGAAATCCCGGCAAGCGAAGTCCCACGGGCCCTGTACCGGGAGTAGCCATGGACGCACTGGATGTCTCGCGATGGCAGTTCGGCATCACGACGGTCTACCACTTCATTCTCGTTCCGCTGACCATCGGTCTCGCACCGCTGATCGCGATCATGCAGACGATGTGGGTGGTCACGAAGAAGGACCACTGGTACCGGCTGACGAAATTCTTCGGGAAGCTCTTCCTGATCAACTTCGCCCTCGGCGTCGCGACCGGCATCGTGCAGGAATTCCAGTTCGGCATGAACTGGAGCGAGTACTCCCGCTTCGTCGGTGACGTCTTCGGCGCCCCGCTCGCGCTCGAGGGCCTGGTGGCGTTCTTCCTGGAGTCCACCTTCCTCGGCCTCTGGATCTTCGGCTGGGGCCGCCTGCCGAAACTCGTTCACCTGGCCACCATCTGGCTGGTCGCGATCGGCGTGAACGCCTCCGCGTACTTCATCATCTCGGCCAACTCCTTCATGCAGCACCCGGTCGGGGCGATCTACAACGAGGAGACCGGCCGCGCCGAGCTGACCAGCATCTGGACGTTGCTCACCAACAACACTGCACTGGCAGCGTTCCCGCACGTCGTCGCCGGCGCGCTACTGACCGCGGCCACCTTCGTCGCCGGTATCGCGGGCTGGTGGATGGTCCGGAACATGCGCCGCGCCAAGACGGCCGCCCCGGCCGAAGCCGAGCGGATGGAGTCCGAGGCGCGCACCATGTTCCGGCCCGCCGCCCGGCTCGGCATGCTGGTCATGATCATCTCCGGCATCGGGCTGTTCATCACCGGCGACATCCAGGCCAAACTGATGTTCGAGCAGCAGCCGATGAAGATGGCATCCGCGGAATCGTTGTGCCATACCGAGACCGACCCGAAGTTCTCGATCCTCACCGTGGGCACCCACAACAACTGTGACGGCGTCACCCGTGTCCTCGAGGTGCCCTACGTCCTGCCGTTCCTCGCGGAGGGACAGTTCACCGGCGTCACCCTGCAGGGCGTCGAGGACCTGCAGGTGCAGTACGAGGAGCAGTTCGGTCCCGGCAACTACCGGCCCAACCTGTTCGTCACCTACTGGTCGTTCCGCGCGATGATCGGTCTCGCCGCCGGTTCCGCCGCCCTGGCGCTGGCCGGACTGTGGGTCACCCGCGGAGGCCGTGTCCCGGACCAGAAGTGGTACTCGTGGCTGAGCCTGATCGCGATCCCGACACCGTTCCTCGCGAACAGTGCAGGCTGGATCTTCACCGAGATGGGCCGTCAGCCGTGGGTGGTGCACCCGAACCCCACCGGCGTCGACATGATCCGGCTGACCGTCGACCAGGGCGTCTCCAACCACGCACCGGCCACGGTGTGGACCTCGCTGATCGTGTTCACGCTCCTCTACGCGGCGCTCGGCGTGGTGTGGTTCTGGCTGATCCGCCGCTACACGATCGAGGGGCCGCTGCCGCACGACGCGCACCCACCGGGCGAAGGCCCCGAGCCGGATGACACCGGCAAGCCCGAGCAACTGTCGTTCGCGTACTAGGAGAGCCGACATGGGACTTCAGGAACTCTGGTTCATCCTCATCGCGGTGCTGTTCGTCGGCTACTTCGTGCTGGAGGGTTTCGACTTCGGCGTCGGCATGCTGATGCCGGTCCTCGGCCGCAGCAAGAACGGGTCCGCCGACAACGACACCCGACGCCGTGTCGTGCTCAACACGATCGGCCCCGTCTGGGACGGCAACGAGGTGTGGCTGCTCACCGCCGGCGGCGCCCTGTTCGCCGCGTTCCCCGAGTGGTACGCGACGTTGTTCTCCGGCTTCTACCTGCCGCTGCTGCTGATCCTCGTGGCACTGATCGTGCGCGTCTGCGCGATCGAGTACCGCGGCAAGATCGACGATGCGACGTGGCGGTCGAGGTGGGACTGGGGCATCATCCTCGGCTCCTGGGTGCCGGCGATCCTGTGGGGCGTCGCGTTCGCGAACATCGTCCGCGGCGTCGCGATCGACGAGAACCGTCAGGTGGTCTCCGGGTTCTTCGACCTGCTCAACCCGTACGCACTGCTCGGCGGCGTCACCACCGCACTGGTCTTCGCGCTGCACGGCGCGGTGTTCATCGCACTCAAGACCGCGGACGAGGTCCGCGAGGACGCGGTGAAACTGGCGGCCCGGCTGTCGATCCCGGCGGTCGTCGTCGCCGGCGTGTTCGTGCTCTGGACCCAGCTGGCCTACGGCAAGGGCTGGACCTGGATCCTGGTCGGCATCGCGGCAGCCGCCCTGCTCGGGGTCGTGGGCCTGACCGCGGTCGCCCGCGAGGGCTGGGCGTTCGCCCTGACCTGCATCGCGGTGATCGCCACGGTGGCACTGCTGTTCGCCAGCCTGTACCCGAACGTGATGCCGTCGACGATCTCCGACGCGTACAGCCTCACCATCCACAACGCCTCGTCGAGCCCCTACACGCTCAAGGTGATGACCTGGGCGGCCGCGATCGTCACCCCGGTGGTGCTGATCTACCAGGGCTGGACGTACTGGGTGTTCCGGCAGCGGATCTCGACCAAGCACATCCCGCCGTCCATCGGGCTGCCGATCAGAAACCGCTAGATGACGATCGACACACCGGCCGCGCCTGCACCGATTACCCCGTCTGGACCGGACACTCGCAGGCGCGGTCCGGTCGATCCACGGCTGTGGCGTTACTCGCGGTCCGCGCGCGGGTATCTGCTTCTGACGGTGGCACTTGCGCTGGTGATCGCCGCGGCGGTGATCGTCTCGGCGGTCATGATCGGCACCGTGCTCGCCGGGGTGATCACCGATCCCGGTGCCCGCACCGTCGGTCACTGGTCCGGGGAACTCGCCGTCCTCGCAGGCGCGGTGGTGGTGCGCACCCTGGCCACGTGGGTGCAGGCGCGCTACGCACACCGGTCCGCGTCCCGGGTGATCGGGGAGCTGCGGGGCGAGGTGCTCGCCGCGGCGACCGCACGCCCGCCGCGCGAGCTGGACCCTCTGCGGAACGAGACGGCGACCGTCCTCACCCGAGGCATCGAGGGCCTGCGCGCCTATCTGACCGGCTATCTGCCTGCGTTGCTGCTCGCGGTCACCGTCACCCCGCTGACACTGCTCGTCATCCTGTTCACCGACCTGACCTCGGCGGTGATCGTGGTGATCACCCTGCCGCTGATCCCGGTCTTCATGATCCTGATCGGCCTGCTCACCAAGGGCAAGGCGGCCGCATCGCTGCGGACCATGACCATACTGTCGGCGCAGCTGCTCGACCTGATCGCGGGACTGCCGACGCTGCGGGCCCTGGGACGCGAACGCGGACCGGCGGCTCGGGTACGCGAGCTGGGCGACGAGCACCGGCGCACCGCGATGGCCTCGCTGCGAATCGCGTTCCTGTCCTCGATGGTTCTCGAGCTCCTGGCGACGCTGTCGGTGGCGTTGATCGCCGTCAGCATCGGCCTGCGGCTGGTGTTCGGCGAGATGGGCCTGCGTGCCGGGGTGATCGCACTCGTGCTCGCGCCGGAGGTGTACCTGCCGCTGCGTACCGTCGGTGCGCAGTTCCACGCCGCCGAGGACGGAATGGCCGCCGCGGACAAGGCATTCGGTGTGCTGGACGACCGGGCGGATTCGACGGTGACGGGTGGAACGGCGGTACCGGCAGGCCCGGTCACGCTGCACGGTGTCGGAATGCGCAGCCGGGTCGGCTGGGCCCCGCGCGGTGTGGACCTGTCCGTCGAACCCGGGCGGGTGACCGCACTGACCGGGCCGAACGGAGCCGGGAAGTCGACCGTGCTGCAGGCGATCCTCGGGCTGGCCGACCCCGACGAGGGGCGGGTGCTGGTCGGCGGCACCGATGTTCGCGACCTCGACCTGCGTCGGTGGTGGCGGTCGGTGGCGTGGCTGCCGCAGCATCCCGTGCTGATCCCCGGCACCCTCCGCGAGAACCTGGACCTCACCGGGCCCGTCACCGTGGATCCTCAGGACCTGGAGAAGGCCTGCACCGCAACCGGGTTCGACGAGGTGTTGCGCGATCTCCCCGCCGGCTGGGAGACGGCGGTCGGCGTCGGCGGGACCGGGCTCTCGCTCGGCCAGCGGCAACGCCTCGCGCTGACCCGGGTGCTGCTGACCGACAGCCCGCTCGTCCTGCTGGACGAACCGACCGCACACCTGGACCCGGAGACCGAACAGCGGGTCCTCGCGGCGATCCGCGGCCTGGCCGCGTCCGGGCGGGGCGTGCTGCTCATCGGGCACCGGGCGCCGGTCCTGGCGGCCGCGGACAGCGTGGTCACGGTCGGGGCGTCGAAGTGAGCAGAGGTGTCGAAGTGAGTGGCGTCGAAGTGAGTGGCGCCGGGGTGGGCCGGGATCCGTTGCGGCGTGCGCTGCCCCTGCTTGAGCTGAGCCCGCGGCGGGTGGTGCTGGCGGTCGCGGCCGGTGTCGCGACCCTGGGCAGCGCGCTGGCCCTCGCTGCCCTGTCGGCCTGGTTGATCACCCGCGCCTGGCAGATGCCGCCGGTCCTCGACCTGACGGTGGCCGTTGTCGCCGTTCGGGCCCTGGGAATCTCGCGCGGGTTGTTCCGGTACCTGGAGCGCCTCGCCACCCACGACGCCGCGCTGCGCGGCACCGTGTCCGCCCGGGAGAACCTCTACCGCCGGCTCGCCACCGGTGATCCGGCCGCGCCGGCCGGGTTGCGGCGCGGCGACCTGCTCGCCCGCACCGGCGCCGACGTCGATGCCCTCGGTGACGTGGTGATCCGCGCGCTCGTGCCGATGGCCGTTGCGCTGGTGCTGTCGGTGGCGGCGGTCGTCGGGTTGGCGCTGATCTCGCCCGCGGCGGCAATGGTGCTCGCGATCGCCCTCGTCGTTGCCGGGGTGCTGGCCCCGATGTTGTCGGCGCGGGCCGCCCGGATGGCCGAGACGGCCGGATCCGAGGCGACGGCGCGCTACTCGGAGACGGCGGTGCTCGCCCTCGACCACGCCGCCGAACTCCGAGTCGCGGGCCGCCTCGACGAGGTGGTCCGGCGGGCAGACGGATACGACGACGAGGCCGTGCGGGCCACCGACCGGGCCGCGGCGCCGTCCGCGTTCGCGGCCGCGGCGACGCCGCTCGCGGTCGGCGCGAGCGTGCTCGGTGCGCTCCTCATCGGCATCACCCTGTACGGGCCCGACGGTGGCACCGTGGGAGCGATGACCCCGATGGCCCTCGGCATCCTGGTGCTGCTGCCGTTGTCGGCGTTCGAGGCCACCGCGGCGCTGCCTGCTGCCGCCGTGGCCCTGACCCGCGGCCGAGTGGCGTCCGCCCGGATCATGGACCTGCTGGACCGGTCCGGGGACGAAGCGGCGGCAGGCACAGCCGAGGTCCGGCCCCCGGTGCGGCTGCGGGCCTCCGGGTTGCGCTCCGGCTGGCCCGGTTCGGCGGGGTCGGACCGCCCGGTCGACCTGGATCTGCAGCCGGGATCGCGGACCGTGGTCGTCGGGCCGTCCGGGGCGGGGAAGACCACCCTGCTGATGACCCTGGCCGGGTTGCTGCCGCCGGTTGCAGGCACGGTGACGGTGAACGGCACCCCGATCGCCGACACGGACCCGCAGTTGCTGCGCCGGGAGGTCGGATTCTTCGCCGAGGACGCGCACCTGTTCGACACGTCGCTGCTGGAGAACCTGCGGGTGGCCCGCGGCGACCTCGACGAACAGCGGGCACTGGAGGTGCTCGATGCGGTCGGCCTGGGGGAGTGGGTGGCGACGCTGCCGGACGGTGTCCACACCGCACTGGAGGCGGGAGGTCGGTCCGTCTCGGGTGGTCAGCGCCGCCGGATCCTCCTGGCCCGGGCTCTGATCTCGCCTGCCCGGGTGCTGCTCCTCGACGAGCCGACCGAGCACCTCGACGCCGCCGCCGGGGCGGACGTCCTTCGTCGCCTGCTGGACCGCTCCGGTGGTCTGGTCGACCCGGGCCGCACCGTGGTCGTGGTGACCCACCACCTGCCCGCCGGCACCCGGGAGGACCGGGTCCTCGTGGTCGGGACGGGGCGTGATCGATTCGATACCGAATCAGAGGAGGTCGAAACCAACCGGTGACATGAATTGCGCCGAGAGGTCACGGCGGCCTGGCATAGTGGGCCGTCGCGTTGCTCGGTCACACGTCCATACGACTCTGGGAGTTGTTGATGGGTACGATGATTCGCAAGCTTGTCGCCGGCGCCGGGGTCACCCTCCTCGCGGTCGCCGCCTCGATCACGGGGGCCGCGGCCGTGTCCGCCCTCCCGGTGTACCCGGCCTCCGATCCCGACCCGTTCTTCAGCGCGCCACCGGATGTCGCCGAACACCAGCCCGGCGACGTCCTCAAGATCCGTCAGATGCCACCCAACCTGTACTTTCCGGGCAGTCAGGTGTGGGAATTGCTCTTCCGTACAACGGATTCCGAAGGCAAGCCGATCGCGGCGAACACGACGTTCCTGATGCCGCCGAACCACGTGCCGGACAGTCCGCTGGTGTCGTACCAGCACATCATCAACGCGCTCGGACACAAGTGCAAGATCGCGACCGAGCTGTACACCACCGACCCGCTCACCCAGATCCGCGAGGCGCCGGGCCTGAACATCGCGCTCGCCCGGGGCTGGGCGGTGGCGCTGCCCGACCACCTGGGGCCCCGAATGGCATACGGGGCAGCGAAACTCGGTGGCCAAGTCACCCTCGACGGGATCCGTGCCGTCAAGAAGATCCCCGAACTGCAGGTGACGAACAGTCCCGTCGGGCTCGGCGGCTACTCCGGCGGCGGAATGGCGACATCGTGGGCGGCGGCGCTGGCCCCGACCTACGCCCCGGAGTTGAACATCGTCGGCGCGGCCGAGGGTGGGGCGCCGATGAACATCGCGAAGATGGCGACCGCACTGGGCACGAACCCGCATCCGGCGTTCGGTCTGGCGATGGCCGCGGCACTCGGGCTCGAACGCGAGTACCCGGACCGGATGAACGTCACCGACCAGCTCAACGACAACGGCCGCTGGCTGCTGTCGATGATCAAGAACGGCTGCACCAACGAAATCATGTTCTGGGGAATCGGCCGCGCCGCCAGCCAGATGACCGACAACGTCAACTTCATGGACGACCCGTCCGCGTGGAAGGTGATGGAGGAGAACAGCCTCGAGCTGTACCCGGGCATTCCGACCGTCCCGATCTTCGAGTGGCACAGCCCGACCGACACCCTCGTGCCCGTCGACGCGATCGAGAACACCATGCGCCGATACTGCGGGGCCGGAGTTCCGGTGCAGACGCTGCTGACCCCGAGCCCCGATCACCTGTCCGCCGCGGTGCTCGGCCTGCCTCAGGCGCTGGACTGGCTCGACGCCCGGTTCCGCGGCGACCCGGCCCCCTCGACCTGCTGAGTTCGCCACCCGAATAATCCGTTGCTCATGTTTCGGGACGGGCGTACGTTCGGCGGTACACGAGGAAGGAGGTGGTCTGAAGTTGAAGAACTACAGGACGCGTGAGGTGGCTGTCCGCTAGCCGACGATGCTGAAGGGTTTCACCAACCGCATCCGCGGCCGGCGAATCCCAGCAGTCACCCGGCCCCCGAGTCCCCGACCCAGTCCGGTCGGGATCCCACGACGACAAGCGTCCATCGTGGGACATGGCTCGGGGGTCGTTCTGCGTGTGGTGTCAGCCGATGTAGCGGGACAGGCGCGCGGAGAGGTGGGGCTTGAGGTCACCGTCGGCGAGGACACGTTCCTCGACGTAGGCGAGGTCGCCGCCTTCGACGATGCCGTACAGCCGCTTCGCGCCGCCGACCACGGCGCCGTGCTTGCTGCGGATCACGACGTCGGTGGCGAGTTCCCAGCTCGACTGGGTCAGCGCGGTGCCGTAGTACAACTCCACGACGCCGGATGCGTGGGTGAGCAGCAGTTCGACGGTTTCCTCGTCGACGCTGCCGGGAATGCCGTCGCCACCGACCCGCCAGTATCCGCTCTCGCGCAGACCCGGCCGGACGTAGTTGCCGTCGGCGTCGAGCACCCACGACTGGGACTCCCAGTGCAGGTAGTTGCCGCCGTCGTGGGACACGACAATCTGCTGACCGAAGGGGTAGTCGCCGGTCTCGGGATCGTGCCCCTCGCCCTCACCGCGCCACACGCCGACCAGCGGCAGCACCGCGAGCAGCTCCGGGTTCAGTTCCGGGCCGAGTCGCAGGTTCGCGGTGTCCTCGGGCAGCGGCAGTCCGGGTAGGACCGGGATGTTCAGTCCGGCGGTGTCCTTGGCGCGTTCGATCGCGTCGGCCACGGCACGATCGCCGCTGCCTCGATTGATCGACGGAGCGGGGGACTCGTCCTGGGGGCCGGCGGTGTCGTCGGCACCGTCGCCGGGCTGGTTCACGACTTGTCGGTGACCAGTCGGTACACGACGTAGAGCGAGAACCAGGCAATGAGAATGGCTGCGAGAACCAGCAGCACCTCGAAGAAGATGACCACGAGGACAGTGTAGACGGAGGCCTCGGCACCGGTGACGGCGGGATGCCGTCGCGCCGGACCGCCCAGCGGACGACGGCGGCCCCGCACCTACGTGAGGTGCGGGGCCGCGATGTGCATGGCGGCTGTGCCACTGGTGGCCGACGCCGGGTGTGCCTACTTGCTGACGGTGATGTCCACGTTGTGGATGCCGTTGGCCTCGGGGCTGATGGTGCTGTCGCCGTTGCCGGTGCTCGACAGGGCCCGCACGGTCCACGTGCCGGGCGCGGCGAAGAACCGGAAGTCGCCGGTGCCGGACGCCACGACCTCGGCGGTGAACTCACCGGTGCCGTCGAGCAGGCGGACGAACGCGCCGCCGACCGGCTGACCGTCCGTGGCCAGCACGCGGCCGGTGATCACGGTCTCCTTCGACGCGTCGACGCCGGCGGGCAGGGTCTGACCCTGAACAGGTGCTCCACACATGATTCTTACGCTCCCAGTTCGATCGGTGCACCGACGAGCGAGCCGTACTCGACCCAGCTGCCGTCGTAGTTCTTGACGTTCTGCTTGCCGAGGATCTCCTGCAGCACGAACCAGGTGTGGCTCGACCGCTCGCCGATGCGGCAGTACGCGATGGTCTCGCGGCTGTCGTCGAAGCCCTTGTCGGCGTACAGCTTGGTGAGGTCCTCGTCGGACTTGAAGGTGCCGTCCTCGTTGGCGGTGGTGCTCCACGGGATGTTGATGGCACCGGGGACGTGGCCGCGCTGCTGCGCCTGCTCTTGCGGCAGGTGCGCCGGGGCGAGGATCTTGCCGGCGAACTCGTCGGGGGAGCGGACGTCGACCAGGTTCTTCGACCCGATCGCGCCGATGACCTCGTCGCGGAAGGCGCGGATCGAGGTGTCGGCCTCCTCGGCCTTGTAGTCGGTGGCCGGGCGGACGACCTCGGCGGCCGACAGCGGGCGGCCGTCGAGCTCCCACTTCTTGCGGCCACCGTCGATGAGCTTGACGTCCTTGTGGCCGTAGATCTTGAAGTACCAGTACGCGTAGGCGGCGAACCAGTTGTTGTTGCCGCCGTACAGGATCACGGTGTCGTCGTTGGCGACACCCTTCGCGGACAGCAGCGCCGAGAACTGCTCCCGGTCGAGGAAGTCGCGACGGACCCCGTCCTGGAGGTCCTTGCGCCAGTCGAGGCGGATGGCGCCCTCGATGTGGCCGATGTCGTACGCCGAGGTGTCTTCGTCGACCTCGATGAACACCGTCTTCGGCGCATCGAGGTTCTGCTCGGCCCAGTCGACAGAGACCAGAACGTCGGAGCGTGCCATGGGTTTCCTTTCGGTACTTGAACTGTGTGGAACGGGTGGGGTGCGGCTAGGCCGCGATCGGGGTCGACCTGCGGAAGCGGGCCACGAGCGGGTAGATCTGGCAGCCGAGGCAGAAGCCGACGGCGGCGTTGAGCAGGGCCGCGAACAGCGCGAACCCGGTGGCGACGGTGCCGAGCAGGGGCAGACCGGTGAGGAAGCCGACGACGCCGACGCTCGCGAAGATGCCGCCGACGAGCTGGGCGAACTTCAGCGGCGCGACCGGCTCGCGTTCGGTGACCGGCCCCAGTCGCGGGGCGACGACCTGTGCGAACAGGCGGCCGTACGGGCTGCGGCGCGGCCCGAGGGCGGCCCCGATCGCGAACACGACGGCCTGCACGGCGAGCAGCAGTCCGGCGGCGATCGGGGAGAAGGTGGACACCAGCAGTACGACGATCAGTACCGCGGTGGTGATCCAGGCCGCGAACCGGGGTCCGCGGACGTCGACCTGCAGGTCGGGGGCGACACCGGCCGAGACGGGTGTCGTGGTGTGGCTGGGCATGACGTGGTGCTCCTGCGTTCATGCGCCGTGGACAGCTGGAATCCAGGGCACGGAGATGTCGGATCGATCACGGGCTCGAGCCGGTCAGGCCGGGGTGAGCCGAGGGAGCGTGAGGATCAACAGCAGGGACAGCAACAACCGCCGAGGCGGCACAGATCTACTGCGCGGCGTCGGGTGAGCAGCAGCTCCTGGGCGGTGTGCACGTCGGCGAGCTTACCGGTTTTCGCTGGGATTTGAACCCTTCGGTTCGCACAGGGGGACCAGCGCGGTCTCGAGGTCTGCCGTGGTCGGCACCCCCGACACCCGGAAGCGCTGTTCACCGTCACGGTCGAAGATGAACGTCGTCGGCAGCGACAGCACGCCGAGTTCGCGTGCCAGGACGGGGTTTTCGTCGATGTCGAGTTCGAGGTCGAGCGGCCGCGGCGTGCCGGGCTCGAGCCGGCCGTCGAGGGCGGTGAGGGTCTGCGCGACCACTCGGCGCACCGCCGCGCAGGGTCCGCACCAGTCGGCGGAGAAGTGCACGACCGTCGGACCTGCACCGGGCCCCCCGACCTCGGCGAGCAGCGCCCGCCGGGTGTCGGTGGGCGCCGCGGACGTCCCGGTGGCGCGCACCTTCCCGGACCGCGCGTTCAGGGCGACTGCCGCGACACCCGCCGCGACCAGCACCACCACGAGCACCACGATCCCGGTCACGGCGCCATCATCTCGTCGAGGTTGATCACCACGTTTTCTCCCGACCCTTCGATCGCGACCTGCGACCCCTCCGCGTACACCTTCGTCGGCCGCACCCCGAACGGCAGCTGCCGGACGTCGACCTGCCTGCTGAACAGGCCGAGCACCACCGGTTTCAGCGGCCCGGGCACGGTGAAGTCGGCGTTGCCCTCCGGCCCGAAGTACAGGTCCGTGGCGACGATCGTGACGTTGTCGCCGTCGAGGCGGAGGTCGGCGGTCACGCTGACCGTCGCGCGCACCGGCCCCACGGGCACGGTGCCGGTGAGCACGATGCCGCCGCCGGTGCTCATTCCGGAGCCACCCGTGCCGCCGGTCCCGTCGGAACGGTCGGCGGGGGGAGCCGACACCTGGAGGTCGGGGATGCCGAGGTAGGCGCCGAGGCTGGTGGCCTCGATCTTCACGCGTCCGTCGAGGTGCTCGACGGGGATGGTGCGGACGGAACCGCCGAACAGGTCGGCCGCCTCGACCTGAACGCCGTGCAGGTCCGCCTCGACGGAGACGTCTCCGAGTTCGGCGCTCGGCACGCCCCGGGCCCGGATCTCGACGTGCTGGTAGCGGCCGGCCGCCACCTGCGTCAGGAACGGGAACCCGGTGATCGTGACGTCGGGGTCGGCGGTGAGGCCGGCGCCCTCGCGCAGGCTCCGGGACACCCGGAACTCCGAATACGCGGCGGCTCCGAAGTCGACGACCACGGCCAGGGCCAGCAGGCACGCCACGGCGAGAATCAGTTTGCGCACCCACACATTGTGACGGACCGGGATCCTCCGACCGTGCCCGTGGGGGCTGGCGGCGGCGACGTCAGCACGGGGCACGCTAGTCTGTACTGCGTACTTGGCGTCACTGTCGGCCGTGCTCAGGCACCTGAACGGCAAGAAGGGGAGGCTGCGTGGAGCTGCTCCTGCTGACCTCCGACCCGAATCCGGAGTCGGTCATGCCATCCCTTGCGCTGCTCGCGCACACCGTTCGCCCCGCACCGACCGAGGTCTCCTCGCTGCTCGACGCCGGTTCCGCGGACGTCGCGCTGGTCGACGCCCGAACCGACCTGGCCGCCGCGCGCGGACTGTGCCGCCTGCTCGGCAGCACCGGATCCGCGATCCCGGTGGTCGCGGTGCTCACCGAGGGTGGCCTCGTCGCGGTGAACTCCGACTGGGGACTGGACGACATCCTGCTGCCCGGCACCGGCCCCGCCGAACTGGACGCGCGGCTGCGCCTGCTCGTCGGCCGCAGCGGAGGCATCGCGAGCCCGGAGTCCACCGGCAAGATCACGCTCGGCGAGCTGATGATCGACGAAGGCACCTACACGGCGCGGCTGCGCGGCCGTCCCCTCGACCTGACGTACAAGGAATTCGAGCTGCTCAAGTACCTCGCGCAGCACGCAGGTCGGGTCTTCACCCGCGCGCAGCTGCTGCAGGAGGTGTGGGGCTACGACTTCTTCGGCGGCACCCGGACCGTGGACGTGCACGTGCGACGGCTGCGCGCCAAGCTCGGCCCCGAGTACGAGTCGCTGATCGGCACCGTCCGCAACGTCGGCTACAAGGCGGTGCGGCCCAGCCGCAAGGCCGGAGCGGGGCAGGCGCGTCCCGACGAGGACGAACTCGGCGACGACCCGGACGACACCGCGCTCACCACCACCAACGGTTCGGCCCTCTAGATGACCGACGCGGGGTTGGGCGAGTCCACGCTGCTGAGTGAGGAACAGGAACTCCAGATCCGTGCCCTGCTGACGCGGGCGACCGCGGCCGACGGGACCGAGCCGCTCTCGGAACAGGCGGTGCACCGGCTGTCCGGGCGGTCCGACTCCGAACACCTGCTGTGGACGGTCGACGGCACCGTCGTCGGATATGCCGGCCTGGAGCCCGCGCACGGCGAGCACCCGGCGATGGTCGAGGCCGCCGTCCATCCCGAGCATCGCGGCCGCGGCATCGGCCGCGAACTGGTGTCGGCGGCCCTGCGCCGTGGTGGTCCCGGCACCCGCGTCTGGGCCCACGGAGACCTGCCCGCCGCGCGCGCCGTGGCGGCCCGGCTGGGACTGACCCCGGCGCGGGAGCTGCTGCAGCTGCGCCGCCGTCTCGACGCTCCCGCGCTGCCCGAGGTGCCGGTGCCGGACGGCGTCATCCTGCGCACCTACGCCGGCGCGAGCGACGACCCCGAACTGCTGCGCGTCAACGCGGCCGCGTTCGACTGGCATCCCGAGCAGGGCTCGTGGACGCAGCGGGAGATCGACGAGCGGGTGGCCGAGTCGTGGTTCGACCCGGCGGGCCTGTTCGTGGCCGAGGACACCGCGACCGGTGAGATGCTCGGATTCCACTGGACGAAGGTGCACGCGGAGACGGACACCGACCCGGCGATCGGCGAGGTGTACGTCGTTGCGATCGCGCCTGCCGCACAGGGTCGAGGACTGGGCCGGCTGCTGACGGTCGCCGGACTGCGCTACATGCGGGACCGCGGGCTCGGCGCGGTGCTGCTGTACACCGAGGCGGACAACGAGTCCGCGCTGCACACCTACGACCGTCTCGCGTTCGAGCGGTATCACGTCGACGTCGCATACGCGGGGGGCGAAGGGTAAGAATGTTCTACTGGCTGCTGAAGTACGTGTTCGTCGGGCCTTTCATTCGCTTCTACAACCGACCGAAGGTCGAAGGGGTGGAGAACATCCCGGTGTCCGGGCCGGCAATTCTGGCGGGCAACCACCTGTCGATCGCGGACTGGTTGTTCACGCCGCTGTCGTCCCCGCGGCGCATCACCTACCTCGCCAAGAGCGAGTACTTCACCACCCCCGGTTTCAAGGGTGCGCTGCAGAAGGCGTTCTACTCCGGCGCCGGTCAGGTGCCGATCGACCGCAGCGGTGCGGACGCCGCGAACGCGGCGCTCACGACGGCGCGCCGGCTCCTCGACGAGGGCAAGCTGGTCGGGCTGTTCCCCGAGGGCACCCGTTCGCCCGACGGCCGGCTGTACAAGGGCAAGACCGGTGCGGCCAGGATCGCGTTGACCACCGGGGTCCCGGTGATTCCGGTCGCGGTGATCGGCACCGACGAGATCTGCCCGCCCGGCCCGTTCCGGTGGCGTCGCCGCCGGGTGCAGGTCAAGTTCGGCAAGCCGCTGGACTTCTCCCGGTTCGAGGGCATGGCCGGCAACCGGTGGGTGGAGCGGACCGTCACCGACGAGATCATGTACGAGCTGATGAAGATGTCCGGGCAGGAGTACGTGGACGTCTACGCCGCCAGCCTGAAGAACGCGCCCGCCGACGCGGACATCGTCCGCGGCTTCCGGGAACCGGAGTCGAAGGCCGGATAGACCCGGCCGTCCACGACCGACACCCCGCTGGTGGTGGAGATCACGTACGCGTGACCCGGTCGCGCGCACCTGTTCATTTTCCGTTCACCCTCATGGGACCGGCTGTCCATTCCTCGCCCCTACCTTTCACGGCAGGGCGGCGCGGTGCTGCCCGGACTTGAGAGTCTCCCGGAGGGAACAGCGTGAACTTCAAGCGCAATGCTGCCGTGCTCGGTGTGGTGGCGGTCGGTGCCGTGACCCTGGCCGCCTGCGGCAGCGACGACAACTCCTCGTCGTCCGGCACCACCGTCAACAGCGCCGCGTCGAGCGCGACCTGCGAGGGCAAGGAGTCGCTGTCCGCGGCGGGCTCCTCCGCGCAGAAGAACGCGATGGACAACTTCATCGCCACCTACATCGCGGTGTGCAAGGACAAGGGCAAGGACGTCAAGATCGCGTACAACCCGACGGGTTCCGGCGACGGGCGCACCCAGTTCATCGCGAAGCAGATCGACTTCGCCGGTTCGGACTCGGCGATCAAGGGCGAGCAGGCCGCCGCCGCGAATCAGCGGTGCGCCGCCAACGACGCGTGGAACCTGCCGCTGGTGTTCGGCCCGGTCGCGATCGCCTACAACCTCGACGGCGTCGAGGGCTTGACCCTGAACGGCGAGGTGCTGGCGAAGATCTTCACCGGCGCGATCACCAACTGGAACGACCCGGCGATCGCGGCGCTCAACCCCGGCGTCACCCTGCCGGACCAGAAGGTCACCCCGGTGGTGCGTTCGGACTCCTCCGGCACCACCGACAACTTCCAGCAGTACCTGACCGCCGCCTCGAAGGGCGTGTGGACCAAGGGCGCCGGCTCCGACTTCGTCGGCGGCGTGGGTGAGGGCGCGAAGGGGTCGGCGGGCGTCTCGCAGGCCGTCGCCGGCGCACCGGGCTCGATCACCTACGTCGAGAAGTCGTTCGCCGACCAGAACAAGCTGGCCATCGCGAAGATCGACTCCGGCGCCGGTGCCGTCGAGCTGACCGAGGCGACCGCGGGCAAGGCCATCGAGGGCGCGAAGTTCAAGACCGAGGGCGTCGGCGACCTGACGCTCGACCTGAACTCGATCTTCGGCACCTCCGAAGCCGGCGCGTACCCGATCGTGCTCGCGACCTACTCGATCGTCTGCTCCAAGGGCTACGACGCGGACACCTCCGCCGCGGTGAAGTCGTTCCTGACCAGCGCCGCGAACGAGGGCCAGGCCGGACTCTCCGAGCAGGGCTACGTGACGCTGCCGGGCACGGTGCAGGACAAGCTGAACGCCTCGATCGCCGCGATCGGCTGAGTGCGGTCCACCGCGGCACCGCTCTATATTCGGACCTAACAGAATGCGAGCGCAGATGAGCGACGCGCCAACCCAGTCGGCGCCTTCCGCACCCGGCTCCGGTGAACCCGGGGCCGGGACGGGTGGTCCGCTCGGAGCACCGGAGGCACCGATTCGCACCCAGTCCGCCACCCCCGGCAAGGCGGTGGTCCGTCCGGGCGACCGGATCTTCACCACCCTGGCGAAGGGTTCGGCGGTCTTCATCTCGGTGCTGATCGGCGCGATCGGGATCTTCCTGATCTGGCGGGCGGTCCCCGCGCTCTCCCGCAACGAGGTCAACTTCCTCACCAGCCGCTCGTGGGTGACGACGGACATCAACCACCTGGCATTCGGTGTCCTGGACCTGCTCCAGGTCACCGTGCTGGTGTCGCTGTTCGCCCTGGTGCTCGCAATGCCGGTCGCGCTGGGTATCGCGATCTTCCTCACCCAGTACGCACCGCCGCGGCTGGCGCGGCCGCTCGCGTACGTGATCGACCTGCTGGCCGCGGTGCCGTCGATCGTCTACGGCCTGTGGGGTCTGCTGATCTTCGCCCCGGCGATCCGGCCGCTGGCGATGTGGCTGAACGAGCACCTCGCGTGGATCCCGCTGTTCGGCGACGGGTCGGGGTCCATCCAGGGTGGCGGCACGATCTTCACCGCGGGCATCGTGCTCGCGGTGATGATCCTGCCGATGATCACCGCCGTCACCCGGGAGGTGTTCAACCAGACGCCGGTCTCGCACGTCGAGGCGGCCCTGGCCCTCGGCGCCACCAAGTGGGAGGTCGTCAAGACGGCGGTCCTGCCGTTCGGCAAGTCCGGATACATCAGCGGCTCGATGCTCGGCCTCGGCCGGGCGCTCGGCGAGACGATGGCGCTGTACATGATCCTGCGCACCACCTCCGCCGCCGCCACGTGGTCGCTGTTCGACGGTGGGGCGACGATCGCCTCGAAGATCGCCCTCGGGTACGCCGAGTTCAACAACGACATCCAGGCGGGCGCCTACATCGCCGCCGGTCTGGTGCTGTTCGTGCTGACCTTCGTGGTCAACGCCGCGGCCCGCGCCGCGGTCGCCGGGAAGAAGGACTGACATGACGACCACCATGGACCGGCCGGTCAAGGCCCCGACATTCCAGGGCGTCAGCGCGCGCCGCCGCACCAGCGACCTCGTCGCGCGGGTGCTCGTGACCGGGTCGGTGCTGCTCGCCCTGGTGCCGCTGGTGTGGGTGCTGTTCACCGTCATCCAGAAGGGCTTCGCGGCGATCACCAGCCCGACCTGGTTCACGAACTCGCTCAACGGATTGTCCGCGTCGTCACCGGGCGGCGGCATCTATCACGCGCTGATCGGCACCATCCTGCAGGGACTGGTGTGCGCGGTCATCTCCATCCCGCTGGGCCTGTTCGTCGCCATCTACCTCGTCGAGTACGCGGGGCGTTCGAAGCTCGGCAAGGTCACCACCTTCATGGTCGACATCCTGTCCGGTGTGCCGTCGATCGTGGCGGCCCTGTTCATCTTCGCGCTGTGGATCGCGACCTTCGGCTTCCCGAAGTCGGCGTTCGCGGTCTCGCTCGCGCTGGTGCTGCTGATGGTGCCGGTCGTGATCCGCAGCACCGAGGAGATGCTGCGGATCGTGCCGCAGGACCTGCGCGAGGCGTCCTACGCGCTGGGCGTGCCGAAGTGGAAGACGATCATGCGGATCGTCGTCCCGACCGCCCTGCCCGGCATCATCACCGGTGTCATGCTGGCCCTGGCCCGCGTGCTCGGTGAGACGGCGCCGCTGCTGATCCTGGTCGGCTACGCGTCCTTCATCAACTTCGACCTGTTCAACGGCGAGATGGGCTCGCTGCCCGGTGTGATGGTCGCGGAGATGAACAACCCCACCGAGGCCGGCTCCAACCGGATCTGGGGCGCCGCCCTCACCCTGATCCTGCTCATCGCGGTGCTCAACATCGTCGCGAAGCTGATCGGCCACCTGTCGCGGGTCCGCAAGTGACCCCGCAGATTCCAGACATTCGAGTCACCACCACGCAAGGGAGCCACCATGGCCAAGCGTCTTGATCTCAAGGACGTCAACATCTACTACGGCAAGTTCCACGCCGTCGCGGACGTCGGCCTGTCGGTGCACCCGCGCAGCGTGACCGCGTTCATCGGCCCGTCCGGCTGTGGCAAGTCGACGGTGCTGCGGTCCATCAACCGCATGCACGAGGTGACGCCCGGCGCCCGCGTCGAGGGCGCGATCCTGCTCGACGGCGAGGACATCTACGGTTCCCAGGTCGACCCGGTCGGCGTCCGCAAGACCATCGGCATGGTGTTCCAGCGTCCGAACCCGTTCCCGACCATGTCCATTCGCGACAACGTGGTCGCCGGCCTGAAGTTGCAGGGCGTGCGGAACAAGAAGGAGCTCGACGAGGTCGCCGAGAAGTCGCTGCGCGGCGCGAACCTGTGGAACGAGGTCAAGGACCGGCTCGACAAGCCCGGCGGTGGGCTGTCCGGCGGTCAGCAGCAGCGACTGTGCATCGCCCGCGCCATTGCGGTTTCGCCCGACGTGTTGCTGATGGACGAGCCCTGCTCGGCCCTGGACCCGATCTCCACACTGGCGATCGAGGACCTGATCACCGAACTGAAGCAGGACTTCACCATTGTGATCGTCACGCACAACATGCAGCAGGCCGCGCGTGTCAGCGACCAGACCGCCTTCTTCAACCTCGAGGCCACCGGCAAGCCGGGACGGCTCATCGAGATCGACGACACCGAGAAGATCTTCTCCAACCCGTCCCAGAAGGCCACCGAGGACTACATCTCGGGCCGCTTCGGATAGCCGCACACTCGACGGCGCCCCGTCCACACAGCGTGTGGACGGGGCGCCGTTTCGTTCGCGGGAAGAGGGTGCGTCCCGAGTTCCGTGGCGCTCGGGTCGTGGAGTGTCGACGCGCGGGTTGGGCTCGCGTGTGGTCGACTGGCGCGAGCCACCACGCCGTCACCCGCCACCAGTCGATCGAGGTGCCATGAGTTCTCGATTCCGGATCGTGCCCGCGCTCACCGCGGCACTCGCCATTTCCCTTGCCGCGAGCGGATGCTCGTCGTCGAGCGAGTCGGCGGTCTCCACGACCTCGACAGCGACCTTCGCCGCCGCGACGACGACGACGTTCCAGCACGTCCTCGACGAGACCCGGGCACAAGCCGGATTCCCCGGCGTCATCGCCCAGGTCAGCTCGCCCGAAGGCACCTGGACCGGCACCTCCGGGACCGTCGGCGCCGGGAAGACCGGCGGGCTGACACCCTCGGACAAGACGCGGATCGGTTCCCTGACCAAGACGATGACCGCGACGGTGCTGCTGCAACTGATGGAGGAGGGCAAGCTCTCCCTCGACGACACGATCGGCAAGTACGTTCCGGGGATGCCGAATGGGGATGTCGCGACTCTGCGCCAACTCGCCGACATGACCAGCGGCATCCCCAATTACACGGAATCGAAGCCGGTGGTCGAGAAGTTCTTCGCCGACCCGCAGTACGCCTGGCCGCCCGGTGAACTCACCGACGCCGTCAAGCCGATGCCCGCGGATTTCGCGCCCGGCCAGGGGTGGGAGTACTCGAACACCAACTACGTCCTGCTCGGCATGGTGATCGAGCAGATCCTCGGTCTGCCGATCGGCGAGGTGTTCGAGAATCGGCTGTTCGAACCGCTCGGGATGTCCGACACCTCGTTCCCCGGGGGATCGACCGACATAGGTGACCCGCACCTGGACGGACTCACCAATCAGAATCAGGCCCCCGGCCAGACGGTCGACTCGACGCACTGGAACCCGTCGTTCGCGTTCACCGCCGGTGCCGTCATCTCCACGCTCGCCGACCTGGAGAAGTGGGGCCACGCGCTGTTCACCGGCAACGGGATCCTGGACCCGGCGACCCAGCAACTGCGGCGGGCCTCGATCATCCACGACATCCCGCCGAACACGGCGAGCACCGGGTACGGCATCGGCATAGGCGACCGCAACGGATGGTGGGGCCACGACGGCGACATCCCCGGATACAACAGCGTCCTGTTCCACAACTACGACTCCGACACCACGATCATCGTGCTGACGAACAGCGATGACACGTACGAGGTCGACGGCAAGCAGGTGTACCCCGCCCCGGGAGTGTTCGCGGGACTGCAGGCCGCGCTGCCGTGACACGCGGCGTGCCCAGTGGTTCGCCGCAGCGAAGTTCAGCGGCTCGCCGCAGCAGTGTCGACCAGAGCGATGTCGGCGATCAGTCCGTGGTGGTCGGAGCCGGGGAGATCGACGCGTTCGAGGTGCGTCACGGTCGCGCCCTTCGTGACGATCCGGTCGATGCCGGTGACCGCCGGATACCACCGGTGCGCCGGCATCGTGGGCAGCAGTCCGGCGCCCACCTGGTCGGCGGCGTCGGCGAAGCCGTCGGTGAGCAGGTCCCGGTACTGGCGCTGGCTGTAGCTCGCGTTGTAGTCGCCGCTCGCGACGACGTTGTCCCGTGCCGCGGCGGCCGCGAACTCGGCACCGAGGCCGCGCAACTCGGCCGCCCACATCCATGCCGGGAACAGGTACGCGGGTGCGGGATGAACGGCGAACAGCGCCACGGGTTCTCGTAGACCGACATTCAGGTCCGCAGCGAGGTTCGCCGACAGGTACCCGTCGAGGATCCGCGTGTTCGACAGCGGGAAGCGGCTGTAGATTCCACCGCCGAGCCCGTTCGGCCCGTAGGAGATCACGAATCGGTGGGGCAGCAGGTCGTCGAGGCCGACCGCGTGCAGTCCGGTGATGCCCTCGTCGGTCAGTTCCTGCATGGTCACCACGTCCACGTCACGCTCCCGGACCAGGTCCGCCACATGAACCGGATCAGCCTGTCCCAGTTTGACATTGGCCTGCAGAACTCGCAGTGACGGCCCGGTCGCGCTGTCTCCGGAGTCGTCGCCGACGTAGAGCGGGGCGAGCAGCCACACCCCGAGCGCGCAGACGACCAGGCAGCCGATCTGGACGAGCCACTGCCGCGCGAGGGCGGCGACCGTCGCGCCGACCATTGCCACGATCAGCATCACCGGCAGCCACCCGGCGAGCAGGACCAGGAACCGGTTCTCCACCCGAAGCACGGCCGCCGCCAGCGCCGCGGCGCCGTACAGGCCGCAGACTGCGGCGAACACTCCGGCGGTCCGGCGATGGTTCACGACACGATCATGCCGGAACGCGAAAGGGCGGTTGCCGGCGCCGACGCTCGAGAGCGGGGCCCGGCAACCGCCCGCGTTCGGGGGTCGGTGGGATCAGGACAGTTCGCCGGTGTCCTCGGGCTCGGAGGGCATCTTGCCGGTGACGAGGAAGATGACCCGGCGCGCGACCTCGACGGCGTGGTCGGCGAAGCGTTCGTAGAACCGGCCGAGGAGGGTGACGTCGACGGCGGCGGCGACCCCGTGCTTCCATTCGCGGTCCATCAGAACGCTGAACAGGTGCCGGTGCAGGTCGTCCATCGCGTCGTCCTCCTCCTGGAGTTTGGCGGCGCGTTCGGGATCGTGCGTCTCGAGCACCTCCTTGGCGGCGGCGCCGAGCGCGACCGCGAGCCGCCCCATCTCCGCGAAGTACCCGTTGACCTCCTCCGGGAGGACGTGGTTCGGATGGCGGCGGCGCGCGATCTTCGCGACGTGCAGCGCGAGAGCGCCCATCCGATCGATGTCCGCGACGATCTGGATTCCGCTGACCACCTGCCGCAGGTCACCGGCCACCGGCGCCTGCAGCGCGAGCAGGGCGAACGCCCGCTCCTCGCAGACGACGCTCAGTTCGGTGATCTGGTCGTGGTCACTGATGACCTCCTCGGCGAGCGACAGGTCGGCCTGCAGCAGCGACCGGGTCGCCTTCTCCATCGCCGTCCCCGCGAGACCCGCCATCTCGCCGAGCAGGTCGGCAAGTTCGGTCATCTGTTCGTTGTAAGCCACGCGCATGAGGTCACAGCCTAGTTCCCGTAGAGGTCCAAGTCACGAGCGGACGGTGAACGTGCGATGAACGACGGCGCACGTCAGAGGCGGGAAAGGGCGGAGCGAGTCAGGCGCAGGACGTGTCGCCGGCGTTGGTGTACGCCAGGTCGGCGGGTAGCTCCTCGATCGTGGTCCCGGAGATGACCGTCGACTTCGGCGCGATCTTCGGGTGCAGCGCCGTGCCGACCGCAGGCGGGGCGGTGACGGTGCCCGAGAAGTCGGAGCCGAGGACCACGTCGACGATGCCGCCGTAGAGGTCGTCGCTCTCGAGCAGTTGCGCGCCGGGGATGGAGGCGGCGACGGTCGCGGCCTGTTCCTCGTTCCCGGCCGCGAACCGGACCAGCGTCGACGAGCTGGTGCCGCTGTAGTTCCCGACGCTGTAGATGGGGAAGCCGTGCGCGCCGAGGGTTTCCGCGGCCTCGGCGGCCACGCCGGTCACCCCGGACGCGTTCGACACCTGGACCGACACCATCGACGGATCCACCGCGAGTACTCCGGCGGCCGGCGCCGGCGTGACCGCGGTCGCCGGGGGAGTGGCCGCCGCGCTCGTCGCTGCCGCGTCGTGCTTGCGCTCCTCACCGGGCAGCGGCTCGTCGTCGATGATCGCCTGGAAGATCGCCTTGATGTCGTCGAGCCTGGGGATCTCGTTGCCCAGCTCGTTCGTGCCCGCGGTCGGTACCGTCAGGAAGGTCACCGCGCCTGCGTCCACCTTCTGCAGCGACCGGCCGAGCGTCACCAGCGACTTGGTGTCGACATTCTGGACGAAGGTCTCCCTGGTGAACGCGTTGATGAATCCGTTGAGCTTGCCGGGGTCGAACAGCACCTTGTTCGACATCGCGGACCGCAGCAGCGACGACAGGAACACCTGCTGGCGCTTGATCCGGCCGTAGTCGCCGTTGCCCTCGGCGTCGACCTTCCGCGCCCGCACGTAGTTCAGCGCGGTCGCGCCGTCGAGCGTCTGCTTGCCGGGGTTGGCGAGAACGGTGCCGAGTTCGCCGTCGATCAGTGGGGCGGTGGTGCACACCTCGACGCCACCGACCTCGTTGACCATCGACTCGAATCCGGAGAAGTCCATGCCGATGAAGTGCCCGATCTTCATGCCGGACAGCTTCTGGATCACCTTGACCAGGCATTTCGGTCCGCCGTACGCGTAGGCGGAGTTCAGCTTGTCGTTGTCGGCGCCGTAGTTGGTCTCGCTGGTGTACTTGCCTGCGTCGTTGTCCCATGCCTGGCAGTCCGGCCGGACGATGTCGAGGTCGCGGGGGAACGACACCGCGACCACCCGGCTGCGGTCGGCGGGAACGTTGACGAGGATGACGGTGTCCGCGCGGGCGCCCTCGGCGTCTTCGACCGAGCCGGCGCCGAGGCCACCGTTGGTTCCTGCCCGGGTGTCGGTGCCGACGATCAGGTAGGTCTCGTCACCGTACTGACCGCCGGGGTCGACGACATCGCTGCTCTCCGGGTCGAGAGCTGCGACCTGACTGAACCCGTTGTCGGTCGCACGCAGATACCCCCACACGACGCCGGTCATGGCCAGCACGATCACCGCGACGAGTGCGGTGCCGACGCGGCCGATGGCGCGCAGTCGGCGCTGCTTGCGCCGCTTGCTCGCCACCAGGCGGGTCGTCGAGGACGGTCCGACCTGGGCGGGCACGTCCGGGGTGACGGCCGTCGGCGCGGCGCGATACATCCAGCTGGTGCTCGGCCGCGACGGCTCCGGCGCCGGTTCGGCGGGGGTCGGGTCCGGGGTCGGCTCGTCGTCACGGCCGACCCGCTGCATCAGTTCCGCGACCGTGAGCCGGTCGCTCGGCTCACCGCCTCGGATCCGGCCGCTGTCGCCCGGCGGAGGGGGCTCCGGTGGGGGAGGCGGTGTCGCCGGGCGCTCGGGGTCGGGACGATGACGGTGAATGGGACGGCTTAGGTGGGAAATAGGTCTCTCCCATGGAGCGCGACCATCGGGCGCAGCGCCCGGATCCTGATCGTCGCCCAACTGGAGTCCTCACCTCTCGTGCACATCACTACATGCGTCGTCGCCGCCGGCCCGCGGCGGTGCACACATGATACTGATCGAAGCTGTGCGTTCCAGCGCAGACGCACCGGCGCAGGTCAGCCGCCGGAGTGCATGAGATCGGCGCCCGCAGGGACGAGGCAGTCGTCGGGATCGTCGAGCCATCCCTCGGGGAGTGCGACGGTGCCCGGCGAGCCCTGCCTGCCCCGCGGACCCTCGGCGTCCTTCGGGAACGGGACGTCCGGCGGCAACTGGGCGAGCAGGCCGTCCAGTTCGTCGAGCGTCGACACCATCGCCATCGACACGCGCATGTCGGAACCGGCGGGGAAACCGCGCAGGTACCACGCGACGTGCTTGCGGAGTTCGCGCATGCCCTTGCCCTCGCCGTGGTGGTCGGCGAGCAGCTCGGCGTGCCTGCGGATGATGGCCGCGACCTCGCCGAGCGTGGGGGGCGTGGGCATCGCGGTGCCGTTGAGGGCGGCGCTCAGCTCGGCGAACAGCCACGGCCGCCCGAGACAGCCCCGGCCGACGACGACACCGTCGCAGCCGGTCTCGGCCATCATCCGCTGCGCATCCTCGGCGGCGAAGATGTCGCCGTTGCCGAGGACTGGGACATCGGTGACGTGCTCCTTGAGCCGGGCGATCTCGCTCCAGTCGGCGGTGCCGGAGTAGCGCTGCGCGGCGGTGCGGGCGTGCAACGCGACCGCGGCGGCGCCCTCACCGGCGGCAATCCGGCCCGCGTCGAGGTGGGTGTGGTGCTCGGCGTCGATCCCGACGCGCATCTTCACCGTGACGGGGATGTCGGTGCCCTCGGTCGCCTTCACCGCGGCCGCGACGATCTGCCCGAACAGGCGGCGCTTGTACGGAAGCGCCGATCCGCCGCCCTTGCGGGTGACCTTGGGCACCGGGCAGCCGAAGTTCATGTCGATGTGGTCGGCCATGTTCTCGTCGACGATCATCTTCGCCGCCGCGTATGTGGTGTCGGGGTCGACCGTGTACAGCTGCAGCGACCGCGGCGTCTCCTTCGGGCCGAAGGTGGTCATGTGCAGCGTCGCAGGCTGACGTTCGACCAGCGCCCGGGCGGTGACCATTTCGCACACGTACAGGCCGGACGTGCTGCCCGCCCGTTCGAGTTCGAGTTCGCGGCAGAGGGTGCGGAAGGCCACATTCGTGATGCCCGCCATGGGGGCGAGAACGACGGGACTGCGCAGCTCGAGCGAGCCGATTCGCAGATGCTGGTCAGCGGAAGACATCGATTACCTCGAAAAAAGTGTGCCCGGCACCGAGGTTCGGTGCCGGGCACAGGATAGCCGCTCAGCCGGAGCGGACCTGGAACCGCTCGGGTCAGGAAGCCTGCTCTTCCATCTCGCGCTTGCGGGCTTCGCGGGCGAGCGCGCGGTCGCGCTGCTCCTCGAACTTGCTCGCCTGCACCCCGAGGTCGTCCAGGAACGTGGACAGCTGCTCGCGGGCGGCCTCGCCGACACCGGTGAAGTCGGTGCGCTCGAAGATCTTCCACTTGCGCAGCACCGGCATGACGACCTCGTCGAGGTGCTGGCGCAGGTCGTAGATGCCGTGCTTGGCCATCAGGACGCCGTTGCGCCGGAAGTTGGGCATGCCGGCACCGGGCATCTGGAACTTCTGCAGGATGTCGGCGATCGCGACGACCGCCTGGTCCGGGGCGACGTCGAGGGCCGCCTCGCAGATGTTGCGGTAGAAGATCATGTGCAGGTTCTCGTCCGCCGCGATCCGGGAGAGCATGCGGTCGGCGACGTCGTCGTTGCACGCCTTGCCGGTGTTGCGGTGCGAGACGCGGGTGGCCAGTTCCTGGAACGTGACGTACGCGACCGAGTGCAGCAGGCCGTCGGTGTCGCTGGGGGAGGCGTAGCCGTTGGTCATGTGGATCATCCGGGCCTCTTCGAGGGCGACCGGGTCCACGCCGCGGGTCACGACCAAGTAGTCGCGCATCACGATGCCGTGACGGTTCTCCTCGGCGGTCCAGCGTCCGACCCAGGTACCCCAGGCGCCGTCCCGGGAAAAGTTCTCCGCGATCTCCCGGTGGTAGGACGGCAGGTTGTCCTCGGTGAGCAGGTTCGTGATCATCGCGGCCTTCGCGACGGGGTCGAGCCGGGACTGCTCCTCTTCCCAGTCGTCACCGCCCATCGCGGCGAAGTTTCGGCCCTCGTCCCACGGGACGTAGTCGTGCGGATGCCAGTCCTTGGCCATGGACAGGTGGCGGTTCAGGTTGGCCTCGGCCACCGGCTCCAGTTCCTGCAGCAACTCGAGCTGGGTCAACACTCTGGCCATCACTTGCCTCCATTGGTCGCGGAATCGGCTCAACCTAGCCTACGGGACCGTAACCATGCCCGAGATCGGATCGATTCGGTTACGACACGGACAGGTCACGTCGAGCCGCCCTGACCATCGTGGTGGCGGTGACGGGTGTTACAAGGGCGGCACCCGGAAACCGGGTGCCGCCCCTGCGTCGAAAATCGGTGGCGTCGACTACTTGCGGCCGCCGCCGAGCAGTCCGCCGAGCAGGTCACCGATGCCGCCGCCCGCGTTGCCGCCGAGCAGTCCGCCGAGCACGTTGCCCAGGCCGCCACCGTTGGAGGCGCCGCCGCCGAGCAGCCCACCGAGGAGGTCGCCGAGGCCGCCGCCGGACCCGGCGGACGCCGCCTGGGTCTGGCCCGCGCCGCCGCCGAACTGCTTGGCGACGAAGGTGAGCACCAGCGGGGCGAGGATCGGGAGCAGCTTGCTCATCAGGGAGCTGCCGCCGGCACCGCCGACGTTGCCGAGCGTGCTGACGACCTGGTTCGCGTTGTCGCCGAAGACGTGTCCGACGATCTTCTCGCCGTCGGCCTCGTCGATCTGGTTGATGTCGACGCCGCCGTCGAGCAGTCCGCTGGCCTGGTGCTGGGCGAGCGCAGCCTCGAGGGAGGCGGCGCCGCCCGAGTCCTGCGCGTTGGCCTCGAGGCCGCCGAGCAGGGTCGGGATCGCGGACTTCACGGCGGTGGCCGCGGTGTTCTCGTCGATCCCGAGCTTCTCGGCGATCTGGGCGATCGGGATCTGGGAGATGAGCTCGTCGAGGGAGGCCATGGTGCTCACTTTCTCTTGGGGTCCACTGCGGACCACCCGGCATTTCGCACAGTATTGGACGAATCCGGCATCGGCGTGGACCTGCGCGTCGCGTGGCGCGTGTCGGGTCAGCACGCCAGGATGCAGACATGACCACGAACGACTCCTCGACCGCCCCGCCCACCGGAACGCCGTCCTGGGTGAAGCGGACGGCCTGGGGTCTGATCCTGGTTGTCTTCCTCGTCGTCTCCTACTTCGTCCTGGCCGCGTTTCTGCCTCGCTGGTGGGCGCAGCAGGCAGGGTCGCTGGCGGCAGCGAGCATGACCCGCGGAATCCTGTGGGGGCTGACCTTCGGGTTCGTCTGCACCCTCGTGCCGTTGTCGCTGTTCACCGTGGCCTGGCGGTCGCGGCGGTGGCGCTTTGCGAAGGTGTCGGTGATCGCGGCCCTGGTGGCCGGGCTGCTGGTGGCGGCGCCGAACCTGTTGACCCTGTCGGTCGTGGCCGGAAACGGCACCGCCGCAATCGCCGGCGAACGGATCCTCGACGTCGACGCACCCGGCTTCCGCGGCGCGACGCTGGTCGGAGTGATCGCGGGCGCGCTGGTCATCGTGGCCGCGGCCTGGCTGTCGTTCCGGTACCGCAGGCGCGGCGACCAACTGTCCAGGCTGCGTGACGACGCCCGGGAGCGTGACGAGCGCGAGCGCGCCGAACGGGAGCGCATCGAGTTGGAGCGCGCCGAGTTGGAGCGCACGCAGCCCCCGGCCTGACCCGCGTCACTTCCGGTCGGCCACGAATTCCCGGAACCGGCGCGCGGGGGCGGTTAGTGGCCGACCCAGCGCCCAGATCATCCCGACGTCGCGGGCGGCGTCGGAGCCGCGGATCGGCACGGTCACCACTCCGGGCGGCCAGGGTGCGGACTCGCGCATCGGTACCAGCGCAACCCCGAGGCCGGCCGATACCAGTCCGGTGGCGGTGGGCAGTTCGCTGGACTCGAACACGATCCGGGGTGCGAATCCGGCGCGCTCGGCGGCCTCGTCGAGCAGCCGTCGCATGCCGTAGTTCGGGTGCATCGCGATGAACGGTTCGCCTGCGGCTTCGCGGAGGTCGATCTCGGTCCGGTCGGCGAGCCGGTGTCCGGTTGGGACGGCGAGCGCGAGTTGCTGGTGGTCGAGCAGCAGCCAGGCCAGTCCGTCGGCGCGGGGGCGGGGTGACACGACCGCCAGATCGCTGTGGCCGGCGAGCACCCGCTGGGCGAGGTGGCCGGACGCGTCCTGATGCAGCGCGAACCGCACCAGGGGCGCGGTGACGCGGAACTCCCGGATCAGTGCCGGCACCAGCCACGGCCCGAGGGAGTGCAGGAAGTCGAGGCGCACGGTGCCCTCCGACTCGCTGGTCAGTTCCGCGATCCGGGACTCGGCGGCGGTGAGCTCGTCGAGTGCGCGCCGGGCGTGCTCGTACAGCAGCCGGCCGTGCACGCCCAGCGTCAGCCGACGGCCGTGCCGGTCGAACAGATCGACGCCCATGCGCTGTTCGAGGGCCGCGAGACGCCGGGACAGCGTTGGTTGGGCGACGCCGAGTACGGCCGCCGCCGCGGTCACCTGTCCCTCCTCGGCGAGGGTGACGAACCAGCGAAGCTCGGAACTGAGCATATGCAATTCAAGCATGAACAAGCCGCAGTTCTCGCATTTTACTGATAAGGGTTCCCGGTTCAGGATGGTCCGCGGAGGACCCATGACACTCGACACGCTCACCGCGCTCGACTCGCGGACCGAGCCCTACCGGCGCGGCACGCCCGGTTACACCCGGATCACCCTGGCTCTGTTCGCAGCCGGATTGACGGCGTTCGTCTCCATGTACTCGGCGCAGGCGATGCTGCCGGCCATCGCCGGGGACTTCGCGGTCGGACCCGGGACCGCCGCGCTCGTCGTGTCCGCGACGACGGGCGTGCTGGCGTTGGTGATCGTGCCCGCCAGTGCACTGTCCGAGCGCTATGGCCGCACCCGGGTGATGGTGGCGTCGGCGTTCACCTCCTGTGCCATCGGACTGCTGTTGCCGTTGAGTCCGTCGATCGAGGTCCTGCTCGCGGGCCGGGTCCTGCAGGGTGCCGCGGTCGCGGGCATCCCGGCCGTCGCGATGGCCTACCTGGCGGAGGAGGTGTACAGCGGCGATCTCGGTGCGGCGATGGGGCGCTACGTCGCAGGTACCACGATCGGTGGCCTGGTCGGGAGGCTGATCCCGTCGGGAGTGCTCGACGTCGCGAGCTGGCGGTGGGCGATGCTGACGGCCACGGCGGTGGCGGCGGCGTTCGCGTTGGTGATGATGCGCACGTTGCCACCATCGCGCCGTTTCCGGCCGCAGCCGGTGGGCCCCCGGGTGCTGGCGTCGAATCTGGTGGAACACCTGCGCAACCCGCGGTTGCGGATCCTGTTCGCGCTCGGATTCATTCTGATGGGCGGGTTCGTCTCGGCGTACAATCTGCTCGGCTTCCGGCTGCTCGACGAACCGTTCGCCCTGTCGGAGGCCGTCGTCGGCCTGGTTTTCCTGATGTACCTGGCCGGCACGGTGACCTCGTCGGCGGCGGGCCGGGTCGCCGACCGGTTCGGCAGGCGCTGGGTGCTGCTCGTGAGCATCGCGATCGCACTCGGGGGGTTGGCCTGCACTCTCGTCGACTCCCTGCCGTGGGTGCTGATCGGCATGTTGCTGTTCACCGGCGCGTTCTTCGCCGCACACTCGGTGGCCAGCGGCTGGGTCGGGGTACTGGCGACGCGGCACCGCGCCGAGGCGTCGGCGCTGTACCTGTGCGCGTACTACCTGGGATCGAGCCTGGCCGGGGCGGGCGCCGGAGTCGCGTACGGCCTCGGTGGATGGCCCGGCGCGGTCGGCTGCATCGGGGTCCTGCTCGTGATCGGTCTCGCGCTCGCGACACGGATGGCCCGGCTGGCCCGGCTGGGCCGGGCATTCGCCGCGTCCGGTACCGGGTGCTGACCGCGGGTCACCAGCCGCGGGGAGCCCACGGGTCGGTCATTCGGGCCTCGCGACGATGCCGCGCGGGCGTCGGCTCGTCACGCCGCGTGGCCAGGCCGACGATCCCGACGGCGAGGACGATCACCCCCGCGACGACGGACACGACGGCTGCGCCGGTGGTCCCGGACGGAAACGCCATCGCGACCGGGGTGAGCAGCAGTGCCACACCGAGAACCACCAGTCCCCAGTGGCTGGTGCGCGACTCGGTCGTCATCGCCCACAGGCCGACCGAGTAGGCGATCATCCCGAGGATCAGGATGGCGCCGGTGATCTGGTCGTCTCCCTGCGTCGGCAGCCACAGGCTCAGCAGGACGAGCGCCACACCCGTGGTGACGACGAAGATGTCCCTGCGCACCTCGCGGGCATGGGCGGTGTTCCGGGTGCTCGTGTAGGAGTTGTTCGAGTCGGCGACATCCACGGTCATGACGGCCTCCCTGCGTCCAGAGCTCTGGAAACCATTTTGATCCCGGAATGCTCGCGGTGTCGACCCGTATCTGCCCGGTCGGGGCGTCGGCGGATCGACACCGCGGTGAGGAGTGGGATCGATACCCGTCAGGCGCCGGGTGTGCGGAGTCGCTCGAGGGTCCGCTGCATGGCGGCCTTGGTCTGATCGCCCGTCGGGGCGGACAGCTGCCGGTCCAGGTAGCCGCGGCACAGGTCCTCGACGGTGTCGAATCCGTTCGGAAGGCCGGTGGGGCTGTTGACGATGCGGCGCACCAGTCGTCCGAGGCCGGCGGCCTGGTCGGTGGTGAGTGGGGACGTCTCCGCGTTCTCCAGTGTGCGGAAGGTGGCATGGCCGAGGTCGACGTCGGTCGATCGTGTTGTTGCGGAGTCGGCGATGCGTTCGCCGTGACGGGGTCGGGCCAGTGCTGCGGAGCGAGGGGACATCGGGGATGTGACGTGGGGAGACTTCATTTCCACCCACCGCCTTTCGGGGCCTCATCGGAAGTGCTCGTGCCAGGACAAAGGGCCAGGACTCGACCGTGAATCATGTTGATTCATAGTCAAGTTGGCCAATACGCAACGATCACCGCCCCCTCAGTGGTATCAGACGGCTCGCCGTTCGGAAATCCCTGCGGGGAGGATCGGGGGAAAGCGTTACCAAGTCGAGTCCGGGGTGGCGGACCTTCCGGGATGCCCGGCATCTCACGGCGTCGATCGAAACTTGTTGTGGCACTGCGTGTTACAGAATCCATTTCGCGACGGAGGTGAGCGCTTGGACGCGCGTCCAACGTGATGATCGCCACAACGGTTGGTTAACGGGAGGCAAACAGCAGAACGTCCCGCCGGATGTTCCGGCGGGACGTGCGGTGCCCCCTCTCGGGCTCGAACCGAGGACCTGCGGATTAAAAGTCCGTAGCTCTACCAACTGAGCTAAAGGGGCAGTGCTGCTGGAGTCTAGTGCGCGCGTAGTGAACGCGAGAACAGGACCCCCGCCAGCAGGACCGCGCCGATGGCCGCGATGGCCGCCCCGGTGCGGTGCAGGCCCGGGTCGGTGGCGCCGCCGTGCATCGTGACCTCGATGACGACCGCGGCCAGGTTGGCGCCGACGTACTGGACCGTCCGGTACATCCCGATGGCCGTTCCGACGTCCCGGGCACCGGTCGCGGCGTTGACCAGGTTCTGGTTTCCCATGTTGTTGAAGCCGTTGGGGATGCCGACGATCGCAGCGACGACCAGCATCAGCCACACCGGGGAGTTCGAGTCCTCGACCAGCGCGAGCAGCAGCCCGCCGGCCAGCAGCCCGGTCGTGCCGACGAGCAGCGTGCGGCGGGCGCCGTACCGGCCGTAGACGCGCGAGGCGGTCATCGTCGCGAACACCCCGACCCCGGCGACGGGCAGCATCATCAACCCGGCCTCGGCCGGCGAAAGCCCGCGGCCGCCCTGTAGCCACTGCGGCAGCCCGAAGAAGACGCAGTAGAACGCGGTGTAGGTGACCAGTGTGCGGGCGAGGGTGGCGCTGAGCACGCCGTTGGACGCCAGCGCCCGGACGTCGATGAACGGTGCCGCGCAGTGCGCCTCCCAGCCGACGAACGCCACCCACGCGATGGCCGACACGCCCGCGGTCCACCACCGCGGGGTCGTTGTCAGCGACAGCAGGAACAGCATCAGCGTCGACGTGCCGATCACGAACAGAACCGTCCCGGCCGGGTCGAGCGACCGCAGGACCTCGGCGGCACCGTGGCCGGCCCGGCGCGGGCCGTCGGGTGGAGCGACGGTGAGTACCCAGATCGCGCTGATCGCGACGACCGGAAGGTTGACCCACATGATCGACTGCCAGCCGAACGCCCCGACGAGCAGACCGCCGAGCGTCGGCCCGAGCGCCACCACGACCTGCGCGCAGGCCGCGAGCGTGGCGATGGCCGTCCGAGGCGCGGCGCCGTGCCGGTCGGCGTACTCGCGGACGATCGTCATGGCGGTCGGGTACTGGGTGGCGGTCCCGAGTCCGAGCAGCACCCGGGCGGCGATCAGCCAGCCCAGGCTCGGTGCAAGCGCCCCTGCGATGGCGCCGATCGCGATCAGTGCCAGGCCGGCGAGGTAGACGCGCCGCGCACCGAACAGGGCGCCGAGGCGGCCGGCGGTCGGTGCGGCGACGGCGGTCGCGATGTACAGCGCGGAGATCACCCACGCGGTGCCCGCCGTGGAGCCGAAGTGTGCGCCGATCCCGACGATCGCGACGGCGATCATCGACGAGTTCAGCGGTTGCAGAATGGTGCCGGACCCGAGACCGATGCTCAGCCGGCGGGGGACCGCGCGCTCGCGGACGTCGACGGTCGAGGTCACGAGCGTTGCTCTCCCAGTCTGCCCAGGATCCGGCCCGCGATGTACAGCAGTTCCCGCTCGGCTTCGGTGCAGTCCGCTTCCAGGGCGTCCGCGAGCCAGCGGGTGCGGCGCTCGCGGTCCGCGGCCAGGACTGCCCGGCCGTGGTCGGTGAGGCTGATCAGGCTGGCGCGCGCGTCGGTGGGGTCGGAACGGCGTGCGATCGCGCCGGCGTCCTCCAGCAGTGTCACGGTCCGCGAGATCGACTGTGGGGTGACCTGTTCGTGCGCGGCGAGGGTGGACGCCGTCATCGGTCCGCCGCGTTCGAGGTGCCCGAGGGCTTGCAGCTGGGACGGCGTGAGCATGTGCTCGGCGCGTTGCGCGCGGAGTCGGCGGAAGAAGGTGGCGATGTTCTCGCGGAGTTCGATCGCCGCGTCTCCGGTGTCGGTCATCGATCGCCTCGGTCCGTGTTGGTGTGTCCAGATCAATTCAGGTTAGCTGAATTGTTCCGAGCCAAATTCTGCCGATTTTCTGGACTGTATCGAAAGAAGTAGAAAGCAAGACTGAGTATATGCGTCGCGGGCTCGGATCGGTTCCGCCGGCACCCCGCGGGCACGGGCGAAGATGGGGTGGATCGACGATGCGGAGGGCCGATGGAGTCAACTGGGGTGCAGGTGTCGTGCGGGATTCGCAACCGTCTGTACGTCGACGGAGTGCTGTCGGGCACCGATCTGCCGCTGGACGAACTCGCCGCGCATCGCGCCGACGAGAACGCGCTGATCTGGGTGGACCTGCTCGCGCCGTCGGTTGCGGACATCGTCGCGCTGTCGCCGCTGGTCGGTGGTGAGGTCGAGTTGCATCCGCTCGCTGTCGAGGGCGCGATCTCGGGCAGGCAGCGGCCGCGGCTGGTCCGGTTTCGCGACCACAGCCTGCTGCACACCCGCGCGGTGCACTTCGACGCGACGACCGACCGCCTCACAGGCACCGACATCTCGGTCTTCATCCTGACTCGGGCTCTGATCACGATCCGCGGCGACGATCGGTTCTCGCTCGACCCGATCCTCGCCGACTGGGACGACAACCCGGACCTGACGACATACGGCGTGGGGTTCCTGCTGCACAGCGTGCTCGACAATCTGGTCGACGGCTATTTCGAGGCGATCGACGCCCTCGACGACCGGATCCAGTTACTGGAGGACGAACTGCTGCTCGGCTCGGGGCGGAAGAACGCCGTGCAGTTGCGGAGCTTCGTGTTGCGCAAGGCGGTGGCCCAGCTCGGCCGGGCGGTGCTGCCGATGAACGAGGCGTTCAGTGCCCTGTTGCGGCAGGGGGTCCACGTGCTGGACGGCAGTCTGGTGCCGTACTACCAGGACGTCTACGACCACACCCTGCGGGCGACCGAGCGGATCGACGGCTTGCGCGACACGATCGAGTCGATTCTCGCGACTCATCTTGCCATGCAAGGAAATTCGCTCAACGAGATCATGAAGAGGTTGACGGCCTGGGCGGCGATCATCGCGATTCCGACCGGCGTCACCGGCTACTTCGGGCAGAACATCCCGTTCCCCGGGTACGGCGAGCCGTCGGGCTTCTGGTTCAGCGTCGCGCTGCTTTTGGGATTGGGGCTCGGCCTGTGGTGGAACTTCCGGCGGAGGGGCTGGTTGTGACCGCCTCGGTGGTTGGGTAACTCGGGTGCGCACCCCCCTCCGGCGCACCCGAGTCACTCAAAGCGTACCACTCGGTGTGTTATCGCTCGGCCAACCCTACTGGCCGGTAAGGAGCATACCTGTTCGACCCCCGTGCGGCGATGTGTCCAATCCGCCGTGCCCGGGGTTAGTGTTGTTCGAGGTCTTCTGTGGCCTGTCGGGGCGCACTACACGACTTGCAGGTTTCGGAGGCGAGACAAGCTCACATGGCACGTCAACAGGAACGCGCGCGACGGACCCGCGCAGCGATTGTCGAGGCCGCGGCGGTCGAATTCGCTCGGCGCGGCTATGCGGCGGCATCGGTGAACACCATCCTCGAGGGCTCACACGCGACCAAGGGCGCGATGTACTTCCACTTCGAGTCGAAGGAGGATCTCGCGCGGGCGGTGTTGACCGCTGCGCTCGAGAAGTACACCGAGTCCACCGACCGCTGGAGGAGGGTCGACGCGGATCCCTTCCAGGTGCTGCGCGCGATCATCGTCGAGCTGGCCGATCGATTCGCCGCGGAGGTGATCGTCCAGGCCGAATTCCGGCTGATCATCGAGCCGGAGTTCTACTCCGACGTGCGTGCCGGAGGCAGCCAGGTGTGGGGGCACACCGCGCACGAGCTGGTGTTGCGGGCTCAGCGGGAGGGGCACCTGCGGCCGGGTGCCGACCCGGTCGTGTTCTCGCGTGTGCTCGGGGCCTGCCTGGCCGGCCAGCGCTACATGCTCGACATGTCCACCGACAGCACCGGCCTGCGGGAGCGGTTCGAGGAGGCGTTCGAGGTGCTGCTGCAGGCCATGGCGTCCGAGGAGTGGCTGGAGAACTGGCGTCGCGAAGGCTGGCAGGACCTCACCCCGCTGGCCGAGGCGGCTGCCGAGAGTGTCGAAAACGAGCCGAAAACCGGCGATGACCAGCCGATTTGAGTTCTGCGAAAGATGTGTCCTAAGCTATGCGAGCTCCCAACGGAACAGCCGTTGAGGGTACTTGCCGGAGAGATTCGGCGGGCCCCCTTCGTCTAGCGGCCTAGGACGCCGCCCTTTCAAGGCGGTAGCGCGGGTTCGAATCCCGTAGGGGGTACGGATTTTGGAAGTAGCGGGTTCGCCTGCTAGGTTTCAAACCGAGCAAGACCGAGAGCCACAAGCCAGTGGTTCTCAAGAAAAAAGAGGTACAGCAAGGCCCTGTGGCGCAGTTGGTTAGCGCGCCGCCCTGTCACGGCGGAGGTCGCGGGTTCGAGTCCCGTCAGGGTCGCTTCACAAGCGATGGCATTCGGTTCGGGTGCCGCCCGGCCAGGTAGCTCAGTTGGTACGAGCGTCCGCCTGAAAAGCGGAAGGTCGCCGGTTCGATCCCGGCCCTGGCCACGAGGTCATGAAAACGGCCACCAGGTCATGAAACTCCCAACTCGTTTCGAGTTGGGAGTTTTCTGCATTTCGGGGTTCCGCCGCACCCATCGGTTTATGCGCATAGAAGTCTTTGACAATGATTTTCATGAGCGGCGAAGCTGTTGGCATGACGAAGACACTCCACACCCTCGCCTCGGTGACGGTGCTCACAGCCGTGTTGTCGGGATGCTCCGCCGCCGCCGACGAATCCGGACCCGTGTCGGCCACCGCCACGTCGGCACCCGCCGAGCAGCCCTCGCCGCAGCCGCGACTGGCACTTTCCTACGAGGGCGGGGTGATGGTGGTCGACGCGACCACCCTGCGGGTCGTCGACACCCTGCCCGTCGACGGGTTCACCCGCCTCAATCCCGCCGGAGACGGCCGGCACGTGCTGGTCACGGCCGGGTCGCAGTTCCGGGTGCTCGACACCGGAACCTGGTCCCAGACGCACGGTGACCACGCCCACCACCGCACCGCCGCGCCCGGGGTCGCGGACTGGGCGTTCGACGCGGACGAGCCGGGGCACGTCGTCCGCCACGCCGGGCGCACCACCCTGTTCGCGGACGGGTCGGGCGAGGTCGTGTCCTTCGATCCCGCCGACCTCGCCGCGGGCAGGCCGGACGTCGACGAGTACTCGGTCCCCATCCCGCACCACGGGGTCGCGGTCACCCTCCCCGACGGTGGGCTGATCACCACGATCGGCGACGACAAGGCCCGCACCGGCATCGTCGTGCTCGACCGCGACCGCCGCGAGATCGCGCGCAACGAGCAGTGCCCGGGCGTGCACGGGGAGGCGGCGGCCGCCGACGAGACGTTCGTGTTCGGCTGCCAGGACGGCATCCTCGTCGTCCGGGACGGTGTGATCACCAAGGTGCAGAGCCCGGACGCGTACGGACGCATCGGAAATCAGTCCGGCAGCGAGGCCTCGCCGATCGTGCTGGGGGACTACAAGACCGACCCGGATGCCGAGCTGGAACGGCCGCAGCGGGTGATGCTCGTCGACACCGTGGCACATCGAATGACGCCGGTCGATCTCGGGGCCAGCTACAGCTTCCGGTCGCTCGGCCGCGGGCCGGACGGCGAGGGCGTGGTGCTCGGCACCGACGGGGCCCTGCACGTGATCGACCCCGAGTCCGGCGCGGTGAGCCGCCGGATTGCGGTGGTCGACCCGTGGACGGAACCGGAGCGCTGGCAGGATCCGCGGCCGACCCTGTTCGTCGAGGGCGCGACCGCTTACGTCACCGACCCGGCCCGCAACGCGCTCACCGCGGTGAACCTGCACACCGGCGAGGCCGTCGCGACGACGGAGCTGCCCGAGACGCCGAACGAGATGACCGGCGTCACCGGCTGACGGCACGACCGGGCCCCCGGCTGAAGATCGAACCGGGGGCCCGGCGAGCACCTGCCGATCAGGCGAGGTCGAACCGATCGAGGTTCATCACCTTCGTCCACGCCGCGACGAAGTCCGTCACGAACTTCTGCTTTGCGTCGTCGGCGGCGTACACCTCGGCGAGCGCCCGCAGCTGCGAGTTCGAGCCGAAGATGAGATCGACAGCGGTAGCGGTCCACTTCGCCTCTCCGGTGGCACGATCGCGACCCTCGTACACGTTCTCCCCGGACTCCGCAGCCGACCACTCCGTTCCCATGTCGAGGAGATTGACGAAGAAGTCGTTGCTCAACGCCCCGGGCCGGTCGGTCAACACGCCGTGCTTGGTGTCGCCGTGGTTGACGCCGATGCCGCGCAGACCACCGACGAGCACCGTCGCCTCGGGGGCAGTCAGGTTCAGCATGTAGGCCCGATCGAGCAGCAACCGCTCCAGCGGGGCCTTCTCCCCGGTCCGGGCGTAGTTGCGGAATCCGTCCGCCCTGGGTTCCAGCACCGCGAACGACTCCACGTCGGTCTCGTCCTGGGAGGCGTCGGTCCGGCCCGGAGTGAAGGGGACCGTGATGTCGAACCCGGCGTCCTTGGCTGCCTTCTCGACGCCCGCGGATCCGGCCAGCACGATCACGTCGGCCAGTGACACCTTCTTGCCGCCGGAGGCCGAGCCGTTGAAGTCCTGCGCAATCCGCTCGAGTACGGGCAGTACGTCGGCGAGCCCGGCCGGGTTGTTGACCTCCCAGTCCTTCTGCGGCGCGAGGCGGATCCGCGCACCGTTGGCCCCGCCGCGCTTGTCGGTGCCTCGGAAACTGGCCGCCGCGGCCCAGGCGGTCCCGACCAGTTGCGCGACCGACAGGCCGGACTGCAGCACCTTGCCCTTCAGGTCCGCGATGTCCTTGTCGTCGATCAGCGGGTGGTCGACGGCGGGAACCGGGTCCTGCCACAGCTGGGGCTCCGGAACCCAGGGGCCGAGGTAGCGGGTGACCGGTCCCATGTCGCGGTGCAGCAGCTTGTACCAGGCCTTGGCGAATTCCACGGCCAGCTCTTCGGGATGATCCAGCCAACGTCGGGTGATCTCCCCGTAGATCGGGTCCACCCGCAGCGTGATGTCGGTGACCAACATCGTGGGGGCGCGTCCCGGACCGCCGAACGGATCGGGGATCGTGCCCGCGCCGGCACCGTCCTTCGCCACGTACTGCCAGGCTCCGGCCGGGCTCTTGGTCAGCTCCCACTCGTAGCCGTAGAGCGTTTCGAGGAAGGTGTTGTCCCACTTGGTCGGGGTCGGCGTCCACACCACCTCGATGCCGCTGGTGATCGCGTCCTTGCCCACGCCGGTGCCGTAGGCGCTCTTCCAGCCGAGTCCCTGCTGCTCGAGAGGCGCGGCCTCCGGTTCCGGTCCGACGAGGGCGGCGTCACCGGCGCCGTGTGTCTTGCCGAAGCTGTGGCCGCCGACGATCAGCGCGGCGGTCTCGACGTCGTTCATCGCCATTCGACCGAAGGTCTCGCGGACGTCCTTGCCTGCGGCGAGCGCATCGGGTTTCCCGTTCGGCCCCTCCGGATTGACGTAGATCAACCCCATCTGAACTGCGCCAAGGGGATTGTCGAGGTCGCGTTCGCCGCTGTATCGCTCGTCGCCGAGCCACGTGTCCTCCGGCCCCCAGTAGATTTCCTCCGGTTCCCAGATGTCCTCCCGGCCGAAGCCGAAGCCGAAGGTCTCGAAGCCCATCGACTCCAGCGCGCAGTTGCCGGCGAAGACCAGCAGGTCGGCCCACGAGATCTTCTGGCCGTACTTCTGTTTGACCGGCCACAGCAGCCGACGAGCCTTGTCCAGGCTCGCGTTGTCGGGCCAGCTGTTGAGTGGGGCGAAGCGTTGGGCGCCCTGGCCGCCGCCACCGCGGCCGTCCGCGATGCGGTAGGTGCCCGCGGCGTGCCAGCTCATCCGGATGAAGAGCGGTCCGTAGTGTCCGTAGTCGGCGGGCCACCAGTCCTGGGAGGTGGTCATCACCTCGAAGACGTCACGTTTGAGTGCGTCGACGTCGAGGCCGGCGAATGCCTCGGTGTAGTCGAAGTTCTCACCGAGGGGATTGGCGCCGGGCGTCTGTCGGTCGAGGACGCGCAGGTCGAGTTGGTTCGGCCACCAGTCCCGGTTCGTCTGCGGTCGATGCGCCTGGGGGGTGGGAGACGCGATCGCCGGATTCTCGCTATCGCTGCGATCGGCGCGGGGTTCCTCAGCGATGGGCTTGGTTTCTTCGGACACGGCATTCCTTCCGGGAGGGGGTGAATCGACGTGTGCTCAGGTGTGCGGTCTCGACGAGAACGAACCTTCGAGAAGCGTGTCCGCATAGGCCGGGTGTACCGGGGCCGCCTCCATCGCCGCGACCCGTGGAGGGGCCGTCCGTGGACCTGCGTCACGCAGCGGTGCTGCGTGGTCCGGCATCGAGGACACATAGTCAATATGGCACTTTTCTGGAATCAGTCAACACTTTGACGGGCCACGAATTGGTCGTGTCATCGGCGGAAAGCGCCGCGGCCCCCGGCTCGAATAGAGCCGGGGGCCGCGGGAGTTCACCGGCGGGGTCTCGCCGGATGGAGCGTCAGATCGAGGCGGTCCAGCTGTCCGGACCGAACACCTCGTAGTGGATCGACGCCGCCGGCACCTGCCGCTCGAGGAGCGATTCCCGCACCGCGAGCATGAACGGCATGGGGCCGCACAGGTACACCTGGGTGCCGTCGGCGATGTCCACCGACGCCAGGTCGGCCAGCCCGAGGTGGAGGTTGGCGTCCTGTTCGCGCTGCCCGAGGTCCTCGTACCAGCGGTGCATGGTGGCGAACGGGATCCGCTGCACGAGCTCGGTGAGCTCCGCCCGGTGGGCGTGCCGGCTGGGGGAGCGGTCCGCGTGCAGGACCGAGACCTGCCGTTCGTCGGCGGTGGTCGCGAGGTGGTGGAGGATGCCGATCATCGGAGTGCACCCGATGCCGGCGGAGACCAGCAGCAGCGGGGCGTCGCTCTCCTCGAGCACCAGGTCGCCGAAGGGCAGCGAGACCTGCAGGACGTCGCCTTCGAAGACGTTGTCGTACAGGAAGTTCGAGACCTCTCCTGCCGGCGAGGTGGCGGTCGCCGCGACCGCCTTGACGCTGATCTGCCAGTCGTCCGCGGTGGGAGATCCGACCAGGCTGTACTGCCGGATCTGGCGGGCTCCGTCCGGGAGTGTGACGCCGACCGAGATGTACTGGCCGGGAAGGTAGTCCGGCAGTGGGTGGCCGTCGGCCCGGCTCAGGACGAACGAGGCGGTGTCGGCGGACTGCAGGACCCGCCGGCTCACCACGACCTCCTGCCAGACATCCCCGTCTTCCACCCCGGCATCGGTGTAGAGGCCGTGTTCCATCGCGATCAGGGTGTCGGCCATGAGCCAGTAGAGCTCGTCCCAGGCCGCGGCGACCTCGGGGGTGACGGCGGCGCCGAGCACCTCCACGATCGCCTCGAAGAGGTACTTGTGCACGATCTGGTACTGGTCGGCGGTGATGCCGAGCGAAGCGTGCTTGTTCGCGATGCGCGACATGATCAGGTCGGTGCTCGCGGCGTCGTCGCCGACCTGCATCGCGGCGAAGGCGGCGATCGAACCGGCCAGCGCCTTCTGTTGCTGGCCCTGCTGCTGGTTGCCGCGGTTGAACAGGTCGCGTTCGAGCTCCGGGTGGGCCGCGAACATCTTCTTGTAGAAGAGCGGGGTGATGTCCTCGATGGCTGCCCCGACGACGGGAAGGGTGGCTCGGATGACTTCGGTGGACGCTGCGGAGAGGCTCATGACCTGACGGTATTAATCTTGCATTTGAGATGCAAGATAGTGTGACGCAGTCCACTACGGCATGTAGTAGTCGATGACGGTACTGGTCAGCGCCACGCGGCGAGGCGTCGGCGGCTGGTGAAGGTGCGGGGGCGTCCGCTCAGGGGGTCGGTGAAGGTCAGCGACCGGGCGAGCAGTTGGAGCGGGTTCGAGTAGTCGTCCGGGGCGATGTCGTGCAGCGTCGGATAGAAGTTGTCCCCGACGATCGGGATGCCGAGCGAGTTCAGGTGCACCCGCAACTGGTGCATCTTCCCCGTGTGTGGCAGCAGCCGGTACCGGGCCAACTCGCCGCGGGACTCGATCAGCTCGACCCGGGTCTCCGCATTCGGTTCGCCGGGTACCTCGACGCACCGGAGCTCGCCGTCCGGCTTGACGATGCGGCTGCGGACGGTCCGGGGGAGGGCGAGGCCCGGATCGAACCCGGCGATCGCCTCGTACTCCTTGCGAATCTGCCGGTGCGCGAACAACTCCTGATAGGCGCGGCGCACCCGTGGACGGACCGTGAACACCAGTACTCCCGCGGTCGCCCGGTCCAGTCGGTGCACGGGCGTCAGGTCCGGCAGGTCGAGGTCGCGGCGCAGCCGGACCAGCGCCGACTCCACCACGTGCCGGCCACGGGGTGTGCTGGCGAGGAAATGTGGCTTGTCGACGACGAGGAGATCCTCGTCGCGGTGCAGGATCTCCACCTCGAACGGCACCCGCGGCTCGACGGGTGGGTCTCGGTACAGGTACACGAAAGTGTGTGCCCGATAAGGAGTTTCGCAGGTGATCGGGGTCCCGTGCTCGTCGACGACCTCGGCGGCGTCGACCTTCTCCCGCAGTCGGGTCGTGTCGTCCGGGAACCGGCCGAGGAGGTAGTCGAGCACCGTCGGCCAGGCGCCGTCGGCGGGCAGCCGCAACCGCGTCGGGTTGAGGCCGTCGCGCACGGGCAGTGGAGCGGAGGACACGTGAGAACCGTATGCGGCTCCGCCACCCTTGCGTGAATTTCTCCCCAGAGGGCCCCACCCGACCGGGGTGAAACATGCACGG
Source organism: Rhodococcus sp. NPDC004095 (assembly GCF_053604015.1). NCBI lineage: Bacteria > Bacillati > Actinomycetota > Actinomycetes > Mycobacteriales > Nocardiaceae > Rhodococcus > Rhodococcus sp. NPDC004095. The sequence continues at coordinate 59,375 of NZ_JBSGGS010000020.1, forward strand.
ATCGGAGGCATTGACGGTGTAACCGGTCACCGCTACCCTCCGGTAGGTTTGTGGCGCCGGTCACCTGGCTGGGTGGGCCGGGTCGCCTTCCTGACACGAGGGGGTTGTCGGTTGCGCGTGCGTACGAGGTTCCGATGGGGGTCGTTGATCACCGTCCTCGCGGTGGGGGTGGGCATGGCGGTGAGCCCCGCCGTCGCCGCCGCGGATCCGTCCGGTGGCACCGCCGGTCAGCGGTGGCAGGCCACCGCTGACGAGGCGCCGCAGTATCCCGGGATCGCGATCGAGTGGGACGTGCCGATCACGATGAGCGACGGCACCGTGCTGCGGGCCAACGTCTATCGCCCCGCGGACGCGCAGGGACGCGCCGTCGACGAGAAGCTGCCGGCGATCCTGAACGTCACCCCGTACACCAAGCTCGTGAGCGCAGTCTCCGACGCGGGCCTGTCGCTTCCCGGGGTGGACGCCACGCTGGTGCCCTTCCTGAACCAGCTCAACCTGACCGGTACCCCGCTCGACGGGCTTCCGGAGCTGACCGGGCTCGTCGCGAGCGGCGGCATGAAGGCCTTCGGCGTCAACCGGCCCCTGGTGCAGAGCGGGTACACGCAGGTCGTCGTCGACGCCCGCGGCACCGGATTCTCCCAGGGCGTATGGGACGTGCTCGGGCCGCGCGAGCAGCAGGACAGCGTGGAGATCATCGACTGGGCGAGCAGGCAGCCGTGGTCCAACGGTGCGGTCGGGATGGGTGGGGTCTCGTACTCCGGTATCAACTCCGTCCAGGCCGCCGGACACCGGCCGCAGGCACTGCAGGCGATCTTTCCCGTGGAACCGGGCAACGATCTCCTTCGCGACATCGTCGGTACCGGCGGCGGGCTCGGCGTCGGTTTCATGCCGCTGTGGCTGACTCTGGTGAACGGAACGAAGCTCATACCCAACGCCCAGGACATCCTGCGCGGCACCATCGATCAGAAGTGGCTCGCCGATCGCCTCGCCGACCCTGCCGTCAAGATCCCCGAGCTCGTGCAGGCGGTGACGGCGCCGACCGTCGACGAGGTCACCCCGTCCACCCTCGACGTCGCGCAGGACGGGCCGTTCTATCAGCAGCGGCTGGCCGACCTGGACAACATCACCGTGCCGACGATGGTGTTCGGTGGCTGGCACGACATCTTCGCCAACAGTGAGCCGCGGATCTACAACGGCATCAACCTGCCGCCCGGCCGCAAGCAGCTCGTCATGGGCGACACCTATCACCTGAACCCCGGCCAGGGCTTCGGCACCGCCGGTGCGCCGCCCCGGATCGACGTCCTCGAGCGGGCCTGGTTCGACAAGTGGCTCAAGGGGATCGACAACGGCATCGACGAGTACGGCCCGGTGACTCTGTGGCAGCAGGGCGGCGGCTGGACCACCACCGACCAGTTCCCCCGTGCGGGATCGGAGTACCAGCGCCTGTATCTGTCGGCGGCACCCAGCGGAACCGCAGGGCACAGCGTGCACGACGGCAGCCTGGTCGCGCAGGCGCCCGGTGACAGCACCCGGCTCACGGTCGCGCCCGGCGTGCGTGGTTTCTGCTCGCGGGACTCCGCGCAGGGAACCGCCGGAGTCACCGTGATCCTGGGCAGCGTGTGCAGCAAGGACTCCCGGATCCAGGAGGGCGACGGTCTGACCTTCACCGGCGCGCCGGTCACCGAACCGACCGCGATCTCCGGCCCGATCAACGTGCACCTCAACACCGTTCACGACGCGCCGGACGGATTCTGGGCGGTGACCGTCAACGACGTCGCGCCCGACGGCACCTCGACCGTTGTCACCAGCGGTGCCCTCACGTCGTCGCTGCGTGCGGTGGACGACGCGAAGTCCGGGAAGGCGCCGAATGGCGACTACACCGACACCCGTCATCACCTGACCCTGGCGCAGCGGCAGCCGACGGTGCCGGGGCAGCCCACGGTCCTCGACGTGAACATGGTGCCCACCGATGCGGTGCTCGCGACGGGGCATCGGCTGCGCGTGGACGTGTACGCACTCAGCGTGCCTCGGTACCTGCCGCTCGGTCCGATGCGCGCCGACGGCGGGCTCCTCCCGCAGCACCTGCAGTTGGACCCGGCGCAGCCGAGCTTCGTGACCTTCCCGACCCTTGGTGTTGAACACTAAATCCTCTGCACCGGAGTTCCTTTCGTTTCGGTTCTGTGATCGGGCGATTTGCGGTACCGTCCTCCGGCAAAGCCGGTGCCGACGGGCGGCAACGGCCACACGAAATGGAGACGGGTATGGCCCTGGGTTTCATCGCCGACGAGACCACCGACGAGACCGGGGGCGGCGGTTCGTCCCTCACCACGATCATCGACCTGCTCAACTGGATCGCAAGCATGACCCAGGCCGGTGGGGTCACCGCCCCCCAGATCCCCGTGTAGACGGGCTGAGGGAAGTCGATCGTCGCAGGGGCGCGGAGTGATCCGCGCCCCTACCGTCGCTTGTTGGACGGCTTCCGCGTCAGTCCAGGTCGGTCAGCCGCACCGAGCGTCGCTCGGCCGCTGAGATCCGAATCGCATCCAGGACAGCCTGCCCGGCCACTCCGTCCTCGAAGGTGGCCGGTCGCGGCTCGCCCGCGCCGACCGGCTCGCCGAGGATGCGGCGCCGGAAGGCGTCCGCGAGCCTGGTGTACGGCGCGCGGTCGATCCCGGAGGCGTGCAGCCAGTCGTACGTGGTGGAGAACAGGTCGAACGGCGGCGGTACCGGCGCCCCGGACACCAGGTCGTCCGGCATCGGTACTTCGTGGTCGCCGCTCGCGTCGGCGCGGCGGACCCGGTCCCCGTCGAGCCACAGCGTTCCGGCGGTTCCCGCGACCCGGGTCGTCATCATCATCGGTCCCCAGGCGCCGACGGTGCTCTGCAGTACCCCGTCCACACCGGTGACCGTCCGGAAGTGGACCGTGAACGAGTCCTCGGCGGTCTGTCCGCGATCGGCCACGACCGGAAGCCCTGCGCTGACGGTGTCGAATTCGCCGAGCGTGCAGCGGATCTGGTCGATCATGTGGGTGCCCTGCGCCCCGAGCCACCCGCCGCCGGAGGCTCCGTCCGTCCACCAGTCCGGCGCCTCGGCGCCGTCGGCGGCGAACATCGGTAGGTGCAGCAGCAGGGTGGCCAGTTTGGGCGTGCCGATCACCCCTGCCGCGATCTGCCGGGCCAGTAGCGCCTGGGGCGGCGCGTACCTGAACTCGGTGCCCACCTGGTGCACCACGCCCGCGCGTTCCGCCGCGTCGAGCATCTTGCGTGCCTGCGACAGGTCCGCGGCGAACGGCTTCTCGCAGACCACGTGCAGGCCGTGGCCGACCGCCTCGATCACCAGGTCGGCATGGGTGTGTGGGGGAGTGGCGACGGTGACGGCGTCGATCTCGGTCAGCGACAGCGCCTCCTCGAGCGAGGTGGCCGCATGCGGAATGCCGAACCGCTCCGCCCGCGCGGCGGTGCGCTCCCGATCGCGGCCGATCAGGACGCGGACCTCGAAGCCTGCGTCGCGGAAGGCGGGAACGTGGGTGATGCAGCCGAATCCGGTGCCGATGACGGCGAGTCCGAGTGATCGACCAGGGCTGAGCGGTCCGGTTGTCCGGCTGTCTTGGGCGTCGGTCATGCGAGGGGACGATAGCCGCTTCGTATCCCGCTCGGAGGAACTTCCCGTCTCCCGGGACGGGGCACCGACGTAGGCTGGCGACATGGGGAAATGGACCACTCGCGACATCGCCGACCAGACCGGCCGCACGTTCGTGGTGACCGGTGCGAACAGTGGGCTCGGGGCGGAGGCGGCGACGGCGCTCGGTGCTGCCGGTGCGACCGTGATCCTGGCCTGCCGCAGCGTGGACAAGGCCGCCCCGGTGGCCGCACGCATCGGCTCCAACGCGCAGGTCAGACGCCTGGACCTCGCCGATCTCGCGTCGGTGCGCGAGTTCGCGGACGGCGTCGAGCAGGTCGACGTGCTGATCAACAACGCCGGCATCATGGCGGTGCCGAAGTCCACCACCGTCGACGGCTTCGAGTCGCAGTTCGGCACCAACCACCTCGGACACTTCGCCCTGACCGGACTGCTCCTGGACCGGATCGCCGACCGGGTGGTGACCATGTCGAGTCTCATGCACCGGATGGGCGCGATCAACCTCGACGACCCGAACTGGCGGCGCCGCCGCTACAACCGGTGGGCGGCGTACGGACAGTCGAAACTGGCGAATCTGATGTTCGCCTACGAACTCGACCGTCGGCTGACGGCGTCGGGATCGAAGGTGAAATCGCTTGCCGCGCATCCCGGGTACGCGGTGACCGGGCTGCAGAGTCACACCAAGTCGTTCTGGGACCGGTTGATGGTCGTCGGAAACCTGTTCGGGCAGAGCGCCGCGATGGGTGCCCTGCCCGAGTTGTACGCGGCGACCGACGAGTCGGTGACCTCCGGCAGTTACGTCGGCCCGAACGGTCCGTTCGAGCAGCGCGGGTACCCGAAGGTCGTGGGTTCGTCCGGCCGGTCCCACGACCGGGCCGTCGCGGCGTCGCTGTGGGGCGAGTCGGAACGGTTGACCGGCGTCACCTACCGGTTCGAAAAGTAAGAGGAGCAAAGTGATTCGTCGTCTGAACCATGCCGTCCTGTTCGTCTCCGATCTGCAGCGCAGCCTAGCGTTCTACCGCGACGTCCTGGGCTTCCGTCCGCTGCCGGGCGGGTTCGCCGGGGCGGCGTTTCTGCAGGCCTCGGATTCGGCCAACGACCACGACCTCGGGCTGTTCCAGAGCCCGAACGGCCCCGGGGTGCGCCGGCCGGGCGACGTCGGTCTCTACCACCTGGCGTGGGAGGTGGGCACTCTGGCCGAACTCCGGACGATGGCCGAAAAGCTCGGTGCCGCAGGTGCACTGACCGGGGCGAGCAACCACGGCTCGACGAAGGCGCTGTACGCGAGCGATCCCGACGGCATCGAGTTCGAGGTGTGCTGGCTCGTTCCCGACGACCGGATCGAGGAGGAACTGGTACCGGGGATGCCGCCGACCCGGCCGCTGGACTTCGCCGCCGAGATCGATCGCTACGGAGCCGACACCCTCGGCGGACCGCGCGAAGACCCGGCCGTGTGGCAGCGAATCTTCGCGGGCCGCTGAGGGCCGACGGGCTCAGTCCTCCGTGACGAGGACGGTGACGTCGATGTTCCCGCGGGTGGCGTTCGAGTACGGGCACACCTGGTGTGCCTTGTCGGCGAGCTCCTGTGCCTGATCGCGCGACAGGTGCGGCAGCGACACCTCGAGGGTCACCGCGAGTCCGAAGCCGCCGCCCTCGATCTGGCCGATGTCGACGCGGGCGCCGACCGCGGAGTCGGTGACGTCGGCGCCGGCCTGGCGGGCCACCATCCGCAGTGCGGAGTGGTAGCAGGCCGCGTAGCCGATCGCGAACAGCTGTTCCGGGTTGGTGCCCTCGCCGCTGCCGCCCATCTCGACCGGGATCGCGAGGGTCAGGTCGAGGCGCCCGTCGGAGCTGCGGCCCTGGCCGTTGCGGCCGTCGCCGGTGACGAGGGCTTCGGCGGTGTAGATGGCTTCCATTCGATTCTCCTTGCGGTGTCGGGTTATTCGGGTGAAACGTTCGGTTGCGCCGCTTCGCGCAGAGCGGCGGTGAGGCGCTCGAGGGTCGACCGCAGCGCGATGGCCTCCTCGGCCGGCAGCCCGATGCATCCGGCGAGGTGCCGGGGTATGCCCAGTGCGCGTCCGCGCAGCGCCCGCCCGGCGTCGGTGAGCTGGATCTGGACGCGACGTTCGTCCTCCGGCAGCCGGCGCCGCTCGATCAGATCGAGCGTCTCCATCCGCTTGAGCAGCGGGGAGAGGGTGCCGGTGTCGAGGTCGAGTGCGTCGCCGATCTCGCGCACGCCGCGCCCGTCGCGCTCCCAGAGCACGAGCAGCACCAGGTACTGCGGGTAGGTGATGCCGAGTTCGTCGAGCAGCGGGCGGTAGACCGCGGTGGTGGCCCGCGACGCCGCGTACAACGCGAAGCACAGCTGATTGTCGAGGGCGAGTTCGTCGGTCACCCGCACAAAGGTAGTGCACATTTTGATTGTGCACAACCTATCTGCGCGAGGGCATCGGTCTCCGTAGGGGCGAGGACCGCCACTCCCCGGGCAACGGGCGACTCGGCCCGCCCCTGACGTGGGACGGGCCGAGTCGCGCAAATGCCTCAGACCGTGGTCGGCTTCCAGGTCGACACGGCCCAGATCACCACGATGTCGAGAGCGATGATCAGGATCGACCACCACGGGTAGTAGGGAATCCAGAGGAAGTTCGCGATGATCGAGATCGCGGCGACCACGATCGCCGATACCCGCGCCCACCCAGCGCCCGTGAACAGTGCGAAGCCGACCCCTGCGACGATCACACCGAGCACGATGTGGATCCAACCCCAGGTGGTCAGGTCGAACTTGTAGACGTAGTCGATGCCCACCACGAACACTTCGTTCTCGGCGACCGCGGCGATCCCCTGGAAGAACTGGACGATGCCGACGGTCACCATGATGATGGCCGCTCCGAGCGACGTCCCCGCCGCCCAGCCCTGCTTCGTTGACATAGTTTCGGACATGACCGTCCCCTTCCGTAGGACTGATCGATCCTGAGCGCGGGCGGGCGCCCGACGCTCCCATTGTCGGCGACAGTTCGCCAATCCGCCTGTTGGCGAGTCCGGTTCGTGTCCTGACCAAGGTCACGCCCAGGGGACACGCCTGTCCCACCACGGCAGGGTGGCGGGTGCCTCGACTTCGACCGTCGCGTCCCGGTACCGCTCGTCGAGGCGGGTCACCGCCGCGCGGAGACGATGGGCGCGGCGGCCGTCGCGTCGCATGAGGCTCTCCAACCGGTCCCGGGGACCGTCGCCGAGGAGTCGGGCGTCGCACGCGGGGCAATCGGTGAGTTCGCCGCTGATGACGGTCCTGGCGGCGATCGCGTTGTCGATCACCGGTCCCCGTCGCGGGCCGCGTGCGACGGAGCGTTCGACCGACTCCACGGTTTGACGCCATTGCGCCAGGTAGCGGATCGCCGCGCCGTCCTGACGCGCGGCGCGCGTGCGGTGCCGGTTCACCGGCGGGGAAGGGACGCGGCCCTTTCGTCGAGAGGCGCACGTACTGCGCGCGTGGGGGTGTCGGTAACGCTGTTGCGGTGGCAGCCCGCATCGTCCGGGATGCGGCGTGCGCGTTCGGAGTTCATTGTTCAGCCCCGCACACTCGGCAAGGTCCGAGCGTCGACGCGCTCGGGTGCGGGGTCACCGTGACGGGCAGCGTAACAGGCTCGCCGGAGAGTGATGTGGTGTGGCTACCGGCGGCGAACCCGGTGTTTGCGAAGCCTAACGACCAGTGACAACCGCACATCCGGGAGAGCAGGATGAACGCACCTGCCTTTCAGGGGTTGTCGCCCATGGAGATGGGGATCCAGCAGGCGGCGGCCCGAGTCCACCAAGGTTTTTCACCACCCCAAGGGGATCTGTCCACTTTCCGGTAGGGGAGGTCGAGAGATGCGTCGTCTGGTCATGTGCTGCGACGGCACCTGGAACACGCCGGGCCAGTTGGCACCTTCGAATGTGCGCCGCTTCTACAGCGCCCTGGTGGATACCGCGACGGACGGGGAGGCCGCGACCGACGGGCACGAGCAGTTGACGCAGTACCAGCCCGGGGTGGGGACCACCGGTGGTGGCCTGTTCGGCTGGCTGCTGGGGGGAGCCGCCGGAGTCGGGCTGTCGAGCGACGTGATGGACGCCTACCACTGGCTGACCACCACGTACCGGCCCGGGGACACCATCGCGTTGTTCGGTTTCAGCCGCGGCGCGTTCACCGCGCGCAGCCTCGCCGGGATGATCGCGGCGTGCGGGCTGATCGACACCACCTGCCTGGACGAGGCCGCGACCTGGCGTCAGATCCGGCACGCCTATCTGCGGCGGTATCGGCGCGGACGAGACGCCGATCCGAGCTGGAGTGACGGTCTCCGCTTCACCTACAACTTCGAGCACCCGGATCGGATCCCGGTGGACTTCGTCGGGGTGTGGGACACCGTCGGAGCGCTGGGTGTCCCGGACACGCTCGGGTGGACCAACCTGCTCGACCCGCCGACCCGGTACGCCTTCCACGACGTCAAGTTCAACCGCCATGTGCGGCACGGACGCCACGCGGTGGCGATGGACGAGCTGCGGGCACCGTTCACACCGACGTTGTGGTCCGATCTGGGGCCGGGCCAGGACGTGAAGCAGGTGTGGTTCCCGGGCAGCCACATGGATGTCGGTGGCGGGCACCCGCAGACGGGGCTGAGTGATGGTGCGCTGCAATGGATGATCGACGAGTCACACGAGGCGATCGAGCTCGCGTTCCGCGGTGCGGTCGAAAAACAGATCGAACCCGACCCGCTCGGCATGCTGCACGACGACAACCAAGGTATCTACGGCCTGCTCGAGCCGCTGTACGAGCCCGTCCTGCGCCCGCTGATCGAGCCGTTCGTGCAGCCGCGGCCCCGCGCCGTCCCCAAGATCGACGCGAGCGAGAGAAGCCCCTCGGTGCACGAGTCGGTGTACGACCGTCAGGATGAACCACCGATCACCAGCGGCCCGTACCGGACCACCCGGACCCTCGCGCCCGGTGAGTCCGCCACGGTTGGCGTATCCGCCCGCGATCCGTGGAACTGGACCGGCCTCTACCTCGACGCCGGCGACTACGCCTTCGCCGCCACCGGCGAATGGACGGACCAGAACGTCGCGTCCGGCCCGGCCGGCACGACCGGTTGGGCGCGGTTCCATCCCCGGGAGGCCCTCCGCCTGGCCGGCACCGTGCTCGGTCAGGGCGAGCGGTTGTTCCGGCGCGTGACCGGGAACCCACAGGCCGACTTCCTGCTGGCCCGCCGGGACGAAGACCAGCCGTGGATGTCGCTGATCGGCGTCGTCGCCAACGACGCGATCGCCCTCAAGGGTGCGCAGGCCCTGCACGAGCGCATCGCCATCGGTGCGGGAACCAACCACCGCGTGTGCCGCTCCGGATATCTGTACGCCTTCGCCAACGACGCGTGGGGCTTCTACGGGAACAACAGGGGCAGTGTGCACCTCACGGTGACCAGGACGCGGTGACGGCGGCGGTCGCGCGGGGCGACCGAAACAACGGCCGGCGCGACCGTATCTACCCTTTGAATGGCAGTGGTCAGCCGAGCGCCTGCAGGCGGCCCTGCTTCCGGGCCTGCGCCAGTCCGCGCCGTGCCAGGAACCCGTTGGCCAACAGGATGATCGTCTTGTTTGCCGGTGCCCGGAATCCGGACTCGGTGTGCGGTGCGTACACCGCCCCGTCGTCGGTGACCTCGATCCAGCCGGTGTTCTGGCGGGATTCGAGGCCGATGAGCTGGGCTCGGTAGGAATGCGCGAGCAAGCCGGCGCGGCGGCCGCCGTGAGGAACCCAGGTGGGCACCCGCAGGTGCACACCCGCGGAATCCGCCGACATCACTTCGACCGGGGCGACGGCGGGATATCCGTCTCCCTGCCGGTACGCGAGCAGCACGTGCGGCAGCGCCGCTGCACGAGCGCAGGTCCGTGCGGCATCCACTCGTGGGCCGGTGCCCTTCTTGGGTGGGGTCTGGGGTTCGGCGGGACGGTCGGGCAGCGGCTCACCGAATACCTCCGGTTCGCCCGCCGCGCGTAGGTCTGGCCAGGAGACGACCCGGGACGCCGTCACCGTCACCAGTACCCGATCCTCGTAATAGGCGTGTAGCCAGCGACTCCAGAACCAGCCCCGTCGCGGTGAGCCCAGGTACGGTTCCGAACGCCGGCCGATGTCCTCGACGGTGGTGCGGTCGGGGTGGACGTCGAAGTTCGCCTCGCCCTGGACGAGCACGAACCGTCGATTGCTGGTGTCGCCGAGGCCGTGTTCGCGTGCGTGGTAGGCCAGCGCGACCCGGGGATTGTCCCTGATGCGTTCGAGTTTGCGGCCGAAGCCGAGGGAGGTGGTGAAACTGACGCTGCCGCGTTCGCGGTCGCGCGGGCCGAACGGCGAGACGCTCGCCACGACCGCACTCCCCGTCGGGGTCAGGCAGGCGAGACCGCAGGTGAGATCGCCGCCGAGGATGTCGTCGACGCCGTCCGACCAGGTGACCGGCATGATGCGAGCCTACCCGCCCCGATCGGCAGCGGAGCGGTGCGCAGCTGTTGGGAAGGATTTGCCCCGTACGGTGGAGCGATCCTTCCCAATCGACCGCGTTCGCTGTGTGGGCCTGGACGCGGGTAGTGGTTGGCGTGAGTTTCCTTCCAGTACCGGTGACTTCGCAGGGGATGGGATGGTGGAGTTGGTGCCGGCGAGCAGAGGTCACCCCTGGAGTATTCGGCGGGACAGGAAGTCGATCTGGTCGCGCAGGACGGTCGTCTGCCAGGGATCGCTGTACACGTCGAAGTGGTCCACGGGATAATTCCGCAGTTCGCTCGGAGCGGTCGCCTTGCGCGCGGCCCGCTCGGCAGCAGGTGACGAGACGACCGTGTCGAGGTCGCCGACCTGAATCAGTAGTGGCACAGCAATCTTGCGGACACTCAGCACCGGGCGGTTGAACGCGACGTCGAGGGTGCAACGGGCGCGCACCTCGTTGCGCCACGACGGACCCACCACCGCGAGAAACTCCTCCAGCGCACCGTCTTTGGCGATCACGGCCGACGATCCGGCCGGTCCCACCGCGGGAAGCATGTGCGGGCGTCGACCGACGCGGTCGCGCAGGCCGGCCCAGGTGAGTGCGAGAATCTTGCGGATCCCCTCCGACTTGACGACCATGCCGAGCACCGGCACTCCGTCGACCGCGGGTGTGAGCGAGAGGACCGCGGCGATCCGCTGGTCGTGCGCGGCGACGTCCAGCACGTGTCCACCGGAGTACGACGTACCCCACAGGACGATCCGGTCGGGGTCGACCCCGGCCAGTCGCCGGGCGGCAGCGACCGCGGCACGGTAATCGGCCCGCTGGCCGCGGTAGTCGACGTGCTGGCGCATCTCACCATCGGACCCGCCGAACCCGCGATAGTCGAAGAGCAGTACGTCGAGGCCGACCGCGGCGAACCCCTCGGCATAACCCTCGAGGCCGGCATCCCGTGTGCAGCTGAAGCCGTGGGCCATCACGACACACGGGCGACCGGCCTCGGTTTCGAACGCCGCGCCTTGCCCGGTGTAATGCCATGCGGCACAGGTGGTGCCCGCGCTGCGGAAGGTGACGTCGGTGCGGCTCATGCGACACTCCCCGCCGCGGTCAGCCGCACGCGGTCGGCGCTGCGCCCGAATTCCAGGGTGCCGTCGTCGATCGGACCCGCGAGGCGTTCGAGGTCGAAACCGTAGTGGCTCTTGAAACTCCACGGCCCGTCCTTGACCTGGCGAGGGAAGGCGGTGATGCTTCGGTTCACGTAGTTGGCCTTGAGATCGTCGATCATCGGCTCTCGCTCGGCGTCGGCGTCGTCGAGCCGAGGTACGACGGTGTCGAATCCTCGAGCGTCCATCAGCTCGAGCAGCCGTGCGAGGTAGTCGCTGGCGAGGTCGATCTTGAGGGTCCACGAGTTGTTGGTGTAGCCGAATCCGAAGAAGAAGTTCGGTACGCCACTGAGCATCACCGACTTGTGGGCGACGGTATCGGACCAGTCGAGAGGCTCGCCGTCCACCTCGACCGCGATGCCACCGAAGGGCAGCAACTTCAGGCCGGTGGCAGCGACCACGATGTCGGCGGCCAGGAACTGACCCGACGTCAGTTCGATGCCCTCCGGGACGAACCGCTCGATCGTGTCGGTGGCGATCGTGGCGCGTCCGCGCTTGATGGCCCCGTAGAGGTCGGCGTCGGGGACGAAGCACATCCGCTGTTCCCACGGGTTGTAGGAGGGATTCAGATGGGTGTCGACGTCGAAGCCGCTCGGCAGGAACGCCTTGTTGATCTGCCGGACCAGCTTCCGCATGAGACGCGGATAGCGTCGGCTGAGACTGACCACCGTGCGCAGTCGCTGGATGTTGGCCTTGCGGGTCAGCTCGAAAGCGGTGGTGGTGGGCAGGAAGCGCCGCAGCAGATCGAAAACCACGTCCTTGGCCGGGAGCGGCAGGATGTAGCTGGGCGAGCGCTGCAGCATGGTGACGAACTCGGCCTTCTCCGCCAAGGCGGGCAGCAGGGTCACGGCCGTGGCGCCGCTGCCGATCACCACCACGCGCTTGCCCGTGTAGTCCAGGTCCTCGGGCCACTGCTGTGCGTGGACCAGTGTTCCGGCGAAGTCCGGCTCGCCCTCCCACGTCGGGCGGTGGCCGCCGGCGTGATCGAAATACCCTGTGCCGGAAACGATCCACCGCGCTCGTAGCGTATCCACCTCTCCGGTGGCGACGTCGCGCAGCGTCACCGTCCACTGCGACTCCGTCGACGACCAGGCCAGTGATTCGACCCGGGTGCCCAGGCGCAGTCGGTCGGCGAGGCCGAACTCGTCGACCGTCTCGACGAGATACTCCTTGATCTCGGCGCCCGGCGCGATCGCCTTCTCCTTGGTCCACGGCTTGTACTGGTAGCCGTAGGTGATCAGGTCGGAGTCCGACCGGATGCCGGGATAGCGGAACAGGTGCCAGGTGCCTCCGACTTCCTCGTGGGCGTCGACGATCAGCACGGACTTCTCGGGCTTCTCAACTTTCAGGCGCGACGCGAATCCGAGTCCGGTGAGGCCGGCGCCGACGACGAGCAGATCAACCTCGGGGGCGCCCGAGGGGTGCGCATGGGCTTCCACGGTGCGAGTGGGGACGGGTCGCGTTGTCTTCGTCACGACAACTCCTATCTGGTCGATGTGTCCATCGTCACGTGATGTAGGTCACCAGACAACGGCGATGTGCACAGAAATTTGAGAATGAATGGGCAGATGCACAAGAGGGGTAGGGTTCAGTCGTGCCGACCGGTAACGAACCGAATCCTCGACAGGCGTCGAGCGCACAGCGCCGGGGCGTCGAGAATCTTGTGCGCACAGTGGCGACCTGGTCACTCGACCCGGACAGCGGAGCGCTCTCTCGCGTCGAGGACGCAGCGCTCACCGGGGTCGGCGATCCGTTCAACACCGATCCTGTGATGGTGCAGGAGGTACGGGAGTCGACCCGCCTCAACGTCCAGCACTGGGCCACGACGATTGCGGCCAACCCATACGATCCCGTGATGCCGACGCTCGCACTGCCCGTCGTCGGCATCGCCCGAGAGGTGATCCGGCGGGGCGCCGATCGCGCGATATGGAAGGCGTACCACGTCGCGAAGGAGGAGGCCTGGCGGCTCTGTATGCAGCGAATCTTCGAACTGGAAGCGGATCCGGCGATCCTGGCCCCGGCGCTGGATCTGATCTCCCGCTCGCTGGAATCGTTGATCGAAACCACCCTCGACCAGCTGACGGCGCTCGTCCAGCGGGAACGTGAGGACTACCTGTGGCAGTCGCACACCGAGCGACTCGCGACCGTCACCCAACTCCTGGACGAGGACCCGACGGACATCGGTGTCGCCGAGCACCACCTGGGCTACCGACTGGGCGGCAACCAACTCGCCGGTGTGCTGTGGACCGTCGCCTCCATGCCCGACCAAGCCGCGCTGATGAGAACGGCGACCGAACTGATGCGGCGCGCCGGGGCGACGCAGGTGTTGGCCGTGCCCGCCAGTTCCTCCTCGCTGTGGCTCTGGCTGGGGTCCCACGAGCCACTGGACCCGCGGGTCCTCGCCGACGCCTTCGGCGACGGCTCGGTTGCGCCCGAAGAGCGTGCGGTGCGTCTGGCGGTGGGGGGCAACGGCATCGACGTCGAGGGCTTCCGGCGCAGCCATTTCGAGGCGGTGAGCGCCCAACTACTCCTGCTCCGGACACATCAGGTGCGCGCGGCGGCCTTCGACGACGTAGTCCTGGTCCATCTGGCGACGCAGAACGAGCAGGCGGCTCGCGCCTACGTCTCCCGGGTCCTGGGGCGGCTGTCCACCGCAGACCCGGACCTGCGCAAGACCGTGCGTGCCTACGTCCGCGAGGGCCACAGCGCCGCCCGTGCCGCCCGTGCCCTCTTCACGCACCGGAACACGGTGCTCAATCGTGTGCAGCGCGCCGAACAGCTGCTGCCCCAGCGCTGGGCCGCAAGCTCGTTGGAGGTCGGCGTGGCCCTCGAGATCGACCACTGGCTCGGACCACGAGGCTGATTCACCTGGCTCGGAGGCCTCGGAGGCCTCGGAGCCGCGATGATCGTGGTTGGGCGTTCGCCGGTCACAGTGCAGCCGGAGCTCGGTGCCGGGCTCCTGGACGGGCGCGGCAGCGGCCTTTCATCGTTGTTGAGTCTGAACGTGCTCGTCGAGGAATCGCTGTGTCACCTCGGCAATCGCGCCCGCGTGGGCGTGGAACAGGTAGTGGTGGCCGTTCATGATCGTGATCTGTTGGATCGCCGGGTTGCTGATCGCGGCGCGGTGCGAGGGTTCCCACTCCGGTTCCACTTCGAGGGAGGAGGCGGCGAGGATCGACAGGGCGGGCAGAGTCGGTGGGAACATGGCGCCCTCGGCTGCTCGCACGTTCTCCGCCCCGCGGGCCATTTCGTCCAGCACGGTTGGGTTCAACACCCACGAGTACGCACGCAGGTACAGGTCCTGCTGGTCCGGGGTGTATTCGGCCGCTTCGCCGAGGCTGTCCCGGTAGTCGGCCACCAGCCCCAGGTAGTCGGTGCTCTTGTCCAGGGTGATCAGGTCCCGGGTTCCGCCGACAGCGTTGACGCCGGCCATCCAACGAGGCCAGTCGGGGGAGTCCTGGGCGCCGCCCGAGGTGTAGCGCTCGTCGTCCAGGCCCACCACTGCGGCGACCTCGTCCGGGTGGTGGGTGGTCCACCACATCGCATACAGACCCGAAATCGAGTGGGGCATCAGGACGTAGGGACCGCTGATTCCCAGTTCTCGGAGCGCGGACCGGGTCTCGTCGACGATCGCCTCGCTGGTGCGGGGGACGTCGGTGCCGTCGCTGAGACCGAGCCCGAACGGCTCGACGGTGACGACCGTGTTCTGCTCGGCCAGGTTCCGGGCCAGTGGAGTGAAGCCGAGGATCGGTTCCGGTGTGGCCAGGCCGGGCATCAGGACGATGATTCGTGGTCCTGAACCCTGGACCGCGACGCTCATCCGGTGCCCGTTCACGTCGACGTACCGGTGCTCGGGGCCGATCAGCCGTACGATGGCCTGCTTGTCGCGTGGCGTCTGCCACCAGTGGACCGTCGTTGAAGTTGCAACGGCAACAACGACTATCGAGACAAGCACGATGAACATCCGTCGCATGACACGAAACAGCCGGCGCCGTGGTGTCGGAACCGTTGAATCCTCCGCTGCCCCTGGTCGACAGTCATCGGTCCACTCGCCTGAATCTGTGTCGGCGATAGGCAGATCAGGCCTCCCCGGTATCCCCATTCGCCCAACCTAACCGACGTCGCGTTCGCAGCTGGGAGGTTTACTACAATTCGTAGTAATCAAGTCTTCGCGCCACCCACCGGGTGCCAATCGCTCGAACCTGACCGCAACTGCGTCGACGGGCGGTGGCCGCCCCAGAAGATCCGGGTCGGCCACCGACCGTCAGCGTCGGGGCGATCGGCGGGAACAGGACACGTTCACGGGCGCAGAACGCAGTGCGCCCCAACATAGATGGTTGTGATGCACTTGTTGCAGTGGATGCACAGCGACTGTCCACTGCCATTCGATCGAATGTTGTTGACGAGGTCGGGATCGCTGAGCAGCGCGCGTCCCATCTCGACGAACTCGAAGCCCTCGGTCATCGCACGGTCGATCGACTCCTTGCCGGTGACCCCGCCGAGCAGCACCAGCGGCAGATCGACCGCCGCGCGAACCTGACGCGCGTAGTCGAGCAGGTACGTGTCCTGGTACGGGTAGGTCCGCAGGAAATGCTTGCCCACCAGCTTGATTCCAAGCTTCTGGGGCTGCTTCATCAGTGCCCCGAACTCCCGTAGCGGCGCATCGCCGCGGAACGTGTAGAGCGGGTTCTCGAGCGAACTGCCCGCGGTGAGGACGACTGCATCCACGGACCCGTCATCCTCGAGCCATTTGACCAGTTCGATGGCTTCGGCGAGCCAGAAGCCGCCGGGCGCACCGTCGTCCATGCTGACCTTCGCCATGATCGCGATCCGGTCGCCCACTGCCGCCCGCACGGCAACGGCCGTCTCCCGGGCGAATCGGGCCCGGTTCTCGAGGCTGCCGCCGTACTCATCCGTGCGGTGGTTGAGCCGCTTACTCAGGAACGAGCTGATCAGATAGCCGTGGCCGAAGTGCATTTCGATGGCGTCGAATCCGGCCTCGACTGCCTTGAGGGCGGCATCGACGTGTGCCTGTCTGATCCGCGCGATGTCCGCTGCCGTTGCTGCCTGCGCGAAACTCAGTGTGGTCAGGTGGAAGTGGCGGCTAGGTGCCAGGGAGGCGCTCCCGAGTGCCTTCGGCGGCGCCACCGCACCGGCGTGTCCGATCTGCGCGGACACCGCAGCACCCTCGGCGTGCATGGCGTCGGTGAGGCGACGCAAGCCCGGCATGGCCTCGTCGGTCCACAGGATCTGGCCCGGCGACGTGCGGCCCTCGGGAGCGACAGCGCAATACGCCACCGTCGTCATTCCGACTCCGCCCGTGGCGAACTGGCGATGGAACTCGATCAGTCCGTCGGTGACCAGACCCTTGGGGGTTCGCCCTTCGAACGTCGCGGACTTGATGATGCGGTTGCGCAGGGTGATCGGGCCGAGCCGGGCGGGTGCGAACGCGTCCGGGACAACGGTTTCCGTATCGGTGCTCATGGAACTCCTTCTTGGGTTGGTCATCCGGCCGTCGTCGCCGTCGATTCGAGCTGCTGTTCGAGCAGGCCGATGCGATGCGTCAGCCATCCTGATTCCCAGAAGTTCTCGGCCGTGACCGGATCGGCGAGGAGGTCACGGTGGCAGTCGAGGAGGAGCGCAGTCGCCGCCGAGTCGTCAGGCGCATGGGCCAGCACCGCCTCCGCGAGTGCGGTCGCCTCCTCGGGTCGGCCCCCGTCCAGATGTGAGCGACCAAGCTCGAGGACGGCCTCGTTGCCGGCGAGGCGGACCAGGTCGGCGAGCGTCCGCTCGCGCGGAACGGCGTGCAGTTCAGAGGTCGCCTTGTGGTGGAACCAGCCCAGGTAGGTCTCCCAGATCGTCTTCACGCCCCACTTGACCTGACCGTAGCCCTGCCCGACGTAGAGGTGATCCGGCAGCGTCACTTCGCGAACGAGAGTCTCGACATCCTTGCCGGCGTTGATGCCGTCGAGCGTCGTCTGGTGGATGTAGGACACGGCGTCGTGCATTCGCTCGAGCACCGCGTCGATGAGGTCCTCTCCCTCGATCGGCTCGCCGCGTCCGGTGATCAGCGTTGCGGGTCGCAGATCGCGCAGCTTGGTGATCGTTGCGAGGTACGGCTCCGCGAAGCGGTAGCGCTGCCCTCGAATGGTGTTGAGGTTCGGGAAGTGTCCGAACAGCGGCCCGAGCAGGTTGCTGATCAGCGCGATGCGGTGCTGGGGAAGCCAGACCATCGCCCCGTCGACCGTCTCGCCGACGCCGGAATGCAGTTCGATCTGCAGCCCGCCGACGTTGAGTTCGAGACGCTCGTCGAACATCAGGTCGGGGGTGGGGATGTCCTGCGCGGGCGACACGTCGGGGCGGGCCTCGATGAAGCCGCGGACCGTCTCGGCGTCGCGGCCGAACCACACCGGCGCCCACTGCCGCATCCGCGTGATGACACGTTCGTCGTCGTGCTGCACCGCCGGGTTGAGCGCATTGGCCACATAGATCGCGCCGGGCTCACGGAATCCGGCGACACCGCCGACATGGTCGGTGTGCCCCTGAGTTGTGACGATGTAGCGAGTGGGCCCCGCGTAGACGTCGTCGAACAGTTTGCGGTGGTGCGGCGCCTCGTAGCCGAGCCCGGTGTTGACGATCACCCGTCCTGCCGGTGTGACCAGCATGTAGGCGGCGCTCGAGCCCGGCGACATGTAGATGAAGTCGCCCAGGCGGACCGCCTCGGAGGCGTAGACGTGGTCGAGTAGGACCTTGCCGGGACGATTCTTGATGAACTCGTCGATCTGGGCGGCGGACACGGGGCTCACTGGACCTCCACTTTCACGGGAAATGTTTCGCAGTACTCGGTGAATCGGGTTCTGAGCTCGGCCGGCTCGCGACCGAAGTCGGCGCGCAGGTCGTAGACGACCTGACCGTTCGCGCCGCGCGGATGATGTGCGATGTGATCGTCGACGGCCGCACGGGCCTCGTCGGTGAACTCGATCCCGCTGTGCGCGTAAATGCGTTCGACGGTGCCGACGTCGTCGGCCATGAACCTGTCGAAATACACGTCGACCCGACGCTCCTCGGGAATGAGTGCGAGGTCCCGGGTTCCGGCGTCGAGGAGGCGGCCGACGCGGTCGGTCCAGTAGTCACACACGGCATCCATGTCCGGCACGAGGAAGTTCGAGCGGGCACCGTATCCGACCATCGTCGCCGCAGACTGCACCACCGACACCGGATCCCGGTGAGTCATCACGACCGTCGCGTCGGGGAACGTGTCCATCAGCGGACCGAGCTGCTCGAGATGTTGTGGGCACTTGAGGATCCATCGACTCGGTCCCCGCTGCCACTGCAGGACCTTGAGCATCGTCGCCATGAAGGCGTAGTGCGGGCGCTGGTCGTGCGACAGGTAGTAGTCCCGCCACCGAGGCGCCATAGACGATCCCCACTCGAAGTTGTAGCTGGAGAAGTCCAGACACTCGAGTTCGAGTTCCTCGTGGATGTGGTCGGGGTTCATCGGGTGCATGGCGGCGACAAGCGGGCTCTTGGCCTGCATCTGGTCCCACCTGCGCTGGGAGCGGACGATGCGGGGGTCGATCCCGTCCGGGCCCACCACGTCTCCCGCGAACGGCACCGGCTCCTGGCTCTCCCACAGCGGCAGCGACCGGAAGCGCGTGTCCGCCGCCAGTAGGTTCACCAGATGCGTCGTTCCCGAACGCGGCAGCCCGACCACCACGATCGGTGCCTCGATCTCGATATCGCGGATCTCGGGATGTCTCTTGAGCAGGTCCAGCACACGCAGCCGGTTGGCCGCGTACCGCACGCTGCCTGCAAACGTCACCATGCGCGAGACGGGGGAGCGGTTGGGATCGGAGTCGATCTCGTCGAGCTGCAAGGCGAGGCGCTCGTGGAAGTCATCAGGTCCGAAGTCGTCGAGACCTGCCTGCTCGGCGGCCGCCGCGAGGACCGCATCGACGCTGAGCTCCACCGGATTCGCCTCGGCGTACGCCCAGGTCTCGCGTTGGGAGTCGGTCAGGACCGGGTTGCGCAGATCGGTGATCCGGATCCGCCCACCGGTGGTAGTGGTCACCGGGATCAGCCCTGAATCGAGAAGCCGCCGTCGACCGGCAGAGTCTGGCCGGTGACGAATCGGGCGGCCGGGCTGGCGAGGAACAGCGCCACCGGAGCGACGTCGATCTCGGGATCGGCCCACCGACCCATCGGGGTGCGATCGAGCGACGGCTTGCTGTGCTCGGGTCGCTGCTGCAATCCGGATGTCATGTTCGTGGCGGTCAGGCCGGGGGCGATCGCGTTGACCCGCACGTTCTCGGTCGCCCACTGGGCGCCCATGGTCTTGGTCATCTGCACGATGCCGGCCTTCGACGCGCCGTAGCCCGGCACCATGCCGACCGCGAAGAAACTCGCCATGGAGGCGACATTGACGATGGCTCCGCCGCCGTCGAGTTCGCTGGCCGTCAGGAGCGGCAGGCATGCGGTGGCCATGCGGAAACCGCTCACGAGGTTCACCGAGAGCGATTCCTCGAAGACTTCCGGGTTCCATTCGCCCTTCTGTGTGAGGGTCTGCCCCGCGTTGTTCACCAGGACATCCAGCGCCGACAGCCCTGCCGCGACGTCGGCGATCTGCTCCCGGTCGGTCATGACGCACTGCCGGTATCCGAAGTCGTCCAGATCGTGCTCGTAGTCGCCGGCTGCGGGTCGCGTACCGGTGATGGTGACCTTCGCCCCGGCTGCCACGAAGCCCCGTGCGATCGCCAGGCCCAGCCCGTTGGATCCGCCGGTGACCAAAACCTGTGATCCCGAAAAGTTGTATGTCACAACACTGTTCACATCATGCGTCGTCATGGGTGTGACTGTAGGCACAGATTGATCAATGGTCAATCCATATTGACCATTGATCAATCTGCGCCTACAGTGGCTCCATGAGAGCAACGAACGGCGGCAATTCGGCCTACGGAGACGCCGAGGCGCGACGTCGCGGAGTCTTGGATGCCGCGGCTGAACTACTCGACGAAGGCGGCTACGGCGCCCTCACGAACCGTGCGGTCGCCAAACGGGCCGGCATCAGTCCCGGGCTGATCTACCAGTACTTCGTCGACAAGCAGGACATCTTCATCGCACTGCTCCACGAGAGCCAGGTGGAGTTGGCCGAGTTCATCGCCGCGTTGCCTCGCGACGAGGGTGTTGCGGCGCTCATTGCCGGAATAGTGCCCGCATCGACCCGACAATGGGCGCGCGTGGGACATCTCGTGGGGACCTGGCGCGACGTCGACGGCGAGACGGGTGAGCGTGAATCGGTTCACGTGTTGCGTAAATCGACAGATCACCAGTTCGCCGAACTGCGGCGCGCACTGATGGAAGCGGCCGCAGCCGAAGGGCTCCGACTTCGTGACGACCCCGCGCTCATCCCCTTCGTCTGGTCCGGCTTGATGGGCCTGGCCGACACCCTCGTCAACAACTGGGCCCGAGACGTCGAATCGGACGCGTTGATCGCGTACTCCGCTGACACCGTGGCAAGGGCCATCACCGAATGACTGGAGCTGTGAATGAACAGAGCAGACAACCCCGCCCGCCCCCGGGCGGGGTCGGGCAGTAGTGCCGCCGCGGCCACGGAGTTGGCGACCGAGGCGGGGCAGCTGCTACTCGCCCATCGCGAAAACCTCGCCGCGGGAATGGGTCCCGCCGAGCTGAGGAAATCTGGCGATCGACTCGGTCACGAGTTGCTCGCCGCGCTGTTGGCCGAGCGATTCCCCGGTGACGCTGTGCTCTCCGAGGAGGGCGCCGATGATCTCGTCCGCCTCGGCGCCGACCGCGTCTGGATCGTCGATCCGCTCGACGGCACTCGGGAGTTCGGCGAGCAGGGCCGGACCGACTGGGCTGTGCACGTCGCGTTGGTCGAGGGCGGTGAGCTGACGGCCGGTGCGGTGGCGATGCCGGCGCTCGGCGTCACCTATTCGAGTGACGGGCACCTCGACGCCACCGCGCAACCGATCCCGGCTGTGCCGCGCGTCGTCGTCAGCCGCACCCGCCGGCCCGAACCGGTGATGGCGATGGCCGCCGCGCTCGGCGCGGAGCTGGTCGAGATGGGCTCGGCGGGCGCGAAGGCGATGGCAGTGGTCCGCGGCGACGTGGACATCTACGCCCACGCCGGTGGTCAGTACGAGTGGGACTCGGCCGCGCCGGTTGCGGTGGCTCGTGCTGCGGGACTGCATGTTTCGCGCATCGACGGCTCCGCGCTGATCTACAACCAGGAGAATCCCTGGCTTCCCGACCTACTGATCTGCCGGCCCGAACTGGCCGGCGAAGCCTTGGAGGCACTTCGGCGATGAGCAGTCCCACGACGAACAGGACCTTGACCCATCTCGAGCGGCTCGAGGCCGAGAGCATCCACATCATGCGAGAGGCGGTCGCGGGGAGTGAGAACCCCGTGATGCTGTACTCGGTCGGCAAGGACAGCGCGGTGATGCTGCACCTGGCCCGCAAGGCGTTCTTCCCGTCGCGGTTGCCGTTCCCGCTGCTGCACGTCGACACCACCTGGAAGTTCCGGGAGATGTACAAGCTGCGTGACGAGTCCGCTGCCGCAGGGGATTTCGATCTGCTGGTGTACCAGAACCCGGAGTGCGTGGAGAAGGGGATCAATC
>NZ_JBSGGS010000021.1:0-78889 GCF_053604015.1 Rhodococcus sp. NPDC004095
CCGGATGTGCTCGCGAAGGTCTCGCGTGGTCTGGGCGAGGCGATGGTCGGCATCAACGTCGACGAGATCCCGCAGCCGCACCGGCTCGCCGAGCGCGGTTGGTGACCTGGCTGCATCGTGCGCCGGGTGCGGCCCGTGACGCCGCCGCACCGGCTCGCCGAGCCTGGTTGGTGACCCGGCTGCATCGCACGCGGGTCCTGCTCAGAGCATCAGCCTGATCAGGTCGGCCGTACGCACAAGTCCGGGCAGCGCCTCCGCCGTGGACCGGGGATGCAGGGCGTGCACGGCGAGCCGGAACATCAACGCCCGCAACAACATCTGCGGCCATTCGGGCAGTTCCTCCCAGCGCCCGATCAGTTCCTCGTCCGCCCCGCCCCAGGAGAGCGCGTCGACGACGACCACACCGGCCGCCCACGCCGCCGGTCTCCAGTAGGGGGTGATGTCGGTGATGCCCGGCGCTTCCGACCCCGAGAACAGCACGGTGCCGAACAGGTCGCCGTGCACCAACTGATCGGGGCCGTGCACCGGCTTGCGCAGGGTCGCGAGCTGCCCGATCAGCTCCACACTGGTGCGTCCGTCCGTCGATGCCGGCTCGAACTGCCCCTTGACGCCACGGAGCGGGACCTGCTCCCACGCGGCCCGGTCGGCCGCGACGAACACGTCGACGTCCTGCCACGGCGGCACCGGCGGCTGCACCAGGAACCGGGGCCGCTCCAGCGCAGCGGTCGCCGCATGCAGCCGCAGCGACAGCGACACCACCTCGTCGTGCCGCGGTTCCGGCGAACCCTCGATGTAGGTGTCGGCGCGCCACCCGGAGACCACGTACCGCCCGTCCGTCGCTCGCACCGGACGCGCCAACCGGACGCTGTCGGGGTTGAGGGTCTCGCGCACCTTCGCCGACCACGCCGCGCGCGCGTGATCCGCGACCGGCGAGAGCACGACGTCGCCGCAACGCCAGCCACCCTCCCAGTCCGGACCGAGCGCGACGGGGCTGGTCTCGCGCAGACCGAAAGTGGACCGCACGTGGGCGGGAGGTTCGACGGAGCTCACGCTCGTCACGCTACCGCCGAGGCCGGTCCCGACCGGCGCTGACGCGCCCTGAGGGTGATCTCTTTACCCCGGTAGAGGTGCGGATCACCCACAGGCACTCCAGGCGCTAGTAGGTCGGAAGGCTCGGATCGACCTGGTTCGCCCAGGCGATGATGCCGCCGTGCAGGTGGGTCGCGTCGGCGAACCCGGCGCGCTTGAGCGCGGCGAGCACCTCGGCGGAGCGGATACCGGTCTTGCAGTAGAGCGTGATCGGGCGGTCCTGCGGCAGCTCCGCGAGGGCGTCGCCGGACAGGATGCGATCCTTGGGAATCAGCGTCGCGCCGGGCAGGTGCACGATGTCCCACTCGACGGGCTCCCGGACATCGATCAGCGCGACGTCCTTGCCCGCGTCCAGCAGGTCGGCGAGTTCCCTTGCGGTGACCGTCGACCCGGCCGCGGCGTTCTGCGCGTCCCCATCGGCCCGGGACGGGTCGACCGGATCCTCTGCGACGACCCCGCAGAACGCGTCGTAGTCGATCAGTTCGGTGACCGGCTCCCGGCCGGGATCGCGCCGCAGCCGAATGGTGCGGTAGTTCATGGCGAGGGCGTCGTAGATCATCAGCCGCCCGAGCAGCGGCTCCCCGATGCCGGTGATCAGCTTGATCGCCTCGGTCGCCATGATCGAGCCGATCGACGCGCACAGCACGCCGAGCACGCCGCCCTCCGCGCAGGACGGCACCATGCCCGGTGGCGGCGCCTCCGGGTACAGGTCCCGGTAGTTCAGTCCGCGCCCGTCGGGTGCCGCCTCCCAGAACACCGACACCTGCCCCTCGAACCGGTAGATCGATCCCCACACGTACGGCTTGCCCGCCAGGATCGCCGCGTCGTTGACGAGGTAGCGGGTGGCGAAGTTGTCGGTGCCGTCGAGGATCAGGTCGTACTGCGCGAACAGATCCACCGCGTTGGTGTTGTCGAGCCGGTACTCGTGCAGCCGCACGTCGATGCGGTCGTTGATCTCGAGGACGGAGTCGCGGGCGCTGTGCGCCTTCGGCCTGCCGACATCGGAACGGCCGTGGATGACCTGACGCTGCAGGTTCGACTCCTCGACGTCATCGAATTCGACGATGCCGATCGTCCCGACCCCGGCGGCCGCGAGGTACAGCAGGGTCGGCGACCCGAGGCCACCGGCGCCGATCACCAGAACCTTCGCGTTCTTGATCCGCTTCTGCCCGACCATGCCGACGTTCGGGATGATCAGGTGGCGGCTGTAGCGCGCCACCTCCTCACGGCTCAACTCGGCGGCCGGCTCCACCAGCGGCGGCAGCGCACCCGTCGGTGTGGCGGAGGGCTGTACGGATGTCGACATGCCTCCCATTCTCCCCGTCGGTGCCGAACGGGTGTCGAGGACCCGGCATCGCACGGCCGCCATCGGCTACGGTCCTGGTCGCCGGTCCCTCAACATCTCGACGCCGACCTCCAGGAGCACGATGACCACGTCCGCCACGCCCGACGACGCCGTCCACCGGACGCGGATCTCCGTCCGATGGTCCGACATGGACGCGTTCAAACACATCAACCACGCCCGGATGGTGACGCTGCTCGAGGAGTCCCGGATCGACTGGCTGGCGTCCGTGGACCCGGAGGTGTCGGCGCTGCTGCAGAACTCGGTCGTGGCCCACCTGGAGGTCCGTTACCGCACTCCGCTCACCCACGCGGACACGCCGCTGCAGGTGTCGATGTGGCTCGAGCGGCTGCGCAGCGCGGACCTCACCGTGCGCTACGAGGTCCGGGCGGCCGACGCGGATCCCGGGTCCCGGCCCGCGGTGGAGGCCTCGACGCAGCTGGCACTCGGCGACCCGTACACGCAGACGTTGCGTCGGCTGACCGCAGAGCAGCGCGCACAGCTGGCACCGTGGGTGCGCCCGGACTGACGACCGGGCAGCCCGTGCCGGCTCAGCCGCGCGGGTACGGCCAGGGGTTGAACCGGCAGGTCTTGCCGTCCATCGGCACGACGCCCTCCGGGTCGAGCTTGGCGATGTCGTTGTTCGCCGTTCCGAAGGTCTGCTGCATCATCACCGGTGCCAGCCCGCCGTCCGCCTCGCACGGCTGGTGCGCCTGGTATCCGATGGCGTGTCCGACCTCGTGGTTGATCTGGTACTGCCGGTACGACCCGATGTCGCCCTGATACGCGACGGCACCGCGCACCCACCGCGGCTCGTTCAGCACGACGCGGTCGATGCCCGGGTTGTAGCAGGAGACCTCCAGCTGGATGTCGTACCCGCATGCCTCGCGGATCGTCATCTGCGAGGTCAGTGAGATCCGGAAGGTCGGGTCGCCGGTGTCGATGCGCTGGAACGCGAATCGCGGGTCGTGGGTCCAGCTCTTCGGATTCGCGAGGGTCTGGTCGACCATCCGGGCGAAGGACTCGTCTCCCCCGAATCCCGCGGTGTCGACGCCGTCCTCGACCTCGACCGTGTAGGTGAACACCTGCTCGGTGCCCTGCCCCGCCTTCGGGCCGGTGCCCGGGATCACCCGCCAGGTTCCCGCACCGGTCGCGGTGAACGGTCCCCCCTCGGGCAACGCACCGGACGGGATCGTCTCGGCGAAGTTGCCGTCGGCCAGCGGCGGAACCCCGATAACTCCAGTGCCCTCGCTGGTGCTGCGGGCACCGAACCCGGGATCGCCGTACGGGAGGGACTCGGGTTCCCCGACGCCCCGTAGCGCGTCGACGAGGACGAGGACGGTGACGACCGCCAGAACCGGGATGGCGTAGGCACGCCACCCGTAGGTGGCGACGAACTTGCCGAGTCGGCTCTGCTTGCGCACCTGCCGTTCGGGGCGGGAACTGCGCGGCCGACCGCGGTCCTCGCCGATCGGATCCCACTGCGCTCGCAGCGGCTGGTGTGACCCGACCTGGGTGCGGCTCCACCGGTCCGACGCGCTGTCCGCCTCGGGCCGGTCGGGGTTCGTGGTGTCCTCGCGCTCGCCGGGACGCGGGCCGTCCGGGTGACCTGTGCGCGCATCCGTCGAGTCGTCTGGACTCCAGGGGTGTCCACCCCGCAGTCGCGGTCCGCCTCCATCCGTCACCGGTCCAGCGTCTCACAACCGCGAACGTCCTCCGCCCGGGCACGCCGATCGGCGATCACCCGCCGCGGCCGACCGGAACCCGCTGCGACCTGCAGCGGGACCACCCCAGGCACACTGGACACCTATCGGCAACAGTGACCTGGAATACTCGGGGCAGGAGCATTCGCCATTCCGCGGATGGCCGGGCACAGGTCCGGTATCGTTCGATCACTTTGTGCACCCGGTGCCGTGAGCAACCTCACCCGCGCAGCACGAGGCACGGATGGTGACAACGCAAGATTGGGAGCACGATGACTGAACTCGCGGATCGTTCCGCAACGTCGACCGGGCGTCAGGGCGCCAAGCGCAGCACCCGACTGCCCCGGGACGCTCGCCGGCTCCAGCTGCTGCAGGCCGCCAGCGAAGTGTTCGTCAGCCGTGGCTACCACTCGGCAGGCATGGACGAGATCGCCGAGTGCGCCGGGGTCAGCAAGCCCGTGCTCTACCAGCACTTTCCCGGCAAGCTCGACCTGTACCTCGCGGTGCTGCAGAGCTACGTGGACAGCCTGATCTCCGGTGTCCGCCAGGCGCTGCGCTCGACCACCGACAACCGGCAGCGCGTCCGCGCCGCCGTGCAGGCGTTCTTCGACTTCGTCGACAACGACAACCAGGGCTACCGGCTGGTGTTCGAGTCGGACTTCATGGGCGACCCTCAGGTCCTCGCCCGCGTCGACCGCGCCACGGAGGCGTGTGTGGACGCCGTCTTCGACCTTGTCGCCCACGACTCCGGACTCGACCCGTACCGGGCGCGCATCCTCGCCGTCGGACTCGTCGGGACCAGCCAGTTCACCGCCCGCTACTGGCTGCAGGCGAACCGGCCGATCCCCAAGGAGGAAGCGGTGGACATCACCGTCCAGCTCGCCTGGGGCGGCCTCTCCCACGTGCCCATGCACAACTGAACGACCCGAACGCAAGAAAACGGGGCGCGCGGATCATTCCGCGCGCCCCGTTTCCGATTCGATGTCAGCTCGCGAAACCGACCTTGCGGCTGTCCGGCTGCCCGATCTCGACGTAGGCGACCTTCGAAGCCTGGATCAGGAACTTGCGACCCTTGTCGTCGGTGAGGGCGAGAACTCCCGATGCGTCGCCACCGATCGCCGCTGAGACGAGCTCGGTCACCTCTTCCGGGGTCTGCGCGCTGCTGAGGATCAGCTCGCGCGGGCTGTCAGAAATGCCGATCTTGACCTCCACGGCCAACCTCCGAACTCTCGTGCCATCACTACCTGATGCCAGGCTAATGCAGCCCGCCTCCACCCCACCCGCTGCCGGCGTGTGCTGAGAGCGAACACCTCCGGCGTGGCCGCACCCTGACCGTTGGCGCCGGACTCAGACGAGCCCGAGCACCGCCATCCGCTCCGAGTGCCGCTGCTGCATCCGGTCGAACAGCGCCGCGACGCCGTTGAGGTCCCCGCTCGCCGAGAGCATCAGATCCGTCAGCGCCTCCCGTTGCGCCATCACGTACTGCGCCTGCGTGATCGCCTCGCCGAGCAGGCGCCGGCCCCACAGCATGAGTCGGTCCTTCTCCTTCTTCGATGCCTGCACGGCGGCGCTGACCTCCTGCACCACGAACTCGGAGTGCCCGGTCTCCGCCAGCACCTCGCGCACCACAGCGCCGACGGACGGATCCAGCGAGCCCGCGATCTCGAGGTAGAAGTCGGCGGCGATCCCGTCGCCGACATGCGCCTTGACCAGGGACTCGAGCCACGTCGCCGGGTGGGTCGACGCGTGGTAGTCGTCGAGCGGCTTCACGAAGGGCGCCATCGCGGAGTACACCTCGAGGCCGCGGTCGGTGAGCGCCGACTCCAGCGTCTCGAAATGCCCCATCTCGGCGCCGGCCATGCGGGCCAGCGCCACCCTGCCCGCCATGGTCGGCGCCATCCGGGCGTCCTCGGCGAGGCGGTAGAAGGCGGAGATCTCACCGTAGGCCAGTACGGCGAACAGTTCGCTCACACCGGGGTGGTCGGCGGCGATCGAGGACGACAGCGAATCGGCAGAATTGGCTCCCATGCGGGACAGCGTAGACCGCGCCTACCTGCGAACTCGGCCACGGCAGTTACCATGGTTGCGGGTCGCCGCCCGATCGTCCGACCAATCGGACACATCGCATGGACGCGGCGACCCACAGATAATGTGCGCGCACCTGATCCGCAGGTCCTCCTCCCGCGCCGCGCCGAGACACCCGTCTTGCGCGCAGGGCAGCAGGAACAGTGACCATCGGACAAGGGCACCGGCGTCAGTCGGAAAAGGGCATCGCCCGGAGTTCGACTCGGGCACCGCCCGGGGTTTCGACTCGGGCACCGCCCGGGAGTTGGACACGGGCAGCACCCGGTGGCCGACCCCCGGCCCCGCCCAGCTCGTGCGCGCGTGCCGACGAGGAAGGCCAGAGCACTGAGCAAGATCACGATCGACCACGAAGACGACGCAAGCGAGACGACCCTGTCCGCCCAGCTCGACGAGACCCACACCGCCCCCACGTTCGCCGAACTCGGCGTCCGCGACGAGATCGTCCGGGCCCTGACGGAGATCGGCATCGAACGCACCTTCGCCATCCAGGAGTTGACGCTGCCGCTCGCCCTGGCCGGCGACGACCTGATCGGCCAGGCCCGAACGGGCATGGGCAAGACCTTCGGCTTCGGCGTGCCGCTGCTGCACCGGGTCTCGAGCACCGATTCCGGCACCGCGCCGCTCGACGGCACCCCGCGAGCGCTGGTGATCGTGCCGACCCGCGAGCTGTGCATCCAGGTGACCGACGACCTGGTCAACGCCGCCAAGCACCTGAAGGCCGGGAACCGCAGGCTCGAGGTCCTCTCGATCTACGGCGGCCGCCCGTACGAGACCCAGATCGAGGCGCTGCAGAAGGGCGTCGACGTCGTCGTCGGCACCCCCGGACGACTGCTGGACCTCGCCAAGCAGGGTCACCTGATCCTCGGCAAGGTCGGCGTGCTGGTCCTGGACGAGGCCGACGAGATGCTCGATCTGGGCTTCCTGCCCGACATCGAACGCATCCTGGGGATGGTGCCCGACGCCCGGCAGACGATGCTGTTCTCGGCGACGATGCCCGGACCGATCATCACCCTGGCGCGCACGTTCCTGACCCGGCCGACGCACATTCGCGCCGAGGAGCCGGAGTCGTCCGCGGTGCACGACCGCACCACCCAGCACATCTACCGGGCGCACGCCCTGGACAAGGCCGAGATGGTGGCGCGGATCCTGCAGGCCGAGGGCCGCGGCGCGACGATGATCTTCACGCGGACCAAGCGCACCGCGCAGAAGGTCGCGGACGAGCTGAACGAACGCGGCTTCTCGGTGGGCGCCGTGCACGGCGACCTCGGCCAGATCGCCCGCGAGAAGGCCCTCAAGAGCTTCCGCACCGGCAAGGTGGACGTCCTGGTCGCCACCGATGTGGCCGCCCGCGGCATCGACATCGACGACGTCACGCACGTGATCAACTACCAGTGCCCGGACGACGAGAAGACCTACGTGCACCGCATCGGCCGCACCGGCCGCGCCGGGCGCACCGGCACCGCGGTCACGCTCGTCGACTGGGACGACGTGCCGCGCTGGCAGCTGATCGACAAGGCCCTGAACCTGGGGGTCGCCGAGCCGGTCGAGACCTACTCCAGCTCCGAGCACCTGTACTCGGACCTGAGCATCCCCACCGACGCGAAGGGCTCGATCCGCAAGCCGAAGCCCGCCCGCACGCACGAGGTGTCCGCCGACGCCGAGCAGTCCTCGGATCGTCCCCGCCGCACCCGTACCCGCAAGCGCACCCGCGGCGGCCGGACCGCCGACACGGCGAGCACCGCACCCGCCGACACGTCGTCGGAAACCGTTGCGCCGGAACCCACCTCCCCCAGCGGTGAGGCGACCCCGGCACGTCGACGTCGGCGTCGCCGTCGTCCGGCCTCCGGCTCGACCGCCACCTCCACGGCGTCGACCACGGAGTAGCCACCCACCGTGCTCGCACCCGAGCGGCGCACTCGCGCCGACGTTCTGGCCGCCTGCGCGATCGCGGTGCTCGTGCTGGTCGCAGCCGCGGCGGTCTGGTTGACCAGCGACGCCGAGGGCACCGAGTCGGTGACCGCGACGACGCCGGCGCCGCCCGCGGAGACCGCACTGGCGGTTCCCGAGACGCTCACCGAGATCTGGCGCGCCGACAGTGACGCCACCCGCACCCCTGTGGTCGCGGGTGGCGCCGCCGTCAGCGGAGACGGCGACACCGTCGTCGGGCACGACCCGGCGACCGGCGACCCGATCTGGCACTACCGGCGCGACCGGACGCTGTGCGGGGTCATCGGAGCCTGGAACACCGCGGTCGCGGTCTACCCGGACGACCGCGGATGCGGTCAGGTCACCCAACTGGACGGGTCCACCGGGGTCCGGAAGGCGCAGCGGGCGAGCGACGCCGACCCCGCCGTGACCCTGTCGGAGGACGGGACGTACCTGACCTCACGCGGCGCGACCCGGATGGAGGTGTGGCGTTCGGACCTGGTGCGCACCCTCGAGTTCGGGCGGGTCGACGCGCCGGTCAATCCCGCCGCGCAACCCCGGACCGGGTGCACGCTGCTCTCCTCCGCGTCGAGCAGCAGCCGGGTCTCGGTGCTGGAGTCGTGTCCGGGCGAGGACGCGGTCCGGCTCAGCGTCCTCAACCCTGCACCGAAGGACAACTCCGAGCCCGAGGAGTACGGGTCCCGGGTTCTCGACGAGGCCGGACCGTCCGACACCGGCGCCCGCGTGCTCGCCGTCTCCGGCGAGCGGACGGCCGTCTACCTACCCGCCACCGGGACCGCGGGGGCGACGGTCGCCGTTTTCGACGGGACCGGAAACGAGACGTCCCGGTACCCCGCCCCCGCGGACGTCTCCCCCACCACCGTCGTGGAGCGCACCGGATCCTTCCTGAGCTGGTGGACCGGATCGAGCGTGATCGCCCTGCGGACAACGGATTTCACCCCCGCCTGGTCGGTCGGCGGCGCACTCGGCCCTGGCACCGCGATGGCGGGCCTGTTCCTCGTCCCGGTCGAAGGCGGCGTCGCGGTGATCGACGCGGCCACCGGCGCCGAAACCCGGCGCATCCCGATCGACCGGCCGGGCCTCGCACCCGCACAGCTCGGCGGCCGCCCGATCACGTCCGCGGTTCTCGGCTCCGTCCTCCTGGAACAGCGCGGCGACGAACTGGTGGCCCTGCGTTAGACGTCACTCACCGAAGGTGTTCAGTTCGGCACCCTCGTCCCAGTGCGCGACCAGGTTCGCGGCCAGCTCGCGGTACGCCTGCGCGCCCTTGTTGGCGCGACCGGACAGCACGGTGGCACCCGACGCGCTCGCCTCGGCGAACCGGACGGTGCGCGGGATCGGCGGCGCCAGAACCGGCAGGTCGTAGCGGTCCGCGACGTCGGCGAGCACGTCGCGGCTGTGCGTGGTGCGCGCGTCGTACAGCGTCGGCAACGCGCCGAGCAGGGCCAGGTCCGGGTTGGTGATCTCCCTGACCTCGGAGACGGTACGCAGCAACTGCCCGACGCCTCGGTGCGCGAGTGTCTCGCACTGCAGTGGCACCAGCACGGAGTCGGCCGCGGTGAGCCCGTTGAGGGTCAGCACGCCCAGCGACGGCGGGCAGTCGACGATCACGACGTCGAAGTCGTCACCGAGCGTCGCCAGCGCCCGCTTGAGCGTGAACTCGCGCCCCGGCCGCATCAGCAGCACCGCTTCCGCCCCGGCCAGGTCGATCGTCGCGGGCACCAGCGCGAACCCCTCCTCCGTGTCGAGGATCACGTCCCGGATCTGCATCTGCCCGGTGAGCACCTCGTGCACCGACGACTCGAGCCGATCGGGATTGTGCCCCAACGAGAACGTCAGACAGCCCTGCGGATCGAGATCGACCACCAGGACCTTCCGCCCGAGCGCCGCCAGCGCCGCGCCGAGCGAGGCCACCGTCGTGGTCTTCGCGACCCCACCCTTTTGATTCGCCACCGCGAGCACCGTCGTCACGGAGGTGATCTTTGCGTACTCGGAACGCTCCCGCGACCGACCGGCCTGAGATGATGCACAGGTGCCTCCCGCCGACCCGTCCATACCCGTCCCACCTCGCGACACCGGACGCATCGTGTTGCTGCGGCACGGGTCGACCGAGTGGGCGGCGACCGGCCGGCACACCGGCCGCACGGACGTGCCGCTGACGCCCGAGGGCGAGGAGCAGGCCCGTGGTGCGGGCCGCCGCCTCGAGTCGCTGGCCCTGCGGGACCCGGCCGTCCTGTCCAGCCCGCGCATCCGTGCGGCCCACACCGCCGAACTGGCGGGCCTGAGTGCCCGCGTGTGGGACGAACTCGTCGAGTGGGACTACGGAGACTACGAAGGTCTGACGAGCGCGCAGATCCACCACCAGGTGCCGCACTGGACGGTGTGGACGCATCCCTGCCCCGGCGGCGAGGAGGCCGACTCCGTGGAGTCGCGGGCGGACCTGGTGCTCGCCGTCGCCGAGTCCACCCTGCCGGGGCGGGACGTGGTGCTGGTCGGGCACGGGCACTTCTCCCGGGCGCTGATCGCCCGCTGGGCCGGCCTGCCACTCGTCGAGGGCCGCCGGTTCGCGTTGTCGCCCGGGGCGATCACCGTGCTCGGCTACGACCACGGCGTCCGGCTGATCGTCACCCACAACGCGTCCTGACCCGCCCCACGGACCCGCAACGTTCGACGAAAACGAAAGAGGTATCGCATGATTCGCCGCGTCTCCACCGCGGACGTGCCGGCCGTCACCGGCCTGGTGTACGAACTGGCCGAGTACGAGAAGGCCCGCCAGGAGTGCACCGTCACCGCCGAGCAGATGACGGCCGCGCTGTTCGGCCCGAA
Source organism: Rhodococcus sp. NPDC004095 (assembly GCF_053604015.1). Classification (NCBI taxonomy): domain Bacteria; kingdom Bacillati; phylum Actinomycetota; class Actinomycetes; order Mycobacteriales; family Nocardiaceae; genus Rhodococcus; species Rhodococcus sp. NPDC004095. Next base: position 10,993 of record NZ_JBSGGS010000021.1, read on the forward strand.
CCCGGCCGTGTTCGGCCACGTCGCCGAGGAGGACGGTGTCGTGGTGGGGACCGCGCTGTGGTTCCGCAACTTCTCCACGTGGGACGGGGTGCACGGGATCTACCTGGAGGATCTGTACGTGCAGCCGGCCTTCCGCGGCCGCGGGTACGGCAAGGCCTTGTTGGCGACCCTCGCGCGCGAGTGCGTCGACCACGGGTACACGCGACTGGCGTGGTCGGTGCTGAAGTGGAACACGCCGTCGATCGAGTTCTACGACTCGCTCGGCGCGCAGGCCCAGGACGAGTGGACCGGCTACCGGCTCAGCGGCGACCCTCTGGCCCGCCTGGCGGCGACGGTCTGACGACCGCGGTCACTCCGGCTGTGCGGTGTCCCCGCCGTACTCCTCGGCCATCCAGCGCGACGTGGGCGCCGAGAACAGGCACACCAGCGCCGGCACCACGACCACTCCGAGGAGCACGCCGAGCACCGGCCGGTGCGAGTCGGTGAGCAGCGACCACACCACCGGCAACAGCAGCAGCTGCGCGACGACGGCGATGGCCCGGCCCCAGCGGCGGCCGCGCAGCAGCCCGAGGCCGGCGGCGAGCACGGCACCGCCGAGGATGACGAACCACGCCGCCGTGCCGTACGGGTTGGCGGCGTCCTGGTCGTGTCCGAGCAGACCCCGGATCACCAGGACGAGTGCGACGACGACCGCGACCGCCCCTTCGAAGGTGACCAGCCCTCCCGCCCATCGAACCGTGGCGGGGGTGGACAGGGGCGCAGCAGACTCGGGCACGGCGCCAGCCTATAGAACGCCGCGCCCGGGTCGGCGCGAACTCCCCGGCGCCCGGTCCCCGCTAGGCTGACGATCCGTGCGTGCGCTGCTGATCGTCAACCCGAATGCGACCTCGACCACCCCCGCGGCTCGCGACCTGCTCGCGCACGCGCTGTCGAGCCGGGTGCAGGTACGGGTGGTGCACACCACGCACCGCGGGCACGCCGCCGAGTTGGCCCGTCGCGCGGTCCTCGAGGGCATCGGGCTGATCATCGTGCACGGCGGCGACGGCACCGTGAACGAAGTCGTCAACGGTCTGCTCGGCGCCCCGGAGCCGGAGTCGATGAAGGCGCTGCCCATCGGACCGACCCCCCTCGTGGCCGTGGTGCCGGGCGGATCCGCGAACGTCTTCGCCCGCTCGCTCGGCATCGACCCGGACCCCGTCGTGGCGACGAACCAGTTGATCGAACTGCTGGAGCTGCGGGAGAGGCGGAGGATCGGGCTGGCGCACTGCGACGGCCGCTGGTTCACCTTCAACGCCGGCCTCGGGCTGGACGCGCAGGTGTGCGAGGCGATCGACCTCGCCCGCGCGAAGGGCCACGCGGCGACCCCCTCCCGCTACGTCCGCACGGCGATCCGCGCGTTCCTGAGGAACCGGCGCCTGGAGCCCACGCTGACCGTCGAGATTCCGGGGCACGATCCGGTGGACGGCGTGCACTACGCGTTCGTGTCGAACTCGAGCCCGTGGACCTATCTGAACCACCGGCCGATCTCGGTGAACCCGGAGACGGGGTTCGAGACCGGTCTCGGGGTGTTCGCGATGCGCACGATGAGCGTCGCGGCCAGCCTGCCCGTCGTCCGACAACTCCTCACCCCCGGATCGAACCCCAAGTCGCGCAAGCTTTTTCGAGTCGACGACGCATCCAAGGTGCGAATCACGTCGAGCGCACCGATCGGACTGCAGGTGGATGGCGACTACCTCGGCAAGCGCACAGAGGTGGAGTTCGTCGCGGTGCGCGACGCGCTGACGCTGGTGGCGCCGAGCCTCGGTTGACGGGCCCGATCGAGCGAGGTCCCGGCGAGGGGCGGCGGGCGAACCGGCGGCTAATGGCTTATACACCGTTTCGGCGCCTGCCGAGGGTCAGTTCAGAACAGAACCGTACACCCATAGTGCATAAGTGCCGCGAGCGGGGTACAAAGTAATGCAGACCACACCGGGTGATTCGAAAGAGTGAGTTACCCCACGGACGGGCCATTTTCTATTGACTTCCTGCGCGTTCGTGAAAGCATTCACAAGCAACAGCGAGGAAACAATTCGCTCCCCGCGCATGAACGACGCGATACGACGCGGTGCATTCGCACCGAAAATACGACACGGTGCGACGCACCCGGTGAAGGAGTAGAAGGATGGACTGGCGCCACAAGGCAATCTGTCGGGACGAGGACCCGGAGTTGTTCTTCCCGGTGGGAAACAGTGGACCGGCCATCGCGCAGATCGCGGACGCCAAGCTGGTGTGCAACCGCTGCCCCGTGACCGCCGACTGCCTGTCGTGGGCCCTCGAGTCGGGCCAGGACGCGGGCGTCTGGGGCGGCATGAGCGAGGACGAGCGGCGCGCGCTCAAGCGTCGGAACGCGCGCACCCGTGCCCGCAGCGCGGTCTGACACCGTAATACTTCTCGTGAGGCCCGGCACCGAAAGGTGCCGGGCCTCACGCGTATTCGGCACCGATCACACGCGGGACGCGGCGCGCCGGCCCAGCGGAACCCGCAGCGCGGCCTCCGTGCCCCCACCCTGGGCGGGCCGCAGCCCCAGCGAGCCGTTCAGTTCCGCGGACACCAGGGTGCGGACGATCTGCAAACCGAGACTGTCCGACCGCTCGAGGCTGAACCCGTCCGGCAGGCCCGCGCCGTCGTCGTGGATCACCACGTCCAGCCAGCGCGCGGACCGGGTCGCGCGCAGCGTCACCGTTCCGCCCTGGCCGGGCTCGTAGCCGTGCTCGATGGCGTTCTGCACCAGCTCCGTCAGGACCATGACCAGCGGCGTGGCACGCTCGGCAGGGAACACCCCGAAACTGCCCTCACGGCGGATCTGCACGGTGCTGTTGACCACCGCGACGTCCGCCATGATCGGCACCAGCCGGTCCACGACCTCGTCGAGGTTGACCTCCTCGTCGACGGACATCGACAGGATGTCGTGCACGAGCGCGATCGACGTGACGCGACGCACCGACTCGGCCAGGGCCTGCCGCGCCTCGTCGTGCTGGGTACGCCGGGCCTGCAACCGCAGCAGCGCCGCCACCGTCTGCAGGTTGTTCTTCACCCGGTGATGGATCTCCCGGATCGTCGCGTCCTTGCTCAGCAGCGCCCGGTCGCGGCGCTTGACCTCGGTGACGTCCCGGATGAGCACCACCGCGCCGGCGGGCTGACCACCCGGCCGCAGGACCAGCGTGCGCATCAGCACCGTCGCCCCGCGCGCCTCGACCTCCATCCGCTTGCCCGCCTTGCCCGCCAGGGCCGCGCGGATGTCGGTGGCCACGTCCTGCGCGTCGAACGGGTCGGTGATCAGGGTGCGGGTCACCGACGCCAGGTCCCGCCCCTTGAGCGTCGTCGTGGTCAGACCCATCCGGTGATACGCCGACAGGGCGTTCGGGCTGGCGTAGACGACGGTGCCGTCGGAGTCGAGCCGGATGAAGCCGTCCCCCGCACGCGGGCTGGACAGGATCTCGCTGTGCTCCTCGGGGGTCGGGAAGGTGCCCTCGCTGATCATCTGGCACAGCTCGGCGGCGCAGTCCAGGTACGCGACCTCCAGCGGGCTCGACTGCCGCTGCTGCGTCGGGTTGGTGTCCCGGCTGAGCACCGCGATCACATCCCCGCTGCAACGCACCGGAATCGCCTCCCGCCGCACCGGGGCTCCCTCGGCGGGCGGGCCGTCCGGAACCCGCACGATCCGCCACTCGGCCAGTGCCTGGCGCACGTGCGGGTGTTCGACGTCCGAGGCAACCCAGCCGACCGCGTCCTCCGCGAAGGCTGTCGGCGCGGTCGTCGGCCGGCACTGCGCGACGCACACCAACTGGGGACCACCGGCCGGCTCGGCGACGCCGGCGTCGGTCGGCACCCACAGCAGGACGTCGGCGAACGACAGGTCCGCCAGCAACTGCCACTCCCCGACCACCCGCTGCAGGTGGTCGACGCCCTCCCCGGGCAGGTCGGTGTGTTCGGCGAGCAGATCGCTGAGCGTCGACATCGGACGGTCGGGTCAGGCGATGACGGCGATCAGGTCGCCCTGCTGGATGACGTCGCCGACGGTGACGTCGACGGAGGTGACGGTGCCGTCGATCTCCGCGATCACCGGAATCTCCATCTTCATCGACTCCAGGATCACGAGGGTGTCCCCCTCCTTCACCTCGTCGCCTGCTGACACCACCACCTGGAAGACGGTGGAGACCATCTCGGCGCGCACGTCTTCGGCCATCGAGCACCTCGCTTGTGTTGGAGACCTACCAGTGGAAGTACAGCCAACCACACGTGGAAGAATGTCCCCGAGCGAGATCGGATAGAAGGGAGACAACCATGGGTAAGCGTGGTCGCAAGAAGCGCAGCCGTAAGGGCAGTGCCGCCAACCACGGCAAGCGTCCCAACGCCTGAGCGCGTAGACGAAGCCTCACACAGGGCCGGATTCCTTCGGGGGTCCGGCCCTGTGTCGTACGCGGACCATTTCCACGGTTCGCCCCCACGACATGCCCTTCGCCCCTACGATTGCGCGCACGCGGTCGGGGGACCACTCGGTATGTTTCGGCTTGGTCGGGCACCGGCGCAGCTCGACCTCCGCCGCGGACACTCACCCAGCGGCACGAGGGACACCCGCCGATGCCGCCCCGACAGGAGGCTCATGCCCCACACACGCACGCCACTCCGGACAGTCTTCCGGCACACTCACCACCGCACACTCGCCCGCCTCGCCACCGCAACGGCCACCACCCTGATCGCGGGCGCGTTCGTCACCGGTGCCGCGACCGGCACCGCGGCCGCGGCACCGCTCGAGGACGATCGCAGCGTCACCGTCACGACCGACGAGTACCGCGTCGACAAGGAGGTCGTCGGCAGCAACGAGAAAGTCCCCGGATCGACTGTCACGTATCGGACGAGCTTCTCACCTACCGACGCGCCCGAGTACTTCAACTGGGTGAGTGATGAGTACGCTCCCGGTCTCACCTTCGTCACGGGCACCCTTTACCTGTCCGACACGAACGGCACGAAGACCGCGCTCGACACCTCCCCGTACGTCTCACCCGAAGGCGACACCCCACACGTGAGTTTCCGCCCGGGCGACATCTGGGTGGGCCCAGGTTGGGCCCTCGTATACGAGGTGACCTACATCATCCGGGCAGACAGATTCGAACCGGGTGACGTCATAGCGAGCGGCATCAGCGCGGGTGGATGGAACGACACTGCGGACTTCGATCGAAATCCGATCGGAGTGAACGTCCACGTGGTCTCACCCTTCGCCTCCGGCTCCGCAAGCTGAATCGAAAGGACGGTTACTCCGATGAATCGCGATACGCGCAACGCTTTTCGGCGACTCGCCCGTACCGTCGCCGGCGTCGGCCTGATGGTCGGCACACTCGCCACCGGTGGCGGCACCGCGGCAGCCGACGAGTTCGGCCCCGGGAGGTCGGTCACCGTGACCGCCGACAACGTACAGGTCGAAGGGGCTGTGGGCGGGTTGGGTACATCGACCAACGTCGTCACGAACTCCTCCATGGTGACCTATTACGCATCGCTGACGACCACAGACCGGACCGAGCGCCGCATCAACAGCGTCGCCTTCCATGTGCCACCCGAACTCCAGTACTTCACGGACAGCGCGGCGGTGACGCGGTTCACCCAGCCCTATGTCGAGGAGCACTGGAAGCTCACCCCTGTGTTCGACGCAGCGGCCAACACCGTCACTTTCGCCGATCCCGGCTTCTACATACCCGCTACCGAACACGGCCGTCTCTCGGTCTCGGTGTCCTTCTTCATCCCGCCGGACAGCTACGAAATCGGCTCGTCCGTCGACAGCGGGCTGACGGTCGACATCGACGGACTCGGCAAACAGACCTGGAATCCGATCGGGCTGCAGTTTCACATCCGCAGCTACGAGGCTGAGCCCTGCTTCCTCTGCGTCGACTACGGTGGCGGTGACTGGGACAACGGCTTCTGGGGCTTCGGTAGCGCCGACCTCGGGCGGGGAGACAACGAGACACTCAATCTCGTTTCAATGATGCTGGGCAGCTGACCCGTCCGGGTCGTTCGTGCAGCTCGACGACACCCGCTCGAACGCTTTCCGACAACCGTCGACAGGTCCCGTCCCGAACAGGCAGGGAGCGACCCCGAGGCTTCCTCGGGGTCGCTCGCTGTGTCGGTCCTACTGCCCCGGGTCGACCCGGGTGATGATCGTGGTCTGGCTCAGCTGGATGCGCAGGCGCTGGCGCAGGCTGTCCGGCGCGTGCTCCCCACCGCACTTGCGGGCGAGCAACGACTTCACCTTCGCCTCGATGCCGTACGCCTCGAAGCAGGAGCCGCAGTCCTCCATGTGCTGCTGCAGCCGGGCGCGGGTCCGGTCGTCGCATTCGTTGTCGAGCATCAGCCATACATCGGCAATCACGGCGGAGCAGTCGAGCCGCTCGAATTCGTTCTGCTCGCTCACCGGGACGCCTCCTGCTCCTGGCCTGTCGCGGCCGCGGCGGCGGCCCCTCGATTGAATCCTCGTTCGCGGGCCACGTCGGCGAGCAGTCCACGCAGTTGCTTGCGGCCGCGGTGCAGCCGCGACATCACGGTCCCGATCGGGGTGCCCATGATCTCGGCGATCTCCTTGTACGGGAAGCCCTCGACGTCCGCGTAGTACACCGCCATCCGGAACTCCTCCGGCAGTTGCTGCAGCGCGTTCTTGATGTCGTCGTCGGGCAGCGCGTCGAGCGCCTCGACCTCCGCGGAGCGCAGACCCTGCGAGGTGTGCTCGGCGGTCGCGGCGAGCTGCCAGTCGGTGATCTCGTCCGTCGGGTACTGCGCCGGCTGCCGCTGCTTCTTGCGGTACGAGTTGATGTAGGTGTTCGTCAGAATCCGGTACAGCCACGCCTTGAGGTTGGTGCCCTCCTTGAAGGACCGGAACGCGGAGTACGCCTTGACATACGTCTCCTGCACGAGGTCCTCGGCGTCGGCCGGGTTGCGCGTCATCCGCAGTGCGGCGCCGTACAGCTGATCGATCAGCGGCAGGGCGTCGCGCTCGAAGCGCTGCGTCAGCTCCGCCTCGGACTCGACGACCGGATCGGAGGCCAAGGGCTCCGGCGGGTCGATGTCGTGGGGTTCGCTCAGGTCGTTGGGCACGGTGATCCCTTCGCTCTTGTCAGAGATCCAGGCTACCGCCACACGGTTCCCCTCACGGCGACCAGCGGGACGCTCCAGGCACTTCACCGACACGGGCGGCTCCTTTCCAACACGGACCAACGTGCACGGTGCAACACCCACGAGGCGCCGAGTGTTCCCGCCGACAGCCGGCACGAGGCGCGGTTCTACAGTGTCGAGACATGGCAGGTTCCGCGACACCGGCAACACAGGCCCTGGTCAAGGCGAAGGTTGCGCATCGGGTCCACAGCTACGACCACGACCCCTCCAGCGCCTCCTACGGCACCGAAGCGGTCGACGCCCTCGCCGGCGAACTCGGTCTCGACGCCTCGCAGATATTCAAGACGCTGGTGATCAAGACCTCCGACGGCAAGCTCGCGGTCGCGGTCCTGCCGGTGCCGGCGAAGCTCTCGCTGAAGGCTGCCGCGGCGGCGTTGGGCGCAGGCAAGGCCGTGATGGCGGACCAGGCCGAGGCTCAGCGCTCCACCGGATACGTGCTGGGCGGCATCTCCCCGCTCGGCCAGCGCAAGAAGTTGCCGACGGTGATCGACGCATCGGCCACCGACTGGGACCGGGTGCTGTGCAGCGCGGGCCGGCGTGGACTGGAGATCGACCTCGATCCGCGGGACCTGGTGCGACTGACGGGTGCGGTTCTCGCCCCGATCACCGCCGGCTGAGGCACCCGGGGAACAATCAGCTCCGCGACGACTGTTGCACCTCACAACAAAGTCTGTTCGTGTCAGAAAGCGGGTACCTCGTGACCGTCCCCCTCTCCATTCTCGACCTCGCCCAGATCGGCGAGGGCGAGAGCGCCCGGGACAGCTTCCGCGCCAGCGTGCAGATGGCGCAGGCCGCGGAACGGCAGGGCTACCAACGGATCTGGTACGCCGAGCACCACAACATGCCGTCCATCGCGTCGTCCGCGACGAGTGTGCTGATCGCGCACATCGCCGCGAACACCGAGACCATCCGCCTCGGTTCCGGCGGCGTGATGCTGCCGAACCACTCCCCGCTGACCATCGCCGAACAGTTCGGCACCCTGGCCGAACTGCACCCGGGCCGCATCGACCTCGGCCTCGGCCGCGCACCGGGCAGCGACCAGCAGACGATGCGGGCGCTGCGCCGCGACCCGGCGTCCGCCGACTCGTTCCCCCAGGACGTGCTCGAACTGCAGGGCTACCTGACCGGGCCCTCCCGCATCCCGGGGATCGAGGCCACCCCCGGTAAGGGCACGAACGTGCCGCTGTACATCCTCGGCTCGTCACTGTTCGGCGCGAAGCTGGCCGCGATGCTCGGCCTGCCGTACGCGTTCGCCTCACACTTCGCGCCGAACGCCCTCGACGACGCGATCGCGATCTACCGTCGCGAGTTCCGGCCCTCCGCGCAGCTCGCGGAACCGTACGTGATCGCCGCCGTCAACGTCATCGCCGCCGACACCGAGGACGAGGCGCAGCGACTGTTCACCGCAACGAAGCGCAAGCGGGTCCAGTTGTTCGTCGGTCGCGGCCGCACCTTCACGCCCGAGGAGACGGACCTGGTGCTCGAGTCCCCCGCCGGTCAGCAGGTGCTGCAGATGTTGCGCTTCACCGCCGTCGGCACACCTACGCGGGTGCGCGAGTATCTGGACACCTTCACCGAACGAACCGGCGCCGACGAGCTGATGGTCGTCTCCTCCGCGACGGAGCGTGCGGCCTGGCTGCGGTCCCTGGAGCTGGTCGCCGAGGTCAGCGACCTCGCCGCCCTCGCCCGCTGACCCTGCTCGCAGGCCCGCCCCTGTCCTTCCCTCGTCTTCTTCCCGAATGGCCCATTCGGTCTGTTCAACCGACCGAATGGGCCATTCGGGACAACGGGCAGGGGTCGGACAGGGTGGCACCGGGCGGTTCGGGGTCAGAGCAGGCTGATCTGCTCCCCGACCGCCGAGCCGGGCGGCCCGGCAGGAGCGATCAGGTCGGGGCCGTCGTTGCGGACGCTGTTCACGCGATCCGAGACGAGTCGGATCTCGATGCCCGCGGCGACCTGCTCGTCAACACCGGCGAGCAGCTCGACCGGGACGTCGACATCGGGATCGAGCCACCGGTCCCAGTGCTCCGGAGTCACGATCAGCGGCATCCGGTCGTGCACCGACTGGAGGTCCCCGACCGCATCGGTCGTCAGGATCGTGCAGCTCAGCAGCGGCGCGGCGCGGGAGCCGGGCGCGTGCCACACCGACCACAGGCCGGCCATGAAGAACCGCGACCCGTCCGCGGGCGTCATGAAGTGCGGCACCTTGGCGACCTTGCCGCCGGGGCGTGGTTCGCTGGTCCACTCGTACCAGCCGTCCATCGGCACCAGTGCGCGCTTGGTCTTGAGCGCGGCCCGGAACGCCGGCTTCGTGGAGGCGGTGTCGGCGCGGGCATTGAACAGCGGCGCCGACCGCACCGGCGCACCGTCGTCGCCGGCCTTCGTCCACGGCGGCAGCAGTCCCCACCGCATCCGGCGGATCCGCCGGGTCGCCAAGTCCTCCGGATGTTCGCGATCGTGGCGGGCGACCACGGCCAGCACCGGGTCGGTCGGCGCGACGTTGTAGCGCTCCGACGGTTGGGGTGGCGCCGACCCCGTCTCGTCGATCGCGTCCAGCTCGACCGCGAGCAGGGCCGGGTCGACGGTCGTCGCGTATCTGCCGCACATGCCACCCATTGTGGGCGTGCCCACCGACATGCGCAGTGGGCGTGCCCACCGACAGGCATGCGTGCCCACCGACATGCGCTGTGTGCCCCTGCACCGGCTCGCGGCGCGATGCGGGAAGATGGAGCCCGTGAGTCTGTGGAGAGCGCCCCTCGCCGAATCGCCCGTGCACGCGACCGTGACCCTGCCCGGGTCGAAGTCGATCACCAACCGGGCCCTGATCCTCGCGGCGCTCGCGAGCGGGCCGTCCACCGTCACCGGGACCCTGCGCAGCCGCGACACCGATCTGATGATCGACGGCCTGCGGTCCCTGGGAGTCGACATCACCGAGGTCGGCTCCCCCACCACTCTGCGTGTGACTCCCGGCCCGTTGCACGGCGGGGCGGTCGACTGCGGGCTGGCGGGAACGGTGATGCGGTTTCTGCCGCCGGTGGCCGCCCTCGCGGACGGCGTCGTCGCTTTCGACGGGGACGAGCAGGCCCGCACCCGCCCGCTGGCCACGATCCTCGACGGGCTTCGCGGACTCGGGGTGGCGATCGACGGTGACGGTCTGCCGTTCACCGTCACCGGCCGCGGTTCCGTCGCCGGCGGTGAGGTGACGATCGACGCGTCCGGGTCGTCGCAGTTCGTGTCGGGCTTGCTGCTCTCGGCCGCCAGATTCAGCGACGGCGTGACCGTGCACCACGACGGCGCGTCGGTGCCGTCGATGCCGCACATCGACATGACGGTCGAGATGCTCCGCCGGGCCGGGGTCCGGGTGCACACGCCGGGCGCCGGTCAGCCGGCCACCTGGCGGGTCGAGCCGGGCCCTGTCGCGGCGGTCGACTGGGTCGTGGAGCCGGACCTGTCGAACGCGACCTCGTTCCTCGCCGCGGCGGCGGTGACCGGAGGCTCCGTGAGTGTGCCGCTGTGGCCTTCGGTGACCACCCAGCCGGGCGACGCGATCCGCGGCATCCTCACCGACATGGGGGCGACCGTGTCCCTGCGGGATTCCTTGCTGACGGTGGCCGGGCCGGAACGCCTGCGCGGCATCGACATCGACCTGCACGACATCGGCGAGCTGACGCCGACGGTGGCGGCACTGGCCGCCCTCGCCGACTCCCCGTCGACCCTGCGGGGCATCGCGCACCTGCGCGGTCACGAAACCGACCGGCTCGCGGCGCTGTCCACCGAGATCAACAATCTCGGCGGCGCGGTCACCGAGACCCCGGACGGCCTGCACATCGATCCCTGCCCCCTGCACGGCGGCGTGTGGCGTTCGTATGCCGACCACCGGATGGCCACCGCAGGCGCGATCCTCGGTCTGGTCGTGCCCGGTGTCGACGTCGACGACGTGGGCACCACGGCGAAAACCCTGCCAGGCTTCGAGAACCTTTGGGAGACAATGCTCCAGGACCAGATCGGGGCGCGCTCCTGAGCGCGCGCCGGTACGACGAGTCCGACGTCCGGATCCGCCCGGGCAAGGGCTCCCGGCCGCGCACCAAGACCCGGCCCGAGCACAAAGCCGCCGAGATCGCGATGGTCGTCTCGGTGGACCGCGGACGCTGGGGATGCGTGCTGGACGGCGACCCCGACCGGCCGGTGGTGGCGATGCGGGCACGCGAACTCGGCCGCACCCCGATCGTCGTCGGGGACCGGGTCGGCGTGGTCGGCGACGTCTCCGGCCGGGTCGACACCCTGGCCCGGATCGTGCGGGTCGAGGACCGGTCGACGGTGCTGCGCCGGACCGCGGACGACACGGATCCGTACGAGCGCGTGGTGGTCGCGAACGCCTCCCAGCTGCTGATCGTCGTCGCGCTGGCCGACCCGCCGCCGCGGACGGGATTCGTCGAGCGGGCACTGGTCGCCGCCTACGTCGGCGGGTTGGAGCCGATCCTGTGCCTGACGAAGGGCGATCTCGCGGATCACCGTGAATTCGCCGCCGCCTTCGAGGACCTCGACGTGCCGGTGGTGCTGGCGGGCACGTCCGAACCCCTCACCGCCGTGAAACACATTCTCGCAGGGAAGCTCACCGCCCTGATCGGCCACTCCGGCGTGGGAAAGTCCACGCTCGTCAATCGGCTTGTCCCCGAGGCGGATCGGGCCACCGGAGTGGTGTCGGGCGTCGGCAAGGGCCGGCACACGTCCACGCAGTCGGTGGCGCTGCCGTTGCCGAGCGCGGCCGACGCGCCGCGCGGCTGGGTCGTCGACACTCCGGGCATCCGCTCGTTCGGCCTCGCACACATCTCCCCCGACGACGTGATGGGGGCGTTCACCGATCTGGCGGCCGCGATCGAGGACTGCCCGCGCGGGTGCACGCACCTCGGACCTCCCGCGGACCCGGAGTGCGCGCTCGACCATCTCGAGGGGCAGGCGGCCCGCCGGGCGGGCGCGGTGCGGCAGCTGCTGGTGGCACTGTCGTCCAACGAGGCCTGGTGACCCTCGACCAGCGCCTTCGGGTCACGATTGGGTCAATTCGCTCGAGAACTCCTTGATCGTTACTCCACCGGTCTTACGCTGTACGGGCTCAACTCTGATTCGAATCAGCCCGCAAGTCACGACACAGGTGGGAGCCCTCCCACCGTCACGACCCAAGGAGTACTGATGAGTGATGCGTTTCTCGAAGCCGGTTCCGCCCTTCTCGGCAACTTCACCGACAGCATCAAGATCCTGCTGAACCTCGGTTCGTCGATCGTCGGATCCGACGAGTAGCAGCCCGAAACGCCGTTGGGCCCCGCCGTTTCCGGCGGGGCCCAACGAGGGTGACTCGACCCACAGAACACTCAGCGAGGCAGCAGTTTCCGGATGCCGCGCCGCTTCCGCGATTCCCGGATGGCGGTCTTCAGTCCGCGCGCGCGTCCGGTCGTGGGATCCACGGTGAGAACGGCCTCGCGCCCCTCCCACCTGCGTTCGGACGCCGTTTCCGGCGCATCGTCGACGGTGTCGTGGAGGTACTTGTTCGGCAGCGACAGCTTGGCGATCGTGCGCCACGCCTTGCCGTACTGCACCAGCAGCGGACCCGTGGTGTACGGCAGGTCGTACTTGTCACACAGTTCGCGCACCCGCACCGCGATCTCCGCGTAACGGTTCGACGGCAGATCCGGGAAGATGTGGTGCTCGATCTGGTAGCTGAGGTTGCCGGTCATGAAGTCCATCACCCGGCCGCCCGAGATGTTGGCGCTGCCCAGCATCTGCCGCAGGTACCACTGGGCCTGCGTCTCCTTGTCGACGTCCTCCTTGGTGAACTTCTCGGCACCGTCCGGGAAGTGGCCACAGAAGATGACGGCGTTGGTCCACACGTTGCGGATCACGTTGGCGGTCAGGTTCGCGGTCATGGTGGACTTCCATGCCTTGCCGGTCAGCGCCGGGAACACCACGTAGTCCTTGACGACCTGCTTGCCGATCTTCTCGCCGACCTCGCGCAGCTTGCGCTTGGTCTCCTCGCGGTCGTCGCGCCCCTTGGCCACCTTGCCGAGCTCGAGGTGCTGCGCCGCGACGCCGTACTGGAACGCCAGGGCGAGAACCGTGTTGTAGACCACGTTGCCGGCATTGAACGGCTTCCAGCGCTGGTCGCGGGTCACGCGCAGCAGGCCGTATCCCACATCGTCGTCCATGCCGAGGATGTTGGTGTACTTGTGATGCAGGTAGTTGTGGGTCTGCTTCCAGTGCGCCGACGGCCCGGCGTTGTCCCACTCCCAGTTCGCGGAGTGCACCTCGGGGTCGTTCATCCAGTCCCACTGCCCGTGCATCACGTTGTGCCCGAGCTCCATGTTCTCGATGATCTTGGCGACGCCGAGCATGCCCGCGCCGAGCAGCCACAGCGGGCGCTTCCGGCTGCCGAACAACACGGCCCGGCCGCCGATCTCGAGGGAACGCTGCAGCCGGATGGTGTTGCGCAGATACCGGGCGTCACGCTCGCCGCGGGACTCCTCGACGTCACGGCGGATCGCGTCCAGTTCCCGACCGAGGGCCTCGATGTCGGCCTCGGTCAGGTGCGCGTACTCCTTGATGTCTGAAATAGCCATGGCTCTCCCGGTCCTGAACTTCGAATTACCGGCTTACCGTACCGTAGGTTACGCCTGCGTAGGTTACCGATCCATTGCTGTGAGGTGAATCACAAACCGCGAAGTCGCCGCAACGCCGACCGCAACCCCGACCGCCGTCCGGTCACCGGATCGACGCGCGCCGAGCCGGAATCGCGGAACTTCCGTTCCGAGGAGGTCTCCGGCGCGTCGTCGGAGGTCGCCTTCAGAAGCCGGTCGGGTAGTGCCAGCTTGAGCACGGTCCGCAGGGACAACAGGTACTGACGCGAGAGCGGCCCGGTCGTGTACGGCAGGTCGTACTTGTCGCACAGCGCCCGAACGCGCACCGACACCTCACGCAACCGGTTACTCGGCAGGTCGGGGAAGAGGTGGTGTTCGATCTGGTAGCTGAGGTTGCCGGTCATGAAGTCCATCACCCGGCCCCCGGAGATGTTGGCGCTGCCCAGCAACTGGCGCAGATACCACTGGGGTTTCGTCTCCCGCTCGTGCTCCTCGATCGTGAACTTCTCGGCACCGTCCGGGAAGTGCCCACAGAAGATCACCGCGTGTGCCCACACGTTGCGGATCACGTTCGCCGCCGCGTTCGCCGTCAGGGTGGTGCGCCAGGCGGGCCCGGTCAACGCCGGGAAGATGACGAAGTCCTTGACCACCTGCCGGGTCGCCTTGCGGGCGAACTCCCGATCCACCTCGCGGCGATGATCGTCGCCGCGGGCGGCCTCGGCCTCGCGGGTGATGTGCCAGTCGTGCAGCGCGATGCCCCACTCGAAGCCCACCGCGAGGACGACGTTCGCCACTGGCTGCAGCAGATTGACCGGCCGCCACGGCACGTCCCGGGTGATCCGGATGATTCCGAACTGGACGTCCTCGTCCATCCCGACGACGTTCGTGTACGTGTGGTGCGAGTAGTTGTGCGCCCGCTTCCACTGCGACGACGGACCGGTCTGGTCCCATTCCCAGGTGGTCGAGTGGATCTCCGGATCGTTCATCCAGTCCCACTGCCCGTGCACGATGTTGTGCCCGAGCTCCATGTTCTCGACGATCTTCGCGACGCCGAGCATCGCGGTCCCCGCCAGCCAGGCCGGCCGGTACCGGCTGCCGAACAGGATCGCCCGGCCGCCGATCTCCAGGGCCCTCTGCAGGCGGATCACATTGTGGACGTACCGCGCGTCGGCGGCGCCGCGCGAGTTCTCCACGTCCCGCCGGATCGCATCCATCTCCCGCCCGAGCGCCTCGATGTCGGCCTCGGTCAGGTGCGAAAATTCCTTGATGTCCGTGATGGCCATGATCGGCGCTACAGGTCGATGGTGCAGTCGCCGGCAGCGACCGAGATACAGGTCTGCACCCGTTCACCCTCGCCGTGCTCCCGACCGGACCGCAGATCCCGCACATGCCCGGACAGCAGCGGGGCAACACACGTCTGGCAGATTCCCATCCGGCAGCCGAACGGCATCTGCACACCAAGGTTCTCTCCGGCCTCCAGCACGGTCGTGGCGCCGTCGACCTCGGCGGAGCGCTCCGACTTGGCGAAGGTCACAGTGCCGCCCTGGCCTGACATGTCGGCACGCGAGATCGTGAACCGCTCGGTGTGCAGCCGGTCCGCGATCCCGGCCTCGGCCCACACCTTCTCGACCTCGTCGAGCATCTTCACCGGACCGCACGCCCAGGTCTGCCGCTCCCGCCAGTCCGGGTACATCTCGTCGAGGTCGGCCAGCTTGAACCGGCCGCCGGTGCGGGTGTGCTGGACGTGCGAGACGAAGGTCGGGTGCGAGTCGTGCAACGCCGCCAACTCCTCGCCGAACATCACATCCTGTTCCGTCGGCGCGGAGTGCACGTGCACCACGTCCGGCACCGTGCCCCGGCGCACCATCGACCGCAGCATCGCCATCACCGGCGTGACGCCGCTGCCCGCGGTGATGAAGAGGATCTTCTCCGGCGGCGGTTCCGGCAGCGAGAAGTTGCCCTGCGGCGCGGCCAGGCGCACCACGGTGCCCGCAGGCACGCCGTTGATCAGATGGCTTGACAGCCGGCCCTCGGGCATCGCCTTGACCGCGATCGTGATCAGCTTCCGGTCCCGGCTCGGCGGCGACGTGAGCGAGTACGAGCGCCAGTGGAAGCGGCCGTCGACGAGAAGGCCGATGCCGATGTACTGGCCGGGCTGGTAGTCGAAGTCGAATCCCCAGCCCGGCCTGATGACGAGGGTCGCCGAGTCGCACGTCTCCTTGCGAACCTCGACGATCTTGCCGCGGAGTTCGCGCGCCGACCACAACGGATTCGCCAGATGCAGGAAGTCGTCCGGCAACAGCGGGGTCGTGACTCGGGTCACCGCCCCGCGCAGCATGTTCACACTCGGCCGTCGCGGTGCCGACACATCTGCCGCCGGCGCCTCGAGCCACTTCCTCAAGCCCATCAAACTTCCGTCCACTCGGATAGGTTACGGGTCCGTAGGTTACCCGCAGGTGGCGCGGCCTGTCACGCAGTCCGCGGCTCTGTCAGAGCAGTTCGAGCAGGAAGGGCAGTTCCTGGGTGGCATACCAGGCCAGATCGTGGTCCTCCGCGTCACCGAGGACGAACTCGGCATCCGCGTCGCCGAGGTCCGCCGCGTCCACGACCGACGCGGCCCGCTCGATCGCCTGCTCGGCCTCCGACAGGTCCACGTGCACCGATGCCACCGCCGACAGCGGCAGCGGTGCCGCGAGCCGCACCACG
Source organism: Rhodococcus sp. NPDC004095 (assembly GCF_053604015.1). Lineage (NCBI taxonomy): Bacteria > Bacillati > Actinomycetota > Actinomycetes > Mycobacteriales > Nocardiaceae > Rhodococcus > Rhodococcus sp. NPDC004095. The sequence goes on from NZ_JBSGGS010000021.1 coordinate 27,522, forward strand.
GCGTCGTCGAGGTCCGGTCGCAGCGTCACCTCGTCCACATCGGCCGCGATCACGGCCCGCCGGTACACTACCGCCCCCGGCTCGGCGGAACCCGCCTCACCGGCCTCCACGTCGCCGGCCTCCGTCGCGATCAACCGCAGCGACGCCCGTGCGGCCTCGTTCATCGCGACCTCGGCAAGCTCGTCGTCGTCCCCGGCGGCGTATGCCTCGCGCAGTGTCGGCGTCACCGCGAACGCCGTCCGGCTGATCGGGTTCAGCTCCTCCTCGGCGACCAGCCGCTGCAGCATCGCGATCGTGGCGGGCACGTAAACCCTCATGCATTCCCCTTCACCGGCAGGCTTCAAGCAACTCGTCGAGCGCTTCGTACAGCAACCCGGTCAGCACGTCGACATCGGACATCGCATCCCGGTCACCGTTCAAACCGTAGTAGACGTGCCCGTCGTACGACGTCAGGCCGATGCTCACCGCCTGGTTTCGGATCAGCGGCGACACCGGATAGGTCTCGAGCAACTCGGCGCCGCCGAGGCACAGCGTCGACTGCGGCCCGGGCGCGTTGGTGATCATCACGTTGAACATCCGCTGCGACAGCCCACTCGCCATTCGCAGTCCCATCGCGTGCAGTGTCGCCGGCGCGGTCCCGGACACCCGCACCAGCGTCTGCGCCGCCACCGTCCGGTTCTGACGGGTGTGCGCCTCCGTTGCGTGCGCGATGTGCGACAGTCGCACAACGGGATTCGGCTCCCCCACCGGCAGGTCGATCAGCAACGACGAGGCGCGGCGCTCGTCACCGCGCGGCTCGTCGCCCGCGAGCCGCTCCGCCCCGCCCTCGACGTCGGTGGTCGGCGCTCCACGCTCGGTGTCGGTGATCGGCGCTCCGACGGCGCTGTCGGGCGACGACACGTCGATCGCGATCGGCACCATCGCTCGTACCGTGGAGAACGCGGTGACCGGCTCACCGCGCGAGAGCAGCCAGTTCCGCAACGCCCCGGTCAGCACCGCCAGAATCACGTCGTTCACCGTGCACCCGAACCGGCGGCGCACGGTCCGGTACTCCTCGAGCGAGGTCTTCGCGGTGGCGAATCGGCGATTACGCGAGATCGTCGCGTTCAACGGTGACGCCGGTGCGGCGGTCGCCGCGGTCCGCAACAACGCAGCGACGTTCCCGACCGCGCTGGTCGCGGTCCCGACCACGTCCCCGACGAGCGCCTTCACCGTCGCCGCCCCCTCGGCCGGCCGCGCGATCATCTCCGCGAGCGCACCGAGCACCAACTCGGCCTCCCGGGGTTCGCGCCCGGGCATCCACAGTTCCTCCGGCACCTCCCGCGGTTGGTCGCACCGGTCGAAGATCACCTGGCCGATCTCGAGCGCGTCGACACCGTCGACCAGCGCCGAGTGCGACTTGGTGAAGATCGCGATGCGGTCCTCCGCCAGTCCTTCCACCAGGTACATCTCCCACAGCGGCCGGCTGCGGTCCAGTGGCCGCGACGTCAGGCGCGCGACCAGGTCGTGCAACTGTTCGTCGGAGCCCGGCTTGGGCAGTGCCGAACGCCGCACGTGGTAGGTGATGTCGAAGTCGCGGTCGTCGACCCACACCGGCCGCGCCAACCCGAACACCACCTCGCGCACCCGTTGCCGATAGCGCGGGACCAGGGGCAACCGCTTCTCGACGTGCGTGAGCAGGTCCTCGTAGTCCAGGCCGCCCTCCGGTGCGCGCAGGATCGCCAACGATCCGAGATGCATCGGAGTGCTGCTCGCCTCCAAGAAGTAGAAGGACGCGTCCTGCGTGCTCAGCCTGCTGTCCATGCCACCCCCGTGTTCATGTGTCCCCCGTACCGGAGTTCGCGCTGTCGCCCGGCACGCCGGTGTCAGGGTCGAACAGTATCCGCAGTTCCGCCACCGTGACGTCCACGTCCACATGATGGACTCCGACCATGCCCGCCGCGACCGCACCGCGAACGTTGACCGTCAGGTCGTCGACGAACACACACTGCCCGGGCTCGATGTCGAGCAGTCGGGCCGCGTGCCGGTAGATCCGGGGATCGGGTTTGGCCAGGCCGACGTCACCGGACAGGACGACCTCGTCGACGAACCGCCCGCCGCCGAGATTCCGGAGCGCCGCGCCACCCGGACCACCCGGGTCGTTGCTGAGCAGCACGGTCCGCACCCCCCGCGCACGGAGCTCGTCGACCAGCCCGCGCAGCGGGTCCGGGTCGGGCTGTGCGCCGTCGAGGACGCCTCCGAAGTCGAGTACCAGACCCCTCATTGGGCCAACCCTAGGGCGTGTCTCCCGATCCCAGGCACCACCGCCCCCTCGTTCCGCGGAAACCGTGCGGTCGAGGACGATTCGTGCGATTCTCTCCCCGCCCGGACTCTCCCCGGGCTCGACCCACTCCCGCGCCTGTGGCGCACCCGTCGAGCGCGCCCCGGCACATCGGATCAGGCGCGAAGAGGAGAGCACGCATGAGGACCTATGTCACCGCCGCACCCCACGCGGAACCGCCGACCGCGCCCGAACCGGCAACCCGACCGCAGGCGCAGTGCGCGCGACGACCGGACCTGCACGCACCTCGTCGCGTCCCGCACACTGCCCGCACGGGGCACCGCACCACCGGCGATCCCGCCGGTGCCTGCGTCGGCCCGGACCGCCCGGCCGCGACCGGGGCGGACCGCCCGGACCTCGAGTGCCGACGATTCGCCGAGGTCACCCTGCGGATGATCCTCGAGGTACTCGACCACCGCCGCCAAGCGTCGGCACTGCGACCACTCCTGGCATCCACACCGTTCGACCTCGTGACCGCACTGACCCGTGCCGGCGCACCGGGGCGCCGGCTGGGCGCGGCCCGACTGAGACGGGTGCACCTGCACCCCGGTGGACCCGACCGTGCCGAGGTGTTCGGCAGCTACGCCCGCGGCGAACGCACCTTCGCGATCGCGGGTCGCCTCGAACGCACACCAGCCGCCCGCCGGCATTCCGAGGAAGCCGGGGGCGGCTGGGTGTTCACAGCACTACAGGTGGGCTGACACCGGCCCGACGGCACCGGGCGTGACGTCGGGCCGAGGTTTGGTCAGCGATTCTTCTTCGGCCGCGACTTCTTGCCGTCCCGCTCGGCCTGCCTGCGTTCCCGTCGGGTGGGGCCGACGGTGGACGCGGCGGAGCCGCCACTGGTCCGCACCGCCGCGGTGCCGTCCTCGGCCGGGCCCGAGAAGGTCAGCGGGCTCTCGTTCTGCTCGTCGAGACCCTTCGCCCGCAGCGCGGCGGGCGCGGCAGGCTGAGGCGCCGCCTGCTCGGCCCGCGCGGTCTGCTCGGCCGGTGCGGTCGCGGTCGCGGTCTGCGCCGCGGCGACCTCGCTGCGCGCGGCGGCGGCAGCGGTGGTCCACCCCGACTGCTGCGGCGCCGGAGCGGCCTCGACCTGCAGGTTGAACAGGAAGCCGACCGACTCCTCCTTCAGACCCTCGAGCATCGCGGTGAACATGTCGTAGCCCTCCCGCTGGTACTCGACGAGCGGGTCACGCTGCGCCATCGCCCGCAGGCCGATGCCCTCCTTGAGGTAGTCCATCTCGTAGAGGTGTTCACGCCACTTGCGGTCGAGGACGGACAGCAGCACCCGGCGCTCGAGTTCACGCATGCCGTTCTCGCCGGCGATCGCGTCGATCTGCTGCTCCCGCTGTGCGTAGGCGGAACGGACGTCGGCGAGCAGCGCGTCACGCAGCTCGTCGCGGGACAGGTCGCCCCGCTCGCCGTCCTCGGTCTCGCCGGTGAGCGCATGGTGATCGATGCCGACCGGGTACAGCGTCTTCAGTGCGGTCCACAGCTGGTCGAGATCCCAGTCCTCGACGTAGCCCTCGGAGGTGGCGCCGTCCACGTAGGCGGTGACCACGTCGGTGATCATCTTTTCGACCTGGCCCTCCATGTCCTCGCCCGCGAGGATCCGGCGACGCTCGTCGTAGATGACCGTGCGCTGCTGGTTCATCACCTCGTCGTACTTGAGGACGTTCTTGCGGATCTCGAAGTTCTGCTGCTCAACCTGCGTCTGCGCGCTCTTGATCGCCTTCGAGACCATCTTCGCCTCGATCGGCACGTCGTCCGGCAGGTTGAGCCGGGTCATGATCGACTCGAGCGCCGCACCGTTGAACCGGCGCATCAACTCGTCACCGAGCGAGAGGTAGAAACGCGATTCACCCGGATCGCCCTGACGGCCGGAGCGACCGCGCAACTGGTTGTCGATGCGGCGCGACTCGTGCCGCTCGGTGCCGAGCACGTACAGTCCGCCGGCCTCCCGAACCTGGTCTGCGTCCGCCTTGACCTGTGCCTGCACCTGCGCGAGCGCGTCGTCCCAGGCCGCCTCGTACTCGTCCGGCGTCTCGACCGGGTCCAGGCCCTGCTTGCGCAGCAGCACGTCGGCGATGATGTCCGGGTTGCCACCGAGGACGACGTCGGTGCCACGGCCCGCCATGTTGGTGGCGACGGTGACCGCACCGGTCCGGCCGGCCTCCGCGACGATCTGTGCTTCCTTCTCGTGGAACTTCGCGTTGAGCACGTTGTGCGCGATCCCGCGCTTGGTGAACTGCTTCGACAGGTACTCGGAGCGCTCGACGCTGGTGGTGCCGATCAGCACCGGCTGCCCATTGGCGTGCCGCTCGGCGACGTCGTCGACGACGGCGTCGAACTTCGCCTCCTCCGTCTTGTAGATCAGGTCGCCCTGATCGACGCGGATCATCGGCTTGTTCGTCGGGATCGGGATGACGCCGAGCTCGTAGGTCTGGTGCAGCTCGGCCGCCTCCGTCTCGGCGGTACCGGTCATGCCGGACAGCTTGTCGTAGAGCCGGAAGTAGTTCTGCAGCGTGATCGTGGCGAGGGTCTGGTTCTCGGCCTTGATCTCGACCTTCTCCTTAGCCTCGATCGCCTGATGCATGCCCTCGTTGTAGCGCCGGCCGACCAGGATGCGACCGGTGAACTCGTCGACGATGATGACCTCGCCGTCGCGGACGATGTAGTCCTTGTCCCGCTGGTAGAGCTCCTTGGCCTTGATCGCGTTGTTCAGGTAGCTGACCAGCGGCGAGTTGGCGGCCTCGTAGAGGTTGTCGATGCCCAGCTGGTCCTCGACGAACTCGACGCCCGCCTCGTGCACGCCGACGGTCCGCTTCTTGATGTCGACCTCGTAGTGGACGTCCCGCTTGAGCAGCGGCACGATGCGCGCGAACTCGCCGTACCACTTGCTGGAGGCGTCCGCCGGGCCCGAGATGATCAGCGGGGTCCGCGCCTCGTCGATGAGGATCGAGTCGACCTCGTCGACGATGGCGAAGCTGTGCCCGCGCTGCACCAGGTCGTCGAGGGTGTGCGTCATGTTGTCACGCAGGTAGTCGAACCCGAACTCGTTGTTGGTGCCGTAGGTGATGTCCGCGGCATAGGCGTCACGTCGCTGCGCCGGGGTCATCCCGGACAGGATCACGTTGGTCTCGAGACCGAGGGAGCGGTGCACACGGCCCATCCACTCGGAGTCACGCTTGGCCAGGTAGTCGTTGACGGTGACGACGTGCACGCCGTTGCCCGCGATGGCGTTGAGGTAGGCGGGGAGCACGCAGGTCAGGGTCTTGCCCTCACCGGTCTTCATCTCCGCCACGTTGCCGAAGTGCAGGGCCGCACCGCCCATGATCTGCACGATGTAGTGCTTCTGGCCGAGCACCCGCGAGGACGCCTCCCGAGCGGTCGCGAACGCCTCCGGCAGCAGGTCGTCGAGCGACTCCCCCTTCGCGTACCGGTCCCTGAACTCGGCGGTCTTGTCCCGCAACTGCTGGTCGGACAGGGCCTCGAAGTCGGGCGAGAGGGTATCGACGTGCTCGGCGATGTGCTTGAGCCGCTTGACCATGCGACCTTCACCAACACGGAGCAGCTTGGACAGTGACAGCGAGGGCACGGGCTTGAACGTCCTAGGGTCTCGGCGGGCAGGTGGCGATCCTGCCGTCACAGCAGGATCCGGTCGAGTGGAGTGAACCCCTCGACCGGATCCCATGGTAGGCGCTGTGGCGGCTGATCGAGTCGATCGACCGCTCATTCTTGTCTGTTACTCAGGCTTCCCCGGCATCTCCCGGGCCATTTTGTTGCCCGAATGTTGCCGAGTGCGCCGATTCAGGCGAGCCGGATCAGTCCGTAGTCGAAGGCGTGTCGCCGGTAGACGACGGACGGTCGGTCCGTCTCCTTGTCGTGGAACAGGAAGAAGTCGTGTCCGACCAGTTCCATCTCGTACAGGGCGTCGTCGACGGTCATCGGCGCCGCGGAGTGCACCTTCGTGCGGACTATCTGTCCCGGACCCTCCGGCTGCTCGGGCTCGAGGGACAGATCGGGCGAGATCCCGAGGGAGTCGTCCTCGGCCAGCGTCGCTGTCGCCTCTGCGACCGACACCGGCGTCTTGTCGCCGTAATGGACGCGACGACGATCCTTTGTGCGACGCAACCTGGCCTCCAGCTTGGAGGTCACGCTCTCGAAGGCGGCGTAGAAACTGTCGGCGGCGGCTTCCGCTCGAACGACGGGGCCCTTGCCGCGCGCCGTGATTTCCACCCGCTGGCAGTTCTTGGCCTGCCGGCGATTGCGTTCGTGTTGGAGTTCGACGTCGAAGTGGTAGATCGTCGGATCGAAGCGCTCGAGGCGAGCGAGCTTCTCGGATACGTAGACCCGGAAATGGTCCGGGACCTCGACATTGCGGCCCTTGACCACGATCTCGGAGCGTGGGGCTTCGGATTGCCCGGTGGATTCTGCAGCGTCCTGAACGAAGACAGATGCTGTCGAAGGGGTCGTCACGCGTACCTCCCGAATACGGCCGAGCCAAGAAATTGACCTGCGGCGGATGAGCTACGCCGGGAAGGGGACCGCCCGGCGTCAGGGTCTGGAACTATCACCTCCCACCCGTTTCGTCGGCTGTGTTGGCGACGGTAGTACGAGTTCGACCCGAGTGCCAGCATTGGCGCCGAACGCGTCATGCGGCGGTGATCACAAGGGCCGCATCGACCCGCACGCCCCCTGCCGTCAGCGCGCGAACCGACTCGGCCGCGGTCGCTCCGGTGGTGAGGACGTCGTCGATCAGCAGCACGCAATCAGACCTCCCGATCGCCGGTGTCGGGGCCACGCGGATGCGCCCTGCGAGGTTCTCCACCCGCTCCCGCGCCGACAGACCCACCGAATCCCTGACTCCCGCAGAGAATTTCAGGGACCGATCGACACGCACCGCTTCGGGCGCCAGGGCGGCGGCCGCCGCCCGTGCCGCCGCGTGCACAGGATCACCACCGCGAGCACGCGCCGCACGCGGCCGACTCGGCGCCGGAACCAGCACCAGACTCGCCAATTCGGGAGGGTCGATCTCGCCGCACGCACGCAGGCGCCGGACCGCGGCCGCCAGTCCCGCACCGAGTGGCCGCGCGAGGTCGCGGCGGCCGCGTTCCTTCGCGGCGATCACCGCTGCCCGGCGGGGCCCGCTGTGCGACCCGAGCGCCCACACCGGAACCCCCGGATCCACCCGGGGCGTCACCGCAACCGGCTCACCCGACAGCAGCGTCGAACATCGCGGACACCACAGGGTGCCTGCCGCACCGCAGCCGCCGCATTCGCGGGGCAGGACCAGATCCAGCAACGCACGCATACCGGCAGTGTGCGCGGGACCACCGACACGCGGCGCCGTCGCTGCCCGGCGGACGGCCTCCGGTCAGCCGGGCAGCACCGGGACGGCCTTCACCCCGGTCAGGCCGGGCACCTCGCGCCAGTAGCGGTCGCCGGTCGGGTCGGTGCTGTTCAGCTGGAAGACCGCCCGCGTGTCCGCGACGAACGTCGTCGTCGGACTCGCGTCCACCGCCGTCACCGGCGGGGTGAGGTTGCGGCTCGGCAGCGCGTCCATCCGGGAGCCGTCGACAGCGACGGTGACGACCGGGATGTCCGACGCCGCCCGTGCCACCACGACCGCGTCACTGCTGGACCAGTCCAGCGCCACCGCCGGGCTCCCGAGCCCGACCGCGATCGGCACCCCCGAGGACAGGCGGTAGCTGCCGTCCTCCCTGGGCACGACCGTCAGCATGAACACCTTGCCGTCGATGATCGCCGCGGCCCGGACCCCGTCCCGGGAGAGCCGCAACTCGGTGATCGTGGTGCCGAGAGCGGCGATGTCGGCGGTGTCCACCGGCTGCGCGGACATCTCCCCCGACGGCGCACGCGACACACGCACCACCTTCGACCCGTCCACGACCGTCCACACCGCCGAGTCCTCGAACGCCCACGTCGGCCGCGTGAGGGTCGCACCTTCGAGGACGGAGGTGGCGAGCCCGTCGATCGGTCCGATCATCAGTGCCGAGAGCTGGTCCGGCGCCGGGCGCAGGGGAGCGGCGACCGCGGCCGCGGAGTCGCCGTCCCGGGACACCGCGATCGACCGCAGGCCCGGACTGGTCCCGAAGTAGCCCGGGATGGATTCGACGCCCGAGTCGGAGACCCGGACCAGCGAACCGTCGCGCAGGGCGTGCAGCCCGACCGTGTCCGCAGCCGAAGCGGCCGGATTCGTCGAGGACACGTCCGCCGTCGTCCACCCGTTCGGCAGTCGGTCGTCGAGTGGCTTCCCGTCGCCCATCAGAACGTACGGTCCCGGGATCTCGGCGTTCGCCAGCGTCCACACCACCTGGGCGGCCATCCGGTCCCGACTGACCACGTCCAGCGCGTCGGTGCCCTCGAACTCGATCCGCAGGCCACCGAACCCGACACCGACGCCCGCGCTGCGCCCGTCCGCCTTCGTGACCGGTTCCTTCAGCCGAACCTCGTCGAGCTGGTTCGACACCGCTCCCTTCAGCGTGGGCTTCGGCCCGGCGATCAGCATTTCGATCAGGGTGTCGGCCAGGTCCTGCGGAGTCGACGTGATCCACCGAAGGTCCGGGACGGCGGTCGACCCGGTCGGGTCCAGGAAGTACAGCGACTTGCGCTGATAGGTCTTGAGGAACTGCGGGCGGTCGAGGGTGACACCCGGGGGCAGTTCGTTGATCCGCCATTCACCGGCGTCCAGGACCAGCCGGATCGTGGCCTCGTACGTCCCGTCCACCGCCTGATAGACGCCCTCCGGGTCGAGTTGCCCGACCCGGTTCGCCCGGATCGTGTAGTTGGCCTTGTCGCCGGACCGCGATTCCTCGAGCACGTCGACCTTGTCGACGATCGACGTACTGGCGGTGTCGTCCCACGCTGCGGCGGCGCCGGCGGTCATGAACTGCCGTGCCGCGGCGTGCTCGTCGGTCGGATCGGTGCTGGCCGCGAAGAAGTCCCGCAGCAGCAGGTTCGGATCTCGCCCGGGGATCGGTGCGGGCACCGTCGGGTTCGCCGGTTCCTGTGCGATCGTGCCGATCGCCTGCGGAGTGGACGAATCCGGCAGGCTGGCGCAGCCGCCGAGCAGTACGGCGACCGCTCCCGCCGCTGCACACACTCCGTACCGCCGCCTCATGTCCGTCGCTCCCGCAGAACCGGAATGCTGCTCGTCTCGTCGGGATCGAGCGGCTCGCTCTTCGCTCCGTCGGCGACGGGCGGCTCCGGGTGCTCGCCGGGGGCCCGGCCCTGGACGCGCTTGATCGTCGGCGGGCGCAGCGGCAGCGGACTGCTGGTCACCTTGTGCCCCCGCACCAGCGGCAAGGTCAACCGGAAGCAGGCTCCGACGCCCGGCTCACCCCAGGCTTCGAGCCTGCCGTCGTGCAGTCGGGCATCCTCGACGCTGATCGCCAGCCCCAGACCGGTGCCGCCGGACCGGCGCACCCGCGACGGATCGGATCGCCAGAACCGGTTGAACACCAGCTTCTCCTCCCCCGGATGCAGGCCGATGCCCTGGTCGCGCACGATGAAGGCGGCCGCATCGTCGTCGGCGCGCAACCGCAGCAGCACCGGTTTGCCCTCGCCGTGGTCGATCGCGTTCGCGAGCAGGTTACGCAGGATCCGCTCGACCCGCCGCGGGTCGACGGTCGCGAACACCGGTTCCTCCGGCAGGTCGAGGATCAGTTCGGTGCCGGTTTCCCGGGCGAGGTGCCGGATCGTGGACACCGCCGCGCGGGCACTCATCCGCAGGTCCAGCCTCTCGGCGGCGAGCTCGGCGACGCCGGCGTCGTGCCGGCTGATCTCCAGGAGGTCGTTCAGCAGCGACTCGAACCGGTCGAGCTCCGCAACCAGCAGTTCCGACGACCGCCGCAGCGCGGGGTCGAGGTCGGCGCTGCCGTCGTGGATCAGGTCGGCCGCCATCCGGACGGTGGTCAGCGGGGTGCGCAGCTCGTGGCTGACGTCGGAGGTGAACCGCTTCTGCAGGTTGCCGAACTCCTCGAGCTGGGCGATCTGCTTCGACAGCGATTCGGCCATGTCGTTGAACGACATCGCGAGCCGGGCCATGTCGTCCTCGCCTCGCACGGGCATGCGTTCGCGCAGCTTGCCCTCCGCGAACCGTTCGGCGATCCGGGACGCGGACCGGATCGGGAGCACCACCTGCCGCGCGACGATCAACGAGATCGCGGCCAGCAACACCAACCGCACCGCGCCGCCGATCAGCAGGGTGCTGCGCATCAGCGACAGGCTGCGGTCCTCGCCGGCCAGGGGGAACACCAGGTACAGCTCGAGGTCGGGGATGTCGGTGACCACCGGGCTGCCGACGATGAGAGCGGGCCCGGAGTAGCCGTCGGGATCGTTCACCGTCGAGAACTGGTAGCTGATCTGCCCGTTGTGCACGAACTCGCGCAGGTTGCGCGGGATCTGGTCGAACGGTCCCGCCGTGGGTTCCGCGGCCACCGGCTCGGTGTTGGCGATCAGCACCGGGTCGAACGTACCCGCCGCACCCGACGCCGGACCGGCGTCCACGTTGCGGTTCGTCAGCGACGCGCGCGCACCCTCCAACCGGGTGCCCACCGCCGTCGTCTCGTCCGTGCCGGCGAGGTAACTCTGCACCGTGCCACGGGCACGGTCCATCTCCTCGGTGGCCGCGGAGATCTTCGCCTCCAGCAGACGATCGGTGATCTGACTCGTCAGGACGACACCGAGGATGGTGATGACGACCAGCGACAGGGTCAGCGTGGAGACGACGACTCGCAGCTGCAGCGAACGACGCCACAGGTGCGCGAGAGATCGACTCAGATTTCGGAACCGGCGGAGCAGCGGTGTGAAGGTTCCGTTGATCCGCCGGCGCATACGGGTGGAACGGATCACGGCGGTCCGGCCTTGTAGCCGACCCCCCTGACCGTGAGTACCACCTGCGGATTCTCCGGGTCTCGCTCCACCTTCGCGCGCAGTCGCTGCACGTGCACGTTGACCAGGCGGGTGTCGGCCGCATGCCGGTAGCCCCACACCTGTTCGAGCAGCACCTCACGGGTGAACACCTGCCGCGGCTTGCGGGCCAGGGCCACCAGCAGGTCGAACTCGAGCGGGGTCAGTGCGATCAGCTGCCCGTCCCGGGTCACCTTGTGCGCGGGAACGTCGATGTCGATGTCGGCGATCGACAGCAGTTCCGCCGGCTCCTCCTCGGTGCGGCGCAGGCGGGCGCGCACCCGCGCGACGAGTTCCTTCGGTTTGAAGGGCTTCATCACGTAGTCGTCGGCACCGGACTCGAGTCCGAGCACCACGTCGACGGTGTCGGTCTTCGCGGTCAACATCACGATCGGCACCCCGGAGTCGGCGCGCAGCACCCGGCAGACGTCGATGCCGTTCATCCCGGGCAGCATCAGGTCGAGCAACACCAGGTCCGGACGGATCTCCCGCACCGCGGTCAGCGCCTGGGTTCCGTCACCCACCACGAAGGGCTCGAATCCCTCCCCCCGCAGCACGATGGTGAGCATCTCGGCGAGCGCCGTGTCGTCGTCGACAACCAGAATGCGTGGCTTCATGTCTCTATCGTGTCACTCCGGACGCCGCGTGACACTGATTAGTGACATCGGCGGCGAGTTGTGTGGGATCGACGTCGGGGCCGACGACCGTCCACGGCGCGATCCAACCGCGCGCGGCGAGCCCGTCGTACACCTCCCCCGTGCGGGCCTGCAGCCCCCCGTCGCGCTCGTAGGCGTCACGCTTCCGGTCCGCCTCGACTCCGGCGCGATCCTTCGCACGCTGGGCGGCCAGCTCGACGGGAACCCTCAGCAGCACCTGCCGGTCCGGCCGGGGTAGCCCGAAGCGACCGAACTCGAGTTCCTCGATCCAGGCGACCTCGGGACCGTCGGCGCCCTGGTGTTTGCGGGCCGCCGTGTAGGCAGCGTTCGACGCGACGTAGCGGTCGAGCAGCACGATGTCGTGGGTGGCGATCAGTTCCCGCAGTTCGTCGGCGGCCTCGCGGCGGTCGAGCGCCCACAGCAACGCCATCGCGTTGACGCTCTCGGCGGTGTCCCCGTGGCCGCCGTGCAGAGCCTCGGCGCCGAGGTCGGCGCAGGCGGAGACGCCGTAGCGAGGAAAGGCCAGCGTGGCGACCGTGCAACCGTCCGCTCGCCACGCGGCAACGAGGGCATTCGACAGCGTCCGCTTCCCGGCACCGTCGAGCCCTTCCAAAGCGATCAGGATTCCCACGATCGCCACAATATGCGCTGCCGCGCCGGTGAGTGAATTTCTCCCCCGGAGGGGACCCGTCCCGGTCGGGGTGAAACTCACTCACCGGGCGCCAGGCGCGAAGCGCAGCGGAGCCGCCCCTCCGCGCAGGCGCGAAGCGCAGCGGAGCCGCCCCTCCGCGCAGGCGCGAAGCGCAGCGGAACCGCCCCTCGGTACAGGCGGCGGAGCCGCTAGTACCGGTAGTGCTCGGGCTTGTACGGGCCCTCGACGTCGACGCCGATGTACTCGGCCTGATCCTTGGTCAGCTTGGTGATCGAGCCGCCGAGCGCCTCGACGTGGATCCGCGCGACCTTCTCGTCGAGGTGCTTGGGCAGGCGGTACACCTCGTTGTCGTACTCGTCCGGCTTGGTCCACAGCTCGATCTGGGCGATGACCTGGTTCGAGAAGCTGTTGCTCATCACGAACGACGGGTGGCCGGTGGCGTTGCCGAGGTTCAGCAGCCGACCCTCGGACAGCACGATGATCGACTTGCCGGACTCGAAGGTCCACTGGTCGACCTGCGGCTTGATGTTCAGCCGCGTCGCGCCCGAACGCTCCAGGCCGGCCATGTCGATCTCGTTGTCGAAGTGACCGATGTTGCCCAGGATCGCCTGGTCCTTCATCGCCTTCATGTGGTCGAGCAGGATGATGTCCTTGTTGCCCGTCGAGGTGATGACGATGTCGGCGTTGCCGATCGCCTCCTCGACGGTGACGACGTCGAAGCCGTCCATCAACGCCTGCAGGGCGTTGATCGGGTCGATCTCCGTGACCTGCACGCGCGCACCCTGACCGGCGAGCGACTCGGCACAGCCCTTACCGACGTCACCGTAGCCGCAGATCAGCGCCTTCTTGCCGCCGATCAGCACGTCGGTACCGCGGTTGATGCCGTCGAGCAGCGAGTGCCGGGTGCCGTACTTGTTGTCGAACTTGCTCTTGGTGACCGAGTCGTTGACGTTGATGGCGGGGAACGACAGCTCACCGGCCGCGGCGACCTGGTACAGGCGCAGCACGCCGGTGGTGGTCTCCTCGGTGACGCCCTTCACGGACTCCGCGATCGCGGTCCACTTGGACTTGTCGGCCTCGAGGGACTTGCGCAGCAGCGCGAGGAACACCTTGTACTCGTCGGAGTCGTGCTCGTCGTCGGTCGGCGGGACGACGCCTGCCTTCTCGAACTGCGCACCCTTGAGCACGAGCATGGTGGCGTCGCCGCCGTCGTCGAGGATCATGTTCGCGGGCTCGCCCGGCCACGTGAGCATCTGCTCGGCCGCCCACCAGTACTCCTCGAGGGTCTCGCCCTTCCACGCGAAGACCGGGGTGCCCTTGGGCTCCTCCGGCGTGCCGTGCGGGCCGACGACGATCGCCGCGGCCGCGTGGTCCTGGGTGGAGAAGATGTTGCACGACGCCCAGCGCACCTCGGCGCCGAGCGCGGTGAGGGTCTCGATCAGGACGGCGGTCTGGATGGTCATGTGCAGCGACCCGGAGATCCGGGCGCCCTTGAGCGGGAGAACCTCGGCGTACTCGCGGCGCAGCGCCATCAGGCCCGGCATCTCGTGCTCCGCGAGGCGGATCTCCTTGCGGCCGAACTCGGCGAGCGAGAGGTCCGCCACCTTGAAGTCGATACCGTTGCGGCTGTCCGCCACGAGCTTGTTCTCAGACACGCTGGTCGTCATCTGCCTCTCCTGGTTGGCAATATCTCCGATAGAGGCTATCGGTAGGTGCCGGACTACTGGTACTGCGAGGCAGGCATGATCGCCTCGACGAACGGCGTGAACACCCGGGCCAGCTCGTCGGCGACGTCGCGGTCCGATTCCGGTGGCATCGAGATGTAGCTGATCGCCAGCCGCGCGATCCCCCGCCCGAGGATCGCCGCGTCCGCCTCCGACGCCTGCACCCAGCTGCGCCGGAAGGTCTCCGCGAGCCGTGTGGCGGCGCGATCGATCAACGGCGCGCTGTCGGTGGTGATCAGGCGGAGCAGGTCCGGCTTGGCCTCTCCGGTGAGCAGTGACCGCACCAGCGGGTCGGCTGCGGACTGCCGGAAGAAGTTCGTGAAGCCCATGATCAGTGCCTCACGGGGCCGGCCGACGTTCGAGTACACGGCGTCGTCGACGGCGCCGACGAAGGTGTCGGCCAGCGCGAGTGCATAGGCCGCGGCGAGGCCCTGACGGGACTTGAACTCGTTGTAGAGCGTCTGCCGGCTCACCCCCGCCGCCGCGGCGACGTCGGTCATGGTGATCTCCGGCCAGTCCTTCGCGGTGAGCAGCTCCCGCATCGACCCGAGCACCGATTCCCGCAGGAGGGTGCGGGTGGCCTGCTGGTACGGGATTCGGGACGACGGCGCCATGGTGGCGAGGGTGACATTCGGCCGGTGGCGCGTCAACGAGGCGCACCCGGCCGTGACGGGCGCCACAGCCACCTCGGCCGGATCCGGGCGGATCCGGCCCCCGGCCGGGTGTTCCGCACCGACGCCGGGACACTCACGGCCGGGCGACCTCCTCCATGTAGAAGTCGGCCTTGGCCGCGCCACAGTCGGGGCAGCTCCAGTCGTCGGGAATGTCCTCCCACCGGGTGCCGGGCGCGATGCCGTCCTCGGGCCAGCCCAGTTCCTCGTCGTACTCGAATCCGCACTGGACGCAGCGGTACAGCTTCATGGCAGCTTCCCCTTCACGACGTCTTCCTCTCGAAGTCGATCTTCTCGCGTACACCACAGTCGGGGCAGCACCAGTCGTCAGGCACGTCGCCCCAAACCGTTCCCGCCGGGAACCCCTCCCGCGCAGCACCTTTCACCTCGTCGTAGACGTAGTCGCAGACGGGACACACGTAGGCGGCCATCTCACGCCACCCCGTATCGGGCGTGAACCTTCGCGCGCTTGGACGGCTGGACGTTCACCCTGGCGATGTCACCGTCGTAGTGGGAGAGCACACGATGATCCATGACGCGCCGCCAGACGGGCGGAAAGTAGGCGAGGGTGATCATGCTCGCGTAGCCGCTGGGCAGGTTCGGTGCACCGTCCATGCTGCGCAGCGTCTGGTAGCGCCGCGTGGGATTCGCGTGATGGTCACTGTGGCGCTGCAGGTGGTACAGGAAGATGTTGGTGCAGATGTGGTCCGAGTTCCAGCTGTGTTCCGGGGTGCACCGCTCGTAGCGTCCACTCGCGGTCCTCTGACGCAGAAGTCCGTAGTGCTCCAGGTAGTTGACCGTCTCGAGCAGCGAGAAGCCGTACACGCCCTGAATCACCAGGAACGGCAGCACCTCCCAGCCGAAGCCGGCGACCAGGCCACCCCAGAGCGCCACCGACATCAGCCAGGCGTTGAGCACGTCGTTACGAATCGTCCACGGCCCCTTGCCGAGTCGATGCAGTCGCGCCTTCTCCAGCTCCCAGGACGATCGCAGGCTGCCCCACACGCTGCGCGGCAGGAAGGCCCAGAAGGTCTCGCCGAATCGCGCACTGGCCGGATCCTCGGGCGTGGACACCCGCACGTGGTGGCCGCGGTTGTGCTCGATGTAGAAGTGCCCGTAGAAGGTCTGCGCGAGAGTGATCTTCGACAGCCACCGCTCCAGGTCGTCCTTCTTGTGACCGAGTTCGTGGGCGGTGTTGATGCCGATGCCACCCATCACGCCGATGCTCAGCGCGAGGCCGATCTTCGACACCAGCCCGAGCCCGCCCTCGATGCCGAGCCAGCCCAGGTTCTCGGACGTCCACAGGTAGCAGGCGAACACCAGGCTGGCGAGCTGGAAGGGGATGTAGACGTAGGTGCAGTACCGGTAGTAGCGGTCGTTCTCGAGCCGCTCCATGACCTCTTCGGGCGGATTCTGTCCATCCGGACCGAAGAAGATGTCGAGCACCGGCAGCAGCCCGTACACGAGGATCGGCCCGATCCACCACCAGACCGGGGACACCGCCGTCCAGCCGAGTTCGTTGAAACCCCACACCAGCGCGGCCGCCAGGAAGACGGCGGTCGGCGGGACGAGACCCAGCAACCACAGGTGACGCTTCTTGTCCCGCCACTGCGCGGGGGCCTGCTCCCCCGCTTCGGATTGCACCCTCACGACTTCCTCCCGTTCACCACGCCACCCTGTGAGTCACACCACCTTTCGTTGGACAATATGCGCCATATTGTCCCGTGTCTAGACATTTGGATCGTTTTGTAAACGCACCTGGGCCGCACAGACCTGGACAACGGGGCGCAGCACAGCGCCACGAAGCGACAGGAAGCCAACCGTCGTGACACACCGGTGTCCCGATCGCGCAGCCCGCGATCCGAGCCCGCGACGCAGCCGGCCCCGGAGACGTGCGGCTATCGGCCCCGATGCCTCGGTTCGTCCGGACCGCCGAGGTGGTCGAGCGCCTCCGCTTCCAGCCCGGGCTGCGGCCGCTGGCGCTTCCCGACCAGCGAGTGCCGGTAGCCGTAGCCGAAGTACACGACCACGCCGATCGCCATCCAGACCACGAACCGGATCCACGTCTCGACGGACAGGTTCAGCATCAGCCACAGGCAGGCGAGCACGGCCAGGATCGGGATCAGCGGGACGAACGGCACCCGGAACCCGCGCGGCAGGTCGGGCCGGGTCCGGCGAAGGATGACGACACCGATGCAGACGAGCACGAAGGCGAACAGGGTGCCGATGTTGACCATCTCCTCGAGGGTGCCCATCGGGAAGAACGCCGCGAGCGCGCCGGAGATCACACCGACGATGACGGTGATGCGGACCGGGGTGCCGTGCTTGCCGGTATGGGAGAGCGGCCGCGGCAGCAACCCGTCGCGCGACATCGCGAACGCCACCCGGGTCTGGCCGAGCAGCATCACCATCACCACGGTGGTCAGTCCGGCGAGGGCGCCGAGGTTGATCACCCACTGCGCCCACGTGATGCCGTGGGCCTCGAATGCCGTCGCCAGTGTCGAACTGTCACCGGCCAGTGCCGTGTAGGGCACCATGCCCGTCAGGACCAGCGTCACCGCCACGTACAGGACGGTGACGATCGCCAGCGAGCCGAGAATGCCGCGCGGCAATGCCTTTTGCGGGTTCTTCGTCTCCTCGGCCGTGGTGGCGACCACGTCGAACCCGATGAAGGCGAAGAACACCAGCGACGCGGCGGCGAGCAGGCCGTACCAGCCGAAGGTGCTGCCACCCGCTCCGGTGATGAACGAGAACAGGGACTGGTGGATGCCCTCCCCCGTCTCACCGGGCTGCGACGGCGGAATGTACGGCGAGTAGTTCGAGCCGGTGATGAAGAACGCGCCGACGATGATCACCAGCAGCACCACGCCGACCTTGATCGCGGTGATCGCGGCGGAAACCCGCGAGGACAGTTTGGTGCCGGTCACGAGCAGTCCGGTCAGCGCCGCGATCAGCAGGACCGCGCCCCAGTCGAATTTGACGGCGCCGATCTTCACCACGGTCGACTCGACACCGAGGACGTCCGCGAGGTACAGCGACCACCCCTTCGCCACCACCGACGCGGCGAGGGCGAACTCGAGGATCAGGTCCCAGCCGATGATCCAGGCGATGAACTCCCCGAACGTCGCGTACGAGAACGTGTACGCGCTGCCCGCGACCGGGAGCGTCGACGCGAACTCCGCGTAGCAGAGGGCGGCGAGACCGCAGGTGATCGCTGCGAGCACGAACGCGAGCGACACCGACGGCCCCGCGACGTTGCCCGCGGTCCGCGCGGTGAGCGTGAAGATGCCGGCACCGACCACGACGGCCACACCGAACACGGTCAGGTCCCACGCCGTCAGATCCTTGCGGAGTTTGCTGTCCGGCTCGTCGGTGTCGGCGATCGACTGCTCCACCGACTTCGTCCGGAACAGGCCGGCGCGCCGGCCTCCGCTGCCGCCCGATCCCTCGTGCACTGTCATCGCTGCCTCCTCGACAGGGGTACCGAGTGAGCCTATTGCGCCCGCGGGCCCGGGCCGCGAATTTCGCGGGCGCCGGTCGGCGTCGATTCGGCATCGCCCGTCGCGACCGCGCCCGCGGCCGACGCCGACGCGACTACTGCGTGACGACCCGGTGCAGGTCCGGCTGCAGGTGAATCATCCGCACAATGGGCACGCCGCGCGCACGCGCGCCTCGGCCTCTTCGATCGCCCATGACATCACCGACGTCGGCACCGGGCAGCGGTGTCCTCCAGCAGCGCCGGTCAGCCGACGGTGGCGCCGAACACCTGCGCCGGTGCTCCCGCGTCCGTCGACCGCACCGTGACCGTCGGATCCGATGCGGCGATCCAGGCCGACTCGCCCCGGTCGAGAACCAGGGACTCACCACCGCAGCGGAGTGCGACGGATCCGGACGTGCACAGCAGGATTCGAGGCCCGGCCTGTTTCAGATCGACGCTCGGCGCCTCCGGCGTCAACTCGATCCGAGCCAGGGCGAACTCGGGAGCAGGCGTGTCGTAGACCAGCACGGGCTCCGCCGGGTCCACGGTGGAGGCGGTGCGGGCCGGGCCGGTCAGCGGCTCGAAGTCCAGCACCCGCAACAACTCGGGCACGTCGACGTGTTTCGGGGTCAGCCCGCCACGCAGCACGTTGTCGGAGTTGGCCATCACCTCGACGCCGAGTCCGTGCAGGTAGGCGTGCAGGTTGCCGGCGGCCAGGTACAACCCCTCCCCGGGTTCGAGGGTGATCCGGTTCAGCAGCATCGACGCGAGCACCCCGGCGTCGCCGGGATACGACTCGCCGAGCTCGAGCACCGTCTGCACTTCACGCGCGTACACCCGCGGGGCCGACGGGTCGGACAGGTACCGCACGCAGCCCTCGAGGATCTGCGGCAGCAACGCACCCAGGGCCGGCGGCGGCAGGGTGATCCACGTGGTGAACAGCGCCCGCAGTCCCGACGAATCCGGTTGCCCCTCGAGCAGTGCGATGTAGTGCTCGAGCGCGGGCACGTCGAGCGCCCGCAACAGGTCGACCGTGCGGTGCGGGTCCCGGAACCCGGCGAGTGCCTCGAACCGGGTCAGGGCCACAACGAGTTCCGGCTTGTGGCTGTCGTCGCGGTAGTTCCGCACCGGCGAGTCCAGCGGAATCCCGGCGGCCTCCTCACGGCTGAACCCCTCCTTCGCCTGCGCGGCGCTCGGATGCGCCTGCAACGACAGTGGCTCCTCCGCGGCGAGCAGTTTGAGCAGGAACGGCAGCCGGTCCCCGAATCCTGCCCTGGCCCGGTCCCCGAGCTGGCCGTCCGGGTCGTCGGCGATGGCGTCGAGCAACGACACCGTGCCGTCACCGACCCTCAGGCGGGACGGATTCGCGGGATGGGCACCGAGCCACAGCTCGGCTTCCGGATGGTTGGACGGGACCGGCCGGCCGCACAGTTCGGCGATCGCGGTGCGCGATCCCCAGGCGTAGGTGCGGAGCGCGCCCTGCAGGAGATGCACTTATCGCCCGCCGATCAGCCGCAGGTACACAGCCGCCATTTCCAGCCGGACGGCCAACACCGCCAGCTGCTCCGTCTCGGTACGGTCCCCCTGAGCGGAACCACTCGCGGCCCGACCCGTCATCTCACGATCACCCGTTCCGATTTCATCGACTTCCTCCGCAGTCGACAGCACCTCCGCGTCGGGAAGCACCGCGACTCTCCGCATCGTCACGTTCCGCGACTGCGATGTGGCCAGGACGAACACCCGTGCCGGGGTCACCGGAGACGGGCCGTCCAGCTCCTCGTCATGGAAGAGCGGGTCGTATCCGGGCGGCACGTCGCCGGTCCCGGACAGCAGCGCCGCGGACGCCACCACGTCCGCCAGGTCGGCGGCGGTCGCGGTCACCCCCGCCGTGCCGAGCAACATGTCGGTGCCGTGGCCGGCGAATGCGGTCGTCGCAGGCCCGTCGCCCGCGAGCACCACGCGGCGGCCCTGAAAACGCACCGCGAGCGACTTCGCCGGGTTGTGGAACACCTCCGCCGACGGATGGTTGCGGGCGGCCTCCGCGTCGAGGCGGTCGGCGAGGTCCGCGAGATCCGGCAGCTGCGCACCCCGGCCGGTGTCGAGGGCTCCGAGAACCCCGAGACCGCCCGCCAGGTACCGGAGGAAGCCGTGCCGGTCGGGCACGGGCACGCGCGGCGCGAGGATCGTTCCCCGCCCGGCCGCCGCACCGAGCGGTCCCTCCGCGCGGGCCACCACCACCAGTTCCGCCCCGCGGCGCAGGGCGGAATCGGCGGCGGCGACCAGGCGTGGATCGGCGGCGTCGTCACCGGCCACGACCACGACGTCCAGCGATCCGACCCACGGCGGGACCGTGGACAACTGCACGATCGGCAGCCCGAACTGCGGCCCGACGGAAGCGACGAGCACGGACGCGGCCCGGGCCGCGCGCCCACCCGAGGTCACCAGCACGACGCTGCGCGGACGCAGATCCCGGAGCCGGTCGAGGACCCCCTCGGTCACTGATTCGGCCACCGACCTGACCTGGGCTCCGCCCAGTGCCGCGGCGCGCATCGCACCCTCGGTGTCGGCGGCGGCGAGACCCGCGGCGTCATCGAGATCGAGAAGGGGTGACGGAGCCGTCATGGCAACCTTCCTTTCTCGCAACCGCTCAGGACTCTCGCAACCGCAGGGGACTCGGCCCATGAGCATTGCCCGACCCGACCATTCTCGCACTGCCGGGACCGCAGGTGTGTCCTCCTCAACGCGTACTCGTCTCGCTCGCCTCGCTCAGGCGCGCACCACCGCGAGCACCTCGGCGACAATGGCGTCGACCTCGGCACCGGTGCGGGCCTCGACGTTCAGGCGCAGTAGCGGCTCGGTGTTCGACGCGCGCAGGTTGAACCAGGCACCGTCGCCGAGTTCCACCGTCACGCCGTCGAGGTGGTCGACGGATGTGGTGCGGTCGGCGAACGCCGCGAGCACGGCCTCGGTGCGCTCGCCGGCATCGGCGACGGTCGAGTTGATCTCCCCGGATGCCGCGTACCGGTTGTAGCCGGCCATCAGCTCCGACAGTGGCTTGTCCTGCTCGCCGAGCGCGGCCAGCACGTGCAGTGCGGCGAGCATGCCGGAGTCGGCGCCCCAGAAGTCACGGAAGTAGTAGTGCGCGGAGTGCTCGCCGCCGAACACCGCGCCGGTCTCGGCCATCTGCTGCTTGATGAACGAGTGGCCGACGCGCGTGCGGACCGGGGTGCCACCGAGTTCGGTCACCAGTTCGGGCACCGCACGCGACGTGATCAGGTTGTGAATGACGGTGGCGCCCGGCTCCTTTGCCAGTTCGCGTTCGGCGACGAGCGCCGTGACCGCGGACGGCGACACCGGGTTGCCCAGTTCGTCGACGACGAAGCAGCGGTCGGCGTCCCCGTCGAACGCCAGCCCGATGTCGGCGCCGGTCGCGAGCACGTGCGCCTGCAGGTCGACCAGGTTCTTCGGGTCGAGCGGGTTGGCCTCGTGGTTGGGGAAGGTGCCGTCGAGCTCGAAGTACAGCGGCTCGATCGTCAGGGGAAGCGAGCCGAGGACGGCCGGGACGGTGTGCCCGCCCATGCCGTTGCCTGCGTCGGCGGCCACGGTCAGTGGACGGATCGCCGACAGGTTCACCAGGCCGCGCAGGAACTCGGCATAGTCGCCGAGCACGTCACGTTCGGTGACCGTGCCCGGCGTTCCGTCGTAGCCGGGCACTCCGGCGATGACCTCGTCCGAGATGGTGCCGAGCCCGGTGTCCTGGCCGACGGGCTTCGCTCCGGCGCGGCACAACTTGATTCCGTTGTAGCGGGCGGGATTGTGGCTGGCGGTGAACATCGCACCCGGGCAGTCGAGCAGTCCCGACGCGAAGTACAGCTCGTCGGTGGACGCGAGCCCGATGAGTACCACGTCGAGCCCCTGGGCGTTGACCCCCTCGGCGAACACCTTTGCCAGGTCCGGCGAGGACGCCCGCATGTCGTGTCCGATCACGATCCGGGTGGCCTGCTGGGTCGGGTCGTTGCGCATCAGGCGAGCGAACGCACCGGCCACGTCCCGCACGAAGTCGCTGTCGAGTTGTTCCCCGACGACACCGCGGACGTCGTATGCCTTGATGAGGGCATGGACGGTTTCGGCGCTTCGTGCCACTGCAGATTCTCCTCGGTTCTTCGACTCGGCTCGGTCATCGCGGTACGCGGTCGCGCGCGGGTTGCCGAGGGCGTACCCCGATCACCCTAGTGCCACGCGGCCCGCTTCCGCCCCACCGTCGATCACGACCGTGGGTGCGCGACAGCGATCCGCAGGATCGTCAGTTACCCGGGTCGGGCAATACTCGCAGGTGACCGCGACGACCGGTGCGGGTCGTGGTCGGTGCCGGAGCGGACCGATCGCCGGAGACCGAGTCACCACGTTCGCCGCGGCCGGCCTCCCGAACCGCCTCGGCGAGCGCCGTCAGGTCGTCCTCGTCGGGGGTCGAACTGGAGAACCCGCCCTCGTACCGGACCAGTTCCCAGCCCTTCGGTGCGGTGATCCTGGACGCGTGCGACTCGCACAGGTCCCAGGAGTGCGGCTCGTCGACGGTGGCGAGCGGCCCGACGACGGCGGTGGAATCGGAATAGACGTACGTCAGGGTCGCAACGGCGGGGTTCTTGCACCCGGGCCGGCAGCATCGACGCAGTCCTCTCACGAATGAGAGGGTAGCGCCCCCGTCCCGCCGCGCCTACTCGGACACACCGAAGACACCCGGACGTCGGTAGCATCGACAGTTATGCGCAGAGCCCGACCACTGACTTCCCGTTCCGCGGCTCGGCGTGGTCGCGGGATTCGCGGGCCCGTGCTCCCACCCGGAGTGCCGGCCTGGCGCACCCGCGCGGAACAGTTCGACATGCTTGTCCTCGAGGCGTTCGCGCCGATCGATGCGCGCTGGCGCGAGCGCATGACGAAACTCGACATCGCCGTCGACGAGGTACCGAAAATCCGTGCACTGGACCCGGATTCGGTCACCTGGCCGCCGGAGGTGGTGGCGGAGGGCCCCGTGCCGCTGTCCCGCCTCGTGCCGGCAGGCGTCGACCGGCACGGCAATGCGACGCGGGCGCGACTGGTGCTGTTCCGCCGACCGCTGGAACTGCGGGCCAAGCGTCCGGACGACCTCGTCGACCTGCTCAACGAGGTCCTCGTGCGGCAGGTCGCGACCTACCTCGGGGTGGACCCCGAGGTCATCGATCCCGACCTGTCCGACGAACAAGGCGATTGACGGCCGTCGGGTCGACGGTCGCGGGAAGCGAACGGTCGACCGAACGACGACGGCGCCAAGCACAACGACGGTGTCGAATCGGTGACGGCGCCGAAAAACACACGCGCCGAACCTCTTCGAGATCCGGCGCGCTAGATGATGCCCTTCTTGAGACGGCGGCGTTCTCTCTCCGAGAGTCCGCCCCAGATGCCGAAGCGCTCGTCGTTTGCCAGCGCGTACTCGAGGCATTCGTCGCGCACCTCGCAGCCGAGGCAGATGCGCTTCGCCTCCCGCGTCGATCCACCCTTCTCCGGGAAGAACGCCTCGGGATCGGTCTGCGCACACAGTGCGCGGTCCTGCCACTGATCCTCGACGGCATCGAACATCTCGTCGAAGCCGCCCACGATCAGGCTGAGCATCGGGCGATCGTGATTCCCTTCGCCCTCGGATCGGCGGACGTCCCCCATTACGTCTGCCATGGAATCGGTCTGCGGTTCGTCGCCAAGCGCGCTCAATCGAGTCATCGATCCTCCGTGCTGGTTGGCCATCCGTTCCGCCTCCTTCACCTTATTGTTAGCGCACTGTTATCTGCGCTGTTGAATTTTCCTCCCCGGCACAGCCTTTCCGCAGCTCCCGAACCACCCCTACACCAGCAGGAACAAATGTTCGAAAGCGGTTGACCACAATCCTTCTCGGATGGTCACCGCGAAATGACATACACGTGATTACACACGGACCATTCGGTCGGGTCAAGCCGAAAGATGATTTGCTAGCGACAACGCATCCGATCGCAACCTTCGGCAGATTCCCGCCCGTCAACAGCGTGTCGCCGCATATTCCCCGCCATCCCGCGGCCACCCGGAAAAATAACTGGACGCTTGTGTGGGGTGCGCCGCCCCCGCCCCGGGCCTCGACGCCTAGGCTCGTGGACTGTGAAGGTCACAGTTTTGGTGGGTGGAGTCGGCGGGGCACGCTTCCTGATGGGGGTGCGCAGCCTGCTCGGCCAATCGGTTGGCAATTCTGCAGCAAATGAGATCACCGCGGTCGTCAATGTGGGCGACGACGTGTGGATGCACGGACTGCGCATCTGCCCCGATCTCGACACCTGCATGTACACCCTCGGTGGTGGAATCGACCCCGAGCGGGGATGGGGTCACGTCGGCGAGACCTGGAACGCCAAGGAAGAACTCGCCGCCTACGGCGCGAAACCGGATTGGTTCGGCCTCGGCGACCGGGACATCGCCACCCACCTGATCCGGTCCCAGATGCTCCGCACCGGATACCCGCTGTCCGCGGTCACCGAGGCACTGTGCAACCGCTGGCAACCCGGCGTTCGACTGCTCCCGGTGACCGACGACCGCAGCGAGACCCATGTGGTGATCACCGATCCCGCCGACGGCGAGCAGCGGGCGATCCACTTCCAGGAGTGGTGGGTGCGGCACCGCGCCCAGGTCCCCACGCACAGCTTCGCCCACGTCGGCGCGGACGCCGCCACGCCGGCACCCGGGGTGCTCGAGGCACTCGAGGACGCCGACGTCGTGCTGCTGGCCCCGTCCAACCCGGTGGTGAGCATCGGCGCGATCCTCGCGGTGCCCGGTATCCGCGGCGCGCTGCGCACGGGCCGCGCGAAGGTCGTCGGCCTCTCCCCCGTGATCGACGGCAAGCCGCTGCGAGGCATGGCAGACGAGTGCCTCGACGTGATCGGGGTCGAGACCTCCGCCGAGGCGGTGGGCCGGTACTACGGCGCGCGTTCGTCGACCGGCATCCTGGACGGCTGGCTGATCCACGACACCGACACCGCCGAGGTGCCGGGTGTCGAGGTTCGGGCCGTGCCGCTGCTGATGACCGACCCTGAGGCGACGGCCGAGATGGCGCGCGCAGCACTGAAGCTGGCCGGAGTGGACCTGTGAGCACCGACCACGGCACCAACGGAATGGTCGCCGACCACGGCGTGAACGGGGCGATCGACGACCACGGGGCGAGCGCGGGAATCGAGATCCTGCCCGTGCCGGGGCTGCCGGAGTTCCGGCCCGGCGACGACCTCGCGACCGCCCTTGCGGGCGCGGCGCCGTGGCTCGTGGACGGCGATGTGCTGGTGGTCACCAGCAAGATCGTCTCGAAGGTCGAGGGCCGAATCGTGGCCTCTCCCACCGACCCCGAGGAGCGCGACGCCGCGAGGCGCCTGCTGGTCGATCAGGAGGCGGTGCGGGTGCTGGCCCGCAAGGGCCGCACGCTGATCACCGAGAACCGCCTCGGCATCGTGCAGGCCGCCTCGGGCATCGACGGCTCCAACGTGCACCCGGCCGAACTCGCCCTGCTCCCGGAGGACCCGGACGCCAGCGCGCGGGCGTTGCGCGCGCGACTGGGCGAGCTGCTCGGGGTTCGGGTCGCGGTCGTGATCACCGACACGATGGGCCGGGCGTGGCGCAACGGGCAGACCGACGCGGCGATCGGATCGGCAGGCGTGCCCGTACTGCACGGGTACGCGGGATCGGTCGATGCCCAGGGCAACGAACTGATGGTCACCTCGGTCGCCGTCGCCGACGAACTCGCCGCCGCAGGTGATCTGGTGAAGGGCAAGACCGGCAGCATGCCGGTCGCGGTGGTGCGCGGACTGTCGCTGGGCGACGACGGGTCGAGCGCGTCGGACCTGATCCGGCGGGGCGAGGAGGACCTGTTCTGGCTCGGTGCGAACGAGGCGATCGAACGCGGCCGCGGCGAGGCCCTGCTGCTGCGTCGCTCGGTGCGCACCTTCGGTCCGGATCCCGTTGCACCCGAGCTGATCCAGGACTCCATCGCGGAGGCCTTGACGGCACCCGCCCCGCACCACACCCGGCCGGTGCGGTTCGTCTGGATACGCACCGGCGAGGTGCGGCTGCGGCTGCTGAACGCGATGCGCGAGAGATGGCGCGCGGACCTCACAGCGGACGGGTTGAGCGAGCAGGCGATCAGCACACGGCTCGACCGCGGCAAGATCCTGTTCGACGCCCCGGAGCTGGTGATCCCGTTCTGCGTTCCGGACGGTGCGCACAGCTACCCGGACGCCGCGCGCACCGCGGCCGAGCAGACGATGTTCACCGTCGCCGCCGGCGCCGCTGTGCAGGGACTACTGGTTGCGTTGGCCACCAGGGGAATCGGCAGCTGCTGGATCGGGTCGACGATCTTCGCACCGGACCTGGTTCGTACCGAGCTGGGACTGGCCGACGACTGGCAGCCGCTCGGTTCGGTCGCGATCGGGCACCCGAACGAACCGCTGTCGCCGCGGCCTCCGGTCGTTCCCGGCGAGCTGCTGGTGGAGCTGTGACCGCACAGTCGCTGCACCGGTCGGCGCACGCGGCGCTGTCGCACTGGCAGACGCCGAACGAGGCCGACGAGTCGCTGCGGCACACGATGCTCGCGTTCCTCGACGCCGCCCCGTTGGGGTGTCTGCGCGAACACGAGCCGGGTCACATCACCGCGTCGTCGCTGGTGCTCTCCGAGGACGGCACTCAGGTGCTGCTGACGCTGCATCCCAAGGTGGGCAGGTGGATTCAGCTCGGTGGGCACTGTGAGCCCGGCGACGAGACGGTGGTCGACGCGGCGCTGCGCGAGGCCACCGAGGAGTCCGGGATCGACGGCCTGCGCATCGAACCGGCGTTGTTGTCCGCGCACACCCATCCGATCACCTGCTCGCTCGGCAAGCCGACCCGGCACCTGGATCTGCGATTCCTGGTGTGGGCGCCGGTCGGCGCCGAGCCGGTGCGCAGCGAGGAGTCCGACGACCTGCGCTGGTGGCCCGTCGACGCCCTGCCCGACTCCGCCGAGCACGAGACGATCGACCACCTCGTCACGCTCGCCCGATCGCGGAGATAGACGCTCAGGCGTCGAGGCGCACCTCGAGCCCGCGGCGAACGACGGGCCAGTCCTCGGCGATCACCGCGAACATGACGGAGTCGCGGATCGTGCCGTCCTCACGGCGGAAGTGCCGCCGCAGGGTTCCTTCGTAGCGGGCGCCGAGACGCGCGATGGCCTGCTGCGAGCGCTGGTTACGGGTGTCCGTCTTGAGCTGGACGCGGCCGGCGCCCAGGGTGTCGAACGCGTATCCCAGCAGGAGCAGCTTGGCTTCCGGGTTGACCACCCCGGCCCACACCGCCGGCGTGTAGAGGGTGTAGCCGATCTCGATCCTGGCGTCGTGCTGGTTCGCGTCGAGGTAGCCGCTCACACCGACGACCGCGCCGGCGGGTGTGTCGCCGACGGGAACTCGGGTGCGGACGGTCCACAGGTGCCAGTCCGCGCCGGCACTGCGGGCGGTGAGTATCTCCGCGAAGTGCTCGGCGTCGCGCGGTCGCCCCGGGACGTGGGCCCACACCGCGTCGTGGTCGAGCGCGCGGAACAACTCCGCCGCATCCGCCACCGGGTCCAGCGGCGCCAGCTCCACGGCCTTCCCGATCAAGGCGGTTCCGGGATCGACCGGCCACGTCATCTGCGGCCAGGGACCCTCTTCCGGGCGCGGGTCCGAGATCGGGACGAACCGGTCCGGCACTGAATTCTCCTGCACCCAACCACCTTACGGCTCCGCAACTCGACGGCGGCCGCCACCCCACCGGCAGAACCCCGGTGCACAACCCGGATGCCGCACCCACACAACCCCTGGACGCCGAACACCCCCGTGCGCACCGCAACACCCGTGTGCACACGCCTGTCCACCGACCGCCCCCGAAGGGAATCGTCAGTCGGTGACGGAGATCGGAGCGAGAGCGGGCCTGCGCGGGGTCACCTCGTCGCCGGACGACTTGCCGGTGAGCCGGCGTCCGATCCACGGCATCAGGAATTCCCGGCGCCAGGTCGACTTGATCTTCTTCTCCTCGGCCGCGCTGCGGACCGGCGCGGGTCCGAGGTCCGGGACCACCAGACCGTGCGGGACCCGGAGCGCGTCGAGCACCTCGACGGCCATCCGCTGGTGCCCGTGGGTCGACATGTGGAGCCGGTCCCAGTCCCACATCCGGTCGTCGTCGTAGCCGTCGAACCGCCAGAAGTCGATCAGCGTGGCGCCGTGCTTGTCGGCGACACCACGAACGAGTTCGTTGTAGATCGCGGTCCGGCCGCGGAACATCTTGAACACCGAGTCCCAGCCGGCGTCGTAGGCCGTCCAGATCGCGACGGTCGCGCCGGCGGCGGTGAGCCTGCCGACCGCGTCGTCGTACCGGGCGACGAGTGCGTCGATGTCCACGGACGGACGCATCAGGTCGTTGCCGCCGGCGTACATCGTCACGAGGTCGGGCGACATCGTCAGCGCCGCATCGAGTTGGTCGTCGAGCACCTGCCCGAGCAGCTTGCCGCGCACCGCGAGGTTTGCGTAGGCGAAGTCGTCGGTCCGGTCGGCGAGCTGCTCGGCGACCCGATCCGCCCAGCCCCGAAGCTCGTTCGGCCGGGACGGTGCCGGGTCGCCGAGGCCCTCGGTGAACGAGTCACCCAGGGCGACATAGCGGTGAAAGACAGGTTCCGGCGCACTCACGCCACCCATACTGCCAGCGTGCGTCAGGTCACAGCCGACAGGGTTGCGCCATGCAACATGACGCGGACGTCAGACGTCGGTGGAGAACCGCACCCCACCGTCGGGCAGCGTGACGCCCGGCCACACCCGCGCCCCGCGCAGCAGCTCGCAGCGGGCACCGACGTCGGCACCGTCACCGATCACCGCATCCCGCACCAGCGCCCGCGGCCCGATCCGGGCGCCGAAGCCGATGATGGACCGCTCGACGGTCGCACCGGCCTCCACGACCGCACCGTCGAACAGCACCGCACCGTCGAGACGCGCCCCGGCACCGACCTCGGCACCGCGACCGACGACGGTGCCGCCGATCAGCACGGCACCGGGACCGATACCCGCGCCGGGATGAACCAGCGACTCACCGCGTTGCCCGTTCAGTGCCGGTGACGGCGCGATGCCCCGCACCAGGTCCGCGGACCCGCGGACGAAGTCCTCGGGTGTGCCCATGTCGCGCCAGTACGAGTTGTCGACGAAGCCGTACACGCGACGGCCGTCGGCGAGCAGGTTCGGGAACACCTCGCGTTCGACGGACACCGGGCGACCCGACGGGATCTTCTCGATGATCTCGCGCCTGAAGACGTAGCAGCCTGCGTTGATCTGGTCGGTCGGCGGGTCCTGCGTCTTCTCCAGGAAGTGGGTGACGCGGTCGTCCTCGTCGGTGGTGACGCAACCGTACGCGCGCGGATCGCCGACCCGCACCAGGTGCAGGGTCACGTCCGCCTCGTGCTCCGAGTGGGAGGCGAGAACGTCACGCAGGTCGGTGCCCCCGAGCACGTCGCCGTTGAAGACGATGACGTTGTCGGCGCGCAGCTTCGGCAGCACGTTGCGGATGCCGCCGCCGGTGCCGAGGGGTTCGGTCTCGGTGACGTATTCGATCTCCAGCCCCAGCTCGGAGCCGTCGCCGAAGTGTTCCTCGAACACCTCCGCCTGGAACGAGGTGCCGAGAACGACATGGGTGATGCCCGCGGCCTTGATGCGCGCCAGCAGGTGCGTCAGAAAGGGCAGTCCCGCGGTCGGCAGCATCGGCTTGGGCGCGGACAGGGTCAGCGGCCGCAGCCGGGTTCCCTTCCCTCCCACCAGCACAACCGCGTCCACCGCACCGGCTTCCAGTTTCTCGGCGGTGTCGTTCGTCACCGTCATGTCAGTTCCCCTCGTCCTTCGCTCTGCTTCGTACGGCCGCCGCAACAGCCATTTTCGATCGCACCGCCAAGCCCCCCTTGAGCGCCCAGCGCAGCGGTGCCTGCCACCAGTGTGGATGACGATCCGCCTGGAATCGGTATGCACTCTGGTGGTGTGCGGGCAGCATCAGCTCCGGATGCCGTCCCGCCGCATGTCCTTTCGCGTGGGTCACCTCGGCGGACGGCACGTACACGTTGTGCCACCCGGCCCGGCCCAGCCGGTCGCCGAGGTCCACGTCCTCCATGTACATGAAGTAGCGGGAGTCGAAGCCGTCGATCGAGTCGAACGCGGCGCGCCGCACCAGCAGGCACGACCCCGACAGCCAGCCGACCGCCCGCTCCGAGATCTGCTCGTCCTCCTGCCGGTACCGAGTGGTCCACGGGTTCGACGGCCACACCGTGCCGAGCACCGCGTGCCCGGCACCGGACACCAGACCCGGGACGTGCCGCGCCGACGGGTAGACGGTGCCGTCCGGTTCGAGGACCAGCGGTCCCAGCGCCCCGGCGCGCGGCCACCGCGCCGCCGCCTTGAGCAGCTCGTCGATCGACCCGGCACCCCAGCGGATGTCGGGGTTGGCGATGACGACGAACTCCGCCGACGGATCGATCTCGGCCACGGCCCGGTTGATCGCACCGCCGTAGCCGATGTTTCCGCCGGTCCGCAGGAGCCGGACGTGGTCGTTGGCCTCGGCCGCGGCCTCGGGCGCGCCGTCGGTGGATCCGTTGTCCGCGAGGATGACCTGCGTCGACAGCTCGGTCGCGTCCTCGAGGGTGTCCAGGAAACCCTGGAGGTGTTTGCCGGGCGAATACGTCACCGTCACCACGGCCAGCTGCGAACTCACGCCCGTCACCCTATCCGCTGCCGGTCGGCAACTGATCCAGGGCCGCTGCCAGTGCCTCTTCCCAGGGACGCAGCGGCGTCAGGCCCGCCGCCGCCCACGACGACGGGGACAGGACCGAATAGGCAGGCCGGGGTGCCGGTCGCGGGAACCGGTCGCTGCTGCACGGGCGCACCCTCTCGGGGTCGGCGCCGACCCCGGCGAACACGGCTCGCGCCAGGTCGAACCAACTGGCTCGCCCCGCGTTGGTGGCGTGCAGCACCGTGCCCGCCATGCCCGGCCTGGCGGCCAGCTCGAGCAGCCCGTCGGCCAGGTCCCCGGCGAACGTCGGCGACCCGATCTGGTCGTCGACGACGTCGACGGTGTCGCGCTCACGTTGCATCCGGAGCATCGTGGCGACGAAGTCGGAGCCCGTCCCGGTGTACACCCAGGCGGTGCGCACCACGACGGCGGACGGGTCCGCGCTCCGCACCGCGCGCTCCCCCGCCAGCTTGGTGCGTCCGTACACGGTGCGCGGCCCGGTGGGGGCGTCCACGTCGTACGGCGCGACCGCGTCACCGGCGAACACGTAGTCGGTGGACACGTGCACCAGCCGGGCACCGGCCCGGGCCGTCGCCTCCGCGAGGATCCGGGGCCCGGTCACGTTCGTCGCGGTCGCGGCCTCCAGCTCGGTTTCGGCGGCGTCGACCGCGGTGTACGCGGCGCAGTTCAGTACGACGGCGCCGGGCCGGACGACGTCCCGTACGGCGGCCTCGTCGGTGATGTCCAGGTCCGTCGACGTGAGTCCGGCGATCTCGATGCCTGCCGCGCGGGCACTGTCCCGGCGGCGCAGCAACTGGGTGCCGACTTGCCCGCCGGCACCGGTCACAACGATATTCGTCACACCGCAAAGTCTGGCACGCCGGTTTCGGCTCACCGGGTCGCCGGGTGTTCGCCAGTAGCCTAGGACCCGGATTGGTGGAGAACGGTTAGGGGCAGCGTTTGCCGGACAACAGGGTGCCGGGCGAGAGACGAGCGCGCCGGTCGACCACGAGCGACCGGCGCTCGAGGACGGCCGACGGCGCACGAGACGGGGCCCGGACCTCACGGGCCCGGCCGCTGCAGGTGGCGATCGCTGCGGTGGCGGCCCTCGTGCTGGTCGTCACCGGATTCGCGTGGCGCGGTGTCGACGCGCTCGAATCGAATCTCGCGACCGCGAGACTCGGGCTCGGCGGGACGAAGGACGGCGCGCTCGACCTGTTGCTCGTGGGCACCGACAGCCGCACCGACGCGCACGGCAACCCGCTGAGCCAGCAGGAACTCGAGTCCCTGCGCGCCGGTGACGCGGAGGCCGACAACACCGACACGATCGTGCTCGTCCGGATTCCGAGCAACGGCGAGTCGGCGACCGCGATCTCCATTCCCCGCGACTCGTACGTCAAGGTTCCGGGCATCGGGATGTCGAAGATCAACGCCGCGTTCGGGGCGACCAAGGCGACGGAGAAGCAGAAGCTCGTCGACGAGGGCACCGACGACGCGACCGCCGAGAAGGAGGCCACCCAGGCCGGCCGGGAGGCGCTGATCAAGTCGGTCGCCGACCTCACCGGCGTCACCGTCGACCACTACGCCGAGATCGGCCTGCTGGGGTTCGTGCTGCTCACCGATGCGGTCGGCGGCGTGGAGGTGTGTCTGAACAACGCCGTCGACGAGCCGTTGTCCGGCGCGAACTTCCCCGCCGGCGAGCAGTCCCTCTCCGGCGCCCAGGCGCTGTCGTTCGTGCGGCAGCGGCACGAACTGCAGCGCGGCGACCTCGACCGGATCGTGCGGCAGCAGGTGTTCATGGCGTCGCTGGTGCACGAGGTCCTCAGCGCCAAGACGCTGAGCAACCCCGGCAAGCTGTCGCAGTTGACGTCCGCCGTGCAGCGGTCGGTCGTGCTGGACGAGGACTGGGACGTCATCGGTTTCGCGCGGGAACTGCAGCACCTCGCCGGCGGGCAGATCCGGTTCGAGACCATCCCGGTGGTCGACATCAACGCCATGACCGACTACGGCGAGTCGATCGTCCAGGTCGATCCGAAGGCCGTCCGCGCGCACGTGGCCGGACTGGCCGGGGACAGCGACACCGACAAGGACACCGAACCGACGCCGACCGTGGATCCGTCCACCGTCATCGTCGACGTCTCCAACGACAGCGGCATCGGCGGTCTCGCCGCCCGGGTCTCTGATGCCCTGTCCGCCAAGGGGTATCGGCCCGGCGTCGTCGGCAACAACACCGGTGACACGGTGTCGGAGAGCCAGGTGCGGGCCGCTGACCCCGACTCCGACGCCGCGAAATCGGTGGCCGCTTCACTCGGCGGACTGCCGGTGGTGCAGGATTCCGCACTGACGAAGAACACGGTGCGGGTGGTCCTCGCCACGGATTACGACGGTCCCGGTTCCGGGTCGACGTCCGCGACGACCTCGACCGACCCGACCTCCGACATCGTCGACCAGGGCACCAGCCCGACCCCGGTCCCGCCCGGCCCGCCGATCGACGCGGGGCGCACGGGCCCGCAGTGCGTGAACTGAATGCGTGAACGAGCGCGTGAACCGAGGGAGCAGGGCCAGACCATGACAGCAGCGACGAACCTCACCTCGGCACTGCTCGACCCGATCCTGCAGCGCGACCCGGCCGGTCCCCGCGTCACCTGGTACGACGACCGGTCCGGCGCCCGGATCGAACTGTCGGCGCTGACCCTCGCGAACTGGGCGGCCAAGACCGCCAACCTGATCCGCGACGAGTTCGGACTGGTGCCGGGGTCGCGGGTGTGCGTGCTGCTGCCCGCGCACTGGCAGAGCGCCGCAGTGCTCCTGGGCTGCTGGTGGGCCGGCGCCGAGGTGGTGCTCGAGCCGGACCCCGACGCGGACCTGGCCCTGATCACCGCGGATCGCCTCGACGAGGCGGCGGACGCCGCCGAGATCGCGGTGCTTTCGCTGGACGCGTTCGGACGTCCCGCCGAGAACCTGCCGGTCGGGGTCACCGACTACGCGACCTCGGTTCGGGTGCACGGTGACCAGTTCCGCCCCGACGCCGCGCCCGCAGGCGCACCCGCCCTGGACGGACGATCGGTGGTCGAGGTGCTCGGTGCCGCGACCGAATCGGCTTCGGCACAAGGGTTCTCCGCGCAGGACCGGGTGCTGTCGACCACCGACTGGACGACGGCCGGTGAGCTCGTCGACGGACTGCTGTCGATCCTGGCCGTCGGCGCGTCGCTGGTGCAGGTGACGAACCCGGACCCGGACCGGACGGAGCGTCGCATCGAGGCGGAGAAGGTCACCGCCCGCCGCGGCTGACGGCACCCGATCGGCCCGACCGGCAGACTCGACCACCCGTCAGCGGTTCCCGTCCGCGCCGCGCAGGTACCCGCCGTCGCGCAGTCCGGCCTCGATCTCGAACCTGTTGCGGTGCCTCGGCCGCCGGATCTCTTCGGCCAGGTAACGCACCGCGAAGGTGAGCCCGTACCGGGCCCACTGCTCGGCGTGCACGGACTCGTGCCGCAGCATCGCCGGTGACACGTTGGTTCGGGTGAGGTAGACGGCACCGACGGTGGTCCCGCCGCGGGCGAACCCGAATCTCAGGTCGGTGCACACGAACAGGCCGTGCGCGTGGTCGTACCGGATCCGGGCGCCCAGCGCGGCGGCGTAACCGAGGGCCGCGCCCGTCGCCACCAGGGCACCGACGCTCCCGCGCGAGACCCGGACCAGTCGGGTGCGACCGGTCCGGGCCCGCTGACGGAGTGTCGCCGGACGCATCACGCCAGGCTAGCCCCGCTCAGACGGCAAGCGCCTGAACCGGAGTGGCCCGCGCCGCGGTTCGGGCAGGCACCACCGCGGCGATCACCCCGGCCACGCCGCCGACCAGCACGATCAGCGCCAACTGCAGCCACGGCATCGAACCCGGGGCCAGACTGTCGATGCCGAACACCGAGGCCGTCCCGGCGGCGCCGAGGACCGACCCGAGCACCACCCCCAGCGCCGACGCGACAACCGCGACCAGCACGGCCTCACAGATGAGCAGGCATCGAAGACCGGACCGGGTCACGCCGAGTGCCCGCAGCAGACCCGACTCGCGCCGGCGCTCGATCACCGACAGCGCCATCGTGTTGCCGACACCGATCAGCGCGATCAGCACCGCCACCGACAGCAGTCCGACCACCACCAGCAGCAGGACGTCGAGGATCGAGTCGATCGCCGCACGCATCGACACCGCCCCTCCCACCTCGGCGGTGGGGGCGAACTCCTCTGCCACGTCGGTGATCTCGCTCTGCGCGGCCACGAGGTCGCGGTCGGGCAATCCGTCCACCAACCGGATCCACAGCGACTGTGGAACCGCCGCCAGGGCAAGGGCGTCGGCCCGCTCGACCAGCGCCGGCTGTCCCTCCCGGCCCGCCACCACCGTCAGGGACCGGCGGATACCCGCGCGCTCGACGTCCAGCCGGCCGCCGGGCGCGGCGCCGACCGCCTCCGCCTGTTCCGGCGACAGCGAGATCTCCCCGGCCGCGGGCAACGTCAACGGGATCCGCAGGGTCGCGGCCGTCTGCACCCGGTCGACACCGAGGACGGCGAGCCGGGTGCCGTCACCGGCGACCACGTCGGCCCCAAGCAGGGGTGCTGTCGAGGTCACCGACTCGATCCCCTCGATCCGCCCCTCGAGGCCCGGCGGCAGACCGGTGTCGGCGTCGATCGTGACGTCGACCGGGAACTGCTCGTCCAGCGCCCGCGGCGCCGCCGCTCCGACCGTGGCGATCCCGACGACCATCGTCGCGGTGACCGTCACCCCGACCAGCAGTGCCGTCGCGGTCGCGGTGGTCCGACGCGGGTTCCGCAGCGCATTGCCAACCGCCAACTCCCCCAGGGGTCCGACCAGCCGCGCAGGCACCCTGCCCACCGCGGCCACCAGCGGCGGCACGATGCTCCGGCCGAGGACGACCACACCGAGCGCAGTCCCGATGCCGCCAGCGCAGGCGACCGCCACCTGCTCGGCGTACACCCCGAGTCCGAGCACCGTGATTCCGGCGAGGAGTCCGGCCACCCCGGCGACCAGCCGTGTCCTCGAGGTCGCCGCCGATTCGGCGGTCGCCTCGACGGGCGCGAGCGCGGCCAGTGGGGAGACGCGAGTGGCGGCGCGGGCCGGTGCCACCGCGGCCAGGTAGGTGACGATGATTCCGACCGCGAGACCGGCCAGGACGGCGGCCGGGGTGACGGCCAGTGTGTCCAGCGGCACCGGTGCATCGAACGCCGCGGCCGCCCGGGTCACAGCCCACGCCAGCCCGATTCCGGCGAGCACCCCGGCCGTCGACGCCGCGACCCCGACGGCGAGGGCCTCGATCCCGGTGCTGCGCCGGATCTGACGCGCGGTGGCGCCGACGCACCGCAGCAGCGCCAGTTCGCGCGTTCGCGCGGCCAGCAGCACCGCGAACGTGTTCGCGATGACCAGTCCCGCGACGACCACCGCGACGGCGGCGAAGGCCAGCAGCACGTTGCGGATGGCGTCGGTGTCGCCGAGGTACGCCTTCGACGCCAGCTCGGCCCGCTCGGATCCGGTGTGCACGGTGACGTCCGGCCCGAGTGCCGCGGCGACCGCGTCCCTCAGCGCGGCCGGATCGCCGTCGCCGGCCACCCGGATCTCGTGCGCCACCGCACCATCCGGCCCACCGTCCCCCGCCCAAGCCTCGAGCTGCTGGTTCGTCGTGTACACCGCCGCACCACCGAGACGCTGCGCGCTGCCGGACAGGTCGATTTCGCCGACCACCGTCGCCGTGCCGGTGACCGCTTCCGTCCGCTCGTCGGCGCGCGCGCCGCGCACGGTCACCGCCACGCTGTCCCCGATCGCGAGTCCCGCGCCGGATCCGACCGCGATCTCCCCGGGCCCGGTCGGGTAGCGGCCCTGGGCGAGCCGCTGCCAGCGCAGGTCCGGCGCCTCCGCGAGCGAGGTGATCGTGCCGAACAGCTTGCCGCGACCGGCGGCGGCGACCTTCACCGGCGCCTGCGCGTCGACGGTGACCGCCCGCACTCCGGGGAGGGTCGCGACCTGCTCGGCCGCGGCTCGCGCCCGCCCGGCGCCCGCGAGGTCGTCGACCACCACCGTGGTCGTCCGGTACTGACCGGCGAGCGAGTTGGTCACGCTCGCGGAGGTCGTCGAACCGAGTACCAGCGTCGCGACCACGAAGGCCACCGCGATCAGGATGGCGGCACCGGAGGCCAGGTAGCGGCCGCCGTGGGCGCGGACCTGCGCCAACGTCAGGCTCAGCATGCGCGCGCCCCCAGGCCTCGCATCGTCTCGATCACCGAATCCGGCGTCGGAGAGTCGATTTCACCGGCAACGTGGCCGTCGGCGAGCAGCACGACCCGGTCGGCGTAGGACGCGGCGACCGGGTCGTGGGTCACCATCACCACGGTCTGCCCGACCTCCCGGACGCTGGCGCGCAGCAGCGCGAGCACCTCGGCGCCCGCGTGCGAGTCCAGGTTGCCGGTGGGTTCGTCCGCGAACACGACGTCGGGTCGGGGCAGCAGCGCCCGGGCGACCGCGACCCGTTGTTGCTAGCCACCGGACAACTCGTGCGGCCGATGCGCCAGCCGATCGCTCAATCCGAGCCGGGTGACGATCTGATGCATCCACATCCGGTCGGGCTCGACGCCGGCCAGGCGCATGGGCAGCAGCATGTTCTCCTCCGCGGTGAGCACCGGCAGCAGGTTGAACGCCTGGAACACGAACCCTATCCGGTCGCGGCGCAGTTCGGTCAGGCCCCGGTCGTCGAGTCCGGTCAGGTCGGTCTCCCCGAGATACACCCGGCCGCTGGACGGCTCGTCCAGGCCGGCGAGGCAGTGCATCAGAGTCGACTTGCCGGACCCGGACGGGCCCATGATCGCGGTGAAGGCGCCGCGGCGGAACTCGACGTCCACCGCGTCCAGCGCGCGGACCGCGGCCTCCCCTTCCCCGTGCAGTTTGGTCAACGCGACCGCGCGTGCCGCCGAAATGTCCAGTGTGGTCATGCTTTCCACGCTAGGTGCGCGGACACGTCCGGGTCGTCGCCGTGCGGGGGGATCTTCGATGGTGCCGCGTCATACCCACCGCCGGTGGTGTGTCATACCGGAGGGGGACACCGCTGACGCCATCCCGCGGGACGGGGCCGAGATCGGCGGAACGCGCGGGCACTACCCGCGGAGCAGGTCCTCGGGCCGGACCAGGCCGATCCGGTACGCGAATACCACCGCCTGCACCCGGTCGCGCGAATCCGTCTTCGAAAGTACCCGTCCCACATGCGTTTTCACGGTCGCCTCCGAGACGTGGAATCGCGCCGCGATCTCGGCGTTGGACAACCCGTACGCCATCGCCTCGAGCACCTCCACCTCCCGCGGGGTCAGATCGTCCGGAAGACGCTGCGGCGGACCGGACAGGATCGGCCCCACGTGCTGCAGCAGCCGGCGAGTCGAGCGGGCCGCGATCACCGCGTCACCGCGGTGCACCGTCCGCAGTGCGGCGAGCAGTTCCTCCGGCTGGGCGTCCTTGAGGAGAAATCCGCTGGCCCCGGCCGAGATCGCACCGATCACGTACTCGTCGTTGTCGAAGGTGGTCAATACCACCACCTTCGGGGCCGGCTCGCCGGCCGTCATGCGCCGGGTCGCCTCGATGCCGTCCAGGTTCGGCATCTGCACGTCCATCAGCACCACGTCGGCCCGGACGTCGGCCAGCTCACGCAACGCCTGCGCGCCGTCCGATGCCTCGACCACCACGGTCATGTCCGGCTGGGAGTCGATAACCATCCGGAAGCCCGCCCGGACCAGTTGCTGGTCGTCGACCAGGGCCACCCGGATCGGGTTCCCGTCATCCGACATCGTGTTCTCACACCCTTCTCGTGTACGGCAATTCGGTTCGAACCCGGTACCCGCCGCCGGGGATCGGACCGGCGTCGAAGTCGCCGCCGTGCAGTTCCGCTCGTTCCCGCATCCCCAGCACTCCCTGCCCGCCACCCGTCGAGGGGACGAGCGCTCCGGCGGCCCCGCGACCGTCGTCGACGATGCTCAACTCGAGCCCGTGGTCGGCCCACCGCACCGTGACCACGACCTGCGCGGCCGGTCCCGCGTGTTTGAGCACGTTGGTCAACGACTCCTGCACGATCCGGTACGCGGTCAGTCCGGCGCCGGTGGACAGCTCGCGCGGCTCCCCCTCGACCTGCAGGTCGACCCGCAGTCCGCCGCGCCGCACGTCACCCACCAACTCCTCGATGTCCGACACCTGCGGCGTCGAGCGCGTCTCCCGCGGGGCGTCCTCACGCAGCACCGACAGCAGCGCGCGCATGTCCGTCAGCGCCTGCCTGCCGGTTTCGGCGATCGTCTCGAGTGCGGCGACCGCGGCCGCGGGATCCGAGGGCGCACCGTAGCGTCCGCCGTCGGCCTGGGCGATCACGACGGTCAGCGAATGTGCCACGATGTCGTGCATTTCGCGGGCGATGCGGGTGCGTTCGCCCATCGCCGCCAGTTCCGCCTCCTGCGCCCGCTCGAGTTCGAGCAACCGCGCCCGCTCGGTCAGGCCCTCGAGTTCCTGGTTGCGTACCCGCCGCAGATCGCCGAACGCCCACACCGCGACGACGATCACGATCAGGAACGCCGTGGTGAACGTCGTTCCCTGCCAGTTCATGGACTCGCCGCGGAAGTAGCGCAACCCGGCCGCCAGTGCGCCGAGGAGCGCGACGGCCAGTCCGGTGCTGCTCGCCCACCGGGGACCGTAGGCGGCGAGCGCGTACAGCGCGATCGGGACCGCGATCACCGACGGCAGCATCATGTTCGGCACCAGGATCACATGCGCGACCGCGAAGGCCGCCACCGTCATCCCGGCCGCGGCCACGTGGGTACGCCGCCAGGCCAGGGGCACCGTCATGCCCAGCGTGATCAGGACCGCGACGAGGTCGACGCCCTCGCCGGTGAACGCCACCAGGGTGCCGCAGAGCAACGTCAGCAGCACCGCGACCGTGCGGTCGATGCCGACGACGTGCTCGGCACTCCAGCGGTACCACCGCTCGCTCAGCGGGAATCGGGGCATGGGCACCAGCGTAGCCACCGTTCCCGGCATCCTCCCCGGAGACGACAGTGCCCGAATGGCCCATCCGTTCAGTTCGATTGAACGAATGGGCCATTCGGGAACGCTGGGGGTGTTGTGCGTCAGCTCACTTGAGCAGGGCGCGCGACATGACGACGCGCTGAATCTGGTTGGTGCCCTCGTAGATCTGGGTGATCTTGGCGTCGCGCATCATCCGCTCGACCGGGAAGTCGGTGGTGTAGCCGGCGCCACCGAACAGCTGCACCGCGTTGGTGGTGACCTCCATCGCGACGTCGGAGGCCAGGCACTTGGCGGCGGCGGAGATGAAGCCGAGGTTCTTCTCGCCGCGCTCGGCACGAGCGGCCGCGGTGTAGACCATGAGGCGGGCCGACTCGATCTTCATCGCCATGTCGGCGAGCATGAACTGGGTGTTCTGGAACGACGCGATCGAGGTGCCGAACTGCTTGCGGTCCTTGGTGTACGCGAGTGCGGCGTCGAACGCACCCTGGGCCAGACCGATCGCCTGCGCGCCGATGGTCGGGCGGGTGTGGTCGAGGGTCTCGAGGGCGGTCTTGAAGCCGGTGCCTGGCTCGCCGATGATCCGGTCGCCCGGGATGCGGCAGTTCTCGAAGTACAGCTCGGCGGTCGGCGAGCCCTTGATGCCGAGCTTGTGCTCGAGCGGGCCGACGACGAAGCCCTCGTCGTCCTTGTGGACCATGAACGCGGAGATGCCGTTGGCGCCCTTGTCGGCGTCGGTGACGGCCATGACGGTGTACCAGGTGGACTGGCCGCCGTTGGTGATCCAGCACTTGGAGCCGTTGAGGATCCAGTCGTCGCCGTCGGCCTTGGCGCGGGTACGCATCGCGGCGGCGTCGGAGCCGGCCTCACGCTCGGAGAGCGCGTAGGACGCCATCGCACCGCCGGCGATCTCGGGGAGCACCTTCTTCTTCAGCTCCTCGGAGCCCTTGAGGATCAGGCCCATGGTGCCGAGCTTGTTGACGGCGGGGATCAGCGAGGAGGAACCGCAGACACGCGCGACCTCTTCGATGACGATGCACGCGGCGACGGAGTCGGCGCCCTGGCCGTCGTATGCCTCGGGGACGTGGACGGCGTTGAAGCCGGACGCGATGAGGGCATCGAGCGCCTCCTTCGGGAACCGGGCCTTCTCGTCGACCTCCTTGGCGTACGGCGCGATCTCCTTCTCGGCCAGCGCGCGGATCGCGGCCCGCAGCTCGTCGTGCTCGTCAGCGAGCTTGAACAGGTCGAAGTCCGGGTTTCCAGCCATCAGTCGCTCCTTGGTGGGAAGTCGCGTCACCGCATGTGGGTCAGACGATCAGCGCGGCACTCAGTGCCATTCACGGGCCATCATACCGCACACCCTCCGACGAGCTCGGGGTACTACGTGCCAGGGCGCGGCACCGAGTGCCACCCTTTACGACCGATGACCGTCCAGCCTGCGCTGGAGCAGGTCCGCCACGCGCTGGGGCGCGGTCCCGCGCGGGAACACCGCGACCACGACGTCCTCGTCCCGATCGGATTCGGTGTCCGCCGGGTCCACACGCCGGCGGATCTCGGCGAGCGCTGCCCGCAACTCCGGGGAGGTGGTCTCGGCGCCGTCGCGCACCATCCGGCGCAGCAGGTAGTTGTGCGTCGCGGTCACCGATGCCGCGAACTGCACGCGGGCGAGGTCGTCGGCGTCGGGCAGCGCACGACGGAGGTACTCGACGAAGAGCCGCTCGTAGCGGTAGCCGGTGACGATCTCGCGGTCCCGCAGTGCGGGCACCTCGTGCACCACCGCGTACCGGCGGGCGGCGACGTCGTCCCAGTGCGAGAAGCGCTCGAAGACGATCACGGCCGCATCGCACACCGCATCCCAGGGGTCGGCGTGGTCCTCGGCGAGGAACCGGGACGCCTGTGCGAGCAGGATCTCGTGGTCGGCGAAGACCACGTCCTCCTTGGACCGGAACTGCCGGAAGAACGTCCGGCGCGAAATGCCCGCGGCGTCGGCGATCTCGTCGACGCTGGTGGCCTCGTACCCCTGCTCGGAGAACAGCCGTAGCGCCTCCGACACCACCTGAAGCCGAAAGCTGTCTGAATCGTCGGGCATGGCCTCAGCGTAGAGGCGCTTCGCGCCTGTGCGCCTTTTCGGTGGCTGGAGCCACCGAAAAGGCGCACAGGCGCCTACGGTGCGACGGAGGACCAGTCGGCGAAGCCGGTCGGGTCGTGACGCCCCATGCTTGCGTGCTCGAACAGACCCGCGCCGGGCACGCCGTTGCAGGTGGCGGAGGCGGAGAAATCACTGACGCCGAACGGGATTCGGCCCGCGATCGCCGGATCGGTGAGGTCGTAGACGGCCCGCTCCGACCAGTTCCGGCCCCGCCACTGACCGTGCGACCACTCCGGGTCGCCGCCGTAGCCGGCGCCGACGTGCAGCGC
Source organism: Rhodococcus sp. NPDC004095 (assembly GCF_053604015.1). Taxonomy (NCBI): domain Bacteria; kingdom Bacillati; phylum Actinomycetota; class Actinomycetes; order Mycobacteriales; family Nocardiaceae; genus Rhodococcus; species Rhodococcus sp. NPDC004095. The sequence goes on from NZ_JBSGGS010000021.1 coordinate 70,216, forward strand.
GATCCCGGTGCGCGGGGTGACCTCGATCGTCACCGGGCTGCCGTCCGCGGCCGTCATGTTCAGCGTCGCGGCCAGCGCCCGCCGGGTTCCGGACGCGTACTTGAAGTCGACCCGCGGCCAGCCGAGCTGCTCGACCCGGCCGTCATCCCAGATCCGGGTGGCGTCGTTCAGCGTGCGGAACCCGTCGGGACTCTCCTGCACGATGACGATCACCGAGAAGCCCTCGAAGCGCAGTGGCACGTACAGCCACCAGAACCCCTCCGACGGGTTCTCCACCAGCCGGCCCGCCGGATCCGGGTCGCCGACCGGACGGATACCCCACGACCGGTCGCGGGTGCCCATCCACCGGTCCGGGGTGACCGCGACGTCCTCGCCGTCGACCGACAGCACCCCCGACCACGCCCCGGTCTGCGCGAACCGGCTCGATTCCAGTTGCGGCCGCAGTCCGTTCGTCAGCAGGTGCGGCTGCTCCTGGACGGCAGGGCACGTTCCCTCCCACGTCAGGTCGAAGCCGAGCCCACCGGCGTCGTCGCCCTCGCACACCACCCGCAACTTCCGCAGCGGCTCGATCACCTCGATGCGGTACCCGCCGACCTTCAGGTCGAGCGAACGGTGTTCGAGCGCGTCGGAGAATCGCACCGCGACCTGCCGGTCGCCCTTGCGGACGGTGGCGAACGCATCGGTGACGCCGAGGTTCGGGTACACCCCGAACCCGGTCACCAGGAACAGGTCACTTCCCACATCGAGCGCGTTGAAGTAGGAGCGGTCGTAGAAGTTCTTGTCGCTGGAGACGACCCGCGACATCGGCAGCGGCGTCTGGTGGATGGGGTACTCGTCGAGCGGTGCGGGCATGGCGACACTCCAGGGCTCGTTACACGACAGGGCTGGTTCCGTTACAGGGTGATACGAAAAACCGTCCCTGCGAATCTAACCCCGGCCACCGGTGGCGCGTGACCGAATCGACCAAGCCGTATCGACCCGGCCGAATCCGACCGGCTAGCCCAACAGCTTCGCGCGCAGCGCCGCGTCCTTCTCCAGCACCATCGACTCCAGGCCGGACTGGAACCGCTCCATCGCCTCCCGGACCGCGGGGTCGGCGGTGCCGATGATCCGCGCCGCGAGCAGTCCGGCATTGCGGGCGCCACCGATCGAGACGGTCGCCACCGGCACACCGGCCGGCATCTGCACGATCGACAACAGCGAGTCCATGCCGTCGAGGTACTTCAGCGGAACCGGAACACCGATCACCGGCAGCGGCGTCGCGGACGCGACCATGCCCGGCAGGTGCGCGGCGCCGCCGGCGCCGGCGATGATCACCCGGATGCCGCGGCCCGCCGCGTCCTTCGCGTAGTCGAGCATCCGCTGCGGGGTGCGGTGCGCGGACACCACACCGACCTCGAACCGAATCCCGAATTCCGCCAATGCCTCGGCAGCGGCTTCCATCGTCGGCCAGTCCGAGTCGCTGCCCATGATCAGGCCGACCAGCGGTCCCTGCTGCTCCGTCATCGCGTCTCCCAGTCGTGAAGTTCGTGTCGTGAAGGTTCGTGTCGTGAGGGCGGGAAGGGCACCGACCATTCCCAGCCCGCGCCCGCTCAGTGCGCGGCGTGCGGATCCCAGCCGTCGGTCCACACCGCGTGCGAGAGCCAGTGCGCCGCCCGCTCCGCGCGCTCACGGACCGCGGCCACGTACTCCGGGTCGTCGAGCGAGCCGGATGCGGCACCGACCACGTTCACGTGCCCGATCTTGCGGTCCTTGCGCTCACCCTTGCCGTACAGGTGCACCTTCGCGTCGGGCATCCGCGCGAACAGGTGGTGCAGCCGCTCGTCCATGCTCATCTCGGGTGCCTCGGGGGCACCGAGCACGTTCGCCATCACCGTGACCGGCGCGATCGGCGCCGGATCACCGAGCGGGTAGTCCAGAACGGCGCGCAGGTGCTGCTCGAACTGCGAGGTCCGGGCGCCGTCCTGGGTCCAGTGCCCGGAGTTGTGCGGCCGCATCGCGAGCTCGTTGACGATCAGCCGGCCGTCGACGGTCTCGAACAGTTCGACGGCCATCGCGCCGGTCGCGCCGAGCGCCGCCGAGATCCGCAACGCCATCTGCTCGGCCTGCTCGGCCACCTCGTCGGACAAATCCGGCGCCGGTGCGATCACCACCGCACACTGGCCCTGCCGCTGCACGGTCTCGACAACCGGCCACGTCGCGCCCTGCCCGAACGGCGAACGGGCCACCATCGCCGACAACTCCCGGCGCATCGGGACCTTCTGCTCGACCATCAGGGTGACGCCCTTGTCGAGTTGTTCGGCGACGATCGCCTCCGCCTCCTCGGCGTCGGACGGCATCCACACGCCACGGCCGTCGTAGCCGCCGCGGACCGCCTTTAGCACGATGTCCCAGCCGTGCTCGTTCGCGAACTTCTCCACGTCACCAGCCCAGGTGACCTCGGCGAACGCCGGGACCGGTGCACCGAGCTCGGCGAGGGTGCGGCGCATCGCGAGCTTGTCCTGCGCGTAGATCAGCGCCTGCGGCGGCGGCTGCACGTTCACACCCTCCGACACCAGCACGTCGAGGTGGTCGGTGGGGACGTGCTCGTGGTCGAACGTCAGCGCCGACGACCCGACGGCGACGGTGCGCAGGGCGTCCAGATCGGTGTGGCTGCCGAGCACCACGTCGGCGCTGACCTGCGCGGCCGGCTCGTCCGGTCCGCCGGAGAGCACCCGCAGGCACTGACCGAGCTCGATCGCCGCCTGGTGCGTCATCCGGGCCAGCTGGCCCCCACCGATCATCGCGACCACCGGCATCGCGGCGTTCGAGCCGCGGGGGGTCGAGGGGCGGGCCTGGGATCCGGAATCAACGCTCACGGGTGTCCATGGTGTCACGACCGGCACGGTGGTCGCCCCGCAGGTGTCGCCGGTCACCGCGAACCTGAGAACGACCTGTGTTCGGAGTGTCCGGTCGGGACTCGCCGGAGCGGGTTCGTAGAATGACCTGCTGTGTCTTTTGTCGATCAGGCGCTCAGCCGCGTGCCCACACCGTTACGGGACGTCGTGGTGCGTCATCGTGAACTGATCAAGTTCGCGATCGTCGGCGGCACCACCATGGTCTTCGACCTGGCCATCTTCTACACCCTGAGCCTCACGGTTCTGGAGCAGAAGCCGGTCGTCGCCAAGATCATCTCCGGCGTGATGGCCACCGTCCTCAGCTACGTTCTCAACCGCGAGTGGTCCTTCAAGAACCGCGGCGGGCGCGAACGCCACCACGAGGCGATCCTGTTCTTCGTCATCAGCCTGATCGGTGTCGGCATCGCCGCGGCGCCGCTGTGGATCGCGAACAACGTGTTCGACATCCGCGCCGACCGGACCAGTGTGACCACGGTCGTGATCATCGACTTCGTGCTCAACTACATCATCGGCAACCTGCTGCAGATGGCGTTCCGGTTCTGGGCGCTGCGCCGATTCGCCTTCCCCGAGGAGAACGCCCGCGGCGGCGCGGACGACTACGACCCGACACCGGACGAACTCGCCCAGTCGGAACCCACCACCCCCTGACGCGACCGCCGGCGCTCACCGCGGTTCCGACGAGGCCCCGGCGTCCGGTTTCCGCTCCGTCGGCAGGAACAGCGCGAACAGCGCCGGCCGGCGCCGCTGCAGGTCCAGTCGCCCGCCGTCGGCCTCGACGAGCGCTCGCGCGAGCGCCAACCCGACACCGGTGGATCCGCCCGCGGAGAACCCGCGGTCGAAGATGTGCGGGGCCAGCTGATCGCTGACGCCCTCCCCCTCGTCCCCGACCTCCACGCACACCATCGCCTCCCGTCGCGGCCCCACTCCAGGGACGAGCCGCACCACCACCGTGCACGTGCCCGCGCCGTGCATCAGCGCGTTGTCGACGAGGACCGCGACCGACTCCCGCAACCGGGACGGGGTCGCGGCCGTCCGCACCTGCCGGTCACCGCGCAGCACCAGCGACCGCCCGGCCTGCTCGTACTGGGGCTGCCACTCGGCGACGACGGCGGCGAGCTCCGAAATCACCTCCAGCGCCTGCCGGTCCTGCCCGTCACTGCGCGCCGACCTGACCAGCTCGTCGATCGCCGTGGTCAGCCGGTCCACCTGCGCCATCGCCGCGTTCGCCTCGTCGACGACGTCCGGGTCCGGGTGCACCGACAGTTCGTCGAGCCGCAGGCGCACCGCCGTCAGCCGGCTCCGCAGCTGGTGGGACACGTCGCCGACGAGGGCACGCTCGCGTTGCAGCCGGCCCGCGATCTCGATCGTGACCGAGTCCAGGACATCGGAAACCCGGTCCAGCTCGGGGATCCCGTAGCGGCGGACATCGGTACGGAAGTCACCTTTGGCCAGGCGCGCCGCGCGGTCGGCGACGTCCTGCAGCGGGTCCGCGAGGCGCCGGGCGGTGACCGTCGCGACCGCGGTACCCGCCGCGAGGGAGGCCAGCACGACCAACCCGACCGCCCCGACGGCCTGCTGCTGCAGGATCCGCATCGACGCGGACGGCGTCTCCAGGCGCAACGATCCGGAGCGTCCCATCGAGATCGCCTCGACGAGCGGCGCGTCCACCGTGTCCGCTCCGATATCGACGCGGGTTTCCGGGTTCTCCGGGGTCGGGTAGATCACCGTCAGGCGGCCCCCGTCGGGAACGGCCACCCGCAGCGAGCTCACATCGAGGGTGCCCTCGATCAGTCCGGTCTGCCCCTCCTGCGCGATGATCTCGGCGGACATCCGATCGAGCCGCGCCTGCAGGTCACTGCGGGTGAAGTCCTCCACCCACAGCCACGCGGTGTAGGTGAGCGGCAAACCGAGCAGCAGTCCGGTGACCAGGACCACCGCGATGATGGACAGTTGGATGCGGCGGCGCACGACGCTGCCCTCCCGCTCAGTTGTTCAGGCGGAATCCGACACCGCGCACGGTGGCGATGCGCCGCTCCCCGATCGGCCCCTCGTCGCCGATCTTTCGGCGCAGCCAGGACATGTGCATGTCCAGGGTCTTGGAACCGCGTAGGTCGGCGTCACCCCACACCTCCTGCAGGATGACGTCGCGGGAGACGACCTCACCGGCGTGGTCCATGAGCACCTTGAGCAGCTCGTACTCCTTGTTGGCGAGCGAGATCTCGCTGCCCCCGACGAGCACCCGCCGGGCCGCGGGCTCGAGCCGGATGTCACCGACCTCGAGGGTCGAGTCCTCGGGGCCGCCGCGTCGGCGCAGCAGTGCCCGCACCCGGGCCATCAGTTCGGCCAGCCGGAACGGTTTGCCGACGTAGTCGTCGGCGCCCGCGTCGAGACCGACGACGAAGTCCACCTCGTCGGTGCGGGCGGTGAGCATCAGCACCGCGAGCTCCGACCCGTTGGCGCGCAGCTGCCGGCACACCTCGAGGCCGTCCATCCCCGGCAGCCCGAGATCGAGGATCAGTAGGTCGAACGAGCCACTCAGGGCCAGGTCGAGGGTGGCCGGCCCGGCCTCCTCGACGGTCACGTCGTAGCCTTCACGGCCCAGTGCACGCGACAGTGGCGCGGCGATGGCCTCATCGTCCTCGGCAAGAAGTACGGCAGTCACGGGACCACCCTACGGAGCCGCCCCGCCGGGTGAGATGCCGAACGGCAGATCAGCGACGCCAGCCCCGGCGCGGCGGACGCTCGTCGCCGCTCCCCGCGTCCGGTGCACGCCCACCGAAGTCCGTCGCGCCGCCGCCCTGATGCGCACCGCCCTGCTGTGGGCGGTCGTCCTGGTGCAACTGCATCGCGTCGAACACCTGGTGGTAGAGCAGCGAGTGGACGCGTTGCACGTCGGGAATGTCGTCGAATTCGAGCGGATCGTCCGCCGACGACGCGATCACCAGGGTTCCGGTGCGCATCATCCGGTCGATCAGGCCGTGCCGGAACTGCACGTTGCTGATCCTGCCCATCGGGATGTCGATACCGCTGTGGGTGAACACTCCCTGCCGGATCAGCACCCGCCGGTCGGTGACGATGAAATGCGTGGACTTCCAGGTGATCAACGGTGCGACGCACCGCCAGGCCACGACGGCCACCCACGCGAGCAGAACGATCAGCAACACCACCGTCCGCGCGGTGCCGTCGAGCCGGTCCTGCACCAGCCCGCCGACGAACCCGGCGACAGCGGTCCCGACGACGAACGTGATCGCCGGCAGCACCAGCATCTTCCAGTGCGGATGGCGGTGCAGCAACAGTTCCTCGTCGGCGGCGAGCGCGTCGTCCGGGTAGCCCATGCCGGAAGAGTCTGCCACCTACAGGCTGCGCCGAACGTCGGTGTCTTCGCCCCCGATGCGCCGAACGTCGGTGTCTTCGACCCCGGTGCGCCGAACCTCGGTGTCTTCGACCCCGCGGTCGTCGGCCCCGCTGCGCCCCACTTCGTTCGGCTCGCCCTCGGCCGCATCGTCGACGGCGTCGGCGACCTCCTCCGCGGCCGCGGCCTGCAGTTCCCGTGTCGCCTCCGCCGCCTCCTCCTCGGCGGTCAGCAACTCCTCCGCTGATGGCGCGGCCCCGGAGATCAGTGCGTTCGCCCACCGCGTCGACGGATCGATGTCGAGCAGCAACGCCTTGGTCAGCAGTGTCGCGGGAATCGCGAGCAGCGCACCGAGCGGGCCAAGCACCCAGCCCCAGAACACCAGCGCCAGGAACGTCACCGTGACCGACAACCCCACCGCGTCGCCGACGAACTTCGGCTGGATCACCGATTGGATGACGACGTTGATGACGCTGTAGACGACGATCACCCACAGCATCAACATCGGTCCGCCCTGCAGCAGCGCGATCAGTGCGGGCGGGACCAATCCGATGACGAAGCCGATGTTCGGGATGTAGTTGGTGATGAACGAGAGCAGGCCCCACAGGAGCGGCAGCGGAATGCCCAGCGCCCACAGTGCAAGTGAGTCGATCACCGCGACGATCAACCCGAACACGGTCGACACGATCAGGTAGCTGCGGGTGCCGGATGCAAAGGCGGAGAACGCGTAGGCGATGTCGGGTCGGGCGAACGCGACCGCGCGCATCCGGGCGCCGAACGAGCTTGCGTCCATCGCCATGAAGATCAGCAGGGCGAGGATGAAGAAGAGGTTCGAGAACACGCCGAGCAGCCCGACAAGCACGTCGTCGAGCAGCCCGACGACCTTGCCGAAGTCGATGCTCGAGAGCACCTTGTCCAGCTGTTCGGCCCCGATGTTCAACCGCCCGAACCAGGACTCCACGTCGGCGACCAGCTTGTCGGCCTTGTCGGCGTACTGCGGCAGCAGCGTCGCGAGCTGGGCCACCGAGATCGCGAGCGCCGCGACAAGTCCGAGCAACACGACGTAGACGGTGGTGAGCGTCCCGACCACGGCCACCCACTTCGGTGCACCCTTCCGCTGCAGCCAGTCCCCGAGCGGCTGCACAGCGACCACCAGCATCAGGGCCAGGAACACCGGGCCGACGATGCCGGAGAACCCGCGGATCCCGGCGATCGCGACCACCGCGCCGGCCGTCCCCAGCAGCACGATCAGGCCGCGCGGCCACGGCTCCTGGACCTGCTCACGCAGAGGGACCTCGACCGAGTGCCTCATTTCCACACCGTCGCCCGCCGGGCCACCCCGGGCAGCAGGCCGAGAATCGGCAGGCCGATCGACAGGTGCACGATCGCCGTGGCCACCCGGTCCGCCGTGACGGCGTCATAGACGAACGGCAGGATCACCGCCGCAACGAGCAGCAACCCCACGATCCAGCCGAAGAACGACACACCGCCGGGCGTGCTCGACTCGAGCAGGTACAGCAGGACCGCCGCCAGCAGCGCGGCGAGGAACCCGAGAACCGCGAATCGGACCGGGAGCGACAGGTCCGGGAGCCACGGCGGGGAGATGGGAACCACGCCGAAGGCCCGCGCGATCAGCGTGACGACCAGCGCGCTCAACGCCGTCACCATCGCCGCCGCAACGGCCCCCGGCCAGAACTTCGCGGCGGAAAGTCCCCGCTCGGGCGCGCCCGCGGCACCGCCCGTCTCCGGCCAACCCGTCATCTCGGTCCCCTTCCGAAGCACCCGAATCTCCCCCGAGGCTTCCCGGCCGCCGCCGTCCGAACCTCACCCGCGACGGATGAGGTTTTGCGGTCGGACATTGCCGAAACTTCAAGAGGACACTCACGACACATCTCGGAGAGGAACGGCCATGACCGACCACTCGGTGGCAAACCACAGCGACAGCGGTGTCAAGCAGGGATTTGCCGCGGGGACGTCCATCGCGGCGGCCATCCTGCTGCTGACCGTCGGCATCCTGCAGATCTTCCAGGGCATCTCGGCGCTCGCGAAGGACGAGGTCCTCGTGTTCGGCCCGGAGTACACCTACAAGTTCGACGTCACGACGTGGGGCTGGATCCACCTCGTGATCGGCATCCTGATCGCGCTGACCGGCTTCTTCCTGATGACCGGCGCGACCTGGGCCCGGATCACCGCGATCTTCCTGGCGGCCCTGTCGATCATCGCGAACTTCCTGTGGCTGCCGTACTACCCGCTGTGGTCGATCCTGATCATCGCGATCGACGTGGTGATCATCTGGGCGGTCACCACGTGGGACACCGAGCGGTACTGAATCGAGGAGATCCGCGCCGCGGCCACGATGGCGCAGGCCGACGAGTTCATCGAGGCGCTGTCCGACGGCTACGACACGGTCGTCGGCGAGCGCGGG
>NZ_JBSGGS010000022.1:0-66311 GCF_053604015.1 Rhodococcus sp. NPDC004095
GTCCCATTCCGAACCCGGAAGCTAAGCCCTCCAGCGCCGATGGTACTGCACTCGACAGGGTGTGGGAGAGTAGGACACCGCCGTACATAACATCCGAAAGGGGACCCATTCTACTGGGTCCCCTTTCGTGTTTTCATGGTCATGCCAGTGTTGTCTTCGAAGGAGATGTTGTGGTGGACAACAACGAAGATCGCCGTCCGTATGGAAACGGTGATCCGGATCGGCGTCACGGTGGCGCCTCGCAGGGCGGGAACGCTCGCGGCGGCCATCGGCAGGACGGGCAACGGCGAGACGGTCAGAGCAGTGCAGGTCGTGGCGGTGACGGACCCCGTGGTGGTCACCGTGGTGACGATCGCCGCGGTGGCGAACATCGTGGTGGCGGTGACCGCCGAGAGGGCGGGGGTTTCCGCAGCGGCGGAGAACAGCGTGGTGAACGGCGCAGCGACGATCGCCGTGGTGAGCGTTCCGGTGAGCACCGTGGCGGTGGATACCGCGGCGGCGACGATCGGCGTTCCGGTGGTGAGCGTTCCGGTGAGCACCGTGGCGGTGGATACCGCGGCGGCGACGATCGGCGATCTGGTGGTGAGCGTTCCGGCGGTGGATACCGCGGGCGGGACGATCGGCGTGCCGGCGACGATCGGCGTTCCGGTGAACATCGCGGCGGCGGATACCGCGGCGAAGGACGCAGCGATCCCGGCTCCGGCCATCGTGGCGGCGAGTACCGAGGCGATCGCAGTGGCGGCGAGGATCGTCGCGGTGGCGGTGAGCGCCGAGGTGGGGACCGCCGCAGTGGAGGCCCGCAGCGACGCGGCGGCGAGGGCGGTTTCGCGCCGCGGCCTCGCGACGGCGGCGCATCTCCTGAACGGCGTGCACCGCGTCCCGACGAGCCGGACCTGCCCGAAGACATCCAGGCCGGCGAGCTCGATCCCGCGGTCCGGCGTGACCTGCTCAGCCTCGACAAGTCGAATGCGAACACGGTCGCCCGGCACCTGGTGATGGCGAGCAAGCTGCTCGAGGACGATCCGCAGCTGGCGCTCGCGCATGCCCGCGCCGCCCGGCAACGCGCCGGCCGTGTCGCGGTCGTCCGCGAAACCGCGGGCATCGTCGCCTACCACGCCGGCGAATGGGCGGAAGCCCTGTCCGAACTGCGGGCTGCCCGACGTATGGCCGGTGGTCCGGGTCTGCTCGCCGTGATGGCCGACTGCGAACGCGGCCTCGGCCGCCCCGAGCGGGCCATCGAGCTCGGCCGCAGCGAGGAGGCCCGCGCGCTGAAGGGTGACGAGGCCACCGAGCTTCGGATCGTCGTCGCCGGCGCGAGGATGGACCTCGGCCAGTTCGACCAGGCTGTGGTCACGCTGCAGACCCCGGAACTGGATGCGTCGAAGTCCGGTCCGACCGCGGCGCGGCTCTTCTACGCCTACGCAGACGCACTGGTTGCGGCCGGACGCCGCGAGGACGGCCTGAAGTGGTTCCTGAACTCGGCTGCCGCCGACCTCGACGGCGACACCGATGCCGAGGAGCGTGCTGCCGAACTGTCCGGCGACCAGTGAGTGAAATGACGTTGCGGGAGCGGCACGACGTGCTGCTCCTGGACCTGGACGGCACGGTGTATGCCGGCCCGCACGCGATCCCCGGTGCACGGGAGGCTCTGGTCGTCGACGGCGGGCCGCGGCTGTTCTACGTCACCAACAACGCCAGCCGTAGTCCCGCCCAGGTCGCCGGGCATCTCAACGAACTCGGTTTCCCTGCAACGGAATCCGAGGTCGTCACGAGTTCACAGTCGGCCGCGCGTCTGCTCGCGGACCGAGTACCCCCCGGTTCGCCGGTGCTCGTGGTGGGCACCGAGGCCCTCGCCGACGAGGTCCGCGTCGTCGGCCTGCATCCGGTGCGCAGTTTCGACGATGCGCCGGTCGCGGTCGTGCAGGGCCACTCGCCCGACACCGGGTGGCGGATGCTCGCGGAGGCGACACTGGCCGTCCGCGCCGGCGCGTACTGGGTGGCGACGAACGTCGACACCACCCTGCCCACCGAGCGTGGGCTCTGCCTCGGGAACGGTTCGATGGTTGCGGCGGTGCGTACCGCGACCGGGTGCGAACCCGATGTCGCGGGCAAGCCGGCGCGTCCGCTGATGGACGATGCCGTTCGCCGCAGCGCGGCCGGCCGTCCACTCGTGGTGGGGGACCGGATCGACACCGACATCGCCGGCGCCAACGCCGCCGGGCTCGATTCCCTGCTCGTGCTGACCGGTGTCAGCACGCCCCTCGACCTGGTGACGGCGCCGCCGTCGCAGCGCCCGACCTACCTTGCGTACTCGCTGGCGTCGCTCGACGAGGCCCCCGAGTCCCTTGCGATCGCTCCGCACCCGCACGTGTCGGTGTCGTTGGACGGCGCAACACTCACCGTTCGGACGGATCCGTCGGCGTCTGTCGAGGAGGCGACCGTCCTGCGTGCCGCGTTGGCCGCGGCCTGGGCGGCTCCCGAGGTGACCGAGGTACGGGGCGCTCCGCACCTGTGAGTGCATCTCACCCGTACCTGGGGTGAGAATCGCTTGCGGGCGCGAGGCGCGCATTGTCGCGTCGATCGACTAGCGTTGTCGGCGATGAGTACGCCGACACCCAAGCCCGGCCAGCACCTACCGGGTCCACCACCGACCGTCGACCCCGCACAGATTCACGCCGAGGTCGACTCGCTCCTCGCGGGCCTGACCGCGAGCGACATGCCGGACGGTCATCAGGCGATACCCCGGCAGGCACACATTCTCGAGCGTGCGCACGACGTACTCGTGCAGGCGCTGGCGACAGTGGACAAGATCTGAGGTGGCCAGGCGTGCACGAGTCGACGCCGAACTGGTTCGGCGGGGTCTGGCTCGCTCCAGGGAACATGCGGCTCAACTGATCGCGGACGGAAGGGTCCTGATCAACGGGTCGGTCGCCGTCAAACCGGCCACCGGTGTCGAGGCCGGGACACCGCTGCTGGTCACCGAGGAGACCGACGAGGTCTCCTGGGCGTCGCGCGGCGCGCACAAACTGCTCGGCGCACTCGAGGCGTTCGAACCGCAGGGACTGTCGGTGTCCGGTAAACGCTGTCTCGACGCCGGCGCCTCCACCGGCGGATTCACCGATGTCCTGCTCAGTAGGGGCGCGGCCCGGGTCGTGGCCGTCGACGTGGGATACGGCCAGCTGGTATGGCGGTTGCAGTCCGACGATCGCGTGACCGTCGTGGACCGGACCAACGTGCGTTCCCTCGAACCCGAACAGATCGGCGGCCAGGTCGAGGTCGTGGTCGCGGACCTGTCGTTCATCTCGCTGAAGTTGGTGCTGGCGGCGTTCGTCGCCTGCGCGGCGGACGGCGCCGACCTGGTGCCGATGGTCAAACCTCAGTTCGAGGTAGGCAAGGAGCGGGTCGGATCCGGTGGCGTGGTCCGAGACCCCGCCCTTCGCGCGGAGGCCGTGCTCGAGGTGTCGCGTGCGGCGGACGAACTGGGACTGCGCACCCTCGGAGTGGTCGCCAGCCCGCTACCCGGACCGTCCGGCAACGTCGAGTTCTTCCTGTGGCTGCGCAAGCAGGCCGGACCGGGTGCCGAGGACGTCGAGGCCCTCGTCCGGAAGGCCGTCGAGGAGGGTCCCCAGTGACGGGCGCCGAAGGTACGGGCGGCACCGCCGGCGGGCGTGCGGGCGGCACCGCCGCCGGGCGCGAGATCCTCGTCGTGGCGCACACGGGCCACACCGAGATCGCCGACACCACCCGACGGATCGCGCGGGTCTTCGCCGAGGCCGGGATCGGGTTGCGGGTGCTTGCCTCCGAGGCCGACCACACCACTCCGCCGCTCGCGGTCGAGCCCGCCCGCGCGGACCTCGACGGCGTGCGCCTGACCGTCGTCCCGCCGGGCCCCGCCGCGGCGGAGGGGTGCGAACTGGTTCTCGTGCTCGGCGGCGACGGCACGTTCCTGCGCGGCGCCGACCTGGCCCGGGCGGCCGACATTCCGGTGCTCGGCATCAATCTGGGCCGGATCGGGTTCCTCGCCGAGACGGAGGCTGAGCATCTGGAGGAGGCGCTCGGACACCTGGTGCGGCAGGAGTACCGCGTCGAGCGCCGGATGACCATCGACATCGCCGTCCGGGTGGACGACGTGATCGTCGACCGTGGGTGGGCGCTGAACGAGGCGAGCATCGAGAACGTCTCCCGGCTCGGGGTGCTCGAGGTGGTACTCGAGGTCGACGGGCGGCCGGTGTCGTCGTTCGGCTGCGACGGCGTGCTGGTGTCGACACCGACCGGATCGACGGCGTATGCGTTCTCCGCCGGTGGCCCGATCGTGTGGCCGGAACTCGAAGCGCTGCTGGTGATTCCGAGCAACGCCCATGCGCTCTTCGCCCGGCCGATGGTCACCAGCCCGGAGTCGCTGATCGCGGTCGAGACGTTCTCCGGAGGCCACGACGGGCTGGTGTTCTGCGACGGCAGCCGCACCCTGTCGTTGCCGGCGGGCGGACGTGTCGAGGTGGTGCGGGGCGCAGACCCGGTCAAGTGGATCCGCCTCGACTCGGCGCCGTTCGCGGACCGGATGGTGCGGAAGTTCGATCTGCCGGTGCGGGGATGGCGGGGCCGCGGCGGCCGTGGGGAAGGGGACAGCAGGCGTGCTCACTGAAATCCGCATCGACTCCCTCGGCGCGATCTCGAAGGCCGGAGCCCAGTTCCATGAGGGCCTGACCGTGCTCACCGGTGAGACCGGCGCGGGCAAGACGATGGTCGTGACGAGCCTGCACCTGCTCAGCGGCGCCCGCGCCGATGCCGGTCGGGTCCGGGTCGGCGCGCAGCGGGCGGTGGTCGAGGGCCGCTTCGCCACGACGAACGTCGGAGCCCAGGCGGCGGCCGAGGTCGATCGTCTGCTCGAGTCCACCGGAGCCGAACGCGACGAGGACGGCACCGTCATCGCGGTTCGGACCGTTGGTGCGGACGGGCGCTCCCGCGCCCATCTCGGGGGCCGCAGCGTTCCCGCCGGGGCGCTCGCCGAATTGACCACCCCGCTGCTGACCGTCCACGGTCAGAACGACCAGCTGCGGCTGCAGCGACCCGACCAGCAGCGCCAGGCTCTCGACGAATTCGGCGGCGCCACAATCGGTTCCCTGCTCGACAAATATCGGGACCTGCGGGCGCGCTGGCTGGAGGCACGCACCGAACTCGACGAACGCACCCGGAGCAGTCGCGAACTCGCGCAGGAGGTGGACCGGCTCGAGTTCGCGCTCAACGAGATCGACGCCGTCGACCCCCAACCGGGTGAGGACGCCGCGATCGTCGCGGAGGTTCGCCGGCTCGGTGACCTGGACTCGTTGCGGTCCGCGGCCGCCGCGGCGCAGGCCGCGCTCGTCGGCGCTGCCGACCTCGGCGCGGACATGGCGTCCGATGCTGCCGGTGCCCTGGACCTGCTCGGCGACGCCCGGTCCCGGGTCGAGTCGTCCGAGGACCAGGCGCTGACCGTCCTGGCGCCGCGGCTGGCCGAGGCGATCACGATCCTCACCGACGTCTCCTCGGACCTGACGGGCTACCTCGAGGACCTGCCCTCGGACCCGGGTGCGCTGGACACCCTGCTGAGCCGGCAGGCCGAGCTGAAGACGTTGACCCGCAAGTACGCCGCCGACGTGGACGGTGTTCTGGAATGGGCGGCGCAGGCGCGCGAGCGGCGCGGCCGGATCGACGTGTCCGCCGACGCCCTCGCCGCGTTGGCGGCCCGCGTCGACGAGGCCGCCGGGGCGCTCGCCGTCGCCGCGGACGCGCTGAGCAAGGCCCGGGCGAAGGCCGCCGTCAAGCTGGGCAAGGCCGTCTCCACAGAACTCGCCGGGCTCGCGATGGGGAAGGCGAAACTCGACATCGCCGTGCACCCGGTACCTGCGACCGCGGAGGACTCGGCCCCGCTCGAGGTCGGCGGACGCCTGCTGCACGCCGGATCGGCCGGTGTCGACGAGGTGGAGTTCCGGCTCGCCGCACACAGCGGATCGGCGCCGCTGCCACTCGGCAAGAGTGCCTCGGGAGGTGAACTGTCCCGGGTGATGCTGGCGCTCGAGGTCGTGCTCGCCGGTGCGCAGTCCGGCGCAACGATGGTCTTCGACGAGGTCGACGCGGGTGTTGGCGGCCGCGCGGCGGTCGAGATCGGCCGGCGGCTGGCCCGCTTGGCACGCACCCACCAGGTCATCGTCGTCACGCACCTGCCGCAGGTCGCGGCGTTCGCGGACACCCACCTGGTGGTCGACAAGGTGGACGGAAAGCGCAGTGCCGACTCCGGAGTGCGCACCCTCACCGACGACGAACGGGTGGGGGAGCTCGCACGGATGCTCGCAGGTCTAGGGGACACCGAGACCGGTCGCGCGCATGCCGAGGAACTGCTCGCGACGGCGGGTGCCGAGCGGAACTCCTGAGGCCGTCACGCGCAACATGTGACAGGTTCGCGGCGCCTGCAGCCGTGTCGCTGGTGGTGTACGAGTGAAAAGTGAGGTAAGAGACTCGGCGCGCCTCCCGAACGGCGGGACGTGTCGGCGTCATCATCGTGGGCATGAAGATGCCCGCTCTGTTGTCACGAAACACCGAATCGCTGCCGGGAGTCACCGGCATCGCCAGGGTTGATCGCAACACGGCGAAGCTGCTTCGCCGCGTCGGCCCCGGCGACATCGTCGTCCTCGACGAACTCGACCTGGACAGGATCACCGCCGACACGCTGGTGGAGGCCGGCGTCACCGCCGTCGTCAACGTCTCCCCGTCGATCTCCGGCAGGTACCCCAACCTCGGCCCCGAGGTGCTCGTCGCCAACGGGATCGTCCTCGTCGACTCCGTTGGCGAAGAGGCGTTCAAGAAGGTCAAGGACGGGGCCAAGGTCCGTCTGCACGACGGCGGCGTCTACACCGGTGAACGCCGCCTGGTGACTGGGGTCGAGCAGTCGGAGGCGGAGATCTCCGACCTGATGATCGAGGCGAAGACCGGCCTCGTCGACCACCTCGAGGCGTTCTCCGGCAACACCATCGAGTTCATCCGCACCGAGAGTCCCCTGCTGATCGACGGGGTCGGGGTGCCCGACGTCGACGTCGATCTGCGGGATCGGCACGTTGTGGTCGTCGCGGACGGCCCGGACCACGCACAGGACCTGAAGAACCTCAAGCCGTTCATCAAGGAGTACTCGCCGATTCTCGTCGGTGTCGGCGCGGGCGCGGACGCCCTGACCGCCGCCGGTTACCGGCCCGACCTGATCGTCGGCGACCCGGAGGAGGTCACCGCGGACACCCTCAAGTCGGGTGCCGAGGTGGTTCTGCCCGCCGACCCGGACGGGCACGCGCCCGGCCTGGAGCGCATCCAGGACCTCGGTATCGGAGCGATGACGTTCCCCGCTGCCTGCGCTCCCGCCGACCTGGCGTTGCTGCTCGCCGATCATCACGGCGCGTCGCTGATCGTCACCGTCGGCAGCACGGTCTCGCTCGACGAGTTCTTCGACCGTGGCCGGCGGGACGCCAACCCGGCCGCGTTCATGACCCGCCTCAAGGTCGGGCCGAAGCTGGTCGACGCCAAGGCCGTCGCGACCCTGTACCGCAGCCGGGTCTCCGGCGCCGCGATCGCCCTGCTCGTGTTGGCCGCGTTGACGGCGGTGATCGTGGCACTGGTGGTGTCGAACATCGGTGGCGAGGCCCTCGACTGGGCCGTGCAGACGTGGAACAGCTTCGCGCTCTGGGTGCAGGGGCTCTTCAAGTGATCTCTGCGCGTCAACACGCGATCTCGATCGCGGCGATCTTCCTGGCCCTGGCCATCGGTGTGGTGCTCGGATCGGGCACCCTTTCCGACTCCCTGTTGTCGGGGATGCGGGACGACAAGTCCGAACTGCAGAACCAGATCAACGACCTGCACGAGACGAACAACCAACTGGGTGAACAGCTCTCCGCGGCGGACGGTTTCGACTCCGCGGTCGCCGGCCGGGTGGTGCGCGACACGCTCGCGCAACGCACCGTCGTCGTCGTGACCACCCCCGACGCCGACCCCGGCGACCTCGACGGGGTCACCCGGCTGATCGGCGCCGCGGGTGGCACCGTCACCGGCCGGGTCGCGCTGACCGAGGCGTTCGTCGACGCGGCCAACGGCGACCAGCTGCGTACCACCGTCACCAACGTGATCCCCGCCGGGATCCAGTTGCGAACCGGGGCCGTCGACCAGGGGAGCCTCGCGGGCGACCTGCTCGGATCGGTGCTGCTGCTCAACGCGCAGTCCGCGCAGCCGCAGAGCACGCCCGAGGAGCTGGCACTGGCGCTCGACGCGCTGCGGGCCGGCGGCTTCGTCGCGTACGACAACGGCTCGGTGGCGCCCGCGCAGCTCGCAGTGGTCCTCACCGGCGCAGGCAACGCGGGCGACGGCGGAAACCGTGGATCGATCGTCGCCCGGTTCGCGGGCGCACTGGACGGCCGCGGCGCGGGCACCGTCCTCGTCGGCCGCTCCGACGCAGCCCACGGCAACGGTCCGATCGCCGTCGTCCGCTCCGACACCGCACTGTCCGCGGGAGTGAGCACCGTCGACAACGCGGACCGGGAATCCGGCCGGATCACCACCGTGCTCGCCCTCCAGGAACAGCTCGGGGGCGGGTCCGGCCGCTACGGCACCGGACCGAATGCGACGGCCGTCACGGTCGGAGCCCCGATCGGCTGAGCGTCACACGGCGACCCATCGTGAAATTGCGGGAAGCGGCGCGCGGTGCGGAGGTTCCGGCGCACAGGTGTTACCGTGAAGACCCGTGGGTCGGCAGGCCCCAGCTCTACCATTGATCAAGTCCTGCAAGTCGTCACGGGAGCCCTTCTTGCCACTGTCACGCAGTCACACGCGTACCGCCACCAAGCACATCTTCGTCAGCGGGGGCGTCGCGTCCTCGCTCGGCAAGGGCCTGACGGCGTCCAGCCTCGGGCAGCTGCTCACCGCCCGTGGACTGCGGGTGACGATGCAGAAACTCGACCCCTATCTCAACGTCGACCCGGGCACCATGAACCCGTTCCAGCACGGTGAGGTCTTCGTCACCGAGGACGGGGCGGAGACGGATCTCGACGTCGGCCACTACGAGCGGTTCCTCGACCGCGACCTCAACGCGTTCGCGAACGTGACCACCGGGCAGGTGTACTCCTCGGTGATCGCCAAGGAGCGCCGCGGCGAGTACCTCGGCGACACCGTCCAGGTCATCCCGCACATCACCGACGAGATCAAGTCCCGCATCCTCGCGATGGCGGGCCCGGACGCGCAGGGCCAGGAACCGGACGTCGTGATCACCGAGATCGGTGGCACCGTCGGCGACATCGAGTCGCAGCCGTTCCTCGAGGCCGCCCGCCAGGTGCGCCACGACGTCGGCCGCGACAACGTGTTCTTCCTGCACGTCTCGCTGGTGCCGTACCTCGGCCCGTCCGGTGAGCTCAAGACCAAGCCCACCCAGCACTCGGTGGCGGCGCTGCGCAACATCGGCATCCAGCCGGACGCACTGATCCTGCGCTGTGACCGGGACGTGCCGCAGGCACTGAAGGCGAAGATCGCGCTGATGTGCGACGTCGACGTCGACGCCTGCATCTCCACCCCGGACGCCCCGTCCATCTACGACATCCCGAAGGTGCTGCACAGCGAGGGCCTCGACGCCTACGTGGTGCGTCAGCTCGGCCTGCCGTTCCGGGACGTGGACTGGACCGTGTGGGGCGACCTGCTCGAGCGCGTCCACAACCCGCGCGAGACGGTGCGCGTCGCTCTCGTCGGCAAGTACGTCGACCTGCCCGACGCCTACCTGTCCGTCACCGAGGCACTGCGTGCCGGTGGATTCGCGCACCGCGCCAAGGTCGAGATCGACTGGGTGCCGTCGGACGTGTGCGAGACCGAGGCCGGCGCCCAGGAGGCGCTCGGCGAGGTGGACGCGGTGCTGATCCCCGGCGGCTTCGGCATCCGCGGGATCGAGGGCAAGCTCGGCGCCATCACCTACGCCCGCACCCGCGGCATCCCGCTGCTCGGGCTGTGCCTCGGCCTGCAGGCCGTGGTGATCGAGGCCGCCCGCTCGGTGGGGCTGACCGACGCCAACTCCGCCGAGTTCGAGCCCGACACCAAGCATCCCGTCATCTCCACGATGGCCGACCAGGAGGACATCGTCGCCGGCGAAGCCGACCTCGGTGGCACCATGCGCCTCGGCGCGTACCCGGCGGTGCTGGACAAGGGCTCGGTCGTCGCCCGCGCGTACGGTTCCGAAACCGTGTCCGAGCGGCACCGTCACCGCTACGAGGTGAACAACTCGTACCGGGACCGGATCGCGAAGTCCGGCTTGAAGTTCAGCGGCACCTCCCCGGACGGGCACCTCGTCGAGTTCGTCGAACTGCCGGCCGACAAGCACCCGTTCTTCGTTGCGACGCAGGCACATCCGGAGCTCAAGAGCCGGCCCACTCGCCCGCACCCGCTGTTCGCGGCGTTCGTCGGGGCGGCCCTGAAGTACAAGGCCGCCGAGCGGCTCGAGGTCGACGTGCACCCCGAGGACGCCGTCGAGACGGTCGAGACCGCCGCCGCCGCCGACGCCCCCAGCGCCGGCTGATCCGGCGATGAGCCGCCCGGGAGAACACGACTTCGACACCCTCGCCAGCCGCACCGTCTACGAGGGTGCGATCGTCGCGTTGCGGGTGGACCAGGTCGCGATGCCGGGCGGCACCATCGCGAGCCGCGAAGTGGTCGAACACCACGGCGCGGTCGCGGTGGTCGCGGTCGACGACCAGGACCGGCTCGTGATGATCAACCAGTATCGGCATCCCCTCGGGCGCCGGCTCTGGGAACTGCCCGCCGGTCTCCTCGACGCCGCGGGGGAGGACCCCGTCGACGCGGCCCGGCGTGAACTCGTCGAGGAGACCGGGCTGGCGGCCGCGCACTGGTCGGTGCTTGTCGACGTGGCCGTCTCACCCGGATTCACCGACGAGGCGATCCGCGTGTACCTGGCGACGGGCCTGTCGGAAGTGGACCGGCCCGACCCCGAACACGAGGAGGCCGACCTCGAGATAGTGCGGGTCCCGGTCGCCGAGACGGTCGAGCGCGCCCTGTCGGGGGAGATCGTCAACGCGACCGCACTGTCGGGCATCCTGGCGCTCGCCGCGGCCCGTGCCCGCGACGGTGCGGACGTCGTCGGTCGTCCCACCGACGCCGCCTGGGTGGACCGGCCCACCGCACTGGACCGGCGCAGGCACGGCGCCTGACGTGCTCGCCGAACAGGTCGGGGGGTACCTGGCCCACCTCGCGGTCGAACGTGGGGTGGCCAAGAACACCCTGTCGTCCTACCGCCGCGACCTGGAGCGATACAGCGAGTACCTCACGTCCCGTGGCATCGACGACCTCGACCGGGTCGCCGAACGGCACATCACCGACTTCGTCGTGGTGCTGCGCCGCGGCGACTCCGGGAACGGCGTCCGCCCGCTTGCGCCCGCGTCCGCGGCCCGGGCCCTGATCGCGGTCCGTGGGCTGCACAAGTTCGCCACCGCCGAGGGATACACCCGCGCCGACGTCGCGCACGCCGTCAAACCGCCGTCCCCGAGCCGGCGACTGCCGAAATCGCTACCCGTCGACCAGGTGCTCGCCCTGATCGAGTCCACCGGTGGGGAGGACGCCGGGGACCAGCCTCGTGCCCTGCGGGACCGGGCGCTGCTCGAGGTGCTGTACTCCACCGGCGCCCGCATCTCGGAGGCCGTCGGGCTGGACCTCGACGACATCGATGCCGTCGACCGGGCCGTGCTGCTCCGTGGCAAAGGCGGCAAGGACCGCATCGTTCCGATCGGCCGCCCCGCCCTCGCCGCGCTCGAGGCGTATCTGGTGCGCGGGCGGCCCGCACTCGTCTCCCGGGGCGGTCCCGCGGTGTTCCTGAACTCCCGCGGAGGCCGGTTGACCCGGCAGAGCGCCTGGCAGGTGCTGCGGTCGGCGGCGGACCGGGTCGGTCTCGCCGACGGCGTCTCCCCGCACACGCTGCGGCACTCGTTCGCCACGCACCTCCTCGACGGTGGTGCCGACGTCCGGGTCGTGCAGGAATTGCTCGGGCACGCGTCCGTGACCACCACGCAGATCTACACCCTCGTGACCATCGGCTCCCTGCGCGAGGTGTGGGCCGGCGCGCATCCGCGCGCCCTGTGATCCTCCGGCCCCATCCGCCCCTGGGGACGCTCGCGCCTCAGGGGCGGACCGGGGCCTTCTCGCGGTCCCCGTTCGCGTGCAGGGCGCTCGGGTCGCCCCCGCCGGCGGTGAGGGCGCGCACCGCGTCGCGCAGTTCGGCGATCTCGGCGTGCAGCGAGGTGATCTGCTGTGCGGTCGCGGCGCGGTTGCCGTCGTCCTCCTCGGCGACCCGTTGCACGATCCACGACGCGACGGTCACCGTCACCACACCGATGAGGCTGATCCCGCCGACCATCAGCAGCACCGCGATGATCCGGCCACTCGTGGTGACGGGCGCGTAGTCGCCGTAACCCACCGTGGTGACGGTGGTGATCGACCACCACAGCGCCTCGCCGAACGACGAGATCACGGCGTCAGGGTGTCCGCGTTCGGATTCCAGCATGGCCAGTGAGGCGACATAGATGAACAGGACCGCGCTGCTGACCGTGTAGACGACGACGCGTCCCCGGATGGCGCCGCCGAGCGCCCGCTGCAACGCCGCAACCAGCACCAGCAGGCGCAGCATCCGCAGCGGACGCAACAGGGGAAGCGCCACCACTGCGAGATCGACGAGATGGAGTACGAACCAGCGTCCGCGGTCGGGCGCGAGGGTCAGTCGGACTACGTAGTCGACGGCGAACACCGCCCAGGAGAGGACGACGACGACGTCCAGTGCCGCGTCCGTCCACGTGCGGGGCTGAGCGAGTACCTGCACCGAATAGGCGACCAGGAACGTGAGAGCGACCAGCGCGAGGGGCCACTCGGCTCGCCGTTCCCACCGTTCGAGCCGGGTCGCTCCGACGGTCGAATCGATGTTCGGTCGCTGCCACCACTGGCCGCGGTTCTCCCCGCCGTTCGCGCTCACCACGAGGGAGAACGGTAGCGGCTCGAGGGCGGGCCCACCGCGATTGCGGCCGGTGGGCCGCGACGTCGACGCCTCCGGCCGTCGGGGCCGGAGGCGGGGGACAGGAACACTGCGACCCGTCAGTGGGACCGGTCGCCCAGCCGAGCGGCCTGGCCGCGGTGAGTCGGCGGGCCGAGTCGGCATTCGGGTGGTTGGATGTTCGCAACCGGACCCGAGGAGCTCCATGCGAACCCGATTCCGTACCGCCGCCCGCTCGGTCGCCGCGGCCGAGAACGTCAACGTGGTGCCGTCGGTCGGCGGCGCGCACACCCACACCGACTGGCAGGCGGCGGATCCGGTGACGGGCAGGCCGGCCTACGAGACATTTCTCACTCGGGAGCTGCCGCGACCGATCGACTGCGCGCACGGGGGCAACGCCGTCGCCGGCGCGCAGCTGCTCGCCGACCCGCCTATGGAGACCGGCGTGTCCGGGGAGTTCGATTCCCTCGTCTGCCCGGCGACGACGGGATCGGTGCTCGCCGGGCAGGGCATCGCGCACACGATGAATCTGCGACCGGTGGGCACGCACAAGTGGGGTTACCGGAACGACGAACTGCGCAGCTCCCGGCCGGTGTTGCCGGGGTCGCTGCGCTGAAGTCGCCGGACGTGACCGGGCTGGGCGCGCGTGTCCGTGAGGGGTTCGGGCGGCCAGACGGTAGCGTCTGTGGCGAGCATGCACGAGCGAGGAAGGGGGCCATCGGACTGTGATGACACCTCAGCCGCCCTCGGCGACGGCGCACGACGACATCGCCGAAACGCGTCCGGTTCCGCGGGAACCGGACCTGTCGGGCACACCCGGCGTGGACAGCGTTGCGGGCGCCGGCGGTGAGCCGGAACTGGGCCCGACGGGCCGACCCCTGAGGGAGGTTCCCGAACCGCAGCCCCTCGCCTCCCACGGCCCCGCCAAGGTCATCGCGATGTGCAACCAGAAGGGTGGCGTCGGCAAGACCACCTCGACCATCAACCTCGGTGCCTCCCTCGCGGAGTACGGACGCCGGGTCCTGCTCGTCGACCTCGACCCGCAGGGTGCGCTGTCGGCGGGCCTCGGCGTCGCACACCACGATCTCGACCTCACCGTGCACAACCTGCTCGTCGACCGGAAGGTCTCGATCGACGACGTGCTGATGCGCACGCGCGTCGACGGACTGGACCTGCTTCCCAGCAACATCGACCTCTCCGCCGCCGAGATCCAGCTGGTCACCGAGGTCGGTCGGGAACAGACGCTCGGCCGCGCGCTCTACCCGGTGCTCGACCGCTACGACTACATCCTCATCGACTGTCAGCCCTCCCTCGGTCTGCTCACCGTCAACGCGCTCGCCTGCGCGGAGGGCGTGATCATTCCGATGGAGTGCGAGTACTTCAGCCTCCGCGGGCTGGCGCTGCTCAACGACACCGTCGAGAAGGTCCGCGACCGGCTCAACCCACGCCTGCAGATGTCGGGCATCGTGGTGACCATGTTCGACGCGCGCACCCTGCACGCCCGCGAGGTGATGACCCGCGTGGTGGAGGTGTTCGGGGACCTCGTCTACGACACCGTCGTCAACCGCACCGTACGCTTCCCGGAGACCAGCGTTGCCGGTGAGCCGATCACCACCTGGGCTCCGAAATCTGGTGGTGCGCAAGCGTATCGGGCGCTCGCGCGCGAGGTGATCGCGAGGTCCGGTCGGTAGATGGACGCGGAAACCACCGCCGCGACCGAGCCCGAGGACGGTGCCGAGAGCGGCGGATTCCGGGTTCGGCTGCGCAATTTCGAGGGACCGTTCGACCTCCTTCTGACGCTGATCAGCCAGCGTCGCCTCGACGTCACCGAGGTCGCGCTGCACCAGGTCACCGACGACTTCATCGCCTACACGCGGGAACTCGGCGCCGACATGGGCCTCGACCAGACCACCGAGTTCCTGGTCGTCGCGGCAACCCTGCTGGACCTCAAGGCCGCGCGGCTCCTGCCGTCCGGCGAGGTCGAGGATCCCGAGGACCTGGCCCTGCTCGAGGCCCGGGACCTGCTCTTCGCGCGCCTGCTGCAGTACCGGGCGTACAAGCAGGTCGCGCAACTGTTCGCCGAGCTCGAATCGGTCGCGCTGCGCCGCTACCCCCGTTCGGTCGCGTTGGAGGACCGCTACGTCGGGCTGCTGCCCGAGGTGCTGCTCGGCGTCGATGCGGCCGCGTTCGCGGACATCGCCGCCGCCGCGTTCGTCCCGCGGCCGGTTCCGACCGTCGGTCTCGACCACCTGCACGCGTCGACGGTGTCGGTGCCGGAACAGGCGGCGCTGCTCCTGGACCTGCTTCGGGAACGCGGGCCGGGGGAGTGGTCGGGTTTCGGTGAGCTCGTCGCCGATTGCGAGGTGACCGTGCAGATCGTGGCACGATTCCTGGCGCTGCTCGAGCTGTACCGGCAGCGGGCCGTGGCGTTCGACCAGCCCGAGCCGCTCGGGGAGCTGCGGGTCAGCTGGACCGGGGAAGGATCGACCGACGGTCGGGCGTTGGTGAGTGCGGAGGATTACGGATGAGTGAGCTCGAGGGCGCCGAGGCATCGCAGGACGCGGGGTCACCGCACGACACGGTGACCCAGCAGGACGCGGTGCCACCGGAGGGCTTGGGGGCGCCGCAGGGCGCGGACCGGCTGGACGTCGAGGAAGGGGCCGAGGACAGGCTCGACGACGACGAGCTCGAGTCCGCGCTGGAGGCGATGCTGCTGGTGATCGACACTCCCGTGCCGGGTGAGGCGCTGGCGACCGCGGTCGGCGAACCTCCGAAGCGGGTGGCGCAGATGCTCCGCCGGATGTCGGCCGCCCTGACCGCGCGCCGCAGCGGGATCGACCTCCGCCACGCCGGGGACGGCTGGCGGTACTACACCCGCAACGAGTACGCGCCGTATGTCGAACGACTGCTCCTCGACGGGGTCAGGTCGAAGCTCACACGTGCAGCGTTGGAAACCTTGGCGGTTGTTGCGTACCGTCAACCTTTGACCCGTGCACGGGTGAGCGCGGTGCGCGGAGTGAACGTCGACGGCGTCATGCGCACCCTGATCGCCCGGGGACTGATCGCTGAGGCCGGGACGGACCCCGGGACGAACGCGACAACCTACGTGACGACCGAGCTGTTCCTCGAACGGCTCGGGCTGGCTTCGCTGGCGGATCTGCCGCCGTTGGCACCGTTGCTGCCCGATGTCGACGTGATCGACGACATCAGCGAGGACATGGAGTCCGACCCGCGATTCGCGAAGCTGCGAGCTGCGCGGACGGACACCGAACCCGTCGTCGACACCGGCGTCGACGACGAGCACAACTGATCGATGAACGACAACATTCATTCGATCTGATCGAGTGAACGCATCCGTTCACTCGAACGAGAAGAAGTGACAGGAAGAAAAGTGAACAGATCCGCTCGCCGAGATGGCACACCGGACAGGGGCAGGGGAAACCCGGCCCGTAAGACGACAGGCAAGAAGGACGCCCCGCGTACCAGTGCTGGCGGTCCGAAGAAGCCGCACCGCGGCCAGGCCGCAGCCGCAACCCGGGGCGCAGGGGCAGGCGCGACCAACAAGCGGGGCAAGCCGAAGCAGGCCAAGCCGCAGCGCCAGCAGGTGCCGGTCACCCCGAAGATCAGCAACGCCAAACCCGCCCGGCACCAGCACACCGAGAGCGTGGCGCCGACGCAGTTGCCCGCCGGTGAGGGCGTGCGGCTGCAGAAGGTGCTCGCGCAGGCCGGCGTCGCCTCGCGCCGCGCCGCCGAGGAACTCATCGAGCAGGGCCGCGTCGAGGTCGACGGCCGCATCGTCGTCGAGCAGGGACTGCGTGTCGACCCCGAGAACGCGGTGGTCCGGGTCGACGGCATCCGCGTCGTCGTCAAGAAGGACCTGGTGCACATCGCGCTGAACAAGCCGCGCGGCTGGCAGTCGACGATGTCCGACGACCTGGGGCGGCCGTGCATCGGCGACATCGTCTCCGAGCGGGTGTCCGCGGGGCAGCGACTGTTCCACGTCGGCCGGCTCGACGCCGACACCGAGGGACTGATCCTGCTGACCAATGACGGCGACCTCGCGCACCGGCTGATGCACCCGTCGTTCGAGGTGCCGAAGACGTACCTCGCGACCGTCCACGGTGTCGTCGACCGCAGCCTCGGCAAGAAGCTCAAGGCCGGCGTCGAGCTCGAGGACGGGCCCGCGAAGGTCGACTCGTTCACGCTCCTCGACATCAACGGCGGCCAGTCGCTGGTGAAGGTCGTGCTGCACGAGGGTCGCAAGCACATCGTGCGCCGTCTCCTCGACGCAGTCGGGCACCCGGTGGTGCGCCTGGTCCGCACCGACATCGGTGCCGTCTCCCTCGGCGACGGGCGTCCCGGCACCCTGCGGGTGCTCGGCCGCGGCGAGGTCGGCAGCCTGTACAAGGCGGTCGGACTGTGAGCGACGACGTGATCGTGCCCCTGGTGGTGGCGATGGACGGCCCGTCCGGTACCGGCAAGTCCAGCGTGTCCCGGCGGCTCGCCGACGCCCTCGCCGCCCGGTACCTCGACACCGGTGCGATGTACCGGATCGCGACACTGCACGTGCTGCGGTCGGGCGTCGACGTCGACGACCCGGACGCCGTTGCCGCCGCCACCGAGGCGCTCGACCTGTCGATCGGCACCGACCCCGCATCGGACCGGGTGCTGCTCGCCGGCGAGGACGTCACCGACGAGATCCGCGGCGGCGCCGTCACCGGGGCCGTGTCCGCGGTGTCCGCGGTGCCCCGGGTGCGGGACCTGCTCGTCGACAAGCAGCGCGCGTTCATCGCGCAGCACCCACGGATCGTGGTGGAGGGCCGTGACATCGGCACCGTCGTGTTGCCGGACGCGGACGTGAAGATCTACCTCACCGCCTCCGCGGAGGCCCGCGCGTTGCGGCGCAACGCGCAGAACGTCGCGGAGGGCCGCGGCGACGACTACAAGGCCGTGCTCGCGGACGTGCAGCGTCGCGACCACCTGGACTCGACCCGCGCGGTGTCCCCGCTGCGGCCCGCCGAGGACTCGGTGATCGTGGACACCAGCGAGATCGGAATCGACGACGTGATCGGCCGGCTGCTGCTGGTGGTCCGCGACAGGACTGGAGTGGTGCAGTGAGCGACGCATTCGAATTCGGCGGGGACGCGTATTCCGGCGACGGCACCTGGAACGAGGAAACCGACTGGGAGATGGCCGACTTCATCGGCGAGGAGGAGGGCGAGGAACACGTCGCCGTCCCGACGCTGGCGATCGTCGGCCGACCCAACGTCGGCAAGTCCACCCTGGTGAACCGGATCATCGGCCGCCGTGAGGCCGTCGTGGAGGACATCCCCGGTGTCACCCGGGACCGCGTCTCCTACGACGCGAACTGGGCCGGACGCCGATTCATGGTTCAGGACACCGGTGGTTGGGAACCGGACGCGAAGGGGCTGCAGCAGTCCGTCGCACGGCAGGCCGAACTGGCCATGCAGACCGCGGACGCCATCATCCTGGTGGTGGACGCGGTGGTGGGCGCGACCGCAACCGACGAGGCGGTCGCCAGGGTGCTGCGCCGATCCAAGACGCCGGTTCTGTTGGTGGCCAACAAGGTTGACGACGAACGTACAGAGGCCGAGGCGGCCGCGCTGTGGTCGCTCGGGCTGGGGCAGCCGTACCCGGTCAGCGCCATCCACGGCCGCGGGACCGGCGACCTGCTCGACGAGGTGCTCGCCGTGCTGCCGGAGACGCCGCGCGAGGGCACCGGCGGGCAGGGCCCGCGCCGGGTCGCGCTGGTCGGCAAGCCGAACGTCGGCAAGTCGAGCCTGATCAACAAGCTGTCCGGCGACGAACGGTCCGTCGTGCACGACGTCGCGGGCACCACCGTCGACCCGGTCGACTCGCTCGTCGAGCTCGGCGGGAAGGTGTGGCGTTTCGTCGACACCGCCGGGCTGCGCCGCAAGGTCAGCCACGCCAGCGGGCACGAGTTCTACGCCTCGCTGCGCACCAAGTCGGCGATCGAGGCCGCCGAGGTCGCGATCCTGCTGATCGACGCGTCGCTGCCGATCACCGAGCAGGACCTGCGGGTGCTGTCGATGGTCGCCGAGACCGGCCGCGCGCTGGTCCTGGCGTTCAACAAGTGGGACCTCGTCGACGAGGACCGCCGGTTGATGCTGGAGAAGGAGATCGACCGGGAACTGGTGCGGGTGCCGTGGGCGCAGCGCGTCAACATCTCCGCCCACACCGGCCGGGCCGTCCAGAAGCTCGTTCCCGCGCTGGAGACGGCACTGGAGTCGTGGGACAAGCGGGTACCGACGGGTCGCCTCAACACCTGGCTCAAGGAGGTCGTCGCCGCGACCCCGCCGCCGATGCGCGGTGGACGCCTGCCCCGGGTCATGTTCGCCACGCAGGCGGGCACCCGGCCGCCGACGTTCGTGCTGTTCACCACCGGATTCCTCGAGGCCGGCTACCGCCGGTTCCTCGAACGCCGGCTGCGTGAGGAGTTCGGCTTCGACGGCAGCCCGGTGCGGATCTCCGTGCGGGTGCGGGAGAAGCGGGACCGCAAGAAGCGCTAGACGCGGGCGGGCGGCGCGCCCTCGGTCACCGAGGGCGCGCCACCGCACGGGCGTAGATCGTGACGCCCCACCGCCTCCGGCGGTAATCGTGACGCGCTGACCAGCCGATTCGCGGTTGGGAGTGTCACTGTTGTAATCTTCTCAAGCGCCCGCAAGGACGTGGACGGGCTGTGGCGCAGCTTGGTAGCGCACCTGACTGGGGGTCAGGTGGTCGCAGGTTCAAATCCTGTCAGCCCGACAGACGAAAGGCCCCGGCGAGACATCTCGCCGGGGCCTTTCTCGTGTGTACTGACGTGGGCCACTCACGGCACGCCCGGTGACCGGTCAGCTTTCGGCCGCGGTGGCGTCCGAATCGGGGACGTCGCGGTCGACCGTGGTCGCCAACGGCTTCTCGACCAGGCACACAAGTGCGACCAGGGCGACGACGGCCAGCGGCACCATGTATCCGTAGATCGGCAGCAGCGCCTCGTTGTAGGACTCCAGCACCGGGACCCGCACGGTGTCGGGCAGCGCGTTGACCGTGGCCGGGGTCAGCGAGTTCAGGTCCCCGGCGCCGGCCTCGCCCGGGCCCGGCAACCGGTCGCCGAGCAGGTCGGTGAGACGGGCCCCGAAGATCGACCCCACGATCGCCGAGCCGACGGTGGCGCCGACCTGGCGGAAGTAGTTGATCGACGCGGTCGCGGTGCCGACGATGCTGCCGGGGAACGAGTTCTGCACGATCAGGGTCAGGATCTGCAGGCTCAGACCGAGACCGAAGCCGAAGACGCCCAGGTACAGGCACAGCAGGGGCAGCGGGCTGTCGATGTGGAGGGTGGACAGCAGGGCGAGCCCGACGCCCATGGCGGCGGCGCCGGCGATCGGGAACATCTTGTACCGACCGGTCCGCGTGACCAGCGCGCCCGAGGCGGTCGAGGCGACCAGCAACGACCCCATCATGGGCATCATCAGCAGGCCGGCCTGGGCGGCGTCGACACCGGAGACCATCTGGATGTAGGTGGGCATGTAGCCGATGACACCGAACATGGCGATGCCGAACATGAGTGCGGCGACGACGGTGAGGACGAAGTTCCGGTCCGCGAACAGCGACATCGGGATCACCGGGTTCGCGACCCGGAGTTCGGTGAACACGAATGCGACCGCGAGCACGACCGCCGCGACGATCAGGCCGATGATCGTGGCCGAACCCCACTCGTACTGGTTGCCGCCCCAGGTGCAGACCAGCACGATCGCGGTGGTCGCGCCCGCGACCAGGGCCATGCCGGGGTAGTCGATGCTCGGGCGGTGCTCGCGGTGGACCTTCGGCAGTCGCAGGAACAGCACGGTCGCCAGCACCGCGAGGGCGCCGAGTGGCACGTTGATCCAGAACGCCCATCGCCAGCCCGGCCCCTCGGTCAGCCATCCGCCGAGCAGCGGCCCGGCGACGGAGGAGACGGCGAAGACGGCGCCCATCACGCCCATGTACTTGCCGCGGCTGCGGGCGGGCACCACGTCCGCGATCGCGGCCTGCGAGAGGATCATCAACCCGCCGCCGCCGATGCCCTGGACGACGCGGCCGGCGATGAGCCATTCGATGTCACCGGCGAGCGCGCCGACCACCGATCCGGCGACGAAGGTTCCGATGGCGAAGATCAGCACCGGCTTTCGGCCCAGGAGGTCGCTGATGCGGCCGTAGACGGGCATCATGATGGTGCTCGCCAGGATGTAGCCGGTGATCACCCAGGTCATGTGGTCCACGCCGTTCAGCTCACCCACGATGGTGGGAAGCGCGGTGGACAGGACGGTCTGGTTCAGTGACGCCAGCAGCATCGTCACCATCAGTCCGGCGAAGAGCAGCGTGATGCTGCCCGATCCGGTGGTGCTGTCCGTGGTGTCCGGTCCGTCGGTCTTCACGGTGGTCACGAGATCTCCTCGATTGCGTTGCGGAACACGGAGATTGCGGACTCGAGCGCATCGGAGTGCGCGGAGTTCAGCGCGCTCGGGTCGCGGGTGTAGGCGAACCGGAGCACGGTGCCCGCCAGCATCACCAGTGCCCGGGTGGATTCCGCGGACCGGTGGCCTCCAGCCCCGCCCGCTCCACCGGCGGCGTGCTCGTCGAGCGCGGCGCCGACCAGTTTCTCGGCGGCCGAGACGTGCTCGGACAGGCGCTCGCGCAGTACCGGGAACTCACGGACGAGGGCCGGCACGTCCGTGGCCGAGGTGGGGCCGAACGTGGACTGCACGACCGCGACGATCAGGCGCATGGTGCGGGTGAACCGGTCCCCGTCGCCCGAGTCGAAGTAGCGCGACAGCGCGTCCTCGGGTGCCGACGGCGCCGAGGTGCCCAGGATCGCGTCCTCCTTCGACGCGAAATAGTTGAAGAACGTGCGCCGCGACACGCCCGCCCGATCGGTGATCGCGTCGATCGTCGCGGCAGGCAGACCGTGTTCGCGCGCCAGGGACATCGCGGCCGCATGCAGTTCCAGGGCGGTCCGTGCTCGGTGACGGGCGCGCAGCGTGGTCCGAGAATCATTCACCCGGGCAATATTTGCACTGGTGCACGCGAGTACGTGGCGAAACCGGAGGAATGACCCCGGTCCCGGCTCAGGTGCAGTAGAGGGCCGCGACCTCCGGCACGGTCACCTTCATCGCGGCATTGCGTGGCAGGCCGTCGACGATCGCGACCGCCACCGGCACGTGGTGGCTGGGCAGGGCGTCGCGGACCAGGCCGAGCAGATCACCCTCGGTGGGTGCCGGTGCCCCACGGCGGAGTTCGACGGCGGCGAACGGCACCTGCCCGAGCCTGCGATCGGGAACACCGACGACGCACGCGTCCAGAACCGCGGGGTGTCCGAGCAGCACGGCGCGGACGCGTTCGGGGATCACCTTGAAACCGCCGCGATTGATCGCGCCGTCGCCCCGTCCGTGCAGCGTCACGAACCCGTCGGCGTCGATCGACGCCAGGTCGGTGGTGCGGATCCATTCCGGTCCGATGACCTCGACCCGGCCCTCCAGCACGCCGC
This sequence comes from Rhodococcus sp. NPDC004095, assembly GCF_053604015.1. Lineage (NCBI taxonomy): Bacteria > Bacillati > Actinomycetota > Actinomycetes > Mycobacteriales > Nocardiaceae > Rhodococcus > Rhodococcus sp. NPDC004095. The sequence continues at coordinate 22,590 of NZ_JBSGGS010000022.1, forward strand.
GGGCGCCGACGCCCAGCTGCGCGCCGGTCTCGGGATCGACGATCCGGACCTGCACGCCGGGCAACGGTCGACCGACGCTGTCGGGCTTGCTCTTTCCGAACTGCCGGTGCAGCTCGGGGGTCCAGGCGCACACCGAACCCGCGAACTCCGTGGCCCCGTAGGCCCACAACAGCGGAATGCCGTACCGGTCCTCGAATTGGCGACGCAGCTGTGGGTCGAGGGGGCCGGAGCCGCCGGGCAGCGACTCGAGGGACGCGAGGTCCTCGCGTGGGACGTCCGCGTCGAGCAGCATCCGCAGGATCGCAGGTTGCACGCCGGTTCGCCGGATCCGGTACGTCTTGACGGCGCGCACCCACTCGTCGACCGTGAACTTCTCCAGCAGGACCATCCGCTTGTCCTGGAACGGCGCCGCGAGCAGTTGGCAGATGCCGATGCTGCCGAACGGCCAGAACACCAGTTCCGGGGGATCGTCCGGTGAGGCCGTGAGTCCGCCGGTCATGGTGAGCACGGTGTGCTGCAGGACCGCGGTCCGCAACGGCATGCGCCGAGGTGGTCCGGTGGTACCGCTGGTCAGGATGTGCAGGCCGGCAACGGCTTCCGAGTCGGTGTGCTGCGCATCCCCGGGTCGGTACGGCGCCAGCACTCGCGGGTCGGGCGAGTCCGTCGTCAGCGCCAGCGCTGCGCTTCCGGCGCGGTGGCGCGCCTCGAGTGCCGGTTCGGTCCAGTCGGTTCGGTCGGCGACGACCGCGGCCGCCCGCAGGGTCTCGATGTCCCGGGCGATCGACGCCGGGGACTGGTACGAGTAGACCATCGCCAGCGGGCGGCGGGCGGCGACCAGGCCGAGCGCCGCCGCCGCGTGCGGAAGCCGGTTGCGTGCCACCAATGCGATCGGTGCGTCCGGCGGTACCCCGGCGCGGTCCAGTGCCGCCGCGAGGTTGTCGATCCGGGCCGCGACCTCGTCGCCGGAATACCAACGGTGCTCGAACTCGATGAACGGGCGATGCCCGTATCCGGCCAGGTGGTCGGCGAGTTCGGCGGCGAACCGGGCGCCGTCGTCCGGCTCGGCGTGCTGCTGGACCATGATGCGGCGGACCTCTCGTCAATACTGCGTGGATCCCTGGTCGACCGAGATCTGGGCGGCGGTCACGTTCTTCGACTCGTCGGACGCCAGCCAGAGCACGGTGTCGGCGATGTCCTCCGGTTCGGCGATCCAGACCGGCAGGAACGGGGTGAGCATGTGCGCGAGCTGCGGATTGCTCTCGGTGGCGTGCCCGACCGCGGTGACCATGTCCCCGCTGCCCATCGGGGTGTTCACCGGACCGGGGTGGACGCTGTTGACGCGGATGGAGTGCTTGCCCAGTTCGGCGGCGAACCCGCGGGCCAGGCCGGTGACCGCGTGCTTGCTGGCGGTGTAGTGCACCATGAACGGCTGCATCTTCACGCCGGCGGCAGAGCTGATCAGGATGATCGAGCCGCCGCGCGCGCCGTCGACGATGTGACGGGCGCCGGCCATCACGGTGTTCCAGGTGCCGGTGACGTTGACCTCCATCACGTCCCGGAACGCCTCCGGGGTGATCTCGTCCCACGGCTGCGGGGATGCGATCCCGGCGTTCGCGACGATCACGTCCAGCCGCCCGAGCTCGGACACCGCGGCGTCCACGGCCTCACGCAGGCCGTCCAGGTCCCGGGTGTCGACGGGCGCGGAGATCGCCCGCCCGCCGTTGGCCTCGACCAGCCGCACCGTCTCGGCGAGGTCGTCCGGTGTGGCCGAGTCGTAGGGCACGCAGTCGGGCAGTTTGCCTGCCACGTCGACGGCGATGATGTCGGCGCCCTCGGTGGACATCCGGACCGCGTGGGCACGACCCTGGCCGCGTGCGGCGCCGGTGATGAAGGCAACCTTGCCTGCGAGTCGATCACCCATCGTGCCGTTTCCCTTCCGAACCGCGGCCGCCCGCCTGCCGGGCACCCTCGTTCGTCTCGTATCGGATTGTGCGCGAAGTGTGTTCGGCTTCCGGGGCGGCGGGATTCCGGGAACCCGCGCGCCCACCGTGGCGGCCGGTCACCGATCCTCGTCGGTGAACCGGACGACTCCGCGGATGTTTCGGCCCTCGAGCATGTCCCGGTAGCCGTCGTTGATCTGGTCGAGCCGATACTCGCGGGTGACCATGTCGTCGATCCGAAGATCGCCGAGCTTGTACAGCGCGAGCACCTCGGGGATGTCGAGATGCGGGTTGCCGCCGCCGAAGATGCTGCCCTGCAGCTTCTTCTGCTGCAGGGTCAGGGTGGACAGGTTGAGCGAAGCGTCGGTGGCGGTGACGCTGCCCATGCCGGCCACCACGCAGGTGCCGTTCTTCGCGGTCAGCCGCAGCCAGCTCTCCACATCGCGTCCGTCGCACCGGCCGACGGTGACGATCACCTTCCGGCACATGCGCCCCTCGGTGGCCGCGGTCACCCCGGCCAGCGCGGCGTCCAGATCCGCGAACACCTCGTCGGCCCCGAACTTCGCCGCCTGCTCGCGCTTCCACTCCACCGGGTCCACCGCGAAGACCCTGCGGGCACCGGAGATCACCGCGCCCTGCAGTGCCGCGGTCCCCACGCCGCCCACCCCGACGACCGCGACGTCGTCCCCGGGCCGGACCCGGGCCGTGTGCACGGCGGAGCCGTAACCGGTGGTGACCCCGCAGCCGACCAGGCAGGCGACCTCGAACGGGATCGTCGGGTCGATGCGGACCACCGAGGTCTGGTGAACCACCGCGTACGGGGCGAAGGTGCCCAGCAGCGACATCGGGTACACGTTCCGGCCCGCGGAGGTGATCCGGAAGGAGCCGTCGGACACCGACGCCCCGGCGAGCAGGTTCGCGCCCATGTCGCACAGGTTCCGGTTGCCGGACTGGCAGGACGGGCACCTGCCGCACGACGGGATGAACGACATCACGACGTGGTCGCCGACCGTCAGGTCGTCCACGCCGTCGCCGACCTCGACGACCACGCCGGCGCCCTCGTGACCGCCGAGGACCGGGAAGCCCGCCATCTCGACGTCCCCGGTGACCAGGTGGTGGTCGGAGTGACAGAGCCCGGCTGCCTCCATGCGGACCAGGACCTCGCCGCGGCGGGGTTCGCCGATCTCGATCTCCTCGATCGACCACGGCTGGTTGGCGCCGTGGATGAGTGCGCCCTTCGTCTTCACGGGTTCACCTCGACTTTCGTTGCAGTGCCTGCGGGTACCGTCGCCGCGAGCGGAGATCCGGTGTGGGGACGAGGGTTGTCGCCGGTGTCGGCGAGGAGCTCGCGCAGCCGGGACGGGTCGACCTTCCCGGTGGCGCCGCGGGGGATGTCGGCATCGTCGTGGACGATCCGCCACACCGAGGGGACCTTGAACGCGGACAGGAGGGCACGCGCACCCCGCCGGAGCGTCTCGGGCGTCAGCTCCGGATCTCCGACGACCGCGGCGGCGACCCGGTCGCCGGCAGGTCCGGGCAGGCTGGTGACGAAGGCGGCGTGGACGCCGGGCAGCGTGCGCAGCGCGGCCTGCACCTCGCTCGGGTACACCGTCGCGCCGCTCACCTTGAACATGTCGTCCGAACGGCCCTGGTAGAAGAGGAATCCGTCCTCGTCGACCCGGCCGAGGTCGCCGGTGCGGTAGAACCCGTCGGGGGTGAACACGTCCTCCCGGCGGCGCCGGCAGATTCCGCGGAGCAGATGGGTGCCGCGCAGCCGGATCTCGCCGACGGTGCCCACCGGCGCGGTCTCGCCTGTGCGAGTGTCGACGATCCGCAGCTCGACACCGTCGAACGGCCGGCCACAGCTGCCCCACGCGGTCCGGGGCATGTCGGTGTCGGCCGCGTGGCCGCTGTACGGGCCGAAGGACTCCGTCATCCCGAACAGGTTCGCCCGGGCACCGGGCGCGGACCGCAACTCGGCAGGCAGCAGCGCCTCGAGGCTGCCCGGCCGCAGTGACGACAGGTCGGCGTGCGCGCCCTCCGCGGCCAACGCCTGCGCCTGGTCCGGCCAGCCCCGGAACAGGGTGACGCGTTCGCGTTCGAGAAGTTTCAGGGTCGATTCCGGGCTCGGGATCTCCTCGGTGACCAGTGTCGCCCCGGCGGCCAGCGCGGACAGGATGCCCGCCCCGAATCCGCCGACCCAGAAGAACGGCATCGGCAGGTACAGGCGGGTGTCCGGTCCGATGCACCGGTCCGCGAGGGTGGCGATCACCGCTGCGAGGGCGCTGCCGTGGGAGTGGATCACGCCCTTGGGGCTCCCACTGCTTCCGGAGGTGAAGATGACGACCAGGTCGTCGGCGGCGGTGACCCGGTCGGACAGCGAATCGACGAGGGCCAGCGCCTCGGGGGCCGGCCGGTGCAGCGCGAGGTACTCCGGTGTCCACACCCCGCGCAGCGCGGGGAGCGCCGGGTTCAGCAGCGGCTCCTTGCCGGTCGGCAGCGCCGAGCCGAGTTCGGCGGCGAGGCCCTCCAGGTGCCGGCGTCCGCGGAACTCCTCGACCGCCACCAGGAACCGCACCGAGGCGGTGGCCAGTTGCGCGCGCAGTTCGCGGGGAGTGAGCAGCGTACTGAGCGGGACCGCGACCGCGCCGATCCGGGCCAGCGCCAGGACGATCGTGAGCCAGCGGGTGCTGTTCGGCATCAGCACGCCCACTCGGGTGCCCTTGCCGATGCCGTGTTGGACGAGGGTCGCCGCGACGGTGTGCGTCGCCGCGTCGAGTTCGCGGTAGCTCAGCCGGTCCCGGGTGTCGATGACCATCGGCCGGTCCGGATGCGCGGCGCTGTGGCTGCGGAGCAGCGCAGGCACCGTGACCCCGGCGGTGCGGCCGTGGCGGCAGCGCGGTCGATCGCGGCGTCCCGTCACGGTCGGTACGTCGGCCACCGTGGCCCCGGCGGACCTCTGCACCAGGTCCGGGCTGTGCCACCAGCCGTCCGGGTCGAAACACTGTTCGCGGCTGTGCCCGACGTGGCGCAGCATCACCCCGGTGCCGCGGACGCAGAGTTCGCCGACCGACCCCGGGGCGGTGTCGTCCCCGGTGTCGGGGTCGACGATCCTGGTTTCCGTGCCCGCCGCCGTCGCGCCCGCGGTCTCGGCGTGCCCCGGGCCGCCGTCCTTGTGTGCGCAGAACCTGCGCAGGCGTTCGACGAGGTGCTCGGCGGACCGCCCGTCGGCCACTCCCGCACGGGTGTGCAGCGCGCCCGGGGCGTGGCGGTCGGGTCCGTACAGGACCGCGACCAGGTCGTCGTCCGCGACGTCGGCCTCCACCGCCTCCACCAGATCCATCGAGATCGTGTTCCCTCGCCGCAGGAACCCCTCGACCTCGCCGGTGCCGATCACGTGTCGCAGGTGCGGCAGGTCGGTCCCCGGTGCCGGAGCGTCGTCGGGCGGACCGAGCACGATCTCCACCTCGGCGTCGGAGAGGCGGCGGCGGGTCTCGGTGCCGCCGGCGTCGTCGGCGGGGTCGGGCAGCGGAACGACGACGGCACCGACCCGCAGCGCCGCCGGCGCCCACTCGGCGAACCGGGCTCCGCCGTGAATGCCGACGCGGGTGCCCTTGCCCGCGCCGAGCGCGATCAGGGCACGGGCTGCTCGCGCGTCGGGGGTCTCCCGGTCACGGGGCCCGGTCGCAGGCGTCGCCGTCGGCTGTTCGTCAGCGGACATCGCCCACCCCGGGGTCGTGATCGGCAAGGCTGTCGAAGTGGGCACGGACGGCGGCCAGATCGGCCTTCCCGGAAGGGGTTCGGGGCAGCGCCGGGACCACGGCGATCTCGGTGGGGATCTCGTAGCGGGCCAGTCGTGCCGACAGATACGTGGTCAGCGCCGTCGCGTCGGCGGTCCCGCCGGCGCTCAGTTCGACCATCGCGACCGGCACCTCGCCGAGCCGGTCGTGACGGCGGCCGATGACGGCGGCGCCGAGAACGTCGGGGTGGGATTCCAGTGCGGCGCGGACGTCCTCGGGAAGCACCTTGAATCCGCCGCGGATGACGGCCTGATCCGCCCGCCCGACGATCCAGAGGAATCCGTCTCCGTCGAGGCGGGCGAGGTCGGTGGTGTGGATCCAGTCGGCGTCGGCGCCGAGCTGACCCGGCTTGACCTCGAGCAGTCCCACCTCGCCGGTCGGCAGTTCGTTGCCGCCCTCGTCGACGACCCGCAGCCGGGATCCGGGCTGGGCGCGGCCCACGCTGCCCCGCTTGGTGGCCCAGTGGCGTCGGTGGTCGGGCAGGGTCCAGCCGGCGACGCCGCCCCCGAACTCGGTTGCGGCGTACGAGGTGAGGACGGGGATCCCGAACCGCTCGGTGAACGCGTCGGCGTCGTCGGCGGACAGCGGTGCGGTGCCCGAGGTGACGACGGTGATGCCGTCGAGATCCTCGCGGGTGAGATCGGAGTGCAGGATGCTGCGCACTGCGGCGGGGACCAGCGACACCGCGCGTGGACGGTACCGCCGCACCGCGTCCGCCCAGGCCCGGATCTCGAAACGGGGGAGCAGCACGAACGGTCGTGCGGCCACGATGCACTGCAGCACCCGGAACACGCCGCCGATGTGGACCAGGGGTGCGTTGACGATCCCGACGCCACTGCTGAGCTTCTCCGGGCAGCGGCCCGGTTCGGGTCCGAGAACGCTCCGGGTGAGCATGTCGTAGGTCAGGGCGACCCGCTTCGGCGGCCCGGTGGTGCCGCTGGTGAGCATCAGGACGGCCACCTTCGGATCACTCTCGGGGGAATCGACCCTGCCGGAACCGCTCTGCGTGGCAGGGGCCGGGACCGTGCCGGTCGCAGGGTGCACGACGGGGGCCTCGCTCAGGTCGGTGACGGACACGGTGGTGACATCGGGGGCGACGAATGTGGCCAGGTCGTCGGCTTCGCCGAGAACGACGGGCAGGGCCAGGGCGCGCAGGTCGGCGCGGGTCCGGTCGTCGCCGCGGGACGGATTGACCACCACGACGCAGCCGCCGCCGAGCAGGACTCCGAGCAGTGCGGCGACGTGGACGGGCCGGTTGCGCAGCAGGATCCCGACCCTCGGTGCCCGGCCGGGAGCGATCCGGCCGACGGTCTCCCGGATGCGCTCGGCACAGTCGGAGAGTTGCCGCCAGGTGCACCAGGCGCCGTCGTATTCGATCGCTGCGGAGTCGAGTTCGATCCGGAGGACGTCGGCGATGCGACGCGAGAGGACGTGATCCGGTGTGGTGGCGGGGGCATTCATCGTGGTCGCTGCCGTTCCTATCGAATTCTCGGGGCGGTCCGGCCGTGGTTCCCCGAGCGGGCTCGCTGCTGCGCGAGCTGCGCGGTGCCGATCGGATTGCCCAGGCGGGTGTAGATCAGGCCGTGGTCGAGCGCCGCACGGTAGGGCTTGTCCAGCGACTCCCAGATGGCCTTGACCGTTCCCTGGGTGGCGGCCGGTGGTTTGGCGGCGATCGTCGCGGCGATCTCGTGGGCGCGGGCCCAGAGGTCGGCGGCGGGGACGACCTCCGAGACGAGTCCGATGCGGAGCGCGGTGTCGGCGCAGACACGTTCGTCGTTGCCCATCAACGCGATTCGCAGTGTCTCGCCCAGTCCGACGCGGCGCATCAGGCCGATCGGTTCCAGTGCGGAGACGAGGCCGGCCGAGACGTGCGAGTCGAAGAACGTCGCGTCGGCCCCGCAGATGACGACGTCGGCCTCGTTGACGAAGTAGAACGCGCCGGCGGTGCACATGCCCTGGACGGCGCACACGACCGGTTTCCACATCTTCTGCCATTTCGGGCTGAGCAGTTCGCCCGGATCCCCGTGGCTCCAGATGTTGTCGGGCTGTCCGTAGCTGGACTTGACGTCGAGGCCCGCGCTGAATGCCCGGTCGCCCGCTGCGCGCAGCACCACGGCGTGGACGCGATCGTCGAGCTTGACGTCCTGCCACATCCGGGCCATCTCCTCGCACATGGTCCGGTCGAACGCGTTGAGGCGGTCCGGGCGGTTGAGGGTGACGGTGGCGACGTGGGTCGCCGCGTCCACCTCGACCAGGAGCGTCTCCCAATCGGTCCGCAGGGCGGACGTCCGCCCTCCCGGCGAGCCGGTCGTCTGCCCTTCCGGCGAGCCGGTCGTCTGCCCTTCCGGCGAGCCGGTCATCTGCCCTTCCGGCGAGCCGGTCATCTGCACTGCCAATCCGGTGCGCGCTTCTCGACGAAGGCGCGGGGGCCTTCGAGTGCGTCCTCGGTTCGGGTCACTCGTTCGCGGAAGGATTCGGCGAGCATCTCGGCTTCGTGCAGGGGCAGGTCGAGTCCCTTGAGGATGGCGAGCCGGGTTCCACGGACCGCGAGGGGTGCGTTGGAGTTGACGATGTCGGCGATTTCGTGTGCGCGTTCGAGCAGACGGTCGGGTTCGACGACCTCGCTGATCATCCCCAGTTCGCGCGCCCGCTGGGCCGGCATGCGCTCGTGCTTGCCCATCAGCGCCATTCTCAGCGCGACGGAGCGGGGGAGCACGCGGGCCAGACGCACCACTTCACGGCCGGCGACCAACCCGATCGAGACGTGGGGGTCGAAGAATGTGGCGTTCGCCGATGCGATCACGATGTCGCCGGTGGTCACCCAGTCGAGTCCGGCGCCGCAGCAGAGTCCGTTGACCGCGGTGATCACGGGTTTCGCCATCGTGCGGAACGGGGGAGTGCCTTCCTGGGGTGCCTCCCACTGCTCGTAGGTGGACAGGTAGGGCTTCTCGTTGATCACCTTGCCGTCACCGGGGATCTCCTTGACGTCGGCGCCGGTGCAGAATGCCCGGCCGCTGCCGGTGACGATGAGCAGCCACACCTTGTCGTCGTTCTCGACTTCGGCGTACGCGGCGCGTAGTTCGGTGATCATGTGAGGGCTCAGGGCGTTCAGCGCGTCGGGGCGGTTGAGCGTGATGGTCGCGGTGTGGCCGTCGACTTCGTACTTGATCGTGTCGTACGACATGCGGGTCCTCTCGGTGCGGCTTGTCGCGGTTCGGGTCGTCGCGGTGCGGGTTGTCTCAGCGTTGTTCATCGGCCCTCGAAGGCGGGGTTGCGGCGATGCGTGAACGCAGCCAGTCCCTCCTTGAAATCGCCGGTGCGACAAGCGAGTTCGAGGTTGTAGAGCTCCTGGGTCATCGCCTGCTCCAGCGTGGCGTGCTGAGCGTGCGCGAGTGCCTGCTTCGCGAAGCCGAGTGCGACGGTCGGCCCGGTGGTCAGCCGGTGCAGCAGGTCCTCCACGGCCCGGTCGAGATCGGCCGCGGGCACGCTGTCGTGGACGAGGCCCCAGTCCGCGGCCCGGGTGCCGCTGACCTTCTCTCCAAGGAGGAGCATCCTGCGCGCCCGGGCAAGTCCGACGAGGCGGGGCAGCAGCCAGGTGGACCCGGAGTCGGGGCTGAATCCGCGGCTCAGGAAGGGTTCCCAGAAGACGGCGTCGTCGGCGGCGAGGGTGAAATCCGCGGCGAGGGCGAGGTTGCAGCCGAGTCCGACGGCCCAGCCTCGGACGCTGCAGACGACGGGCAGTGCGATGGTGTGGACGAGTTCGATGACGCGATGCGCGCCGTGGGGAACGCGCCGGACGAGATTTCCGGCGCGAGGGCGGACGGCTTCCGGGTTGTCGCCGGAGCGCGAATTGGTGTCGACCCAGTCCGCGCCGGCGCAGAAGTTCTCGGCGGCGCCACGGATGTGGATCGCGCGCAGGGTGTCGTCGGAGGCCGCGTCGGTGAGAGTGCGGACGAGGTCGTCGATCATCGCGTGGCTGAGTGCGTTGCGCGCTCGGGGGCGGTCGAGGACGACGTCGAGCAGGGCGCCCTCCCGATGTGTCCTGACGGCGGCGGTCGCGCCCGCCGAGTCGATGTCCGTGGTCACCGCCGGCTCCGATCTTCTGCGTCCACTCTTCGGTGAATCCGTTCTTCCCAGACAGATACTGTTAGCTATACGGTAGGCGATACCGTTATTGCTGACACAAGTTAGCAAGGATCGGCCGCGGACGGAACCACGCTGCCGAGGAAGGTGGCCCATGGCGCAGCAGGACGACGCCCGATTCGGCGAGAAGCCGCTCGGGCAGACGATGGCGGCAGCAGCGGCGATGCGGCGGATGACCGGGCTGCTGCTGGCGCTCGAGCGAGACCATCCGGCGGTGGACGAGATGCTGGCGCGGCTGGCCGAATGGGAGCGGGCCATCGCGCCCTCCGCGCCGCGCGACCCGGCGCCGCGGATCGGTCCGAACCCCGATCCTGGTCGGCGCGTCTACCTGGACCACGCCTTCGACATCGGCGCATTCAATCCGAGCTTCCCCGAATACCGCTTCGACCGGATCGAAGCCGACTCCGCATCAGGGACCGTGTGCTTTCCCGTGCCGTACGAGGGGCCGCCCGGACTGGTGCACGGCGGGTTCCTCGGGGTGTTCTTCGACTGCGTGGCGCAGCATCACAACTGCGCGGTGCGGGCGTCCGGCAAGACCCGTTCGATGAACATCCGCTACCGGCGGCCCACACCACTCCTGACCGACCTGGCCTTCGACATCGCCCGGCAGCCGACCGAGCGTGGCGTCCTGTCGACGGTTCGGCTGCTCCACGGCGACGAACTGTTGTGCACGGGAGAGGTCGACGCGGTTGCGCTCTCGCCGGACAAGCTCGCCGGCTTCCGATTCGACGGCCGGCGTGCGGACGGGGGCGCGCCGTGACCGGCGAGCGTCCGCCAGGTGCCCCCGGCAAGCGTCCGCCCGGCGTGGTCGGCGAGCGTCCGCTCGGTGCCGTCGGCGAGCGTCCGCTCGAGGGCGTGCTCGTCGTCGCGATGGAGCAGGCGGTCGCGGGCCCCTTCGCCACCCGTCACCTAGCCGACCTGGGTGCCCGCGTGATCAAGGTGGAGCGGGTCGACGGAGGCGACTTCGCCAGAGGCTTCGATGCCGCCGCCGGCGGGATGGGGGCGCATTTCGCCTGGCTCAACCGCACCAAGGAGTCGCTCGCCCTGGACGTCAAGTCCGACTTCGGGCGGCAGGTCCTCGGGTCGCTGCTGAGCGGCGCCGACGTCTTCCTGCACAACCTGGCGCCGGGAGCGACCGCCGATCTCGGGCTGGCCGCCGCGGACCTGACGGTGGCTCACCCACATCTCGTCGTCTGTGAGATCTCCGGTTACGGCACCGGCGGCCCGTACGACAGCCGACGCGCCTACGACCTGCTGGTGCAATGCGAGGCGGCCGTGGTGTCGGTGACCGGCACGGTCGAAGCGCCGATCAAACCCGGAATCGCCGTCGCCGACATCGCCGCCGGGAGCTACGCGTACTCCTCGATCCTGGCGGCATTGCTCGCCCGGCACCGCACCGGTCGCGGCTGCGTCATCGAGGTCAGCATGCTCGACGCGGTCGCGGAGTGGATGGGCTATCCCCTGACCGTCGCCAAACACGGCGGCACTCCGAAGATGAACGCGGGCATGAGCCATCCGGCGATCGCGCCCTACGACGCCTATCCGGTGGCGGCGGGCGGTCTGGTCGCGCTGAGTGTGCAGAACGATCGGGAGTGGGCACGCCTGGCGCGCCTGGTGCTCGGCCGCGACGAACTGGTGGACGATCCACGGTTCGCGACCAACGCCGCGCGCGTCGCCCACCGGGGGCTGGTCGACGCCCTGGTCGGCGAACATCTGGCGCCGCTGGGTTTCGAGGAGGCCGTCGAGGAACTGACCGGCGCCGGAATCGCCTGCGCGAGGATCAATTCGGTCCGCGACCTGGTCGATCATCCTCAGCTCGTCGAGCGGCATCGATGGGTCGAGGTCGACTCCCCGGTCGGGGTCGTGCCGACCCTTCTTCCGCCGGCACCCAGCTCGGGCTGGGACGTCGCGCTCGGGCCGATTCCCGCGCTCGGTGCCGACACCGAACACATCCTGGCCGAACTCGGCCTGTCGAACAGGAAGGTATCCGACTCATGAGTGGTCCGACCCCGTCCGATCCGCGCATTCTCTTCGATGTCGACAGGGATCGCAGGATTGCCACCATCACGCTGAACAATCCGCAGCAGCGCAATTCCTACGATGCCGCCATGCGTGACAGCCTCGCGCGATGCCTCGACGCCGTCGCGGACGACGACGACCTGACGGTGGTGCTGTTGCGGGGCGCCGAGGGGGTGTTCAGCACCGGCGCGGACATGAACAACGCGTACGGGTGGTACGGCGAACGCAACGGCGACTCGCCTGCCGGATCACGGACCGTCAAGAGCAGGCCGAGCCAGCGCAGGCGGCTGACGGTGGATCGCAGGTCGTTCGACTTCTACCACAACTTTCTCGGGTTCCCGAAGGTGACGGTGGGTGAGATCAGCGGCTATGCGCTCGGTGGCGGCTTCGAGATGGCGCTGATGACCGACATCTCGGTCATTGCCCGGGACACGCGGATCGGTATGCCCGCCACCAGGTTTCTCGGGCCGGCGCTCGGCAGCCTGCACATGTTCTTCCATCGGCTCGGCCCGGTGCTCGCGCGCCGGCTGTTGCTGACCGGCGACATCGTCGAGGCGGCCGCGGTCGAGCACCTGGGGGTGTTCACCGAGACCTGCGCCGGCGACGTCGTGACGGCGCGAGCGCGGTACTGGGCCGAGAAGGCGGCGCGTATGCCCGCCGACGGTGTGGTGATCGCGAAGGAGGCGTTCCGCCTGGTCGAGCAGAGTCAGGCCTACCAGGGGGAGGAGGTGGCGAGCTATCTCTTCCACGCCTTCGGCACGAATCTGCAGTTCGCGCCGGGCGAGTTCAACTTCGTGAAGACCCGTGCCGAGGTGGGCACCAGGGAGGCCTTCCGGCTGCGTGACGCGCACTTCGACGTGCCCGAGCCCGATTTGCGCTAGAGACCGACGCCGCCAGAATTATCTACTGTTGGTACTACGGTAAGTGATACCATCAACGCGCGATCCGAACCGTCCGTCACCGCTGCCCGCTGCGCAGCCCGCCAGTACGAGGTCGAGAAGATGCCACAACCCGTCATCGTGAGTGCCGTCCGCACCGCGATCGGGCGTTCCTTCAAGGGGGCGCTCGTGAACACTCCGGCCGAGGCCCTGGCCACCACGATCGTCCCCGAGGCGATTCGCCGCGCCGGGGTCGACCCGGCCGTGATCGACGACATCATCCTTGCCGAATCGCATTACGGCGGAGGTGATCTCGCGCGATATGCCGCGGCCGCCTCCGGGCTGGAGTCGGTGCCCGGACAGGCCGTGAACCGGCACTGCGCCGGCAGTCTGACCGCGATCGGCAACGCTGCGGCCCAGATCGGGTCCGGTATGGAACGGGTGCTCGTCGCCGGTGGCGTGCAGTCGCTCTCGACCGGTCCGCTCATGAAGTGGCGCATCCCCGGCCCCGAACTCGCCTTCCAGGAGCCCTGGATGCCGCCGACACATCCCGAGACGCCGGACGCGCCGGTCCTGGACATGGCCGTCACCGTCGGGTGGAACACCGCGAAGGCCAAAGGGATCAGCCGGCAGGAGATGGACGAGTGGGCGCTGAACTCGCACCTGCGGGCGGTCGCTGCCCAGGACGCGGGCAAGTTCGCCGACGAGATCATCCCACTCAAGGTCGAACTGCCCGACGGCTCGGTGGTCGACTTCGCGATCGACGAGCATCCCCGCCGGGACACCACCCTCGAGCGGCTCGCCTCGTTGCCGGTTCTGCATCCCGAGATCGAGGGATTCTCGATCACCGCGGGCAACAGCAGCGGTATCAACGACGCCGCTGCCGCGGTCACCCTGGCGGAGGAGTCCCTGGCGGCGGCCGAGGGTCTGACGGTCCTCGGCAAGGTCCGCGCCTGGGGCGCGGTGGGCGTCGCACCCCGGGACTGCGGACTCGGCGCCGTGAAGGTGATTCCGGCCGTGCTCGACCGGGCCGGCATCTCCGTTGCCGACGTGGCGTTGTGGGAGATCAACGAGGCGTTCGCGTCCGTGCCGATCGCCGCCTGCCGCGAACACGGGATCGACCCGGAGCTGGTCAACTTCTCCGGAAGCGGCTGCAGCCTGGGCCATCCGATCGCCGCCTCGGGTGCGCGGATGGTCACCACTCTCGTCCACGAGTTGCGGCGCCGTGGCGGTGGAATCGGTGTGGCCGCCATGTGTGCCGGCGGCGGTCAGGGTGGCGCCGTCGTCATCGAGGTCTAGAAGGCCAGGTTCAGAAGTCCAGCGGTGGGTCGCGTGCCCGCCACGTGCCCGGCCGGGCGCGCGTCATCCGTGTGCCCGGCCCGCAGAAACCGGGAGGAACATGTCCGACGCAGTACTCACGGAACGCCGTGGTCGCGTTCTCGTCATCACGATCAACCGTCCGGAGGTCCGCAACGCGATCAATCTGGCGGTGTCCCAGGGACTCGCGGATGCGCTCGACGAACTGGACGCCGATCCGGAGTTGTCCGTGGCGGTGCTCACCGGGGCGGGCGGGAACTTCAGTGCCGGGATGGACCTGAAGGCCTTCGCGAAGGGCGAGTTCCCGTACATCGCGGGCCGCGGCATGGGATTCACCGAGAAGCCGCCGGTCAAACCGTTGATCGCCGCGGTCGAGGGCAACGCCCTTGCCGGCGGCACCGAACTGGTGCTCGCCACCGATCTGGTCGTCGCCGCCCGGGACGCCACCTTCGGCATCCCGGAGGTCAAGCGCGGTCTGGTCGCCGGTGGCGGCGGACTGTTGCGGTTGCCCGAGCGGATTCCGTACCAGAAGGCACTGGAACTGGCGCTGACCGGTGACCCGTTCACCGCGGAGGAGGGTGCATCCTTCGGATTCGTCAACACACTGGCCGAGCCGGGCGGGGCGCTCGATGCGGCACTGGAACTGGCCGCGCGCATCACCGCGAACGGCCCGATTGCGGTGGCGGTCACCAAGAAGGTCATCGCGGCGGCCCGCAGCTGGAGCGACGACGAGAAGTGGCAGAAGCAGATGGAACTCGTCGCGCCGGTCTTCGGCACCCAGGACGCGAAGGAGGGCGCAGCGGCGTTCGCGGAGAAGCGCGCCCCCCGGTGGACCGGTTCCTGACCGGGCTCCGTTCACCCACCCACCCGGCCGATGCGGCCGTACACGCACACGAGTAGCGCGGAACACGAGAGAAGGGGAGTCACAGTGTCATTCGAAGGAGAGGTGGCCCTGGTCACCGGTGGTGCCGGCGGACTCGGTGCCGCCACCGTTCGCAAGCTTCACGCCGAGGGTGCGGCGGTCGTCATCGCCGACCTCGCCGACGACAAGGCGAAGGCCCTCGCGGAGGAACTGGGCAACAAGGCCGTCTACGTGCGCACCGACGTTCTCGACGAGGACTCCGTGGCCGCCGCGATCGAGGCGGCCGGTGAGCTCGGGACGCTCCGTCACGCGGTGATCGCGCACGGCGGATTCGGCGTCCTCGAGAAGGTCGTCAACCGGGACGGCAGCCCGCACACCCTCAAGGGCTTCACCGACACCATCGCGCTCTACCTGACCGGCACCTACAACGTGCTCCGGCTGGTGGCCGCGAAGGTCGCGACACACGAACCGAAGGACAACGGCGAGCGCGGCTCGATCGTGATGACCAGCTCGATCGCGGGCTACGAGGGGCAGATCGGACAGTCCGCCTACTCCGCCGCCAAGGGCGGCGTAATCGCCCTCACGCTCACCGGTGCACGCGATCTCAGTGCGGTCGGGATCCGGCTCAACAGCATCGCGCCCGGCACCATGCGCACTCCGATCATGGAGTTCCTCGGGGAGGAGGCACTCGGGAAGTTCGCCGCCAGCGTGCCCTTCCCGAAGCGCCTCGGCACCCCGGACGAGTACGCCAGCCTGGCGGCGTACCTCCTCGAGAACCCGTACATCAACGGTGAGGTCGTCCGTATCGACGGCGCACAGCGATTCCAGCCGAAGTGACCACGCCGACGCAAATGATCCGGAACTGACGTGGATCTGGGACTGAGGGGTGCCACCGTCGTGGTGGCCGGCGGCGGCCGGGGCATGGGCCTGGCCGCCGCACGCTGTTTCGCCGCGGACGGCGCCCGGGTGGCCGTGCTCTCCCGTACCCGTCGCGACCTCGATGCCGCGGTGTCGGAGTTGACCGCACTGGGGAGCCCCGACGCGGTGGGCCTCGAGGCCGATCTGCGCGACCGCGACCGGATCGGCGAGGTGTTCGCCGAACTGGACCGGCGCTGGGACGGTGAACTGAACGTCCTCGTCAACGCGGCCGGGCCGAACGTGCACGGCACCGTCGAGGACCTCACCGACGACCAGTGGCGGACGGCCGTGGACGACGGTGTGCTCGGCATGGTGCACTGCGTGCAGTCGGCGTTGCCGCTGCTGCGCACGGCGCAGTGGGCCCGCATCGTCAACTTCTCCGCGAGTTCGACTCAGCGGCAGACTGTTTCGCTCGTCGCCTACACGGCGGCGAAGTCGATGGTGACCAGTGTCTCGAAGAACCTGTCCCTCCTGCTTGCGAAGGACGAGATCCTGGTCAACGTGGTGTCCCCGGGCAGCGTGGCCTCACCGTCGCTGACCGGATGGGCACGCTCCGTGGGAGTCGACAGCGACGATCCGTACCGGTTGATGGAGGCGATCACCGAGCACTTCGGCCATCCGTCCCAGCTGCCGCGGGTGGGCCTGCCCGACGAGGTGGGCTCGGTCGTCGCCTTCCTCGGCTCTCGGCGCAATTCCTACATGACCGGCGCCAACGTCAACGTCGACGGCGGCACGGACTTCACCTGACCTGTGTGAGCGGTCCGCCGGCGGCGCGCCAGTGGACGAGTCCGCCGCTCATGTTGACGGCGTCGAAACCGTTCTCCACCAACAGGTTCGCCGCCCCGGCCGACCGGATTCCCCCGGTGCAGAAGGTGATGAGGAGGCGATCGTCCGGGAACTCCGGACAGCGGTCGAGCAGTACTTCGAGAGGTGCGTGGACGGCGCCGGGAATGTGTACCCGATTCCACTCGAACTCGCGTCGGACGTCGACGACGAGCGCGCCGTCTTCGACGAGACGGACCGCCTCGGCGGCCGTCACGGCCGGTGGCCGGCGAAAGTAGTGTCGCAGGCTCATGCGTCACGCGCCTCCTGTCGCAGGTTGACCATCGTGATCGGGCCGCTGAGCACGGGTGCGAGAGCCCACGTCCGGGTCCTCGGCGCCAGCCCGCGACCGAGGAGTGCCACGGCGGCGACGGCGAGGTAGAACGCGCCGTGGATCGGACCGAGGATGCTCGCGACCGTGCTGTTGCGCACGGTGCCGAGGTTGGTCAGGAGTGCCAGGAGGCTGACGGTTTCGAGTGCCGAGAGCGCAGCGAGACCGCGCAGCTGCCCGGTCATGCGGCGCTCGATCCGGGGCGCACGATCATCAGGACGACGACGATCATCCACAGCAGGTTGAACACGCCCGCAGTCATGCTCAGGTGTCGGAGCCGGGCGCCGTCATCGGGGGAGGTGAGCGCCTCCTGTTGGAGTGGAGTGATCTGCAGGGCGAGCAGTCCGCCGGCGGCGGCGGTCAGCACCATCGCGACCACGACCCAGGCGTCGCCCGTGCGCCCCTGCACGGTGGCGAGGACGAGGCCGACGACCGGCACTCCGATCGCCAGGGCGCCGTAGATGCGGGTGATGCGGTACAGCACACGGGCGATGTCGACGCTTCGCTCGGCCTGTCTCGCCCCGTTCGGCCCGGCGGTCACCGGCGCATGGCGGGGAAACAGGCTCGTGGCCACCGCGACGGGACCCACGAAGAGGATGCCCGCCACCACATGAAGGGAGAGCAGCAGTGATTCCATAACCTTCAGTCTAACTGAAGGTTGCGGTCGGGTGTCAGTTGATGGCCGACATCACCCGAATCATGTGCGCCCGCAACGCCTCGGTGAGTTCGGGGTGCTGCGCGGCGAAATCCGCGTCGAGACGGGCCACCACCTCGGCGGCCCGGGCCAGCAACGACTCACCGTCGGCCGTGATCGTCAGGGTCGACGCCGCCCCGGCGTGCGCGGTCCCGTCATCGACGAGCCCGGCCTCGACGAATGCCGCGACCGCCGTGTGGGCGCTCTGCACGGTGATGCGGGAGCGGCGGGCGAGTTCGCTGAAGGAGATCCCCGGGGTGCCGCGGATGTGGCCCAGCAACCCGTACTTGCGGGTGGTCAGGCCGAGCGGTTTGAGTGCCTCGGTGAATGCGGCCTCCCACACCCGGCCCACCGTGAGCAGCGTGACCGTCGGGCTGAAGGGTGGTGGTTCGGACATGTGAGAAGGCTACCCACGCCGAAGCCCGCGACCGGTCGCGCGCTCCACGAGCCGGACGTGTCGGTCTGCGTTCAACCAATGCAGCGCCGGTGACGCTGTGTCAGCGCACCGTCAGCCGCATCCGCTTGATGCCGTGCACGAAGTTGCTGTGCAGGTACTCGGGTTCGCCGATCTCGACCTCGGGCAGCCGGGTGAGCAGTTCGCGGAACAGGTGCCGCAGCTCCATCCGGGCCAGCTGGGCTCCGAGGCAGAAGTGGGCGCCGCCACCCCCGAACCCGACGTGCGGATTCGGGGAGCGTGAGATGTCGAACTCGTGCGGACGATCGAAGACCGACTCGTCCCGGTTGCCGGAGCAGTAGAAGAGGGCGACCTTCTCGCCGGCCGCGATCGGCGTGCCTGCGATCTCGGTGTCCACCGACGCGTGCCGGGCGAAGTTGAGCACGGGCGTGGACCAGCGGACGAACTCGTCGATCGCGGTGTCGATCCGGTTGTCGAAGTCCGCGAGGAGCCAGTCCCGCTGCTCGGGGTGATCGATCAGTGCCTTGAGCGCGTGCGAGCTGGTCTGCTTGGTGGTGTCGTTGCCGGCCGACCCGATCAGCACCATGAACGCGCCGACCTCGGTGTCGGTGAGCCGGTGGCCGTCGACCTCGGCCTCGACGATGCCCGTCATCAGGTCCTCGTGCGGCTCGACTCGGCGCAGCTGGGCGAGCTCGATGCCGGCATTCATCAGCAGGCCGAGCTGGGTCATCGAATGGGTGGCCCGATCCTCGAGCGAGGCGTACTCGTCGTCGCCGGTGCTGAACAGGCATTCGACGGCGTGCGCGACCACCTCGTGGTTCTCGGGTGCGATGCCGATCATCTCCGAGATCGTGCGCATCGGCAGCCGTCCGGAGAAGTCGGCAGCGAAGTCGACGGACCCGTTCGCCCGCAGATCGGCGAGCAGGTCGTCCACGATCGTGCGGGCGTTCGCCCGGATCTGGTCCTCGATGCGCTTGATCTGCCGTGGCGTGAACGACATGGCGATCAGTCGCCGGTAGCGGGTGTGCTCGGGCGCGTCCATTGCGAGGAAGAAGCTCATCGTCCGCTGGATCTCCGCGGGCATCGGATCGACGGTGATCCCCAGGCCGGAGACGAAGACGTCGTTGGTGAGGCTGGCGTGGCGGATGTCCGCGTGCCGGGTGAGGGCCCAGTAGCCGGTCTCCTCGTGCGGGAAGATCGCCGAGGACGGTGGGTGCCAGGTCAGGCCCGGTTCGGCGCGGAGTTGCGCGAAGGTCTCGTCGCGGCTGCGGAAGTCGCTGTCCCAGAAGGTGCCCGCGGAGATGTCCAGCGGGTGGTAGGGGCGGTCGGACGTCGACGGCTGTTCCGTCGGGGGTTCGGCGATGGTCATTGCGCTCCGGTCGTCGTTCGGATGGGTGTCGTGAGGTCAGAGCGCGATCGGCGCGCCGGCCAGCATCGAGGTGATGAAGCCGCCGTCGACCTGGATGTCCTGGCCGACGACCCAGCGGGCGCCGGGGGAGCCGAGGAACTCGATCACCGGGACGATGTCGTCGACGGTGGCGTGTCGTCCGACGGTGCCGCGGGACATGTCGAGCACGTCCTTGCCCATGGTCTGCTCGAAGTCGGTCAGGATCGGCGTCTCGGTGGGGCCGGGGCTGACGGTGTTGACCCGGACGCCGTACTTCGCCCATGCCGGCGCGCTGAGCCGGCGCGTGTAGTGGAGCACCGCCTGCTTCGAGGTGCTGTACACCGGGTAGTTCGGGTCCTGCGTCTGCTGCCAGGCGAGAACCGAGTCGGCGTCGGTGGCCTCGAGGAGCCCGGCCAGTTCGGCGGTGCGGTCCTGCCAGCCGAGTGCCGCGGTGGAGGCCACCACGACGATGGCGCCGCCCTGGTTGAGTCGGGGGAGCATCCGCTCGGCCATCAGCCGGACTCCGAGGTAGTTGACGAGCAGGACGTCCCCGGCGGGGGCGGTGCCGGGGACCCCGGCGACGTGCGCCAGCAGGTCCCAGCCGTCGCCGATGTCGGCGAGCAGTGCGTCGACCGACGCCTTGTCGCGGAGGTCGCACCGGCGGTGTTCGCTTGCGGGAGTGGTGTTCTCGCGAGCGTCGACCGCGAGGACGTGGTGTCCCTGCCGGTGGAAATGAGCGGCGGTGGCCGCCCCGATTCCCGAGCCGGCGCCGACCACGACGATCTTCTGCTTCCCGGACGTCTGTTTCCCGGAGTTCTGCTCTTCGGATTCCACTGGCGCGCCACCGTCCTGTGTTGCGGTTCGGGTGTCGGGACACCCCTGGAATGTTCGTACTGTAAACGCGACTGTAATAATTTCCGACTGCTCCGGCAAGGGGTCTTCGTGGGAGTGTGGCGAACGGACCGACGAAATTATAGTATGCCTTACGGTAAGTTACTTCGAGCTGTCCTGCCCGGCCGGATGGCGGGATGACAGGAGGGTGCAGTGACCAAGACGAAGCTCGTGTTCGACCCGTTCTCCGAGGAGTTCTTCGGCGGACCGTACGAGCTGTACCGGCGCATGCGGGAGGAAGCGCCGGTCTACTACAGCCAGGAGTACGACTTCTACGCGCTGACCCGCCACGAGGACGTGTCGGCCGCGTACCGGGACTTCGAGACCTTCTCCTCCTCACGCGGCATGGACCTGTCCATGGTGCGTACCGGGGAGCCGCCGGTGCTCAAGTCGGTGATCGTGCTCGATCCGCCCGAACACCGTCACATGCGAAGCCTGGTCAGCCGGGTGTTCACGCCGCGCGCCATCCAGGCGCTCAAGCCGGTCGTCACCGAACTGGTCGACCACTACCTGGGCCAGGTGGATCCCGCGGGATTCGATCTGGTGCAGGACTTCTCGGTGCTGTTCCCGATCGAGGTGGTCTCCCGGATGCTCGGCGTTCCGGAGGAGATGCGTCTCCAGGTCCGGCTGTGGACCGACGACCTGCTGCACCGGGAGATCGGACAGGTCGACATGTCCGAGCGCGGCCGGCAGGCGGTCGTCGAGATGACCCGGTACTACTACGGGCTGGCGAACGAGCGCCGGGAGAACCCGTGCGACGACATGATCACCCAGTTGGTCCAGGCCGAGGTGGAGCGGGAAGACGGTGAGAAGACCAAGCTGTCGACGCTCGAGATCGCGGCCTTCGCCTCTCTCCTCGGCGGTGCGGGTGCCGAGACGGTCGCGAAGCTGATCGGCAACGCCGGTGTGCTGTTCGCTCGTAACCCCGGAGAGTGGGAGAAGCTGCTCGAGGATCGCGGCCGCATTCCTGCGGCCGTCGAGGAGTTGCTCCGCTACGAGTCCCCGAACCAGTACAACGTGCGGTACTCGATGAAGGACGTGACACTGCACGGCGTCACGATCCCGGCGGGCAAGCCCGTCTTCCTGATGCTGGGATCGGCCAACCGGGACCCCGAGGCGTTCAGCGATCCGGACGTCTTCGACATCGACCGCAATCGCTCCGAATCGCCGAACCTCGGTTTCGGCTACGGAATCCACAGCTGCCTCGGCGCGGCTCTGGCCCGGATGGAGAGCGCGATCGCGCTCGATCGCCTGCTCGATTTCATGCCGCGCTTCGAGGTGGACTTCGACCGTTGCACACGCGTCACCATGCAGAACGTCGCAGGCTGGAACACCGTGCCGGTCCGGGTGCTCCGATGAGGGTCGAGGTCGACTTCGGTGTCTGCGAGAGCAACGCGGTGTGCGTCGGCATCGCCCCGGACGTCTTCGACCTCGGCGAGGACGACCACCTGACGGTGCTGCGGCCCGAGGTGACCCCGGACAACGAGCAGGGGATCCGCGAGGCGGCGCGGCAGTGTCCGAGGCAGGCCATCACCATCGTCGACTGACCGTCGGGCGAAACGAACTGGGGGCCGGCCGCGAAAGCGGTTGGCCCCCAGCTCGTCCACGCTGTGTCTCAGGTGCTGACCACGGTGGCGCCGGCCGTGCCGGGCGCACCGTAGAGCAGCGCGAACCCGGCCCGCGGGTTGTCCGCCACCTGACGTGGCCCCGCTTCGCCGCGCAACTGCAGCACCAGTTCGTGCAGCTGACGCAGCCCGGATGCGCCGATCGGTTCACCGTTGGCGATCAGTCCGCCGTCGGTGTTGACCGGCATGGATCCACCGATTTCGGTGGCGCCCTCGGCGATCAGCTTCTCCTGGTCCCCGTCGGCGCAGAACCCGGCCTCGGCCATGTGAATGACCTCCGCGCCGGCGTCGGTGTCCTGGAGTTGGATCACGTCGATGTCCCCCGGGCCGATACCTGCGGATTCGAAGGCCGCGCGCGAGGCGTACACCGAGGGGGAGGCATCCTCCTCGACCGGCGCGTAGGTGGTGTTCACCTCGTACGCGCCGTAGCTGCGGGTCCGGACCTCGACCGATCGCAGGTAGACCGGTTTGGAGGTGAACCGGTGTGCGATGTCCGCCCGGCACATGATCACCGCCGCGGCACCCTCGTCGGGGGAGCAGAACATGTAGTGCGTCAACGGGTGGTTGAGCATCGGCGACGCCAGGATCTCCTCCTCGGGGATCGGCTTGCGTCGGTAGGCATTCGGGTTGAGCACACCGTTGCGGTAGTTCTTCGCCGCCACCCGTGCCAGGGTCATCTCGGAGATGTCGTGGTCGTGCAGGTACCGGTTCGCCTTCATTCCGAAGAACTTCGTGGTGAGGTACTGGCCGTTCTCGCCGTACCACTTCGGCATCCCCACCAGCGTGGGATCCACCGTGAAGGCGCCGCGGGGATGCTTGTCCATACCGATCGCGATACCGATGTCGTAGCGACCGAGGCGGATCGCGTCGGCGCAGGCCTCGGTCGTGCTGGCTGCGGTGGCGCAGGCGTTGAACACGTTCGTGAAGGGAATGCCGGTCAGCCCGACCAGGCTGACGATGGCATCCGGATTGGCGACCTCCCAGCTGCCGCCGACCGCGAACTGGATGTCGCGCCACTCGAGCCCGGCGTCGGTCAGCGCGGCCCGGATGGCGTCGGCGCCCATCTGCATGGCGGTCTTGCCCTCGAACCGGCCGAACGGGTGCATGCCCACGCCGATGATGGCCACGTCGTTCATGCGGCACCTCCCGTCGTCGGGACCGGCTCGAACGCGAAGGTCAGAATCTCGTCCCCGGATTCGTCGGTGCTCAGCGGAATCATCGTCAGTTCCATCTCCATTCCGAATCGCAGTGCGGCCGGGTCGTTCTCGGTGAGCCGGCCCTCGACGCGGATCACGTCACCGAGTTGGACGAGCCCGACGCCGAACGGGGTGAACGTCTTCGCGGTCTCCTTGCCGAGATAGGGCGGCCCGGGGAGGAATCCCTGGGTGGTCCAGGAGACGAGAGTGCCGCGTCTGGGCAACTCCACATCCGTCATCGACGCCGCGCTGCAGCGCGGACACTGCGCCTGGACCGGGAAGACGGTCGCCGCGCAGGCGTCGCAGCGGCTGCCGAGCAGGTGCGGTTCGGGGTCGGGCCAGGTCGAGATCTCGGGTGAGATGACTGTGGGCATGGGGCCTCCAGAGTGCCGATTGCCGGGTTCGGATGGGATGGGCGTGCGTGCCCGGAGGTCACGCCGGACTGGGCGCGGTCTCGGGGCGGGGTGCGGCGGCGGCCTGTTCGCGAGCCCAGCGGTAGTCGGCCTTGCCGACGGGGCTGCGCTCGATCCGGTCGCGGAACAGCACGGACTTCGGCAACTTGTACCGCGCGATCGACGCCGCCGCATGGTCGACGATCTCGCTCTCGGTGGCCTGTGCGCCGTCGGCCAGTTGCACGATCGCGACGACCTCCTCGCCCCACCGGTCACTCGGGCGTCCGGCGACGATTACGTCCCCGACGGCGGGGTGCGAGGCGATGGCCGACTCGACCTCCTCGACGAAGATCTTCTCGCCACCGGAGTTGATCGTGACCGAGTCCCGGCCGAGCAGTTCGAAGCTGCCGTCCGCCAAGTGCCGGGCCCGGTCACCGGGCAGCGCGTAGCGCTCCCCGCCAATCACCGGAAAGGTTGCCGCCGTCTTGGTTTCGTCGCCCTTGTAGCCGAGCGGAACGTAGCCCCGCTGCGCCAGCCAGCCGATGCCCTCGTGCCCGGGCTCGGCGACGGCCGTCAGGTCCTCGGACAGGACACAGGTGTACGAGCTCGGGTTGAACGTGCCCGTCGACACCGCGCCCGCAGAGGACACGTGCATCATCTGGGCACCGGTCTCGGACGAGCCGGCGCCGTCCATGACGATCGTGCCCGGCAACGCGGCGAGCAGGCGTTGCTTGATCCCGGGTGTCAGCTGGGCGCCGCCGTTGGCGACGATGTTCAGCGACGAGGTGTCGGCGTCGCCCCGCTCGAAGGCGGCGAGCAGGGGACGGGCCGTGGCGTCCCCGACGACCATCACGACGTTCGGACGGTCGCGTTCGATGGTGCTCACCACCGCCTCGGCGTCGAGACGATCCGAGGCCGGCGGGAAGACCAGAGTCTGCCCGGTGGTGAGGGCGGTGAGCGCGGCCCACTGGGCGGCGCCGTGAATCAGTGGCGGCACGACGAACACCTTCAATCCGGGATTCGACCGCGCGCGGTCGGCGATCTCCTCGTAGGAGCCGACCGGAATGCCGCTGTAGAAGTCCTTGCCGCCACAGGCGCCCATGAAGATGTCGTGCTGACGCCACAACACGCCCTTCGGCATGCCGGTGGTGCCACCGGTGTAGAGGACGTAGAGGTCGTCCGGAGAGTTCTCCGGAAGATCGTCGAGCGGGTCGACGCTCGCGAGCGCTTCCTCGTAGTCGACGGCGCCGTCGAGCAGCGCGTTGCCGGATTCGTCGGCGATCTGGACCAGCACGGACAGCTGCGGCAGCTGGTCGCGGATCTTCTGCAGTTGCGGGGCGAAGCTCGCGTTGTAGACCAGTGCGCTCGCGCCGGCGTCCCCGAGCAGATAGCGCAGTTCGTTCTCGACGTATCGGTAGTTGACGTTGAACGGCGCGACCCGGGCGCGGAACGCGCCGAGCAGGGACTCGACGTACTCGTTGCCGTTGTACGCGTAGATGCCGATCAGGTCCTGGCCGGTCTCGTGCGCGGCCAGTTGCGACCGCTCGGTCCGGCAACCGAGTCCGCGTGATCGCAGGTAGGTGGCAAGCCGCCGGGAGCGGTCGGCCACCTGGGCGTAGGTGAGGTGGCGGTCGCCGAACGCGATGAGCTCGCGATCGGGGATCGCGGCGGCGACGGCGTCCGCGACGGCGGGAAGGGTGAACTGCGGAATCGTCGGTGCGGCTTCCGTCTTGGGGTCGGGCAACGCTGCTCCTCGGGTCGTATACGGGTACGGCACTCGGTTCAGGGTTCACTGTAAGTACTACTGAAACCATTACGATAGAGCGCCGCGGGCGAAAGTGCCAGGAGATTCGGTGGGGTGGACCGGATGTGCCGGGGAGGCGCGTCCACGCCTCATGGAAGGCTATCGGAACATCTACTGTTGGCCATGCGGTATCTGCTAGCATCGGCGCCTACGAGGCTCTGGTGACGCCGTAGCGGAGGCGAATCAGATTGGTGCCCCGGGTGGTTCGAGACACCGAACGCGCCGCGAATGGAGTGCGTCCGGTGGCCCGTTCCGAGGTTCCCGGAGCGTGGCGAGACCGCATTTCCCGTTGGGCCGACTTGGGGGCGCGATGAACAGTGTTGTGGCAGTCCCGTTACGGGCGGCAGGGGGCTTCTTCGATCTCGTGGTCGACGTGGCCCGCGCATCGTTTCGCCGGCCGTTCCAGTGGCGCGAGTACATCGAGCAGTCGTGGTTCGTTGCCCGCGTCTCGATCGTCCCCACCGTCCTGGTGGCCGTGCCGTTCACCGTGCTGGTGAGCTTCACCATCAACATCCTGCTGCGTGAGATCGGCGCCGCCGACCTCAGCGGTGCGGGTGCGGCGCTCGGATCGGTGACCCAGGTCGGTCCGGTGGTCACGGTGCTCATCGTGGCAGGTGCCGGCGCCACCGCGATCTGTGCGGACCTGGCCGCGCGCACCATCCGCGAGGAGATCGACGCGATGCGCGTACTGGGCATCGATCCGATCCAGCGGCTCGTTGTGCCCCGCGTCCTGGCCTCGACCACGGTCGCGCTCCTGCTCAACGGGCTGGTGTGCACCATCGGCATCGCCGGTGGATTCCTGTTCTCCGTGCTGCTCCAGGGCGTCAACCCGGGCGCCTTCGTCAACGGGATCACGCTGCTGACCGGACTCGGTGAACTGCTCATCTCCCAGGTCAAGGCCGGACTGTTCGGGCTGATCGCCGGTCTGATGGCCTGCTTCCTCGGACTGAACGTACGCGGCGGTCCCAAGAGCGTGGGGGATGCGGTCAACCAGACCGTCGTATTCGCCTTCATGGCGCTGTTCGTGGTCAACATCGTCGTGACCGCGGTCGGCATCTCCCTGACGGCGCGGTGACCGCCGTGGTCGACGTGGTTCGCAGCAGGTATCCGATCGCCCGCCGCCGGTACCGCCGGTCGCTCAATGCCGTGGACGGCTTCGGTGGCCAGGCGGTCTTCTACGCAAAAGCGTTGTGGCACACGCCCAAGGCGATCAAGCACTATCCCCGGGAGACCGTGCGTCTGGTCGCGGAGATCAGCATGGGAACGGGTGCGCTCGCGGTGATCGGTGGCACCGTGGTGATCGTCGGCTTCCTGACGCTGTTCACCGGCGGCACCATCGCAGTGCAGGGGTACAGCTCGCTCGGGAACATCGGCGTGGAGGCGCTGACCGGATTCTTCGCCGCGTTCGTCAACGTCCGGATCGCGGCCCCGGTGATCGCCGGCATCGGGCTCGCGGCCACGATCGGGGCCGGATCCACCGCCCAGCTCGGCGCCATGCGGGTCTCGGAGGAGATCGACGCACTGGAGACGATGGCGATCCCGTCGGTTCCGTACCTGGTCAGCACCCGAGTGGTCGCCGGGATGATCGCGATCGTCCCGCTCTATGCACTCGCGGTGGCCGCGTCCTTCGTCGCCAGCCGGTTCGCCACCGTGTGGATGTACGGGCAGTCGCCGGGCCTCTACGACCACTACTTCTCCACCTTCCTGGTACCCACCGACATCCTCTGGTCCTTCGTCCAGGCGATCGTGATGGCACTGGCGGTGATGCTCATCCACACCTACTTCGGCTTCCACGCCTCCGGTGGCCCCGTCGGGGTCGGCCTGGCGGTGGGCAACGCGGTGCGCGCTTCCCTGATCGTGGTGGTGACGGTGACCCTGCTCATCTCGCTGGTGGTGTACGGGATGTCCGGCAACTTCCACCTCACCGGATAGGCGGCGGCGCGTGGCGATGTCAGGTACCGAACTGTTCGACCGGCCCGTGCCTCGTCGGATCGTGGCAGTGGCATTCGCCACCGCGCTGGTCCTCGTCGTGGCCACCGCGCTGACCGCCTTCCTCGGCGGGTTCAGCCGCGCCGAGCGGGTCACCGTGGTGTCCCCGCGCGCAGGCCTGGTGATGGAACCGCAGGCCAAGGTCATGATGCGCGGCGTCGAGGTGGGCCGGGTGGCCTCCATCGACTACGACGGGGACGAGGCCGTCATCGCACTCGACATGGATCCGCACGGACTCGAGCAGATCCCCGCGAACGCCACGGTGGACATCAGGTCCACCACCGTGTTCGGCGCGAAGTACGTCAATTTCACACCGCCCGCGACGCCGACCGCCGGTTACCTCCAGGCGGGAACGACGCTCTCCGCGGAATCCGTCACGGTCGAGTTCAACACCCTGTTCGAGAATCTCGCCACCGTCCTGCACCGGGTGGAACCGGAGAAACTCAACGAAACGCTCGGCGCGATCTCCACCGCACTGCGCGGGCGAGGCGAGCGGATCGGCACCCTGATCGACGACACCGATGCACTCCTGCGGCAGATCAACCCGAGTCTGCCCGCGTTGCAACACGGTCTGTCCGCAGCCGCAACGGTGACCGGGGTGTACGCCGACACCGCCGACGACCTGCTGCGCACGGTCGACAACGTGACCTCGACCGGCCGGATGGTCACCGAGGAGGCGAGCGGCCTGCAGACCCTGCTGCTGGATGTCACCGGACTCGCCGACAACGCCACCGGGGTCCTCACCGACAACCAGCGCGACCTGACGTCCGCGATCGGCCTGCTGCGCCCGACCGCGGAACTGCTCGACGAGTACTCGCCGTCCATCTCGTGCATGCTGATCGGTCTCGACCTGCTCCGGCCGAAAGCCGAGGCGGTGGAAGGCGGTATGTCGCAGGGCTTCGCGCTGAGCGTGGGCATGACCTACGGCGTCGAGCCCTACACCTATCCGGAAAGCCTGCCGCGCGTGAACGCCTCGGGCGGACCGAACTGTGCCGACCTGCCGCACGTGCCCGGACCCGGAGATCGGCCACCGTTCGTGGTCACCGACAACGCGCCGGTGCCGTACGCGCCGCGGACGACGTCGATCACCAATCCGCCCAAGTTCTTCCAGGTGTTCTTCGACGGCCTCTACCCGGGGATGGGACAGTGAGCAGGAACGCGACGATCGTCAAGTTCGCCGTCTTCGCGGCGGTGATGGCCCTGATCTTCGCAGGGCTCGTTGTGGTCTTCAGCGAGGCCCGTTTCGCGTCCACGACCACCTACCACGGGGTGTTCACCAATTCGTCCGGGATGCACTCCGGTGCCAAGGTTCGCATCGCCGGCGCCGAGGTGGGCACCGTCACGGGCGTCGACCGCGGACGGGACAATCTCGCGCACGTCACCTTCGATGTGGAGGACACCTACTCGCTGCCCGCCGCGACACGTGCGACGATCCGCTACGAGAACCTGGTGGGGGATCGCTATCTCGAACTGGGCGAGGGGCCCGGATCGACGGAGCCCATGGCCGCCGGCGACACCATCCCGCTGTCGCAGACCGAACCCGCGCTGGACCTCGACCTGCTGCTCGGCGGCTTCAAGCCGCTGCTGCGCGGACTCGATCCGGATCAGGTCAACAGCCTGTCCGAGGCGCTGGTCCAGGTGTTCCAGGGGCAGGGCGACACCCTCGTCTCCCTGCTCGGCAGCACCGGGTCGTTGACCTCCACACTGGCGGAGCGAGACCAGGTGATCGGTGAGGTCATCGACAACCTGAACTCCGTCCTGGCGACCCTGGACGGCAAACGTGACGAGTTCTCCGGCACCCTCGACCGGCTCCAGCAACTCGTCAGCGGACTCTCCGCCGACCGGGACCCGATCGGCGACGCGATTCCGCGGATCGCCGACGCCACATCGGGACTGGCCGAGTTGCTGCAGGCCGGCCGCCCCGACCTGCAGAAGACCATCGAACAGACCGGCATCCTGGCGGGCAATCTGGATGCGAGCAGCGACACGCTGGAGGAGAACCTGCAGGCCCTGCCGGACGTCTACCGCCGGCTGAGCCGCCTCGGCGCGTACGGCTCCTTCTTCCAGTTCTACATCTGCACCGCCTCGTTGCGCTTCAGCGCCGGCGACGGCCAGACCATCAAGATCAAGGTTCCCGGATCGAGCAACGAGGGAAGGTGCGGACCGAAATGAGCCGACCCGAGGACTTTCGCTGCGTGGCCGAAATGGCGTCCGTACCAGTGAGAACAAGCGGGGGGATCGGGTGAGCGGGCGGCCGATGAACCCCGACGCCGCGGGGCGGCGCCTGCTGCGTCGCGGGACGGTGGGCACCGTCCTCGCGGTGGCGGTGGTGCTCGCCGCCCTGCAGTACGCCAAGCTGCCGTTCCTGCACTCTGGACTGCAGTACCGTGCGGTGTTCGTCGACGCAGGCGGACTGCTGCCCGGTGACAAGGTCCAGGTTGCCGGGATCACCTCCGGATCGGTCGACCGCATCGACATCGAGGGCGACCGGATCGTGGTGTCGTTCACCCTGGCCGAGGACGTCGCCCTCGGTGACCGGACGACCGCGGCCGTCAAGACAAACACCATCCTCGGACGCAAGTCCCTCGCCGTCGTTCCCGAGGGCGCGGGTCGGCTGCCTGCGCGGGGCACCATCTCCGACGACCGCACCACCTCGCCGTACTCGCTGACCGATGCGCTCGGCGATCTGACGGGCACGGTGCACGACCTCGACACCGTGCAGCTGAACTCGGCCCTCGACGCGATGTCGGGTGCGCTGTCCGGCACACCGCAGCCCCTCGGGGAGGCGGTGCGCGGCATCACCGATCTCACCACCGCCCTGAACCAGCGGGACGCCGGGCTCGAGGAACTCCTGGCGAAGGCGCACTCGGTCACGACGGTGCTCGCGCAGCGAGGTGACCAGATCAACGCCCTCCTGCTCGACGGCAACGACCTGCTCGGGGAACTCGAGCGGCGCCGGGACGCGATCACCGAACTCATCTCGAGCGTGTCGGCGGTCTCGAGGCAGCTGAGCGGGGTGGTCCACGACAACGAGGCACAGCTCGGTCCGACCCTGCAGAAGCTCGACCAGGTGACCGCCCTGCTCATCCGCAACCGCGACAGCCTCGTCGGCGCCCTCGACGGGCTCGGCCCGTACTCGACCGCCCTCGGCGAGGCGGTGGGCAGCGGGCCCTACTTCCAGGCCTTCGTTCAGAACTACGCGGCCGGCGAGTTCCTGGCCCCGCTGATGAGTTCCCTGGTCAATCCGGGCCAGCTGCCGAAGGACCTGCAGGCACTGATGGACCCGCCGCCGAGCATCGAGAAGTACCAGGGGGTGAACCCGCGATGAAACCGTTCACGAGTGGACCGACGGCGAAGCCGTCCGCGAGTGCGCTGACCGCACTGCGTCCCAGCCGGACCGTGCTGCGCTGGGGGATGGTCGCCGTGCTCGTCGCGGCACTGGCCGTGGCCGGATACCTGGTGGTCGACCGCGCCACGCACTACCGGCTGTCGGCCCGGTTCCCGTCCACCACCGGCCTCTACCAGGGCGACGACGTGCGTGTGATGGGAGTACGGGTTGGCACGGTGGAGCGGATCGAACCGGGACGGGACTCGTCGGTGGTGACGATGTCGCTCGACCGCGGTGTCGAGATTCCCGAGGACGCCAAGGCCGTGATCATGGCGACGTCCCTGGTGTCCGGGAGGTTCGTGCAGCTGACCCCGGCCTTCACCGGAGGAGTGACGCTGGCCGCGGGCACCGAGATCCCCCTCGAACGCACCGCCGTTCCGGTCGAGTGGGACGAGATCAAGAACGAGCTCGACAAACTCACCGACGCTCTCGGTCCCCAGGCCGACGATCCGCAGGGCTCGTTCGGCCGGTTCGTCGACACCGCAGCCGACAACCTGGACGGCAACGGTCCGGCGCTGAACGCCGCGCTGCGCGAACTGTCGCACACGATGAGCACGCTCTCGGATGGTCGCACAGACCTGCTCGGCACGATCCGCAACCTGCAGACGTTCGTCACCGCACTGTCGAACAGCAACTCCCAGATCGTCCAGTTCGGGGGACGGCTGGCCACCGTCGGGGACGTCCTCGCGTCCAGCTCCGATCAGCTCGGGACCGCACTGACCGACCTGGACACGGCAGTCGGGGATGTGCAGCGGTTCCTCGGTGCGAACACCGACCAGCTGGCGCACAGTGTCACCGAACTCGCCACCGCGACACAGGTTCTCGCGGACAAGCGTCCGGAGATCGAGCAGGTCCTGCACATCGCCCCGACCGCCCTGGTGAACTTCTACAACCTGTACCAACCCGCCCAGGGCACCCTGACCGGGGTGTTCGGCCTCAACGAGGTCGCCAATCCGGCGGCGTTGCTGTGCGGTGCCATCGAGGGCACCGCGAACGAGGGCACCGAACGCACCGGCGAGCTCTGTCGTCAATACCTGGCGCCGCTGATGAACGGGATGATCGTGAACTACCCGCCGATCATGACCAACCCGGTCAGCGGCATCACCGCCTTCCCCGATCAGCTGGAGTTCCAGCCGCCGAGCGTCGAGGCGCAGGTGGCCTCGAAGACCACGGCAGCGGGGGCCACGGCCCCCGGCGCGGCCGGAGACATCACCCGGCCCGTGGCCGGAAATGCCACTGCTCCCACCGATCTCGGTGCTCTGCTCCTCCCCGGAGGTACCCGATGAACGTCCGGATCACGACCATGCCGAGGCTGCGCCGGGGTGTGTTCGCACTCGCCACCTCGATCGCGGTGGCGCTGTCGGTGTCAGGCTGCGAGTGGGACGGCCTGAACTCGGTGCCGATGCCGGGGGCGCGGGGGACCGGCGAGGACTCCTACGAGGTTGCCGTCCAGTTGCCGAATGCCACCACGCTGACGCAGAACTCGCCGGTGCGGGTCGACGACGTGACCGTCGGGTCGGTCCGGAGGATCGCCGCCGAGGGTTGGCACGCAATGGTCACCATCGGTCTCGACGCGGATGTGGTGCTCCCGGCGAACGTGACCGCGCGGATCGGGCAGACCAGTCTGCTCGGTTCCAACCACCTCGAGTTGGCCCCGCCCACGGACGTCGCACCGGAGGGGCGTCTGGAGGCCGGTGACGTCATCCCTCTGGAGCGGGCCGGTGCCTTCCCGACCACGGAGCAGACCCTCTCGGCGCTGTCCGTCGTGCTCAACGGCGGTGGCCTGGCGCAGCTGCAGGACATCACCCGTGAGCTCGACACCGCTCTCGGTGGTCGGGGTGAGACGACCAGAGATGTACTGGTGAAACTGAACTCGCTCACCTCCGGGTTGAACGATCAGCGCGGCGACATCGTGGCGGCCCTGGACGGACTGGAGCGCCTCTCGGGCGAGTTCGACCAGGACCGGCAGGTGCTGACGAACGCCCTGGACGGACTCCCTCCGGCGCTGGACGTGCTGGTCGGACAACGGCAGGACATCACCACGGCGGTCACCTCCGTGGGGCGGCTCGCCGCGGTGACGAACCAGATCCTCGACACCAGCGGCGCAGACCTGCAGGCGGACCTGAAGCACCTGGCGCCGGTCCTGCAGACACTGGCCGGTACCGGGGAGCACCTCGCCGGCGTCATGTCGCTCCTGCCGACCTTCCCATTCTCGACGAAGAACATGGACAAGTGGCTGCTCGGTGACTACGCGAACCTGGACATCAACCTCGACCTGACGAACGCCCGGCTCGACAACAACTTCCTGATCGGCACCCCGCTGGGTGGGACCCTCGGCGGGGTCGAGGGGGCTCTCGGCACCGTGGCCGGCGTTGCCGGCCACGCCACCGATCCGTTGCGCGCGCCCGTGGGCGGTGCCACCCCCGGAGGCGCACCGTGACCCTGACCCGATTCGTGCGCGGCCAGCTGGTCGTCTTCGCCGTCCTCACCGTCATCGGCCTCGTCGTCATGGCGACCTCCTACATCCGGGTGCCCGCAATGGTGGGCATCGGCCGCTACCGGGTCACTGTGCAACTCGAGGCGAGCGGCGGTCTGTACCCCCACGCCAACGTCGCCTATCTCGGTACGAACGTCGGCACGGTCGACTCCGTCGTGCTTGGCCCGGGCGGCGTCGACGCCCACCTGACGATCTCCCGTGACCACCCGATCCCCGCCGACGTGCTGGCGCGGGTCCGCAGTGTGTCGGCGATCGGCGAGCAGTACGTCGACCTCGTCCCGCCGCAGGGCACTGCCGGCGATCCGGGCGCCGCGAGCGATACCGGGGATCTGTCCGACGGTGCCGTGATCCCGGTGCAGCGGACCGAGCTCCCGCAGGATGTCGGCGCGATCCTCGATCAGGCCGACCGGCTGCTCGACGGCATCGCCGACACCAAACTGCACGAACTCGTCGAGGGGGCGTTCGAGGCCTTCAACGGCACGGGGCCGGACCTGCAGCGGCTGCTGGATTCCGCGCAGTTGCTGGTGCAGGAGGCCCTGGACGGTGCGGAGCCGACGCGGACCCTGATCGAGCAGGCCGGTCCACTGCTCGACACCCAGGTCGAGAGCGCCGACGCGATCCGGTCCTGGACCGCCGACCTCGCACGCGTCACCGACCAACTGCGGGAGAGCGAACCACAGCTGCGGTCGCTGATCGAGCACGGTCCCGCCGCGGTGCACGAGGCCGACCGGCTGTTCGCCGAACTGAAGCCGACGCTGCCGCTGCTCCTGGCGAACCTGGTCAGCGTCGGGCAGGTCACCAGCATCTACAACCCCAGCATCGAACAGGTCCTGGTCGTCTTCCCGCCGCTGATCGCGGCCCTCGGCACCGTCGTGCGTGGACCGCTCGAGGACGGTGCCCTGGTCGACTTCCACCTGCAGTTCGGCGACCCGCCGGCGTGCACCACCGGGTTCCTGTCGTCCACGCAATGGCGGTCGCCCGACGACCTGTCGGTGCCGGACACACCGTCGAACCTGTTCTGCAAGGTTCCGCAGGACAGTCCGATGGTGGTGCGCGGCGCACGCAACGCGCCCTGCATGGAGTACCCGGGCAGGCGCGCCGCGACGGTGGAGGAGTGCCGCAGCGGTGAGCCGTACGCCCCCGAAGGGGACAACCCCTGGCGTTCGGCTCATCCGGCACCCAGTGTGGAAGGTGGCCGCGCCGCGTCCGGCGTGGAAAGTGGCCGCGCCGCGGACGGGGTGCAGGTGCAGCCGTTCTCGTACGGCGAGTCGGGTCGACCCCAGCCCGCGGCGCGACTGTACGACCCGCAGACGGGTGTCTACGTCGGCCCCGACGGACGCCGCTACACGCAGCCGGGCATCGCCCCCGGCGGAGCCGCTCGGGAGGCTCCCGCCTGGCAGGACCTGATGACCGCGCAGCAGGGTTGATCGCACAGCAGGGTTGTGCGCGGGATGAGGGACCGGCGTGGCGTGGAGTCGGGAAGCCTTGCGGCCGAGCCCGCTTCGGGTGAGCGGGCTACTTCGCTTTGCGCGCGGGGCGCCGGCTTGCCTTCGCCGGCGGCCGCTGGGCGCCGATCGCCGATGCGGCGTGGTCGAGGATGCACTCGAGGCCGTACTCGAAGTTGCTGTCGTCCGGGGCGGCACCGCTGCGTCCCTGGGCGGCGGCCTCCGCGAGGAGCGGGGTGTCCTCCGCGGTGATCCTCAGGTCCTCGTAGTAGGCATGCGAATTGGGGTCGGCGGCCTTCGCCTTGTCGCCCAGTCGGGCGAGGACGACGGATCCGCGCACATGCAGCTGGACAGCGGCGAAGGTGTCGAATGCCTCGGGCAGGGGGAGGCCGGCGTCGACGAGGTCGGCGACGATCCGCTCGATGTAGCGGGCGCCGAGCTGGCCATGGGTCGGGCTCAGGGTCGAGCGGATCAGGATCAGGTCGATCAGGATCGGGTTGGCCAGGAACGTGGCTCGCATGCCGCGGGCGAACGCGGTCAGCCGGTCGCGCCAGTCGCCGTCCTCGGGGACCGAGACGGCGCCGATGTACCGCGCGACGGCCCGCTCCGTCATCGCGTTGAGCAGGTCGTCCTTCTTGCGGAAGTACCAGTAGATGCTGGTCACGCCGACTCCGAGATGCTTACCGAGCATCGGCATGCTCAGGTTGTCGAGCGAGACCTGCTCGGCGAGCTCGAACGCACCGGCGATGATGTCCTCGGGATCGATCGAACCCCGCTCCCGGCGTTGCCGTTTCGGTTGCGTGTCCTGCGTGGCCATACCCGAGCACCTCCGTTGTGTCCCCGCGATCCTATCGGTTCGCACGGATTTACCGTGAGCGGCCCGGTAAGGGTGTCGCGGGGACGACGGCCGGGTGCGGCCGCGGCGGCGAGCCGGAGCCCGAGCTGTCAGAGGACGGCGCCGGACTCCTTCGCGGCGATGATGGCGTCCCAGTCCAGTCCCAGCTCCAGCAGGATCTCCTCGGTGTGCTCCCCGTGCTCGGGGGAGCGCGACGGTACGGCCGGAGACTCGTCGAACTGCACCGGTGCGCTGACGGTCCGGTACGGGTTGCCCGCGTCGTCCGTCAGGGTCATCAGGTAGCCGTTCGCCTCGACCTGTGGGTCCTCGAGCACGTCGGCCGGTGAGGTGAGCGTGGCCCACACGCCGGGCTCGTCGGCCATGATCTTCTGCCACTCGGCGAGGTCGCGTTCGGCGAAGATCGCGCGCAGTTCCGCGGTGGCCTCGTCCTTGTTGAGGGTCAGGTTGGCCAGCGGCGTGAAGCGCGGGTCCACGCCCAGGTCCGGACGCCCGATGCGCTCGCAGAAGCCCTTCCAGTAGCGGTCGGCCTGCAGGAACATCAGTTGGACCCAGCGGTCGTCGCGGGTGCGGTACCGGTTGACCGCGGGGTTCGGTGCATCTCCCGGCGCGTACGGGGGGATGCGGTCGATGCCGTAGTAGTCGGCGGCGGCGATGTCCGGTGCCACCGCCCACATGCCCTGTGCCAGAAGGGAACTGTCGACGATGGCGGCGTGCCCGGTGCGTTCGCGGTGGAACAGTGCCGTGGCGATGCCGCCGGCGAGGGTGATCCCGCCCTGGAGATCGCCGAAGGCCGGGCCCTGGGCGAACGGGAACTCCTGCCCGTCCGGAGTGAGTGCGTAGGCGACGCCGGCGCGGGCGGTGTACGAGGACCCGTCGAAACCGCCGCGATCGCGGTCCGGTCCACGGCTGCCCTGTCCGCTGCCGCGCGCGATGATGATGTTCGGGTTCATCTCGCGGATGATGTCGACGGAGAGGTCGGCCCGCTCGAGCTGACCCGGGAGCCAGTTCGTGAGCAGCACATCGGCCTTCGCGACGAGCTTGGCGAAGATCTCCCGGCCGCCGGGGGTCTTGATGTCGAGACCGATGCTGCGCTTGCCGTGGTTGCCGATCTCCATCATGAAGTTGGCGCGCACGCGCGAGTCCTGGGGCGTCAGCCCGCCGACGGTGAGGTACCGGCACGGATCGCCGCCGTGGGGGTCTTCGATCTTGATCACGTCGGCGCCCCAGTCGTGCAGGGCCGCGCCTGCGCTGGGGACGTAGGTCCAGGAGGCCAGTTCGACGACCGTGACACCGTCCATCAGTCCGGACATCCGCGTTCCCTTCTCTGCTGTGAGTGTGCGTGTCTGTTGTGAGTTCGAGAGGGAAGACGCCGGCGGAATCGCTGGCGTGGCCCTTGCGATGGAGCGTACTGTAAGAATTACAGTGAGTCACCCAATCGGTGTGGATGGGAGTGGGATGAGGACGGTGAGGACCGCGGAGGAGTCGCCGGCCGGGAGCCCGGCCGGAGGAAGTCCGGTGGCCGAGAAGTCGCGCCCGGTACCGGATCCCGTGACGGCGTTCTACTGGGAGGCGGCCGCCCGAGGCGAACTCGTCGTCCAGGGATTCGAGGGGACCGACCACCTGCAGTACCCGCCCGAACCGGTCGCCGAGGGGCATCTCGGCCCGGTGGGCCCGAGCCGGGCCGTTCCGGTGAGCGGACGCGGTCGCCTCTACGCGTACACGGTGCTGCACCAGGCCTTCCATCCCGCATACGTCGGTGAAGGGCCGCTGATCATCGCGCTGACCGAACTCGACGACGCGCCCGGCGTGCGGATCCTGACCAACATCTTCGGCGCCGATCCCGGCGAGCTGCGGATCGACATGCCCCTCGAGGTCACCTTCGAACCCCGAGGAGAGTGGAGCATCCCGCAGTTCCGGCCTGCCGGCGGCACCACCTCGGTCGCGGCCGGAGCCGCCTCGTGAGCCGCGCCCGCGCCGCAGTCGTCGGGGTCGGCTACTCGACCATCCATCGCGAGCGGGGAGTCGACTGCCGGCCACTGGTGGTCGACGCGGCCCGCGCCGCCCTCGACGACGCCGGGCTGAGTGTGGCCGACGTGGACGGAATCTTCGAGTACGCAGGCGACGAGGGCGCCCACGACGTCGCGCGCATGCTCGGCGTCGACAATCTCGTCACCTACGCCGACTACACGGCGCGCTGCCCTTCGGCGATCACCGCCGCACTCGGTGCCGAGATGGCGGTGCTCTCCGGAGCGTGCGAGGTGGCGCTGGTGGTGCGTTCGGTGACCCGGGAGTGGGGTACCCAGAGCGGACGCGCCGTGCCCGCGGCGGTCGGCCGATCGCAGTTCGAGGTCCCGTACGGGGTCATGGGCGGTGTGATCCCGGTGATGGGCATGCGAAAACAGCGCCGACTGGCCGAATTCGGTGGCAGCGAGGACGATTACGGACACCTGTCGGTGGGCGCCCGCAAGTGGGCCGCACTCAACGATCGTGCCGTGCTGCGCGATCCGATCACCCTCGACGACTACCACGCCTCGCGTTTCGTCGCGGAGCCGCTGCGGCTGCTGGACTGCGACTATCCGGTGACGGGTGTCTGCGCGGTGGTCGTGACCACGGCCGAACGGGCCGCCTACCTCGCGCAGGTTCCGGTGACCATCGACTCGAGCTCCATGGGCACCGGCGCCCATCCGGACTGGACCTTCACCCCCGACTTCGTCTTCGGTGGAACCCGGCGCTGCTCGGAGAACATGTGGCGCAAGGCATCCGTGGGCCCGGCCGACGTGGACGTCGCCGAGCTGTACGACGGATTCACCCACATCACCATCTCCTGGGTCGAGGCGATGGGCCTGTGCGGCATCGGCGAGTTCGGCGAATGGGTCGACCAGGGCCGGACCATCGCGCCCGGCGGTCGCCTGCCCCTCAACACCACCGGCGGGCAGCTGGCCGAGGGCCGGTTGCACGGACTGAGCTTCCTGGCCGAGGCGGTGGTGCAGCTGCGCGGCCAGGCCGGCGCCCGGCAGGTGCCCGGTGCCGAGGTGGCCGTCGTCGCAAACGGTTTCGGACCGCAGTGCGCGTCGATGGTGCTCACCCGATGATCCGGACCGCCGCGACGACGGCGCACACCGCGGCGACCTGCCGCACCGAAACCGCGAGATCGACACCAGCAAACGTGAGGAGCAATCGTGAGTGAGGTCGTGTCGGACGCCGCCGCCCCCAGCGTCGCGCTGGGAGAGCGGGCGGCGGGCCGGGCCGAGCCCCGCATGTTGATCGACGGGCACCTGGTCGGCGCCGCCTCCGGCGCCACCTACCCGAACGTCTCCCCGGCAACCGGGCTGGTGCTCGGCGACGCGGCGGCGGCCGGCGCCGAGGACATGGACCGGGCGATCGGGGCGGCCCGGCGCGCCTTCGACGACGGTGTCTGGGCGACGGACCGGGCACTGCGCGCCCGCTGCCTCGAGCAGTTGCAGGAAGCCCTCGAGTCCGAACGCGAAGACCTGCGCGAGGAACTCGTCGCCGAGGTCGGAGCCCCGCTGATGTCGACCACCAACGCTCAGCTGGACTGGCCGCTCGCCGACGCGCTGCGCTACCCGGCCCGCCTGATCGGCGAGTTCGAGTGGGAGCGGGAACTCGGCGGCAGCGCCCTGTTCGGGGCACACACCCAGCGCACCGTCGTGAAGGAACCGGCCGGTGTGGTCGCGGCGATCACCCCGTCGAACTATCCGGTCGAGGTGATCCTGAACAAGCTCGGCCCCGCGCTGGCGGCCGGCAACACGGTCGTCCTCAAGGCGGATCCGAACACACCGTGGAACGCGACCCGGCTGGGTCGCCTGATCGCGGAGCGCACCGACATCCCCGCCGGCGTGGTGAACGTGGTGACCACGCCCGACAACGAGGTCGCGGCACGCCTGGCCGTGGACCCCCGGGTCGACCTGATCTCGTTCACGGGCTCCACCGAGGTGGGCCGCCGCCTCATGCGTGACGCCGCCGGCACCATGAAGCGCACCTTCCTCGAACTCGGCGGAAAGTCGGCGCTCGTCGTTCTCGAGGACGCCGACCCGTCGAAGATCGTGATGGGCGCCATCGGAGCCTGTTCGCACGCCGGGCAGGGCTGCGCCATCAACAGCCGCCTGCTCGTTCACCGCTCCCTGTTCGACCGGGCGGTCGCGGACGTGACCACGGCGTTCTCCGCGGTTCCCGTCGGCGACCCCGCCGACCCGGGCACCTTCGTCGGACCGCTGATCAACGCCCGCGCGCAGCGGCGGGTGCTGGAGATGATCGACCGGGCCCGCAGCGAGGGCGCCGAGATCACCACCGGGGGCGGACCCGCGACCGGGCTGCCCGCGCACCTGTCCGGCGGCCACTTCGTGACGCCGACGGTCGTGGTCGGCGTCGACAACGGCGCGGCGATCGCGCAGGACGAGGTCTTCGGCCCCGTCCTCGTGGTGGTGCCGTTCGACGACGACGAGGACGCGGTACGCATCGCCAACGACAGCGCCTTCGGTCTCGCCGGCGCGGTGATGTCGGGGTCGAACGAGCGTGGAATGGCGTTCGCCCGGCGGATCCGGACCGGTTCCTTCGGCGTCAACGGCGGCATGTTCTACGGCGCCGACGCGCCGTTCGGCGGCTACAAGAACAGCGGCCTCGGACGGCAGTGCGGCATCGAGGGATTCGCCCAGTACACGGAAACCAAGACCATCGGCTGGCGGACACCCAGGCGGTGACCTCGTCACAGAAAGGCGGAACAGGTGGGAAAGCTCGACAACAAGATCGCGGTCGTCTCGGGAGCGGCACGAGGCCAGGGACGTTCGCACGCGGTGAACCTCGCCGCGGAAGGGGCGAGCATCATCGCCCTCGACGTCTGCGCGGACCTCGACGGCAACACCTATCCACTGGCCCGGCCGGAGGATCTCGACGAGACCGCCCGGCTGATCGAGAAGGAGGGTGTGCGGGTGCACACGGCGATCGTCGACGTGCGTGAGCGCAGTGCCGTCTGGAAGGCGATCGCGGATGGCGTCGAGGAACTCGGTGGGCTCGACATCGTGGTGGCCAATGCCGGTATCTGCCCGATGGGCAAGGGTCAGACGCTTCAGTCCTGGTCGGACACCATCGACACCGACCTCGGCGGTGTGTTCAACGTGATCCAGGGCAGCCTGCCGCACCTGAAGGAGGGCTCGTCGATCATCGCGACCGGCTCGCTCGC
Organism: Rhodococcus sp. NPDC004095; assembly: GCF_053604015.1. Taxonomy (NCBI): domain Bacteria; kingdom Bacillati; phylum Actinomycetota; class Actinomycetes; order Mycobacteriales; family Nocardiaceae; genus Rhodococcus; species Rhodococcus sp. NPDC004095. The sequence continues at coordinate 63,396 of NZ_JBSGGS010000022.1, forward strand.
CGCCCAGTTGGGCAGCGCGACCAACCAGGGGCCGGGCGGATCCGCCTACAGCCTGGCCAAGCAGATGGTCGCCCGCTACGTCAACGATCTGTCGATCCAGCTGGCACGCAGGATGATTCGCGTCAATGCCGTGCACCCGACCAACGTGGACACCGACATGCTGCACAACGAGGGCATGTACAAGGTGTTCCGGCCCGACCTGGAGGCGCCCACCCGCGAGCAGGCGGAGCTCGCCTTCCCCGCGATGCAGGCGATGCCGGTGCCGTACATCTCGCCGCAGGACGTCTCCGACGCGGTCGTCTTCCTGGCCTGCGATGCGTCGAAGTTCATCACCGGCACCCAGTTGCGCATCGACGCCGGCGGGTACGTCAAGAACGTGCCCTGGAAGGGGTAGGCCTCGGGACGGGTACGGACCGTTCGGGCCGCTCGTTCGGGTGAAGGGCAGCGAACCCGAAAGTCGGCGGGGATCACTCGATCTAACCGTTCGGTATTCCACCTCGGCGCCCGGAGTGGGAGTAGATCTCTCGCGGGCTCGGGTTTGTGACTTCAGGTTCTGAGTCCTTGCCGCAGTTGCGACCTACAGCAGAGGCGTGATTGCTTCACGGAGCACCTCTCGGGTCGGAAGCGTCAGGTGGCTGGTGGCTGGTTCCAAACCGATCGCTGGCCACGATGTGACCAGCGGTAGGTTGCTCGAGGCTGGGAGCGGTGAAACTTCGAAAAGGAACTCACGCCGATAGGTGCCGGGATGCTGGTGCCAGCCTTCCGTGCTACGGCGTCGGGTGGGTTGAAGTGCAGGGTCTTCGAGGGCCCTCAGCTGAAGCTGTTCCCCCCGGTAGTCCCCGCGCCTGGGCTGCCCAGTATCGGGGTCGCGCTCGGCAGCCGCAACGAACTGAGCCTTCATGCGCTCCGCTTGGCGGCCCGCGGCGACGACAACTATGGCTAGGTCGAGCCCCGACGAGTAGGCGACGATCTCACGCAGTCCCACGATAATGTGGGCAGTTCGTGCAAGTACCGCAGAACCATGTGCGATTGCACCGATCTCGGCTGCGTCTGGAGGCACGATCCGTTGGCCCCATACCATCATTTGAGCTTGTCACAGACTTCCAGGTCTTGGCACGGGACTGCCGACACGTGGTGAATCGCAGGGGCAGAAGGGCGGGTGTCTGATCTGCCCGCTAGCTGGGCTTTTGGCTTCTTGGGCGAAGTTGCGGTGGATGTCGAGGACGTCGCGGTGACGCCGCACCTGCAGTCGCACGCCGGCGGGGTGGGAATGCGACACATGCGCGGCGATCGAGGGATGACACCGGCCTCGTGACCCAGATGCAGCGGGTAGCCGTCCATTCAGGCCGGCTACCCGCCCCGGAAGGTGATCGCGGCACCCACCGAAGAACGGAGTGAGCAATTACGTCACCGTCTACACCAAGCTGTCCTGCGTGGGCCGCTATTGTCCTCCACCGTGGGATGGATTATCCCGTGGGCCATACCAGCCCATCGCAGGAGATAGAACCGACCCCTGTGGATAGCTTTGAGGTGGATAGCTTTGAGGAGCACCCATCGGCCCGGGCACTCCGGTAGGCCTCACCGAGGCGCTCGTGGGTCGCCTCGCGGCACGCCCTTCTATCGACACCGCCCACGCTCGAAGCCCCAAAGCCAGAACCATGAGAAAGGCAAACATGACGGCGACGCCACCCCACTCTTCGCTGGTGTAGTCATCGAAGTTCGGGATATCAAATGCGTACACAACCACCCAGAACGGGAGGAACAGGTAGAGGACAATGCAGTAAAGAACTCGAAGGAGCTGAGCTGACACGCGTTTGAACGGGTAGGCCAACAGCACTCGGCGCATCACTGAATACTGGCCCTCTGGCCTCGTAGTTGGGCGCATGGACTCACTAACCTGCGAGATCGCTTCTTTCAACCATCTCTGTACGGTTTCCTGTGCAGATTGCAGTTCATCGGAACCGACACCGACAGTCTGCTTCGCATTCCACCAGTCGGTGATGAAGGAAATTCTGTGCGTGGCGTCATCAATTGCATACTTCCGCCGCCCCCTGTCGGATCGGCGTTCGTACACGTCTCTCAGCACGATGCCTAGCGCGCCCAGTATCGCCGTGACGACCGGAACCAGCAACACAGCCACATACTCTTTCATCTTGACCTCCGCGTACTACGGCAATGCCCGCCAAACCAAAGCTTGGTCCTCAACGCGGCTGGTCCGCACGAGTACCTGACTACTCGAAAGTGATCGATTCAGGCCACTAGACCCAGGCAGTTTCGCGGGATCCCGAGTACGGAGGGTTGGAGCGGCTCAGCATAGGGCGAGGTCCGCTGGCGATGGTGAACCGGACCGAGCTTGTTGGCGGCCGACCACCCCGGACCCCCTCGCCCCTGCTGGGCCGGATGGTCGCTGTGATCACTCCGTCTTCGATGACCGCACCCGAAGGCGTGATTCGAGTGGATGACTACTCGTTCGCGAACGATGAACGCCAGCCCAAGGTGGACTAATTGAGGCCCCAAACACCCTCCATCGGCTATCCCACGGGTAACGCCCAACCTTGAGAGCGAGTCGTCATGAAGAATCTGCCGCGCGAACTCAATTCCACGCAAGCTCAGGCACTCGACAAAGTCGACAAGATCGTTGGCGAGGCAATGGAGCAGGCACAGACTCTCATCCGCGAGAACTTCGACGGTGAACCCAACCCATCGGGCCGCCGCTGTCTGCGATGCAGCAACTGCTCGGATTTCCAGCGGTCAAGCGATGGCTTGCTCTGTCGGCGCCGGGACTGCGGCCACCACTATGCAAGTCATGACATCTACTAGTTGTGATGTCCAGGCACGTTGGTCAGTCTGGTGACCGGTGGCTGGCCGCCGATGGCGGAGTGGGGTCGGTGGTGATTGTAGAAGTGCAGCCAGCCG
>NZ_JBSGGS010000023.1:0-61551 GCF_053604015.1 Rhodococcus sp. NPDC004095
CGCTCCTCCGCCAGCACCGCCAGCTCCACCAACTCCCGCGGACCGAACTGCTCCGCCGACGCCTTGTACCCGAGCTTGAGTGCCACCGTTCCTCCAATTCCGCAGGTGGCGATTCGCGCCCAGCACACACGCCAACCTTGCACGCTTTCGCGCATCAATTGCCTGCAATCATGCAAACCGCGCGTTCGACTGTCAATATGTGAGCGTTAGGACGGCTACTATCGGGTGCACGTCGCCCCCGAAGCAGCCGGACACCGCCCGAGGAGGAACCCGCTTTGTCTGCGAGCACACGACGACACGAGATACTCGAGCGACTCGCGACGGACGGTTACGTCGAGGCGAAGACCCTCTCGCGCGACCTCGGCGTGGACGCGTCGACGATTCGCCGCGACCTCGATGCGCTGGCACGAATGGGCAAAGCGGAACGGACCCACGGCGGCGCCCGTCCGGTCGAGGGCGCACTCTCCGAAATCCCCTACGCGGTAAAGGAAAACACCCGCAGGGCCGAGAAGGCCGCGATCGCACACGAAGCGGCGGGCCTCGTCCGCGACGGCGACAGCGTGATCCTCGACAGTGGCTCGACCACCTATCAGATCGCCACCGCCCTGCGGCAGCGGTCCGGCCTGACGATCCTCACCAACGACCTGCGCATCGGCAAGTACGTCGCCACCTTCCCCGATGTCCGACTGCTGGTGGCCGGTGGCGAGCTGCTGGGGTCCGTGTTCACCCTCGTCGGCGAACGCACCGTCGAGTTCCTGTCCGACTACTCGGTCGACTGGACGTTCCTCGGAGCGGACGCCATCGACCCCGGCGCCGGGATCACGAACACCAACACCCTCGAGATCCCGGTCAAGCGCGCCATGATCGCCGCGGCCGCACGCACGGCGGTGGTCGCGGACAGCTCCAAGTTCGGGCAACGCGCCCTCGCCCGGGTGGCGACCCTCGCCGAGGTCGACACGATCGTCACCGACGCCGGGCTGACCTCCGAGCAGATCGACGGGTACGGCGAGGGTCTGCGGCTCGTCGAGGCGGACACCGCCGCGACGTGAGCGCCGCCCTGATCGACAATGCAGGTCACCGGAAGAAGGAGTGACCATGGTGACCGCAGGCTTGACCCTCGCCGCGCTGGCGGCCGCCCTGCACGTCTACATCTTCGTGCTCGAATCCCTGCTGTGGACGGCGCCGCGCACCCGCGCGACGTTCGGCACCTCCGCCGACGAGGCACTCGCCACGAAGGAACTCGCGTTCAACCAGGGGTTCTACAACCTCTTCCTGGCGATCGTCACCACCGTCGGAGTCATCACGGTCGCGATCGGCTCGACCGCGGTCGGAGCCGCGCTGGTCTTCGCGGGAGCGGGCTCGATGCTGGCCGCGGCACTGGTCCTGCTGGTCTCGTCGCCGGACAAGGCCCGCGCGGCGGTGACCCAGGGCACCCTGCCGCTGCTCGCCGTCGCCCTCCTCGCGCTCGGACTCGCGCTCTGACGAACCTGCCGACGGTCGCGCCGTGATGTGGCACGACCGCGGCCAGGCGCGGGACTACGCGGGGAACCGGACGTGCGCCTGCGTCTTCCCCAGCACGGTCTGCCCACCACAGGTGACAGTGATGTCGAGCCGCGCGGTCCGCGTCTCGTCGTCGAGGCGCGCCACCTTCGCGGTGACGGTCAGGTCGGCGCCGGTGATCGGGTCGACGACGACCGGCCGCGTGAACCGGGTCTCATAGGAGGTCACGGCGGTGGGGTCGCCGACCCAGTCGACCACGACCTGCAGCGCCAGGCCGGCGGTGAGCATCCCGTGGGCGAGCACACCGGGCAGCCCGACACTCTCCGCGACGGCATCGTTGTAGTGGATCGGGTTCGTGTCCCCCGACGCACCGGAGTACCGGACCAGGTCCTCCCGGGTGACGGTGAGGTCCGACTTGGCGACGACCGCACCGAGCTCGAGGGCGGCGAAGGGGGTGGTGCTGGTGGTCATGCGTCATCTCCTCGGACGAGCAGGCTGGAGGTGATGGTCGCGACCGATCCGCCGGCGGCGTCGCGAATCTCGAAGACGGTGGTGAGGATCGCGTTGCCGGCGCGCTCGGTGACGTCCGTGATCGTCAGCGTGGTCGCCAGGTCGTCGCCGGCCACGATCGGGCGATGCGGCTCGATCCTCTCCGATCCGTGCACGACGCGGCTGGGCTCCAGGCCGGTGTCCGGGGACTCCACCAGCTGCAGGATCGCCCGGCCCGCCATCACCGTGGTGAACGTGGGCGGCGCGATGACGTCGTCGAAGCCGGCCGCGCGGGCCGCCTCGACGTCGTGGTGCAACGGGTTGGTGGACCGCACGGCGCGGGCGAACTCCCGGATCTTCTCGCGGCCGACCAGGTAATTCGTCGGCGGGAAGACCCGGCCGGCAAGGGTCGGGATCGGTGATGGCATCGCCCGAGCCTATCGGGGCGCGACGTTTTACTGGGCGGTACCGGTCGAGATTTGTGACCGGAACTACGAGGTCACCGTCTCCGTGCACACCGTGAACTCCCGCTCCGGGTGGGTGAAACCGCCCTCGGAGCACCGTTCGACGTCGGTGACGCCCTCGACGATCTCGGTCACCCGCTCGACCGACGACGCGGTCGGGTCCGTGCATTCGACCCGGAACGGTTCCTCGTCCCCGTCCGGCACGCTCATGCAGCCGCCGACCACCCAGTCGATGTCCAGGCAGAGTGCGCCCTGCTCGATCGACCCGAAGGTCTCGTAGTAGACCTGATCGGCGTCCGACGGGCACTGCGCGTTCTTCGACGCCTTGCCGATGACCTTGTAGTTCGAGTCCGCGCTTCCGCAGGTCGCCTTATCGATCTCGGCCGCGTCCACGGTTCCGCCGAGCTGCACGCAGTCGCCGACCTCGGCCCGGAAGTCCGTCCGGCCGCCGCCGTCGCCGACGTCCTGGCCCACGATCGTCGGCGCCGGCGCCGAGATCGTCGTGTCCTGCGCCTCGGCGGTGCCCTCGACGGTCTCCGCCGAACAGGCCACGGACGCGGCCACGAGGAACGCTCCGGCGACCACCCCGGCCACGCGTGCCGCCGCTCCCCAACCATTCACCGCGCAACCTCCGTCATCGTCGAGTCCGTCACCGGTCCGGCGATGCGCCGGATCGGCTCCGATCCTCACCGATCGGCTCGGCGCACCGCTCGGCACCCACCCCGTCTCACCGACCGCGGGGTCTGCTATCGGCGGCACCGGGGGCCGGCGGCGGTCAGGCGAGCGGCCCGTCCTCCCGCGGTCCCTCGTACTGCTCCAGGAACTTCTCGACCAGCGCGAAGGATTCCTCGTGTCCGCCGGCCATGCCGAGGTGGGACTCCATGACGAGCACCCGGGAGAGGCTGGTGATCAGCACCGACACCACCTCCGGGGTGTAGTCGGGGTCCACGCCGTACCGGGGCAGGATCTCGGCGAGTGCCTCGGCCTGCGCGGCGCGGAATCGCTCGGAGTAGTCCGCGATCGCCTGCCGGATCTTCGGGCGGTGGTTGGCCATCGCGATGAACTCCATCGTGACCACCACGGCGTTCGGGTCCGTGCTGAATTCCCACAGCGCCCGCAACGGCTGCGGCGACTTCATCAGCCGAGCCTGGTACTCGAGTCCCATGTCGGAACGACGCTGGAACATCTCGAGCAGCAACTCGTCCATGGTGCGGAAGTAGTAGTACACGAGCTGAGGTTTGAGACCGGCCTTCTGCGCGACCCGACGCGAGGTGACCGCCGCGTATCCCTCCTCGAGAAGGAGTTCCTCCGCCGCATCCAGCAGCACGCCACGGTTCTTCGCATCCGGCGCACCGATCCTGCGCGTCGACACGCTATTGCCACCTCCGCGTACACATCTCGCGTCGCCTTGGCCCCCTTACGAGAATGCAGCAGATACTAGCGTGCACGCACCCACTGCCCTCGCGTCCGTCCCCGGTCACGGCAGGTCCACCTTCGACGCCAGCCACCGGCCGTCCACCAGCTCCATCGTCATCACCACCCGGCTGCGGTCCATCCGCGGCTCGGGGGTGACCGTGTTCGTGACGGCCTGGTCGACGAACAGCAGCACCTCCACCTTGGTCTCGGTCGCGGACTTGATGCCGTCCTCGATCACGGTCCCCTTGGCGGTGGCGTGGTTGTCCATCAGCAGTTGTTTGAGCTGTTCACTCGACTTGGCGTACATCTCCTTGAATTCGCCGGTCGCGCCGTCCAGCACATCGGCGAAGTTCTGGTCGAGCCCGTCGGCGTTCACGCTCGTCAACGTCACCGCGTAGTTTCGCGCGGTCGCCCGCGCCTGATCGGCGGCCGACTCGATGTCGTTGGCCTCCTTCAGCTTCCAGCCGAGAACGGCCGCGCACGCCAGCGCGGCAACGGTCACGAGAACCAGCGCCGCGACACCCAACCGGCGAAACCGCCGCCCTCCGCTCGACCCGACGCCGGGCGGGGGCGGCGCCTGGTCGCTCGCGCCCTGGTCCGGAGAGTCGTTCTCGGCCTTGGACGTTTCGTCGGCCGAGCCCTCGAGTTCGCGACCTTCGGTCTCGATTCGGGTGTCCGTGCTCATGTCACTCTCCTGTTCGTCATCCATCGGTCAGCCACCCTGGCCGGGAAGTACGGGGCCCGCGTAGGGCAGCGGGATGGAGTACGGGCCTGTCGGGGTCGGCGTGGCCGTCTGCTCACGATCGCCCTGCGGGCTCGGACTGGAGAACGGATCGTTCGCCGGCCGTGGCGCGTTACGGGCGCCGCGGATCAGCACCGACGGGTCCGGGTCCGGGCAGTCCACGTTCAGCAGCGGTTCCGGGAAGTCGGCCTGCCACGGAGGCAGCCGCGACACGTTGTAGTCGCACGAGTTGCGGGGATGGATGTTCACGGCCGCCCAGATGCCGCCCTCGTGGAACACCTTCGAGATCGCGTCCAGCGTGGACCCGGTGCGGTACTGCGGGAAGAAGAACTCCTGCAACGCCGGCACCCGGAGGTAGGCAAGCTGGGAGACGGTGGTCAGGTTGCCGAGCAACTGCACCATCGTCGGCGAGTTGTCCGCGATCATCGCGTCGACGGACGCCAGTGTGGCGGGCGCCCGATCGAGCAGGGCGCGCAGCCCCGCGTCCTTCGCCTCGACCCCCGCGAGCACCTGCTTCAGGCTGCTCGCCGTGGACTGCAACCCGCTGCCGTCACCCAGCGAGCCCAGCGCCACCCGGCTGGTGTTCATCAGGCTGACCGTCTGGGGCAGAACGGAATCCAGCGTCGACACCAGGAAGGTGCCGCCGTCGACGATCGCGGCGAGCTTCCGGGGCCCGTCGGGGCCGACGCCCAGTTCGTCGATGACGGCGTGCAGTTGATCCGGGTCGATCTGGGCCAGCATGCCGTCCAGGTTGCCCATCAGGGAGGACAGCGGAACCGGGGTCACGGTGTCTGCCGCGGCCACCTCCGAGCCGTCCTCCAGGTACGGTGCCCCGTCGTCGGTGGGCCGGAAGTCCAGGTACTGCTCGCCGGCGAGCGACAGCCCTGCCACCCGCACCTCGCCCCCGGTGGGGATCCGGGTGGACGAGTCGATGGCGGCGAGCGCGACGACACCGTCGTCGGTCAGCTCCATCGCCTCCACCTTCCCGACCGGGACACCACGCAGGGTGACGTTCTGGTCGGGCAGCAGGCCGCCGGTGTCGGCCAGGTGCACCCGCACGGTGATCGTCGAATCCGTCGGCCGGACCCCGAAGACGCCGACCGTCATGTAGGCCGAGCCCAGCAGGAGGATGGCCACCAGCCCGAGTGCGGACGCGCCGAGGCGGTGTGCCGAGACGTAGCGCACGGCCGAGACCAGCCAGCCCGCCGGCCGTTCCAGCAGGCCGGTCACCGTCCCGGTCCGATCCACTTGTCCCGCAACCGTTGCAGCGTGTACGTAAGGGTGCCGACGGCAGCGGCGGCGTCACCGCTCTCCGGGATCCTGCTGCCCGGATCGGCCGCGTGGTTCGGATCGGCGATCGCGCCGAGGGCGAGGTCCTGCAGGTCCGCGTTCACGTGCGCGGACGTCGAGTTGGTGATCTTGATGATCGGGGCGAGCATCTCGTTGACCGCGTCGAGGTCCGCGTTCGGATCGTTCGCGGCACGGGCCAGCTCCGCCGCGATGCGGTTGAGGTCCGCGACCATGCCACCCGGCGCGGTCCCCGCGATGGACGGATACCGTTCGAGCTGCCGGGCGACCCGGTCCAGCCGGCCCAGCAGGGCCAGCGCCTGCTCGGTGTTGGCGGACACCGCACCGGTCGCCGGCGCCGCTGCCGCCATCAGATCGGCGATCGCGGTCTGCTGGCCGGCGAGCGTCCGCGCCAGCTCCGCGGACTCCTCGAGGACGCCGCGGATCTCGTCGTTGCGGGACGCAAGGTTGTTCACCAGACCGGTGGACCGGTCGATCAACCCGGACAGCCCCTCGCCGCGATCACCGACAGCGGCGCCGAGACCGTTGACGACCTTCGTCGCATCCCGCAGGACGCCACCGTTGACCAGCAGCGCCGCAGTGGTGAGCACCTCCTCGACCGTGGCGGCGGCTGACGTCGACTCGAGCGGGATGCCGTCACCGTCACCGAGCATCGCGGTGCCCGGCGGTGGGTTCTCGGGGATGTGCACGGCAACGAAGATGTCCCCGAGCGGCGTCGCGGAGCGCAGTTCGGCGGTGCTGCCGACGGGCAGCTGCACCCCGTCCATGATCCGCATCCGCACCACGGCCGTGTAGTTGTCGACGGACATCGACTCGACCTCGCCGACGTCGACGCCGGACAGCTTGACCTTCGCCGCCGCGGGCAGGTTCAAGGCGTTGGCGAAGGTTGCTGTCAGGGTGTACGAGTCGCCGCCGACACCGGGTGCGGGTAGCGGCAGGTCCTCGAGCCCGACGCCGCAACCGGAGACGAACACCGACGCCGCGACACAGATCCCGGCCAGTGCGGTCCGCCGGCCGTTCACCGGGTACCCCCCGCCAGTCCCTCCAGCATCCCGGAGATGCCGTAGTCGGGACCGAAGTCCGCGAGAGTTCCGGTACTGCAACCCAACTGCTTCATGCCGAGCAGGTTGCACACCTCCTTCGTCAGCTGGCTGTCGAAGAACACCTTCTCCAGCTGGGCGTGCACCCGGGCGCTGCCGGTCTGCTGGTCCATCGAGTTGTAGGCGTTGTCGAGCAGCAGCGGGGCCAGGTCCAGGAACTCGGCCAGCTGCCGCTGGTAGTCGACCAGCGCACCGGTGACGGTGGTCGCGCCGGACGCCGTGCCCTGCAACGCTTCCCGGTTGGCGTCCAGGATGCTGGTGGCCTGATCGAGGATCGCGTTGAGTTTCGCGCCGGTGTCCCCGGAGCCGACCTCCGACTTCGCGAGCACCTCGGCGAGCTGGTTCATCGTGGAACCGAACTCGGTGATCTGCCGCTGGTTGTCGGCCGCCACCCCGCTCAGCGTCGCCAGGTTGTCCACGACGGTGGTGATCGCGTTGCGGGTCTGGTCACCGCCGTCGTCGCCGAGCCGCAGGGCCTGCGACAGGCTGGTCAGCGCGGACTTCATCGCGTCCCCGTTCCCGACGGTGATCGCCGCACTCACGTCCAGCAGGTTCGACACCGGCCCGTGCCCCTGCCCGTCTCCCTGCAGTTCCTGCGCCATCGTGTCCGCCATCGACAGCAACCGGTCGAACTCGACCGGGGTGCGGGTGTGGTCGGGGCCGATCACCGCGCCGTCGGCGAGGATCGCGCCCCCGGTGTACGGCGGGGTCAGTTCCACGTGCCGGTCGGTCAGCACCGAGGTGGACACCGTGACCGCGGATACGTCCGCCGGGACGGCGACGTCACGGTCGAGGCTCATGGTCACGTCGACCTTGGTGCCCTGCGGCTCGATCCGGATCACCGAGCCGACCTCGATGCCCAGCACCGAGACGGCGTTGCCCACGTACAGTCCGGCGCCGCTGTCGAATTCGGCGGTCACCTCGATGGTGTCGTCCGACGTGACGGCGCTGCCGACCAGGCATGACGCCAGGACCGCGAGCACGCCGAGCGCGGCGATCCCGAGCAGTGGCTTGGTCACCTTCATCGGCAGTCTTCCAGGTAGGGCGGCAGGTTTATCTCGTTCGCCCGGCCGCTGATCGCACACATCCAGCTGTCGATGAGCGGTCCGGCGGGGGCGGTGAAGTCGACCTCGTTGGCGGTGCCGGTGGCGTTGGTGAAATTGCGCAGCGGCACCGGCAGGATCTCCAGGATGTTGCGCAGCAACGCGTCGTTGTCGGTGAGCGTCTGGAGCAGGCCCTGCAGGTCGGCGACCAGGGCGTCGATCTCCTGCTGCCGGCCGACCACGGTGCTGTCGAGCCGGTCGATGAGTGTGGTGGTCGCCGACAGCAGACGTTCCAGGGTGGCCTGCCGCAGCACCACGTCCTGCACCAGGCCGGTGCCGTCGGTGACGAGCTGTCCGAGCTGTCCCTGCTGGGCGCGGACCGCATCGGTCAGGTCGGCGGTGTTGCGCAGCAGCGACCCGATCTGGTCCCGGCGGTCGGCCAGGATCGACGACAGGTTCCCGATGTTGGTGAGCACCTGTGGCACCAGCGCGGGAGTTCCGGCCAGCTGGTCGGACAGGGTGTTCATGGCCTGCCCGATCTTCGCGGCGTCGACCTGCTCGAAGGTGGTGGTGGCGTCGCCGAGGACCTGCTGCAGATCGTACGGAACGTCCGTGTGGTCCAAGGGGATCCGGCGGTCCGTGAGTTCACCGTCGCCGGCCGGACGCAACTCCAGGTATCGGGACCCCAGCAGGGTGGTGAGCTTGATCGACGCCCGCGTCGACGATCCGAGCGGGACGTCGCGGTCGACGCGGAAGCCGACCACCACGTGGTCGCCCGCGAGTTCGGTGCTGTCGACCGAGCCCACCTGGACACCGGCGACGCTGACCGAGTCGCCGGGCGCGATGCCGGCGGCCTGCGCGAAGTCCGCCCGGTACGTGACCTCCCCGGCGCCCGAGCGCGACACGCCGAGCACCACCGCCAGCGACACGACGATCGCCGCGACGGTGACGATGCCGACGGTCAGCGGCCGGTGTTCCTCGACCGGACGGCGCAGCGTGCGCAGCGCATTCTTCACATCGATTCGCGACATCGGGTCACCTACAGACCGGGGACTGGGTGATCCGGCCGCCGGGGGTGGCATTGGCGACGACGGTCGGGATCACGTTGCTGAGCGCGGGTACCAGGGTGACGTTGAAGTTGCACAGGTAGGTGTTGAGGTAGCTGCCCTCCTGGCTCACCCGGGCCAGGCCCTTGAGCAGCGGCGGAAGGTTGAATCCGAAGAAGCCGAACGAGTCCTTGTTCTCGAGGAAGTGATCGACGAAACCCGGTTCGCGCGAAAGAATCTGGTCGATCTCGGGTTGCGCCTGTTCGGCGAGGCCGGCGGCCTGGTCCGCGACGGTGGCGACCCGGCCCAGCTGGTCGGACAACTCGTCCCGGCGCGCCGAGAGCGAGCTCAGGATGGCGTGTGACTGCGAGATGACGGTGTCGAGGTCGCCGCGCTGGGCGGCCAGGGAGCCGACGACCCCGTCCAGGTTGACGATCAGGTCGCCGAGGACCTGATCGGGCCCGGCGAGCGACTCGGCGAGGCTGGAGGTCTGTGCGACCAGCGTGGCCACCGACCCGGTGTCCCCCTGCAGTGCGCTGATCACGGCGCTGGCGATGTTGTCGACCTGGGCCGGGTCGAGGACGCTGAACAGAGGCTCGAATCCGTTGAGCAGTCCTGAGATGTCGAACGACGGCTCGGTGTGCTCGACCGGGATCTCGCTGCCGTCCTCGAGCACCTGTGGATCGCCGAAGTTGCCCAGCGACAGGCCGAGGTACCGCTGCCCGATCACGTTCTGGTAGGTGACGGACGCCTTGGTGTTCCCGAAAAGCAGCTGGTCGTCCTCGACGCGGAACACGACCCGGGCGAGCGTGCCGTCGAGGGTCACGCCGTCGACCCGGCCCACCCGCACCCCGGCCATCCGGACGTCGTCGCCCTCGTGCAACCCGGACACATCGGTGAACATCGCCGTGTAGGACCGCGTCGCACCCTGCACGGAGCGCTGCAGCGTGACCACCACTGTCGAGGTGAGCAGCGCCGACACCAGCAGGAACAGGGTCAGGCCGATCAGCGGCCTCCGGATGCTCACGGCCCCTCCTCCGGTGTCACGTGCACGACCGCCCCACGGGCGAGCGGACCGAGGAGGAACTCACCGGCGCTCGTCAGGTCACCACCGAGGATGCGCGAGAGCATGTCCTTCTCCTCGGGGCTGCCCACCGGCCCGACGTTGCCGCCGACCGGTCCGGTGGTGTCCACCGCGTTCGGCACCACCGGTTGGACCTGGTTCTCGGGGATCACCGGTTGGGCGACGGTGTCCGGAGCGGTGGTGCAACTCGGTCCTGCGAGGTCGCCGTAGCGGGGGCAGTCGGCGCGGGTGTAGAGGCGATGCGGGGTGAGCTGAAACATGAACTTGCCGGTGGCATTCTGCTGTCCGCGCGGCCAGAACTCCTGGAACCACTTGGCGGAGATGGCGTTCATGCGGGTGACGATCGGAGTGAACGAGGGTGAGCCGTCGGCGAGCACCGAGAGCACCGGCGCCATCTGCGTGGTGATACCGATGATCCGGTCGGTGTTGTTCTCCAGCGCGTCCCCGACCGTGCCCAGGGTGCCGGAGCCGGCACTGAGCAGAGAGGTGAGCGCGGCCTCCTTCTCGGTGAGGGTGCGCAGCGGGACCACCGCGTGGTGCAGTGCGTCGAGCAGGTCGGGGGCGGAGTCACGCAGGCCGCGGACGGCGGTGCCGAGCGCGTCGAGGGTGGACGGCGCACCGGTCGGGGTGACCACGGCGCCGATCTCGCGGGTGATCCGGTCGAGTTGCCTTCCGGCCTCGACGATGTCGTCGCCGCGCCGGTCGGTGGCCGCGGCCACCGCGGCGAGGAGGCCTACGGTGCGTTCGCTGCCGACCCGCCCGGTGGCGGCGACGATCTCGCGCAGCTTGGTCAGCGCGGACTGCAGTTGCACCGTTTCCAGGCTCTCGTCCTGGGGAATCTCGGCGCCGGCCTGCAGAGCCGGTGCGGGCCCGTTGTCGACCAACTGGATCGAGGCGACGGCGAAGACGTTGCTCGGCACCACGCGGGCGGTCACCGTTCCCGGAATCCCCTCGGCGTGGCCCGGTTCGAGGGCGACCTGCACCCGGTTCGGGGCGCCGCCGGTACCCGGCGTCACGCCGGTGACCTCGCCGACCAGCAGACCGCGGAACTTCACGTCGGAGTGCGCGGGCAGCCCGTCACCGACGTCGGCGAGCAGCGCCGTGGCCGGAATCGCCTGGGTGAAACCGCCGTTCATCTTGACCACGGCGCCTGCCACCACGATCCCGACGACGAGCAGCGCGAGCGCGCCGCGCAGCAGCAGGCTGGTCTCCGACGGCCCTCGGCCGTCGATCTCGAAGCGGTTCGGCACCGGTCAGCCTCCCAGCCGCGCGCTCGAACCGATGCCCCACAGGATGATGGTGAGCAGCAGGTTGATCACAACCATCGTGGAGATGCTCGCCCGCATGGCCCGCCCGGCGGCGACACCGACGCCCTGCGGACCCCCCGCCGCGTAGTAGCCGTAGTAGCACTGGATTGTGCTCGTGATGAGCACGAAGACAACGGCTTTCACGAGCGAGTAGACGACGTCGGTCCCACTGAGCACCATCCGGAAGTAGTGGTCGTAGGTACCGGAGGACATGCCGCGCGACATCCCGATGACCAGTCGCACCGCCACGTAGTTCGCGGCCAGGCACACGAGGTAGAGCGGAATCACCGCGACCACGGACGCCGCCAGCCGGGTGGTGACCAGGTACGGGATCGACCGGATGCCCAACGCCTCCATCGCGTCGATCTCCTCGGAGATCCGCATGGCACCGAGCTGGGCGGTGAACCGGCACCCGGCCTGCGCGGCGAACGCGAGCGAGGCCATGATCGGTGCGAGTTCCCGGGTGATCGCGGTCGCCGAGATCATGCCCGTGGCCGGCTCCAGCCCGAGCAGGTGCAGCGCGTTGTACCCCTCGATGCCGACGATCGCGCCGGCGGCCGCACCGAGGACGATGATCACTCCCGCGGTGCCGCCGCCCACCACCAGGGACCCGTTGCCCCAGGTGACGTCGGACAGGATCCGCAGGAACTCCTTCCGATAGTGCCTGAGCGTCAACGGAATCGACGCCAGCGCACGCACCAGGAAGGTAACCATGTGGCCGAGCCGGACCGCCGTCCCGGTCGGCGCCGCGACGGCCCGACCGAGCGCGCGGCCACCGGGAACCGCGAAGTACCGCGACGCCATCTAGAACCCGACCCGGGGGAAGAGGATGACGTACAGCTCGGTGAGCCCGACATTGACGAGCATGAGCAGCAGGATCGACGCGACCACGGTGGCGTTGACGGAGTTCGCGACACCGGCGGATCCGCCGCGGGTGTCGAGTCCCTTGTGGCAGGCCACGATTGCCACGATCGCACCGTAGACGACGGCCTTGATCATGGTCAGCACGAAGTCGCCGATGGTAGCGAAGGAGGCGAAGGTGGCCACGAAGCTGCCCGGGGTTCCGTTCTGCACGAACGTGTTGAACAGGTAGCCGGTCAGGAAGCCCACGAAGCAGACCAGCCCGGTCAGGGCGACCCCGACGAGGATCGCCGCCGCCAGCCGCGGCACGACGAGGCGGCGCACCACCGAGATGCCCATCACCTCGAGGGCGTCGATCTCGTCGCGGATCTTGCGTGAGCCCAGGTCCGCGCAGACGGCCGATCCCGCGGCGGACGCCATCAGCAGGGCCGCGACCATCGGCGCGCCCTGCCGGATGACGGCGAGTCCGCTGGCTGCGCCCGCCAGCGAGGTCGCGCCGACCTGGCCGGCGAGCAGCCCGAACTGGATCGACATGGTGACGCCGATCGGGACCGCGACGAACAGGGTCGGCATCGCCGTCGCGGAGACCATGAACGCCGCCTGGCGGACGAATTCGCGGAAGGGGAACTTCCACGTGACGATGTCGAGGATCAGGTACTGGATGGCGCGAATTCCCAGCACCGCCTGCCCGCCGACGGTCTCGAGCGACGCCACCGGATGCCGTTGGAGGTAGCTGCGCATCCACTGGGTGATCTCGCGGACCGACGACCGTCGTGCCGGTTCGTCGCCGAACGGCGCGGCCGAGACGCCGTCGCCCCGTCCGTCCGCACGAACACCCACGTGTGTCATCGAGCCTTCACCACCATCCCGCGAGCCCCGGGCGTCGACCCGGGAGCATTCGATCGTGATCGGTCCTGCTCACTGTTGATCCCCTGTAATGCTGATCAGGTGCTCAGCATGTGGGGAGAATGTCTATCACGCACGTCCGAGTGTGGTCAAGGACACATCGATCGGACCCGCGCGAAGACCGGACAGAGCCGACCAGGTCGGGCACGAGCCAACTGCACCAACGGATCTCACAAAGATCGCAGGACGCGAACCGACACGAGCGGCCGAATGGCCGTGGTGGTTCGGCGAGGGGCCGCGTCAGTCCCGCGACCCGAACCGGCGCAGCAACGCGGCCGTGGTGGCGAGCAGCGTGATGACGGTGCCGTATCCGTAGGCGGTCGCGGCGAGGCCGAGATGCGGCACGAGGAGACCGGCGACGACGGCCGGGACGCCGAATGCCACGTAGCTGATGACGAAGATCGCGGCAAACACCTCGGCGCGGTCGCCGGGCCGGGTCAAGGGCGTGATGGAGCGCAGCACCCCGAAGAAGGCGGTGCCGAATCCGGTCCCGGCGATCATGACCGCGAGGTAGTAGCCGGGCAGCGAGTCGACGGCGAGGGCGGCGAGGGTCGACGCGGTACCGACGGCGAGGGCGGTGGTCCCGTACAGGGTGATGGCGCGGGGCGTGCGGTTGCGGATCAGGAAGGCGGCGAGCGCACCGCTGCCGGCGAGCAGCGTCACCACCAGCCCCTGAGCCAGATGTGAGGACCCGCCGAGTTCGGTGGCGACGATCGCGGGGCCGAGGGAGAGATACAGCCCACCGGTGGCCCAGCCGGCGAAGACCGCGGGGGCGCTGCGCGCGAACACCGCCCGCACGTCACCCGGCAACGCCACCCGCGGCCGCAGCGACGACCACAGTCCCTCGTGACGCGGCGCCGTCTCGGGGACGGTCCACACACCGACGGCCAGGAGCAGGTAGAGCCCGGTCAGGGTGCCGAACACACCCGCCAGCGCACCGTCCTCGGCACGGTCGAGGACGACACCCGACACCAGCGCGCCGACCGCCAGGCCCATCATCGGTGTGATCGCGTTCCACGCCGCCGCCGACCCGGGTCGGTCCCGCGGTTCGAGGTCCACCACGGCCGCCGACAGCGCGGAAAGCAGCACACCGCTGGCGACGCCCTGCAGGATCCGGGCCGCGACGAACCCGGGGGCGCTGTCCGCGTGCCAGAACAGCACGACGCTGACGGCCAGGAGCACGAAGCCGACCGAGATCACCGGTCGCCTGCCCAGATGGTCGGAGACCGACCCGACGACGAGCAGGGTGGCGAGCAGCGCGATCGCGTACACGGCGAACACGGCGGTGGTCATGACGGGGGTGAATCCGAGCTCGGCCTGGATCACCGGATAGAACGGGGACGGCGCGCTCGCGCCGGCCATCATCGCGGTGGCCGCGGCGAGCACCAGCCGAAATCCCCGATGTCCCCGAGCCCCGAGGTCCGGCGTCGAGGGCGGTACGACGGGAGTGGTCACATCGACCGCATAGTTCGACTTGTTTGGAACCATTAGCGAAGGTTACATTTGCACCGGGAATGGTTCAACTATTATCGAACCATGACCGAGGTTTCGAAGCTGCCACACCCGGACCGCGAGGACATCGAACTCACGGGCGTCCTGTTCGCGCTCAGCGACGACGCGCGGCTGGCCCTGGTGCGGCAGTTGTCGGCCGGCCCGCAGGACATGGTGGACTGCTGCACGGCGCTCGGCGAGGACCTGCCCAAGTCCACAAAGTCGCACCAGGTGAAGGTGCTGAGGGAGGCGGGCGTGATCAACAGCGAGCTGCGTGGACGCAACCGCCGGTTGACGCTGCGCCGCGCCGACCTCGACGCCCGGTTCCCCGGACTGCTCGACGCGGTGCTCACCGAGCACCACGAGGGCTGACCCGGGTCCCGTCCCCGACCGCGCGCGAACGTCGCACGGCCACAGCGCAACACGAGTGGGAGAATCAATGACCGACCTGCGCGAGGAGACCACCGACGTCAACCCGGCGAGCACCCTGCTCGACGGCGCCGACGTCACCCCGTTGCTCGAACCCGCCTCGATCGTTCCGGGTCTCGAACTCTCGAACCGGTTCGTGATGGCCCCGATGACCCGGAAGTTCTCGCCCGGCAACACCCCCGGCGACGACGTCGCGGAGTACTACGCGAAGCGCGCCGCCTCCCTCGGACTGATCGTCACCGAAGGCACCTACGTCGACGAGTACTCGGCCGGCGCCAGCAACCGCGTCCCGGTGTTCTACGGCGAGGAACCGCTCGCCGGCTGGCGTCGCGTCGTCGACGCGGTGCACGCCGAGGGCGGCCGGATCTTCCCGCAGCTGTGGCACCTCGGCGGCACCCGCATCGCAGGCGCAGGCCCGAACACCGACGCCCCGATCGTCAGCCCCTCCGGCCTCGGCCTCGACGGCGGGCAGGTCGGCGACCCGGCAACCGCCACCACCATCGACGGCATCATCGACGCGTTCGTCCGCGCCGCCGCCGACGCGCAGGCTGTCGGCTTCGACGGGATCGAACTGCACGGCGCCCACGGCTACCTGCTCGACCAGTTCACCTGGGAGCACACCAACCGGCGCACCGACTCCTACGGCGGCTCCGTCGCGAACCGGATGCGGATCAGCGCCGAGATCGTCGCTGCGATCCGGGACCGCGTCGGCGCCGACTACCCGATCTCCTACCGCTTCTCCCAGTGGAAGGGTGGCCATTACGACGCCCGGATCGCCGAGAGCCCGAACGAGCTCGAACAGCACCTGACCCCGCTCGTCGACGCGGGCGTGTCGCTGCTGCACGTGTCGACGCGCCGCTACTGGCTGCCCGAGTTCGACGGCTCCGACCGCACCCTGGCCGGCTGGACCAAGCACCTGTCCGGGCTTCCGGTGATCGCGCTCGGCTCCGTCGGGGTGTCCGCACCGTTCCTCGGCCAGGCCACCGAGGGCCAGGCCAGCCTGTCACTGGCGCCGCTGATGGAGCTGTTCGCGCGCGGCGAGTTCGACCTGGTCGGCCTCGGCCGCGCCGTCCTCGCCGACCCGCACTGGGTGCGCAAGGTCGCCGCGGGCGAACTCGACTCGATCCAGCCGTACCACAAGGATCTCGAGTCGGTCCTCGTCTGATCCGGCGATGCTCCTGCCGCGGAAGATTCTGCGCGGCAGGAGCATTGCGGTGTACCCTCGACCGCATGACCGTCACGACTTGCCGAAAGAATGTCCCGGCCGCCTGCTGACCCGCGAGAGCACAGGCTCTCCGTCCCCGAGATCACCCGGGCCGTCACCGAACGAATCCCCGAGCAACTGGCCGCGTTCCGCGAGGTACTCGATGCCGCCGTCCACGAGCGTGGATGGCCCACCAGCGCGCACCGCCGATGGCCTCGGGACTCGTACGAGCCCGATGGAGCGGCGATCGACACGCCCGGCGGCCGCATCCGGATCGGCTACAGCTTTCAGGATGCCGACGATCTCGGTTCGTTTGCGCCCGGTACCGATCCCCAGGCATTCCGCATTCACGTCCACGGCTACCCGGGTCGACACCCCGACCTGAGGTCTTCCGGAAGCGAACGAATACCACTGTCGCGGAACGAGAGCGAGGGATGGGTACGAGCCGCGCTGCCTGCCGACTGGAGCGACCACGCCTACGAACTCATCCAGGTCGGCCGGCCTCGTCGATCGGGCGTGCCCTACCCCCAGTCGATCTACCTGGTCCTCGTCGACGGCGGTGGCACGCCGATTCTCGCGCCGGACAACATGTCCTGGAATCGGTTGTGGCAAGGACGGTTCGAACCACGCAAGCTCGAACCCAACCCCGTGAACACCGATCTCGTCGAGTACCTCGCCCGCTTCGGGCCCTTCGTCGACACCGCGACGATCCGCGACCCGCGCACCGACCCGGACGGCGGCTGGAGGGTCGAGATCTCCGGCGACGATCCGGCCGGCCTCGCCCCGGTCGCCCGGGACACCTTCGACCGTGCCTGCCGGTCGCTGCGCATCCGCGGCGCGGTCACGAGAGGTTTCCGCCCCCTCCGCATCGTCCTCGACAGCACCGTCGTACACGTACATTTCCACTGGAAGCTGAACCCGAACATTTTCGCGATGAACTTCCGGCTGCCGCAGACCGAGACGGACTTCCGCGGTCCACCGATCGACAGCCCGGGCGGCGTGGTCTCCACCCTTCTCATGGACTGGATGGAGGAGCTCGACACCGGGCTGGTCGTGCGCGGCACCCGCACCCGACGGGACGGCGTCCTGCACATCGGACCTCCGTCGCGGCGCCGGTCCAAGCGCAGCGCCTACGGGATCGGCACCGTGCCACTGCACGAGCGATCCGGAGCGTGGCTGGCGACAGAGGGCCTCCACATCGACCCGGCACTGTCCGCGAAGGACGGCGGGACGCTCGCGGCGTGGATCCAGGCGTACGAGAACAACGCCGACGGCCGTCCGTTCGTCGGGCATGCCGCAGCCGTCTGGATCGCGGACGGCATCGCGCGGATCGACCTGCTCGAGGTGGTGCCGGGCACACCCGACGAGGCGCTCGAGCGGCTGGCGTTCGCCCTGACGCACAGACTCGCCGACGCCGGCGCCACCCGCATCGACGCGGTGGCCGACCATCCGGCGCTGACGGCTCTCGGATATCGACCGGGGCCGTCGGGTGGTGCGACTCTCGACGTCAGCACGATGCCGTGAGCGGCAATGGAGCCCGCGTGCACACACGCTTTCGGGCGTGCACACACGTAATGCACCGTCATCAGGTGTGTGCACGCGGGAAAGTCTGTGTGGACCGACACAGCGGACGACAACCGGCCTCACCGCCTAGTCTCGGATCCATGGCCCGCCGACCCATGTTCGACCCAGGCCCGGGCGAACGGAACACGCACCTGACCTACCCGGAGGTCGGTGCCACCGCGACGGAGCTGCCCGCGGGCTACCACCACGTCCGCCGGTCGCGGACGATCGGCCGCGGCGAGGCGGCGTTTAGTGCGGCGGCCGACGCCGTGCTCGGCTGGGACATGCACCGCCGCGCGGGTGTCGACGTCACCGCGACCACCCTGCGCGCCGAGGTCGGCTCCCGGGTGACGCTGCGGGTCGGCGTGGGTCCGCTGCACCTCGACGCCACCTGCGAGGTGGTGTACGTCGTCGACGAACCGCGGCGGCGGGGCTTCGCCTACGGCACCCTGGCCGGACACCCCGAGCGCGGGGAGGAGCTGTTCTCCGTGGAGTGGCGCGGCGACGACACCGTGGTGCTGAACGTCGTGGCGTTCTCCCGCCCGGCGACGTGGTGGTCGCGGGCCGGTGCGCCGATCGCCCGGCTCGTGCAGCGTCGCATCACCGACCGGTATTTGCGGGCACTGTGACGCGCGGCGGCACAATGGACGGGGAGCACCTTTACCGTGCCGCCGTCCCGGGCGGCGCAACCGCAGTGAGGAAGTACCCGTGAGCACCCACTTCTCCGGCGACGGCACCGAGCCCGAGCTGGCGATCCTGTCCGATCTCGTCCGCGAGGTGACCGGCACCGGGGAGGGCACTCCGGCAGAGCCGACGCTGGACTCACTGCGTGAGATGCAGCAACGTCTGACCCGATTCCGGCTCAACTACAAGTTCGCGATCGACGCCACCCTGACGAAGATCACCATCCTGCGCGAAGAGTTCGAACTCGCCCACGACTACAGCCCGATCGAGCACGTGAACACCCGGCTCAAGTCGATGGAGTCGCTGTTGACGAAGGCGATCCGCATCGGGTGCCCGCCGGACATCGACTCGATCCGCGCCCAGATCCGGGACATCGCCGGCATCCGGGTGACCTGCGCCTTCGTCTCCGACGCGTACTGGGTCGCCGAGATGCTCACCAGCCAACCCGACGTGACGCTCGTCGAGGTCAAGGACTACATCGCCAACCCGAAGGCGAACGGCTACCAGAGCCTGCACCTGATCGTGCAGGTGCCCGTGTACCTCTCCGATCGCACCGAGATGACGTACGTGGAGATCCAGATCCGCACCATCGCAATGGATTTCTGGGCAAGCCTCGAACACCGGATCTACTACAAGTTCGACAAGGCGGTGCCGCAGCGGCTGCTCGAGGAACTCAAGCAGGCCGCCGACGTGGCGACCGAACTGGACCGGACGATGGCCAGGCTGCACGACGAGGTCGCGGCGATCGAACGGGCCGCCGGGTCGTGAACCGGTGGCCGGCGGCGCCGGAACTCATCCCTGCTGCGCCGCCTTCACCAGCCCGCGCCCGATGATCAGCCGCTGAATCTCGCTGGTGCCCTCGTAGAGGCGCAGCAGCCGCACGTCCCGGTAGATCCGCTCCACCGGGACTTCGCGCATGTAGCCGCTGCCGCCATGCACCTGGACGGCGAGATCTGCGACCTTCCCGACCATCTCGGTGCAGTAGAGCTTCGCCACCGACGGCGCGATCCGCCGGTCCTCACCGCCGACCCACTTGGCCGCGGCGTCCCGGACCAGCGCGCGGCCGGCCATCACCCCGGTCTGCTGGTCGGCGAGCATCGCCTGCACCAACTGGAAGTCGCCGATCGCGGTGCCCCCCTGGGTGGCGGTCGCCGCGTAGGCGACGGATTCGTCGAGGGCCCGCTGCGCCTGCCCGACCGCGAGCGCCGCGATGTGCACGCGCCCCCGCGCGAGCGATGTCATCGCGGCCCGGTAGCCGTCGTCCTCGTTGCCGCCGACGAGCGCCGCGGCGGGCACCCGGACGTCGGTGAACCGGACGTCGGAGGTCCAGGCTCCCTCCTGCCCCATCTTGCGGTCCTTGTGCCCGACCTCGACACCGGCAGTGTCCGCGGGGACCAGGAACACCGCGATCCCCTGGCCGTCGGCGTCGGCGGGACGGGTGCGCGCGAACACCACGAACAGGTCCGCGATGGGCGCGTTGGTGATGAACCGCTTCTCCCCGCTGATCACCCAGTCGTCACCGTCGCGGACGGCGCGGGTGCGGAGCCCGGACGGGTCGGAGCCTGCGCCGGGCTCGGTCAACGCGAACGAGGCGACCACCTCACCGGACGCGATCCGGGGCAGCCACTGTGCCTTCTGCTCGTCGGTGCCGAACCCGACGAGCACCTGTCCCGCGATGCCGTTGTTGGTGCCGAACATCGATCGCAGCGCCAACGTGGTGTAGCCGAGTTCCATCGCCAGCTCGACGTCCTGGGCCAGGTCGAGTCCGAGGCCGCCCCACTGCTGCGGGATCGCGTACCCGAACAGCCCCATCTCCTTGGCTGCGGCGCGGATGTCCTCCGGAATCGCGTTGCCGTCCATGATCTCCGGCTCACGCGGGACGACGGTGGACCGGACGAAGCGCCGGGTCTGGTCGAGGATGTCGCGCAGATCGTCGGCGCCGACCTCGGCGCCTCCGGGCAGGGTGCTCATGCCGTCCACCCTCCCCCGCGCGCCGGACCGCGTCCAATAGGCATCCGCGCACCCGACCGTTAGCCAATCCCGATCGCGAGAGCCTTCCTCGACGGCACGAGCCGTCACTACTGTGGCCCCCAGCATCGGATCACTTTCTGGAGAAGGACACCGACATGCCATTGCTGACCGACCGCACCGCCGTGATCACCGGCGGTGCACAGGGAATCGGCTATGCGATCGCCGAGCGTTTCGTCGCGGAGGGGGCGCGAGTCGTGCTCGGCGACGTGAACGCCGCCCAGGTCGAGAAGGCCGCCACCCGACTCGGCGGACCCGACGTCGCGCGTGGGGTGGTCTGCGACGTCACCGTCGCCGACGAGGTGCAGGCCATGCTCGACACCGCGGTGAATTCGTTCGGCGGCCTCGACATCCTGGTGAACAATGCCGGCATCACCCGTGACGCGACGATGCGCACGATGACGGAGGACCAGTTCGACCAGGTGATCGCCGTCCACCTCAAGGGCACCTGGAACGGGCTGCGGTTGGCGTCGGCGATGATGCGCGAACGCAAGAGCGGTGCGATCGTCAACCTGTCGTCGCTGTCCGGCAAGGTCGGCCTGGTGGGGCAGACGAACTACTCGGCCGCCAAGGCGGGGATCGTGGGCATGACGAAGGCCGCCGCGAAAGAGGTGGCGCACCACGGCATCCGGATCAACGCGATTGCACCGGGACTGATCCGTTCCGCGATGACCGAGGCGATGCCGCAGAAGGCGTGGGACCAGAAGATGACCGAGATCCCGATGGGTCGCGCCGGGGAGGTCACCGAGGTGGCGAACGTCGCCCTGTTCCTCGCCTCCGACCTGTCCTCGTACATGACCGGCACCCTGCTCGAGGTCACCGGCGGGAGGTTCATGTGATGCGTGAGGTCGTGATCTGCGAACCCGTCCGCACCCCGATCGGCCGGTACGGCGGGATGTTCAAGGGGCTCACCGCCGTCGATCTGGGGGTCACCGCGCTGCAGGGACTCCTCGAGCGCACCGGCGTCGCACCCCAGCAGGTCGAGGACGTCATCCTGGGGCACTGCAACGGCAACAGCGAGGCCCCCGCGATCGGCCGTGTCGTCGCGCTCGATGCCGGCCTGCCGGTCACCGTGCCGGGCATGCACATCGACCGGCGCTGCGGGTCCGGCCTGCAGGCGGTGATCCAGGCGGCGCTGCAGGTCGGCGCGGGAGACAACGACCTGATCGTCGCCGGCGGCAGCGAGTCGATGAGCAACGCGGCGTTCTACTCCACCGACATGCGCTGGGGCGGTGCCCGGGGAGGCGTGGCCGTGCACGACGGTCTGGTCCGCGCCCGCGAAACCGCGGGCGGCCGGTTGTATCCCGTTCCCGGCGGAATGATCGAGACCGCCGAGAACCTGCGTCGCGAATACAACATCGGCCGCACCGAGCAGGACGAGTTGGCGGTCGCGTCGCACCAGCGCGCCGTCGCCGCGCAGCGGGCCGGGATTCTCGCCGAAGAGATCGTCCCCACCACCGTCCCCGGGCGTCGCGGCGACACCGTGATCGACACCGACGAGCACCCGCGCGCCGACACCACCGTCGAATCCCTCGCCGCACTGCGTCCGATCATGGCGAAGACCGATCCCGAGGCCACCGTGACCGCGGGCAACGCCAGCGGCCAGAACGACGCCGCCGCACTGTGTTTCGTCACCACCCGGGAGAAGGCCGACGAACTGGGGCTGCGGCCGCTGGTGCGGCTGGTGTCCTGGGGACTGGCCGGGGTCGCGCCCAAGATCATGGGCATCGGCCCGGTCCCGGCCACCGAGGTCGCGCTGCGCAAGGCCGGCCTGACGCTCGCCGACATCGACGTCATCGAACTCAACGAGGCGTTCGCCGCACAGGCGCTCGCGGTGATGCGGGAGTGGAAGTTCACCGACGCCGACCGCGACCGCACCAACGTGCACGGCTCCGGCATCTCGCTCGGACACCCGGTCGGCGCCACCGGCGGCCGGATGCTCGCCACCCTGGCCCGCGAACTGCACCGCCGCGACGGCCGGTACGGACTCGAGACGATGTGCATCGGCGGCGGGCAGGGCCTGGCTGCGATCTTCGAGGCGGTGAAGTGATGGCCCTGCGTACCTTCGACTCGATCGACGCCCTGCGGTCCGCGCTCGGCGAGACCGTCGGCCCCGGCGAGTGGATCACCGTCGACCAGGACCGGATCGACGCGTTCGCCGAAACCACCGGCGATCACCAGTGGATCCACACCGATCCGGCGCGGGCGGCCACCGGGCCGTACGGCGCGACCATCGCCCACGGCTACCTCACCCTGTCGCTGCTCCCGGCGCTCGCCGCCGGCCTGTACGCGATCGACACCGGGTCGGCGCGGGTGAACTACGGCAGCAACAAGGTTCGCTTCCCCGCGCCGGTCCGCGTCGGCTCCCGGATCCGGGCGTCGGCGACGCCGCTCGAGTGCCGCACCACCGACGCCGGCACCTTTCTCACCACCCGGTTCGTGGTCGAGATCGAGGGCGGCGACAAGCCGGCCCTGGTCGCCGAGACAGTGACCCTGGTGGTGCCCTGACGGCGGCGCCGTCGAGACCGCCCCCGGCGGTGCCGTCGGGTCCGTCCTGCGCCCGGGTTCTACGATGGGCCGGTGGACCTGCTGCTCGCCGCCTACTTCGTCGCGGTGGTCGACCATGGCGGGATCACCAAGGCCTCCCGCGCGCTGTACATCTCGCAGCCGTCACTGTCCCAGGCGATCCGTACCCTCGAACGCAGGCTCGGCGTCACCCTGTTCGACCGCTCCGGCCGCACCCTCGAACTCACCGAGGCGGGCCGCAAACTCGACGTCGCGGCCCGCCGGATCCTCGCCGACGTCGAACGGGCGAAGGCCCGGGTGGCGTCGGTCCGCGAACTCACCTCCGGGCGGGTCGACGTGGTCACCACGTCGTCGTTCTCGATCGACCCGATGGTGACGCTGGTCCAGCGGTTCCGCCGGCGACACCCGCAGGTCACCGTCAGGATCCGGGACACCCCGGGCCCGCTCGGCGTGCTGGCGGCACTGCGCAGCGGCGAGGCCGAGATCGGGGTCGTCGACCTGGCCGCCGACACCGGAACCCTGAGGACGGTGCCGATCACTTCCCAGGAAGTGGTGCTGGCGTTGCCGCCGGACCTGGCGGCCGGGCTGCCCGATCCGGTGCCGCGGGACCGGGTTCGGACGCTGCCGCTGATCGTCGACGGCGCGGGCCGGGGCGGCACCGGGCTGATCGGCGACCTGGTCGGCGAGTCCGGCGACCCGGTCGTGGTGGACTGCGCCCATCCGACCGCGACCTGGGACCTCGTGGCCCGCGGCACCGGCGCGACGGTACTGCCCCGTGCCGTCGCCGAGGGACAGCTGCGTGGTGTGGCACTCCGTTCGCTCGACCCGCCCCTCGTGCGGCAGGTCGGGTTGGTCCTGCGCTCCGGTCCGGCCTCTCCGGCCGCGGAGGCGTTCACGGCAATCGCCACCGGCATCGGGGAGTCCTGATGGAGCGCCGCCAACTCGCGTATTTCCTCGCCGTCGCTGAGCACGAGGGCCTGAGCGGTGCGGCCGCGGCACTGTCGGTGGCCCAGCCGACCATTTCCCAGGCGTTGCGCGGCCTCGAGCGCGAACTCGGTGTGCCCCTGTTCCTACGGGTCGGCCGGGGCATGGTGCTCAGCGCGGCCGGACGAAGCCTCGTCGGCCCGGCCCGGCGGATTCTGCGCGACCTCACCGCAGTGCACGACCTGCTCGGTGACACCGGCGGCGAACTCACGGGGCGCCTCGACGTGACGGCGTTTCCTGCGTTGGCGCCGGAGGTGGTCCCGCTGGTCACCGAGTTCCGCGGCACCTATCCGGGAGTCGTCGTCGGGTTCGGCGAGATGCTCGACGAGCCGTCGGCTCCGGCACTGATCCGGGACGGGCACAGCGAGTTCGTCGTCGCACACCTCCCGATCGACGACCCCGCCCTGGAGGTGATCGAGCTGGGCAGCCAGGAGTACTGGCTCGCCTATCCGCACGGCACCGACCTGCCCGAGGGACCGGTGCCGCTGTCGCAGCTTCCGGACGTGCCGATGGTGTTCGTCCCGCAGGGCAATTCGGTGGCCGACGAGATCCAGGACGCGATTCGCGCAGCCGGGGTCCGTCCGGCGAACGCGGTGCTGGTGGACCACCGTGAGGCCCGCATACCGATGGTGCTCGCCGGCATCGGCGGCACCGTCGTCGAGCGGTCGCTGGCCGAATCGGTGGCCGACCGGGCGGTGGTGCGGCCAATCGACCCACCGATCCGCCGGGGCTTCGGACTCGCCTTCGACCCCGAGACCCTCTCTCCCGTCGGCCGGGCCTTCGCCGACCTGGTACGCGACCGGACACACCCGAGGCCGGTGGAGTGACGGCACCTCCCGAATTCTGCGACGCGAACGCGGGGGCCGCCCTCGGCCCTCCGGGTGCAGGCGTCTTCGGCCATGATGGCGAGAGTCCCCGGCCGGGCATGTGGTCGTGGTATATCGGAACCGGGACGCGAACCGAGAGGACATGGGCGTAGTGGTCAAGCAGCAGAGGGCTATCGCAACCCGGCAACAGATCGTCCGGGCAGCCGCCACACGGTTCGACGAGACCGGATACGAGCGCGCCAGCCTGTCCGAGATCGTCGACCTGTCCAGCTTCACCAAGGGCGCCGTGTACTTCCATTTCAAGTCGAAGGACGAGCTCGCCGCGGTCGTCATCGAGGAGCAGCACGCGATCTCGATGGCCATGGCCGGGCGCATCCGGGAGACGGGCGCGCCTGCCCTCGAACAGCTGGTGATGTTCTGCTACGAGATGGGCCGCGAGATCATCGAGGACCCCATCGTCCGAGCCGGCATTCGCCTGACACTCGAGATGAGCGCCGAGTCCGGCCCACCGCAGCCGTACCTCGACTGGATCGACAACCTCGATCAGGTGTTCCGATTGGCCATCGAAGAGGGCGACGTACTCGACAGCATCGATCCGGCCGCGGTCGCCCGCTACTTCGTCTCGGCGTTCACCGGCGTCCAGCTCGTGTCGAACGTGCTCGCGCAGCGCAGTGACCTCGAGGCTCGGCTCGCCGAGATGTTGACGTTCATCCTGCCGGCGATCGTCGCACCGCGGCGCCGTCACAAGATCCCTCGATACCTCGAGGCCAGGTGGGATCCGACGACCGCGTGACCCCACCTCACGGCCGGTGGCCCGCCGGATCGCGTCGTTCGTCGTCGCGATCGGCGTGACGTTCCCGGCCTGCCTCATCGCCCGTGAACTCCGCCTGTCGGAGACCACGGACCGGGCAGAGGCCTGACCGGGCGAACGGTCCTGCCGACCGCTCCGGCCGACACGCGGCAACCATGCACGCGGACGATCCGACAAGCGCATTCGGTGAATCGCCCGGTTAGCCAGAAGCTATGGCCGGCGCCCGGCCGGGCCCCCGTCGGTGCTGCATGATGGATCCCGACCCGCTCCGCGCCGAACCTGCCGAAGGATCAGAGATGACCAGGCTCGCCCAGACCCCCGGGCTCACCGACACCCAGTCCGAGATCCTCGCCACCGTCCGCGCGTTCGTGGACAAGGAGATCATCCCGCACGCGCAGGAGCTCGAGCACGCGGACGAGTACCCGCAGCAGATCGTCGACGGCATGCGCGAGATGGGCCTGTTCGGTCTGATGATCCCGGAGGAGTACGGCGGGCTCGGCGAGTCCCTGCTCACCTACGCCCTGTGCGTGGAGGAGCTGGCCCGCGGCTGGATGAGCATCTCCGGGGTGATCAACACCCACTTCATCGTCGCGTACATGATCCGCCGGCACGGGACCCCCGCGCAGAAGGCGCACTACCTGCCGCGGATGGCGACCGGGGAGGTCCGGGGCGCGTTCTCGATGTCCGAACCGGAGCTCGGCTCGGACGTCGCCGCGATCCGCACCCGGGCGACCAGGGACGGCGACGGCTACTCGATCACCGGCCAGAAGATGTGGCTCACCAACGGCGCCAGCTCGACCCTCGTGGCGGCGTTGGTGAAGACCGACGAGGGCGCGGACAAGCCGCACCGGAACCTGACCACCTTCCTGATCGAGAAGCCGGCCGGGTTCGGCGAGGTGGTGCCGGGGATCACCATCCCCGGGAAGATCGACAAGATGGGCTACAAGGGCATCGACACCACCGAACTGGTCTTCGACGGGTACCGGGCGTCCGCCGACGACATCCTCGGCGGCACACCGGGACTCGGGTTCGGACACATGATGGACGGCATCGAGGTCGGCCGGGTCAACGTGTCGGCGCGGGCCTGCGGCATCGCGATCCGCGCGTTCGAACTCGCCGCCCGGTACGCGCAGCAGCGCAACACGTTCGGCAAGCCGATCGCCGAACACCAGGCGATCGCATTCAAGCTCGCCGAGATGGCCACCAAGGTCGAGGCCGCGCACCTGATGATGGTGAACGCGGCCCGGCTCAAGGACTCCGGCGAACGCAACGACGTCGCCGCGGGCATGGCCAAGTATCTCGCCAGCGAGTACTGCGCGGAGGTGACACAGGAGTCCTTCCGCATCCACGGCGGTTACGGATACTCGAAGGAGTACGAGATCGAACGGCTGATGCGGGAGGCACCGTTCCTGCTGATCGGCGAGGGCACCAGCGAGATCCAGAAGACCATCATCAGCAAGGGCGTGCTGCGCAGCTACCGGATCTGAGCACGAGCACCACAGGAGCAACGATGCGCACACCACTGGTCCCCGCCACGACCGCACCCGAACCCGCCGTCGAGGCGCTCCGGGCGCAGGTGCGGTCGTGGCTGCGTGAGCAGGTCGACGCCGGCACCTTCACGCCGGGCGTGGACACCTGGCTCACCCGCTGGGACACCGGCTTCACCCGCGCGTTGGCGGAGCGGGGCTGGGTGGGGATGACGATCCCGGTCGAGTACGGCGGGCACGGCCGCACCTTCATGGAGCGGTTCGTCGTGACCGAGGAACTCCTCGCGGTCGGCGCACCGGTCGCCGCCCAGTGGGTGGCCGACCGGCAGGCCGCGCCGTCGCTGCTCAAGTACGGCACCGAAGAGCAGAAGCAGCGCTTCCTGCCCGGCATCGCCCGCGGCGAGATCTGCTGGGCCATCGGCATGTCCGAGCCCGAATCGGGATCCGACCTGGCGAGTGTGCGGACCAGGGCGGTGCGGGTCGACGGGGGCTGGTCGCTGACCGGCACCAAGTTGTGGACATCTGGGGCCCATCATGCGCACGCGTTCTTCGCCCTCGCCCGGACGGCACCGCTGGACACCGCGCACCGGCACGACGGGCTGAGCCAGTTCATCGTCATGCTCGACTCCCCCGGAGTGACCATCGAACCGATCATGTCGATGTCGGGCGACCACCACTTCAACGAGGTGCGGCTCGAGGCCGTGTTCGTGCCGGACGAACTGGTCCTCGGCACCATCGGCGACGGGTGGACCCAGGTGACCTCCGAACTCGGCTACGAACGCAGCGGGCCGGAACGGTTCCTGTCCACCTTCACCCTCCTGGCCGCGACCGTCGACGAGGTCGCCGCCGGCCGACTGCCCGCCGACCCGAGAATCGGCGCCCAGATCGGCAGGCTGGTCGGACTGCACCACATGTCGACCGCGGTGTCCGAGGCGCTCGAACGCCACGAGAGCGCGGAGGTCGCGGCCTCGGTGGTCAAGGTCCTTGGCACCGCGACCGAAGGCGACATCGCCGACCTGGCCGAGGAACTGAGCGGGGAGGACGCAGCCGAGGGGTACGCCGCGCTGGTCGCCGCCGGCGCCATGCAGCGGCCCGGCTTCACCCTGCGCGGCGGTACGAGCGAGATTCTGCGCGGCGTGATCGCGCGGGGACTGGGGATGCGATGAGCACCGAGCTGGACGACCTGACCCGCATCCTCGAACAGGTCCTCGACCGGGCCTCGGACACACCCGACTTCGACACCACGCTGTGGGCGACGCTGACCGACCTCGGGGTGACGCGGCTGACCGGCCCAGAGTCCGGCGGCGGCTGGCCGGAGGCGGCGGTTCTGCTGGCCGCGGCGGGGGCGACCGCGGCGCCGGTTCCCCTCGCGGAGAACGACCTGCTCGCGGGCTGGCTGGCCGACACCGCGGACCTCGGCGACACCGCCGCAGTACCCCCGGGCGGCACCGTCGCCGTCCGCACCGTCGCGGCACTGGACTCCGACGGCACGGCGCAGCACGTCCCCTGGGGCCGAATTGCCGACGCGCTGGTGCTGATCTGGCCCAGCGGCGACGGCCACCGGGTCGCGCAGGTGCCGCGCTCCGACGTGACCGTGGCCCCGGGCACGAACCTCGCCGACGAACCCAGGGACCGGGTGAGCGTCGACCTGACCGGACTCGACGGAATCCCCGTGCCCAGCACCGTCGCCCGTGAGCTGTACCTGCGCGGGGCACTGTCCCGGGCGCTGGCGATGACCGGGGCGGCGGGGCGGGTACTCGACATCGTGGTCGGGCACACCACCACCCGCACGCAGTTCGGCAGGCCGGTGGCGGCGTTCCAGGCGGTGCAGCACCTGGTCGCGGACATCGCCACCGCCGACGCGCTCGCCCGGGCCGCCACCGAGGCCGCGGTCACCGCCGTGATCGATCACGGATTCGATTCCACGGCAACCGAGTTCGCGATCGCCGCCGCCCGATCCTGCGCCGGGCACGGCGCGTCGACGATCGTCCGGAACGCCCATCAGGCGATGGGTGCGATCGGCTTCACCGCCGAACATCCCCTGCACCGGTTCACGAACCGGCTGCTCTCCTGGCGCGGCGAGTTCGGCTCCGTCCGCTCGTGGGACGACGCACTCACCGCCACCGCGGCCGCCGCCGGCGGTGCCGGACTGTGGCCGCTGATCAGCGGCTCTCACCACACCGCCTGACCGTTCTCGCCCCCCGCGGATGCGCGCCCGCATCCGCAGCTTCGGCGTGCCCGGTCGACCTTTTCCCAGGCCACACGGCCAGTGCGCGCGCAGTCACTCACCCACCAGAACCGATCACATTCGGATATTCATAAATATCGTCATATTTGCTACAGTTCACACCACTCGCCAAATGTGGCCCAGCGCACACAAGCGTGACTGGCCGCACACGGCAGGCGAGACCGGACGGTCGGTGCATACGGACGTGCACCGCGCTCACTTCAGCCAGGTGGTGCAATGGGTATCGAAACTGTTCTGGACATGGCGTCCTCGATTCATCCCGACAGAATCGTCATCGGACGGCGCAGCTCCGGGTTGACCTGTCGGCAGCTCAGCGACCTCGCATCGGGAGGAGCCACGACGCTCCGCGACCGGGGTGCACGGCACGTCGTGTTCGTCGGAGTGAACGGCCCGGCACTGCCGGTCCTGACCTTCGCGGCGGCTCGGGCGGGCATTCCACTCGCACCACTGAACTACCGGCTTTCCGACGAACAATTACGTGGCCTGGTCGCCCAGTTGGACCGACCCGTGGTCGTCGCGGACCCCGCGTACGCGGACAAGATCGCCGACGCGGCGGAGACGGTTCTGACCACCGATCGGTTCCTCGACCTCGCCCACCGCGCCGGGCCCGCCGATTTCGCGCCGGCACCCGACGACGCGACCGCGATCGTACTGTTCACATCGGGTACGACATCGGCTCCGAAGGGTGTCCTCCTCCGGCATCGCAACCTACTGTCCTACCTGTTCAACACCGTCGAATTCGCTTCCGCGGGTGAGGAAGAGGCCACCCTCGTGAGCACCCCGCCCTACCACATCGCGGGCATGGGAGCGGTCCTGAGCAACGTCTACGCAGGCCGCCGGATGGTGCACCTGCCGGACTTCTCTCCCCAGGGGTGGCTCGAACTCGTCCGCGACGAGGGCGTGACGAGCGCGATGGTGGTCCCCACGATGCTCGCACGCGTCGTCGAGCACCTGAACGGGGAACCGGCGCGGACACCCCGCCTCGCTTCCCTCGCCTACGGCGGCGCCCGGATGCCGCAGCCGGTCCTCGAACGTGCGCTCGCCGCGTTCCCGACCACCGGGTTCGTCAATGCGTACGGACTGACCGAAACCAGTTCCACCATTGCGGTTCTCGGCCCCGCGGATCACCGCGAAGCGCTCGCCGATCCAGCACTCCGCACTCGACTGTCATCGGTCGGCCGGGTAGTGCCGGGCATGGAGGCGCAGATCCGCGCCGACGACGACGCCACCGTCCTCCCCGACGGCGCGACCGGTCTGCTGTGGGTGCGCGGCCCACAGGTCAGCGGCGAGTACATGGGGAGGGGGACCGTACTCGACGAGAACGGCTGGTTTCCGACCCGAGACCGCGCCCACCTCGACGACGGTTACCTCTACATCGGCGGTCGCGCCGACGACACGATCATCCGCGGCGGCGAGAACATCGCGCCCGCGGAGATCGAGGACGTCCTTGTACGTCACGACGGTGTTCGCGAGGTCGCGGTGATCGGTCTCCCCGACGACGAGTGGGGTGAACGGATCTGCGCCGTGGTCGTTCCCGAGCCGTCGGAAACCCTCGAACCCGAAAAGATTCGCGCGTGGTGCCGTGCGCGCCTGCGCGGATCACGCACACCGGACGACGTGGTCTTCGTTGACGATCTGCCCCGAACTCCCACCGGGAAACTCGTCCGTCGTGATCTCGTCCTGCAGGTGGAAGCCCTCCAACCCGCCTGAGGAGAACCAGCCGACCGCCCGCCCTCTCTCCGGAGGAAAAATGCTTCCGACACCCAGCCGTGAGTGGCGCCTTCGCTCGCGCCCGACAGGACGTCCCCGCGACGCGGACGTCGAACTCGTCCAGACCATGTGCCCGCCGCCGGCGTCGGGCATGGTCCGCGTCGCCAACCAGGTGATGTCCGTTGAACCGTACATGCGTGGACGAATGGGTGGTGAAGCGACCTACGCCGAGCCCTACCCGTTGAACGCGCCGATGTCCGCGCCGACCGTTGGCCGGGTGACGGAGTCGGCCGACTCCTCGGTCCCGGTCGGCGCGCTCGTCCTCCACGACCACGGGTGGCGGGAGCACTCCACCTTTCACGCCACCGAATGCCGCATCCTCGACCACGACGATCTTTCCCCCGCAACCCATCTCGGGCTGCTCGGGATCCCGGGCATGACCGCATGGGTCGGCCTGACGCGAATCGCGCGACTGGAAGCGGGTGACGTCCTCTTCGTCTCGTCCGCAGCGGGAGCCGTCGGGTCCACCGTCGTTCAGATCGCCAAACGGATGGGCGCCACCGTCATCGGGAGCGCGGGGTCACCGGAGAAGGTGGCGCTCGTTCGCGATCTCGGTGCCGACTCCGCCTTCGACTACCACGACGGGCCGGTGAAGGACCTCCTTGGCAGATCGCTCGCGGAGGCAGGCACGACCTCGCTGGACGTGTACTTCGACAACGTCGGCGGGGAGCATCTCGAGGCCGCGATCCGAGTCCTGTCCGATCATGCGCGAATTGCATTGTGCGGCATGAGCAGTATCTACAATGCGCGGGCGCCACAGCCGGGGCCCGCCAACCTGCTCAAGCTGATCTGGCGTCGCGCCCGAATGGAGGGCTTCCTCCTGGGTGACCACGAGGACGCCCGCCCCGAATTCGAGAACCGCATGGCGGCCTGGATCCGTGCCGGTGCGGTCCGACCCGTCCACACCGAGTTCCCCGGCGGCATCGCGGGTGCGTGGCCGGCGTTCAACGGGATGCTGGACGGCACCTCCGTCGGAAAGGCCGTCGTTCCTCTCCTCTGACTCGAACCAACCACCCCCACATCACCCCAGCCCGGCACAACTGTGCCGCCATTCCCGACAGGAGCCTTCGTGAGCGCATTTCGACGAATCGCCAGCGCGGCAGCCGGACTCACCGCCACAGTATTGCTGTTGACCGCGTGTGGCGGCGCCGGCGCGGACCAGCGAATCGCCAACGACTCGATCGGATCGACCGGACCGACCGGCGACGCCTCTTGGCAGCAACTGATCGAGGATGCCAAGGCCGAGGGCGAGGTCACGATCTACTCGTCGAACACCAACGAGCAGCTGGCAGAACTCGCATCCCGATTCCAGAACGAGTACGGAATTCGCGTCGACGTCGTCCGCGACGTCGACGCGAACCTGCACCAGAAGATCGGGGCAGAGCTGACCACGGGCAACATGGTGGCGGACGTCGTACTGCAGGCCACCCCTGTGTGGAGCGAGCAACTCGGGTCCGCCGGGAAGCTCACTGCCCCTGTCGGTCCCGCAGTGACGGAATCCGAGTACGACGCCGCCGCGCTGCTGCGACCCAGCCACGACTTCGTGACGAACGCATCCGTGGGGACGTTCGCCTGGAACACCGACCGCCTTCCCGACGGCCTGACCGGATACGAGGACCTGCTCGACCCGGCGCTCGCCGGCGGCAAGATCGGCACCGTCCTACCCACCTCGGCGGCGCACATCGACCTCTACGAGAACTACCTCGACGCCGTCGGGGGCGCCGACTACATGGAACGGCTCGCCGCGCAGAAGCCGCGCATCTACCCGGGCGCTCAGCCGCTCGCACAGGCGCTCGCATCCGGGGAGATCGCCGCAGCCACCTTCGTCCAGGACCAGACCAAGGAAGCGGAGGCGGGTGCACCCGTCGCGTCCGGCTTCGATGACACCGTCTGGGGCGGTCCGATGTACGCGGGTGTCCTCACCGACGCCCCGCATCCCGCCGCCGCGCAACTGCTCGCCAACTACCTGGTCACCCCGGCTGGTCAGGAAGCCATCTCGTTCCGCGCCGCGTCGGTCCTGCCCGGCATCGCCAGCGCCGTCATCACGATCGACAAGGTCGCGCCACAGGACACGTCGGCGATGACCCCCGAGGCACTCGAGGCGCTCAAGACCCGCTTCAACCAGCTCTTCAACTGATTCCACACTTCACCGACTTCGCGAAAGGACACATCAATGGGACGGGTGTCGGGAAAGGTCGCACTGGTCACCGGTGCTGCACGCGGACAGGGCCGGTCGCACGCGGTCCGGCTGGCCGAAGAGGGAGCCGACGTCTTCCTGATCGACGCGTGCACGGACATCGCGTCGGTGCGGTACCCGCTGCCGACGGAAGCCGATCTGAAGGAAACCGTCGAACTGGTGGCCGCCACCGGGCGGCGCGTGACGGCCCAGGTCGCGGACGTGCGCAGCCAGCCGCAGATGAACGACGCGGTCGCCGCGGCCGTGTCCGAGTTCGGCCACATCGACATCGTGTGCGCCAACGCGGGCATCGTCGGGTTCGCACCCACCTGGGAACTCACCGAAGACGAGTGGCAGGACGTCATCGACGTCAACCTCACCGGAGTGTTCCACACCGCCAAAGCAGTGGTCCCCGCCATGATCGAGGCGCAGCGCGGGGGGTCGATCGTCATCACGAGCTCGATTCAGGCGTTCCGAGGTTCCGCGAACATCGCGCACTACAACGCCTCCAAGGCCGGCGTCATGGGGTTGATGCGGACCCTGGCAGGTGAACTGGGACGCAACAGAATTCGTGTCAACACCGTCAACCCCAGCGCCGTGGCGACTCCGATGCTGCACAACGACGCCACCTTCGCGGTGTTCGGCCCCGACCTCGAGAATCCCGGGCCCGACGACCTCTGGGAGCGCTCGAAGGCCCGCAACGTGATGGACGTCGGCTGGGTGGAGCCGATCGACATGAGCAACGCGGTCCTCTTCCTCGCCTCCGACGAATCCCGCTACATCACCGGCGCATCGCTCCCGGTCGACGCCGGTCTCCTGCTGCAGTGACGAAAGGAAACGACATGACCACACGACTCACGGGACGCCGCATCTTCGTCACCGGCGGCGGCAGCGGCATCGGTGCGGCCGTCGCACACCGCATCGCCGGGGAGGGCGCTGCCGTCGCGGTGACCGACGCACGCAAGGAGGCCGCGGAGAGCATCGCCGAATCCATCCGTGCCGCAGGTGGAACCGCCGTCGCCGTCCACTGCGACGTCGCGGACGAGCAGTCCGTCGCGGCCGCCGTGGACACCGCGGCACTGGAACTGGCCGGGCTCGACGGCGTCGTGACCTGCGCGGGGATCACGCGCGCCGGACTCGCCCACGAGCTGAGCCTCGATGACTGGGACCTCGCGATCCGGGTCAACCTGACGGGTACGTTCCTGCCGCTGCGCGCCACCATCCCGCACCTTCTCCGGGCCGGCGGCGGCTCGATCGTCACGGTGGGATCGGTGGCATCCCTCGTGGCACCGAACTTCAACACACCGGCGTACGAGGCGTCCAAGGGCGGCGTACTCCAGTTGACGCGGTCGATCGCCCTCGGTTATGCCGAACAGGGCATCCGCGCCAACTGCCTGTGCCCCGGCGTCGTGAGCACCGGGCTCGCAGCGAACACCGCCGCGCTACACGGAACGATCCAGGTCCGCACCCGCAGCGACGCGATCGAAGCAACGCCCCTGGGACGCAAGGCCGCACCCGACGAGATGGCAACCGTGACCGCATTCCTGCTCTCCGACGAGGCCTCCTTCATCACCGGTGCGGCGATCGCTGCCGACGGCGGCCTCACCGCGCACTGACCACCAGTCGACAACCATCGAAGGAACCCCATGCCCTCAGACACCATCGCCTGGCAACGCGACGCGTGTGCCATCGCGGGAATCGGCACCACCGCATTCTCCAAGGACTCCGGTGTGTCGGTCACCGCTCTCGCGGTCGAGGCGGCGGCGAACGCCCTCGCCGACGCCGGACTCACCGCCGCCGACGTCGACGGAATCGTCCGAAACGACATGGATCTCGTGTCGTGTGCCGCCCTCGCCGACGGACTCGGCGTTCCCAACCTCACGTACTGGGGCGAAGCGGGTCCGGGTGGGTCCGGTCCGTGCGCGATGGTCGCGCAGGCCGTCGCCGCGATCATGAGCGGCCAGGCAACCACCGTCGTCGTGTTCCGTTCCCTCAACGGACGATCCGGTCGCCGATTCGGACTCTCCCCCGTCACCACGCCCGAGGTCGGTGGCCAGGAGTCGATGGAGGAGTTCTTCGGCCCCTACGGGCTGCTCTCCTCCGGCCAGTACTTCGCGCTGATGGCCGATCGGTACATGACACAGACCGGTCTCGAGCCCGAGCAGCTCGCCGAGATCGCACTGGTGGCACGCCGCCGCGCCAACGCCAACCCGGCAGCGCAGATGCACGACCGCACCATGACCCTCGACGACTACCTGAACTCGCGGATGCTCTCGTCGCCACTACGACTGTTCGACTACTGCCTCGAGACAGACGGCGCCGCAGCCGTCGTCGTCACGACTGCCGAACGTGCGCGCGATCTCGCGCAGGCACCTGCGCTGATCCGGTCCGCGGCGATGTCCACGTGCCCTCGCCCGCAGCCGGGGATCATGTACCCGACCCTGATGCGCGAGGACGTCACCGTGCTGCCGTCCCGCGTCTGCCAGGACACCCTCTACTCGCGCGCCGGTCTCGGTCCCGCCGACGTCGACGTCGCGCAGATCTACGACTGCTACTCCATCACCGCGCTCATTCAGATCGAGGACTACGGGTTCTGCAAGCGCGGTGACACCGGCGACTTCCTCGCCGACGGCCACATCGACCTCGGCGGGTCGATCCCGATCAACACCAGCGGAGGACACATGTCCGAGGGGTACATCCACGGGATGAACCACGTCGTGGAGGGAGTGCGGCAGATCCGCGGCACCTCCACCAGTCAGGTTCCTGGAGCGCAGGTCTCACTCGTGACCTCGGCTCCCCCGCCGGCCGCCAGCGCACTGATCCTGGTGGCGGCATGAGCGCCCCGGCCTCCGTGGAGAGGCTTCGTCCGACCGTCGTCGACCGTGGCAGCAGCGGACATTTCGCCGAGGCCGCACAGGGCAGGCTGTCCGTGCTGACCTGCACCTCGTGTGGCAGACGGATTCACCTGCCCCGGCCACGCTGTGTGTACTGCGGCGCCACCGATCCCGCCTGGCAGCAGGTGGCACGGACCGGAACGGTCTACGCGCACACAGTCGTCGAACATCAGGTGCATCCCCTGTTCCCGGTGCCGTACACGGTGATCGTCGTCGACGTCGACGGCGAGGAGGCCGGCGTCCGGATGATCGGCAACCTGCCCGGTCGCGCCGCGATCGCCGCCGGGACCCCGGTGGTGTGTTCCTTCGAGGATCTCGGTGAGGACTCCGAGGGCAACTCGGTCGTGATCCCGATGTGGCGCGTCGCCACCGAGACAGAACTGCGGCGGGTCGGCACCGAGGGAGGTGCGGCATGACGACGACACCCACCTGGCGCCACGTCGACGCAGCACTGTTCGAGTCCGCGGACCCGGATTCCGCACTGGTGGGTGCGAAGTGCACCGGATGCGGCACGGTCACGTTTCCCGTGCAGGCCTCGTGCCCGCGCTGTAGCGGCTCCGCGATGAACACCACCACGCTCCCGCAGGTGGGCACACTGTGGTCGTACACGGTGCAGTCCTTCGCACCGAAGACTCCGTTCCGCACCACCGAGCCGTTCGTGCCGTTCGGTGTCGGCTACGTCGACCTCGGCGAGGTGATCCTCGAGTCCCGGCTGACCGTCGCCGATGCCGACGCCCTCACCATCGGCATGCCGCTGCGGCTGACCACGATCGTCAACCACATCGACGAGGACGGTACCGAGGTGCGCACGTTCGCGTTCGAACCCACGGAAGGAGAGCCGTCGTGAAGGTCGCGATCGTCGGCATCGGAATACACAGGTTCGGGCGCACCGACGGTGTCAGCGGGCGCGACCAGGGCGCCTATGCGGCCCGGCAGGCGCTGGCCGACGCCGGAGTCGAGTTCAAGGACATCCAGTTCGCCTACGGCGGCAGCGACTCCGCGGGCAACGCGGACACCCTCGTCTCGGACCTCGGGCTCACCGGACTGCCGTTCGTCAACGTCTCCAACGGCTGCGCCACGGGAGGGAGTGCCCTCACCTCGGCTCTCAGCCGGATCCGTTCGGGCGAGAGCGATCTCGGCATGGTCGTCGGGTTCGACAAGCATCCGCGGGGCGCGTTCAACGCGCGCCCCGAGGACAACGGACTGGGGCGCTGGTACGGGGAGACCGGGATGATGGTCACCACGCAGTTCTTCGCGATGAAGATCCAGCGCTACCTCGTCGAGCACGACCTGCCGAAGAGCCTCCTGGCGACGGTCGCGGCGAAGGCGTTCCGCAACGGCGCCCTGGCTCCGCATGCATGGCGGCGAACACCGCTGTCCGAAGAGGAGATCACGGGCGCCACGATGGTCAGCGACCCGCTCACGCAGTACATGTTCTGCTCGCCGGCCGAGGGCGGTGTCGCGCTGATCCTGGCGCGCGCCGACCACGCGCACCGGTACACCGACACCCCCGTGTTCGTCGAGGCCGCGGCGCTGCGGTCACGCCAGTTCGGGTCGTTCGAGGTGTTCAGCCCGTGGGTGTCACCCGAGCGCGCCGACGGGCCGACCGTCACCGCCTCGCGCGCCGCCTTCGAGACCGCGGGCATCGACCCCACCGACGTCGACGTCGCGCAGATCCAGGACACCGAGGCGGGCGCGGAGATCATGCACCTGGCCGAGACGGGGCTGTGCAAGCACGGCGAGCAGGAGTCGCTGATCCGCTCCGGCGCAACGGAGATCGGTGGTTCCATCCCGGTGAACACCGACGGCGGCTGCATCGCCAACGGCGAGCCGATCGGCGCCACCGGCCTGCGACAGGTGTACGAGAACGTCGTCCAGTTGCGCGGCCGTGCCGGCGACCGGCAGGTCGCCGGCAATCCGCGGGTGGGATTCACACACGTGTACGGGGCACCAGGCATCAGCGCCTGCACCGTCCTGACCCGCTGACCCTCGCAGCACACATCGAGGCCCGAACCACTAGGAGAGCGCAATGGCATGGGATTTCGAAACCGATCCACAGTTTCAGGAGAAGCTGGACTGGGTCGACCGGTTCGTCACCGAGGAGGTCGAGCCCGTCGACCGCATCGTCGAACACGCGTGGGACGTCTCCGATCCCACGCGCAACAAGCTGATCAGGCCGCTGCAGGAGAAGGTCCGTGAGCAGGAGTTGTGGGCATGCCACCTCGGCCCGAACCTCGGCGGGCCGGGCTACGGTCAGCTCAAGCTCGCGCTGCTCAACGAGATCCTCGGTCGCACTCACAGCGGACCGGTCGTGTTCGGTTGCCAGGCACCGGATTCCGGCAACGCCGAGATCCTCGCACACTACGGCACACCCGAGCTGAAGGCCCGTTACCTCGGTCCTCTGATCGACGGCGACATCATGTCGTGCTACTCGATGACCGAGCCCCAGGGCGGATCCGACCCGACCAGCTTCGTCACCCGCGCCGTCCGGGACGGCGACCACTACGTCATCAACGGCGAGAAGTGGTTCTCCTCGCACGCCCGGTTCTCGTCGTTCCTCATCGTCATGGCCGTCACGGATCCCGACGCACCCCGCACCCGGCGCGCGTCGATGTTCGTCGTGCCGACGGACACACCCGGCATCGAGATCGTCCGAAACGTCGGGGTGTGGGGACATTCGGAGTCCGAGGGCACACACGCGTACATCCGCTACACCGACGTCCGCGTCCCCGTCGACCACCTGCTCGGGGAGGAGGGCAACGGCTTC
This sequence comes from Rhodococcus sp. NPDC004095, assembly GCF_053604015.1. Taxonomy (NCBI): domain Bacteria; kingdom Bacillati; phylum Actinomycetota; class Actinomycetes; order Mycobacteriales; family Nocardiaceae; genus Rhodococcus; species Rhodococcus sp. NPDC004095. The sequence goes on from NZ_JBSGGS010000023.1 coordinate 39,156, forward strand.
GAGGTCGCCCAGACCCGCCTCGGTGGCGGCCGCATCCACCACGCGATGCGCACCGTCGGCCTCGTCCGCGCGTCGCTGGACATGATGCTCGAGCGGGCGGTCTCACGACACACTCGCGGGCGGAGCCTGGCCGACATGCAGCTCGTGCAGGAGATGATCGCCGAGTCCTGGGTGGAGCTCGAGCAGTTCCGCCTGCTGGTGCTGCGCACCGCCTGGAAGATCGACAACCTGCAGGACTACAAGAAGGTGATCGCCGACATCTCCGCGGTGAAGATGGTGATGCCGAAGGTCCTGAACAGTGTGGTGTCGCGGGCCATCCAGCTGCACGGGTCGCTCGGCATCTCCACCGAGATGCCGTTCGGCAAGTGGCTGCTGGAGAGCTACCACATGGGCCTGGCCGACGGTGCGACGGAACTGCACAAGCAGCAGATCGCAAAGCAGCTGCTCAAAGACGCCACGCCCGCCGAGGGCCTGTTCCCGACGGTGCACCTTCCCGTCCTCGACGGTGCGGCGGAACGGAAGTTCGGGCTGCCTGCCAAGGGGACCTGGTGATGGCGTCCTCCTCTCCCTCCGAAGTCACGGAACCGGTCGACGAGATCGCCCCGGTCCGGGCCGGCGAAGAGCTCGACTGGGCCTCGCTCGAAACGCACCTGCGGGCGAACGTCGAGGGCCTCGACGGGGAGTTCTCGGTGCTCCAGTTCCCACGTGGCTCAGCCAATCTCACCTACCGCGTCAGCTTCGGGGACCGTCGCCTGGTGGTTCGTCGTCCCCCGTTCGGGAAGATCGCGCCGGGCGCACATGACATGGGCCGCGAGTACCGGGTGCTGTCGCGTTTGCACGAACGCTACGACCGCGCACCGCGGGCCCTGCTGCACTGCGCGGACGCAGCGGTGATCGGTGCGGAGTTCCTGGTTTCGGAGTACCGCGACGGAATCGTGGTGTGGGATTCGGTTCCGGCGTCGATGACGCACCTGCCCGACGCCGGACGCCGGATCGGGCTGGCGGTGATCGACGGCCTCGCGGAGCTACACGCGGTCGATCCCGCGTCGTGCGGACTGTCGGACCTCGGGCGGCCGGACGGCTACCTCGAGCGGCAGGTCCGCGGCTGGTCGTCGCGGTGGGACGCGGTCGCCGAGCACGCGCCGTCCGCGGAGGCCGCGCGAGTGGTCGACGAGGTGGGCAGGCTGATTCGTGCCGCGATCCCCACCTCCCAGCGGGCCGGCATCGTGCACAACGACTACAAGGTGGACAACTGCCAGTTCGCGCCGGACGACCCCGACCGGGTGAAGTCGGTCTTCGACTGGGACATGGCCACCACCGGTGACGTCCTCGTCGATCTGGGGACGCTGCTGAACTACTGGCCCGACCGGACCGTGGACCCGGACTCGGCCGCGGCGTTCATCGCGGTCCCGGGGATGCACGGTCTCGACCTGCCGTCGCGGGCCGAGGTCGTCGAACGGTACTCCGCCGGAAGTTCTCTCGACCTGTCCCGGATCTCCTGGTACGAGGCGTTCGGGTGCTGGAAGACCGTGGTGATCCTGCAGCAGCTGTACGCACGCTTCGTGCGAGGTGAGACGTCCGACGAGCGGATGGGGGAACGCGGCGACCTCGTGGCACCGCTCGCCCGGCGTGCGCTGGAGCTCCTCACCGACTGAGACGAGAACGGGGTGTGCCGCGGGCCTGGTCCCGCCGCACACCCCGTTTTCGGGCCACCGCCCGGGAACTCACATTTTCGCGACCGTTGTCAGCACGCTCCGGCGGTGTTGGCCACAGGAATCGATGCACCCGTCACCGCGCGGGAGGCGTCGGAGAGCAGGAATCCGATAACTTCGGCGATGTCCGACGGCCGCGCCCAGCTCGTCCGATCGGCCTCCGGCATCGCCTCCCGGTTGGCCGGGGTGTCGATCATCGTGGGGAGCAGCCCGTTCACGCGGATGTTGTCGCCGGAATACTCGACCGCAAGCGCCTCGACGAGAGCAGCGACGGCCGCCTTGGAGGCGATGTACGTCGCGGCGCCGGGGAACGGGCGGACCGCGGCCGCCGAGCCGATGCACACGACGGAGCCGCCGCCGCTGCGAATCAGGTGCGGCAGCGCGGCCTGGACCACCCCGTAGGCGATGCGCAGGTTGATCGACAACTGGGCGTCGAGCACCTCGATCGGGGTCTCGTGCACCCGCTGCCCCGAGACGAAACCTCCGACGAGGTTGACGATGCCGAACAGGGGGCGTTCCTCGTCCTTTGTGGCGAGGTCGACGACGGCGTCGACGCCTTCCTGGGTGGACAGGTCGGCGCGGATCAGCTCGAGGTCGGGATGTTCTGGGACCCGGTCGAGTTCGCCTTCCACGCACCACGGGACGACGAGGTGCCAGCCACGGTCGAGCAGGTGTTCCGTGACGGCGGAGCCGAGGCCACCGGTCCCTCCGGTGACGATGGCGGTGTAGGGCAGCGAGGTGGTCATGCGGTCCTCTCGGAGCTGTAGCCAAATTGACGGAAAGAAAACATTGCAATATTTCGTGTAGTTGGTAGGTTCTACGGTACAGGTCGATGTGGCGCATGTCACGAGAGCATCCGAATGAGAGTGACACCACCGACTTGGTTCGCGGCCACAAGAGACCACAGTGCGCAGCCGCCCCGCTGGGGCCGGCGCCACGCGGAGAAATCGGAGACACCATGTCGGATCAGAACCTCGACACGACACCGCTCGCCGGCAAGGTCGCTTTGATCACCGGAGGAAGCCGAGGCCTCGGCCGCCAGATGGCAGTGGCCTTCGCCCACGCCGGGGCAGACGTTGCGATCGTCAGCCGCAAGCTCGATGCCTGCGAGGCCACCGCCAAGGAAATCGAAGCAGCCACCGGGCGTCGCGCAGTCGGCTTCGCGTGCCACATGGGTGAGTGGAACGCCCAGGAGGAACTCGCCGACCTCGTCCAGGCCGAGTTCGGACGGATCGACATCCTCGTCAACAATGCCGGCATCGCACCCGTGTACCCGAGCCTCCCCGAGGTGACCGAGGCCTTGTACGACAAGGTCTTCGACGTCAATGCCAAGGGCGCTTTCCGACTCATGTCGGTGATCGCGCCGCGAATGGCCGCGGCTGGCGGAGGCTCGATCATCAACGTCAGCTCCATCGCCACCAAACGGCCCATGGCAAGCGAACTTCCGTACGCCGCCGCCAAGTCGGCGCTCGAGATCATGACGATGGGTTTCGCCCAGGAGTACGGACCGTCGGTGCGGGTCAACGCCATCCTCCCCGGTGCATTCGACACCGACATCGCCGCGTCCTGGGACCCGGAGGTAGTCGCCGGCGAAATGGCTCACCTACCCGCACGACGCGTGGGACGCCCCGAGGAGATCGTCGGCACCGCGCTCTACCTGGCGGGTCCGGCGTCCAGCTACACGACCGGGGTGCTCCTCCCCGTGGACGGGGGGCGAACCGCGATGGGTCGCTGACGAACGACACCGATCAGACCGGGGTGAGTTCGGCGAATACGCCACGCCTCACCCACTAGACTTGGGGATTCGCATAACGTGTCCCCGGACCCGGATGCGTGGTGACCTGTGCAACGAGTGAGAACGAGGGACGAGATGGTTAAGCCGGGGGGCGACCCGATCAGGAACCTGGCGGTTCGGCGAGCGATCGCGGCCACCCGGGGGGAGAAGGTGTCCCGCACGGTCGCCCGACTCGTGGCGAAGACCATCGCCGACGATCGACTGGAGCCCGGCGCTGCACTGCCCTCGGAGCAGGAGATGGCCAACAACTTCGGGGTCGGTCGCGCATCCGTGCGCGAAGGGCTCCGACTTCTCGAGGCACAGGGCCTCGTCACCGTCCGCCAGGGACTCGGGGGCGGACCCAGCGTGGCTGAGCCGACCGGCGCCGCCTTCGGTGACACCATGTCGATGTACCTCCAGGTCAACGACATCCGACTCGCCGAGGTCGTCGAGGCCGTCATCCAGATGGAGGGTCTGACCGCGGCGCTCGCGGCCGAACGGGTGGCGAGCGGCGAGATCACCGACCCGGAGGTACTCGAGCCTCTCGATGCTCACGACCACGACGTCGAATCACACCGCGAGTTCATCGAGACCACCGTCGGCTTCCATGACCACCTGCGGCAGATGGCCGGAAACTACATCCTTGCCCTCGTCGGTTCCGCACTGGCGCACCTCTTTTCGGATCGCGCGATCGGTGCCCACCCGAGTGAGTGGAGCGACCAGGAGCGCACGGTGTTCGCGGACGCACACGCCGAAATCGGCGACGCGATCCGCGCGGGCGACGCAGACAAGGCGCGCGAGCTCGCGGTGGCGCACATGCGCGAGTCGGTCGCGATGACGCTCGGCGACCACCCTTCCATCCTGCAGGACCGCGTCGACTGGAAGTGAGTGACGACTGCGGTCCCGGCCAACGGACCGCAGTCCCACACCGCAGTGACTCCGGCCCGAAACCTCGCCGACGCCTGCCCTCCAAAATATACGAATATTAATATCCTTTGGAGCGACCATGACCATCAGTTCCACCCCTCACCCCCTCCTCGGACAAAACATCCTCGTCACGGGCGCGAGCGAAGGCATCGGCCACGGCATCGCCGCACGACTCGTCGAGGCCGGCGCCAACGTCGCCCTCGCCGCCCGCCGCGCCGAGGTCCTCGCAGACGCAGCCGAGCTCCTTCGCACGAAAGCAGATGCGGGACAGCGCATCCTGACGGTGGCATCGGACGTGAGCAATCCCGACTCGGTCCACGAGCTGTTCGCACATGTCGCCGAGGAGTTCCCGATCCTCAACGGCCTCGTCGCCAATGCGGGAAGCGGATCCGTCGCCTCGTTCCTGGATCTGACGCTCGATGACTGGCGGCGCACGATCGACCTGAATCTCACCGGGACGTTCCTGTGCGTCCAGGCCGCCGCTCGCCGGATGGTGACCACACCGGACGCCAATCGCTCGATCGTGGTCACCTCCTCCATCCGCGCCCTCGGAGCGCGCGTCGGCGTCGCGCCGTACGCGGCATCCAAGGCGGGAGTCAACCAACTCGTCCGCGCTGCGGCCTACGAACTGGCGGCGACCGGGGTCCGCGTGAATGCACTCTCGCCCGGCATCACCGCGACACCGCTTTCCCAGGAACGCAATTCACTGTTCGACGAACGCGCCGCCACCGTCCCGATGGGCCGCGCCGGTACACCCGCCGACATGGCCGAAGCCGCACTGTTCCTCCTTTCCCCCGGATCCGCCTTCGTGACCGGAACCAACATGGTCGTCGACGGCGGTGAATCGCTCTACTGAGCGACGACCGACCACTCTCCACTCCACCCTCATTCACACGGAGGCTTCCAATGACCAAGGTAATGAACGGAATCAAGGTGGTGGAGGTCGCGCTGTACGCGTTCGTCCCCTCCGCCGCCGCAATCCTGTCCGACTGGGGCGCCCAGGTGATCAAGGTCGAGCACGCGTCGTTCGGCGACCCGATGCGAACCACAGCGGCCTGGGGCGTACCCGGACAGGTCGACGGCATGTCCGGGTTGTGGGAGGTCTCGAACCGCGGCAAGCGCGGCGTCGCAATCGATCTCGCGCACCCCGACGGCCGGGAACTGCTCATGAAGATGATCGACGAGGCCGACGTCTTCATGACGAATTTTCTTCCCGACGCCCGTCAGAAGCTCGGCATCGACGTCGAGCACGTCACCGCTCGCAACCCCCGCATCGTCTACGCCCGCGGGACCGCCCAGGGCCCCGAGGGTCCGGAGCGCGAGAAGGGCGGATTCGATGGCATCACATACTGGGCACGCTCCGGCGCCGCCGGCTCGATCGCGCCCGACGACCTCGACTGGCCCGCGAACATGCCCGGCCCCGGATTCGGCGACGTCCAGAGCGGCATGGCCCTGGCCGGTGGCGTCGCCGCGGGCCTCCTGCACCGCGAACGCACCGGCGAGGGCACCGTCGTCGACGCATCACTGTTCTCGGTCGGCGCGTGGGCGATGCAGCCGACGATCGTGGGCGCACAGCTGATCGGAGAGGCCGAGCTGCCGTACCCGAATCGCGACATCCCGGTCAACCCCGTGTCGAACATCTACCGCACGAGCGACAACCGGTACATCCACCTGGCCTTGCTCCAGAGCGACAAGTACTGGCCGGGCCTCTGCGAGGCGATCGGACGCGCAGACCTCGTCGACGATGCACGGTTCTCGACATTCGACTCCCGCGCCGAGAACTCGCGCGAGTGCGCGGCCGAACTGACCTCGACCTTCCAGGCCCGTCCACTGAGCGAATGGGTGGACATCCTCGGCAAACAGGAGGGCCAGTGGGACGTCTTCCGGAGGCCGGGCGACGTGGTGACCGATCCGCAGGCCGTCGAGAACGGCTACGTCTGCCCGGTCGAGTATCCGAACGGCCGCTCCTTGAACCTCGTGACCGCGCCGGTCCAGTTCGACAGTGCGACCCCGATTCTCACCCCCGCACCCGGTCACGGCGAGCACACCGAGGAGGTACTGCTCGAACAGGGCCTGAGCTGGGACGAGATCTTCGCGCTCAAGGTCTCGGGCGCGGTCAAGTGAGCAACTGACCCGCTCCCGCCCGCAAACCCCGGCGGCCCCACGTTCACCGGATCACACCCCCCTTGGTAGTGACGGAAATCTCAACAGGCCTTCCAATGTGAGCTAAATCCCTCTAATATTCGAATATTAGAGCTTTCGCCCGCGAGGCCCCGCTCCAGGCGCATCCGTCCAACCACCGACCCTCACTTCAGGAGGAAACGTGTACGACCTTCGCGACATCAAGATCATCGACACCGACACCCACGTCGTCGAACCCCCGGACCTGTGGACCTCCCGGATCTCGACCAAGAAGTGGGGCGACCTCGTCCCCCACGTCCGCTGGGACGACCAGCGTGGCGACGAGGCCTGGTTCGTGTCGGGAACCCGCATGAGCGCGGTCGGCTCCCCGGCCATGGCCGGCTGGCACGAATACCCGCCGAACTGCCCGCCCCGGTTCGCCGACGCCGACCCGCGGTCCTGGGATCCTGCCAAGCGCCTGACCCTCATGGACGAGTACGGCATCCACGCACAAGTCCTGTACCCGAACGTCGCCGTGTTCAGCTCGAAGACACTGCAGTCCAACGGCGACAACGAACTCCAGATCGAGTGCATCAAGGCGTACAACGACTACCTCACCGAGTGGGCCGACTTCGCGCCCGGCCGCTACATCCCCGTCGGCATCCTCCCGTTCTGGGACATGGAGGCCACCCTTTCCGAGGTCGAACGCGTCGCCGCCGCCGGACACAAGGGCCTCGTCTTCACACAGAACCCTGCCGCCTTCGGCCTCCCCATGCTCACCGACCCCTACTGGGACCGGCTGTGGGCGTCCGCGCAGGAGAAGAAGCTGCCGATCAACTTCCACATCGCTTCCGGTGAAGTCGATCTCAGTGGATTCGGGCACGAGAGCAACGGGGTCGCGGCGAACTACGGCATGATGGGCATCTCGTTCTTCATGGACAATGCCCGCACCCTGTCGCAACTCATCTTCGGTGGCATCTGCGACCGCTTCCCCGACCTCAAATTCGTGTCCGTCGAGTCCGGGATCGGCTGGATGCCGTTCGCCCTCGAGGGCATGGACTGGCAGTGGCGCAACAGCGGCGTGCACAAGGAGCACCCGAACTACGAACTGCTGCCCAGCGAGTACTTCAAGCGGCAGATCTACGGATGCTTCTGGTTCGAGCAGGCGTCCGCGCTCAGTGCCATCGATCAGATCGGCGCCGACAACGTGCTTTACGAGACGGACTACCCGCACCCGACGTCGATGTCGCCCGGCCCCGCCTCCGACGCACAGCGCCCCGACGACTACCTGCGCAAGAACTTCGGCCACCTGAGCGAAGCAGATGCGCGAAAGATTCTGCACGACAACGCCGCAAAGCTCTACAACCTGGCCGACTGAGGCTCCGCGCCCGCCGCACCTTCGCCACCACCAGCCCCCGGAGGAACGATGTCCCTTCCCGCCTTCGAAGCCGAGGCACGCGAGTGGATTCTCGCCACCGCCGCTCGCCTCGGCCTCGACCGGGTCGACGACCCCCACGATGTCGCGGTCTTCCACGACATGGACTTCGAGGAGGAGCAGCAACTCCTCGACCAGCACCGAACGTGGCAGCGCGCCAAGTTCGATGCCGGCTACGCGGCACTCGACTGGCCGGTGGAGGTCGGCGGCGCCGGACTCGACTCGGCATACACCGAGACGTTCGTCCGCCTCGAGAACGAACTCTGCCCGCTGCGCCCACACGAGTTGTTCGCGGTCACCATGCATCTCGTGGCTCCCACCATCAACCTGCTGGGCACCCCGGAACAGAAGGACGAGTTCCTTCCGCACATGCTGCACGGCGAGCTCCTCGCCTGCCAGCTCTTCTCCGAGCCGGATGCTGGTTCCGACCTCGCCAACGTCGCGACCCGCGCCCTCCGCGACGGCGACGACTGGGTGATCACCGGGCAGAAGGTGTGGACGTCCGGTGCCCAGTTCGCCGGTTGGGGTGAGCTGATCGCCCGCACCGACCCCGACCAGCCGAAGCACGCCGGCCTCACCGCGTTCATGGTTCCGCTCGACGCTCCCGGGGTCACGGTGCGGCCGATCCGTCAGATGTCGGGTGGCACCAGTTTCAACGAGGTGTTCCTCGACGGGGTTCGCATCCCCGACCGTCTCCGCCTCGGCGAGGTCGGCAAGGGGTGGGGTGTCGCGCTGACGACCCTCGCCTTCGAACGCGAGGGTGGCTCGGACAGCAGCAGCATCGGCGGACAGTTCACCCAACTGGTCTCCACTGCACAGGATCTCGGGCGAGATCACGATCCGCGGGTGCGCGAGCTGATGGCGCAGGTGTACCTGCGACAGATGCTCGCCCGAGTCGACACCCTCCTCGATCGGCAGTCCCGCGACGGGGGCGCGGCGCCGAGTGCGATGGGTTCGATCCGCAAGGTCCAGTGGGTGGACAAGCTCACCGCCGTGTCCGCCGCGGCTCGAGCGATCCTCGGCCGCGACCTGATCGCCGACACCGGTGCCCCCGGAACGTTCTCGTGGAACGCCCACGTGCTCGGAGCACCCGGCTACAGCATCGCGGGCGGCACCGACCAGATCCAACGCAACATCATCGCCGAGCGGGTCCTCGGCCTGCCGCCCGAGCATCGCTCGGATCGCGGCCTCACCTGGCGCGAGGCCCGTGCCGCACAAGCCGATGCCCAGCGGTGACCCAATCCCCCAATCGATTTCAGAAAGGCCCGCACAATGAGAGTCACGACTTTCCGGCGCGTTCTCGCCGGCCTCGGCGTCGCCGCAGTCACGTTCGCGACCGCCGCATGCGGTTCCGGCGAAACAGTGGAGGTCTCGGCCGGCGATCTCGGTCCCAGTGGGGACACTTCCTGGCAGGAGGTGATCGACAAGGCCAAGGAGGAGGGTTCGGTCACCTACTACTCGGGGCAGGCCACCGACAACCTCCAGACCGCCGCCACCGCCTTCGAATCCGCGTACGGCATCAAGGTCGACATCGTGCGAGACAACGATGCGAACCTGCAGACCAAGCTGGCCGCGGAGGAGACGACGGGCAATCAGGTGGCCGACGTCGTCGCGTCCGCTGCACGGCCATGGGTGGACGAACGCCTCACCCAGAACTACTTCGTGCCGGTGACGGGTCCGGCGTTCTCCGCTCCCGAGTTCGATGCCGCCAAGTTCGTCCAGGACGACACGATCTTCACCTCGTCCGCGGCGGTCCTCACCTACGCGTGGAACACCGACCGGGTCCCCGCCGGCCTGTCCGGGTACAAGGACCTGCTCACTCCCGACCTCGCGGGCGGGAAGATCGGCGTGATCCTGCCCATCTCGGCCGCGATCGTCGACTTCTACGGCTACCTGAACGAGACCGTGTCCCCGGACTACGTAGAGAAGCTCGCCGCGCAGCGGCCCCGCACCTACACGGGCGCACAGGCCATCGCCCAGGCACTGACCTCCGGCGAAATCGCCGCCGCCGCATACACGCTTCCGCTGACGGCCGAGAAGGAGAAGGGGGCGCCCGTCGACTTCGGTCTGGCATCGCCGGTGTTCGGCGCCCCGTTCCTGACGGGCGTCGTGGCGAAGGCGCCGCACCCCAACGCCGCTCAACTGTTCGCCAACTTCCTCGTCACGAAGGCCGGCCAGAACGCCGTCGCCAACCGCGCCGGAGCGGTGCTGCCGGACATTCCGACCGCAACCACGTCGGCCGACAACATCTGGACGAGCAGCCGTGCCGTCTCCGCGGACGACACCGTCGCCTTCCGCAGCGAGTTCGAGCGCATGTTCGGCGCGAGCCAGTAGAAGACCACAAACAACTCCGGCCCATTGCGGACCGGATTCGGAAAGGACAACCCATGAATGTCGGCGAACGCTTGAAGTGCTCGGTGTCCGATGTCGAGGTGATCGTCGTCAAGGTCGGGGATGCCGTGAACGGCCCCCTGCACTGCGCGGGCGTACCGATGGGTTCCGGCGGTGCCACTGGCGCGGCGGAAGCGCAGGCGTCCACAGACGGTGCACCCCTCGTCCTCGGCAAGCGGTACTCGGGCGCCGGCGTCGAGGTGCTGTGCGTGACCGCCGGCCCGGGCCCGCTCACCGTCGACGGCGTCGACCTCGAGCTGGCAGCGCCCCGCCCGCTCCCCGCCTCGGACTGACGCCCGGCCGCCTCGACGATCGCAGAAAGGCCTGCACCATGATTCTCGGCACGACAACCACCGAACGCGCAGACACCGAAATGCTCGTGTCCACGGTCCAGTCGGCTGTCCACCGTCTCGACCCCGCCGACGGACGATCGGAGCGAATCGATCGGGACGGACCGTTTGATCACGCCCTGTGGTCGTTGCTCGCTCGCGAAGTCGGCATCGGTGCCCTGTCGGTGCCCGAGGACCGGGGCGGTCTCGGTGCGTCCTTCCAGGACGTGTCCGCGGTGCTCACCGTCCTCGGTGCCGAGCTGTCACGCGTGCCGTACCTTTCCGCGGTCGTCTCGACGACCGCCCTGATCGACGCGCCTGCCTCCGCCACTGTCGACGACTTCCTGGCACGCATCGCCTCAGGTGAACTGATCGCGGCCGCCGTGGTCCCGGTTTCTCGCGACGACAATGCATTCCGGGTAACGAATGCCACCGAAGGGGCCACACTCACGGGATCGGCGTCCTTCGTCGTGGACGCGGACATCGCCGACGTCGTGCTCGTGTTCGCACAGGCCGAGGACGGCACCACCGGGCTGTACGCCGTGGCCGCCGAGGCGCTGTCCCGGACGCGGATGACCGCAACCGACGGCACCCGCGTGCTGTCGACGGTCACCGCGAACGGCGCATCCGCCGCGCTGCTGGATCCCCACCCGTCGGTTCGTCGTCTCCAGGACCGCGCCCTCGTCGCGCTGGCCTGCGACAGCCTCGGGGTCGCTCGACGCGCCCTCGACGACGCGGTCGCCTACGCGGGCAGCCGCGTCCAGTTCGGACGGGCGATCGGTGGCTTTCAGGCCGTCAAACACCGGTTGGCCGAAGCCGCCGTCGCAATCGAGCTCGCCACGTCAGCTGTCGCTCACGCCGTGTGGGCGGTCGAGGAAGGCACCGATCACGAGCTCGCGGAAGCCGCCGCGATCTCCGCGATCGCGTGCGGGGACGCCGCGTCCCGAACCACCGCTGACACCGTCCAGATTCACGGCGGCATCGGATTCACCTGGGAGCACACCGCTCACCGCTACTACCGTCGCGCCCTGACGAACGCGGTGCTGTGGGGCAGCGGCGACGAACACGCGCAACGCCTCTACGAACTGGCCACCGGTGCGCACACGTGCGCGCACGCGGACGCCGTGCCCATCCCTGCGTCCGCCCTCTCGTCGTAGCACCCGACCCAGCCCGGTCAGAAAGCGAGTTCCCGTGTCCCACGTATCCGTTCGTCAGCTCCTCAAGAACTTCGACGGCAAACCGCCCACCGTCGCCGTGGACCACCTCGACCTCGAGATCGAGGACGGAGAGTTCCTCGTCCTGCTCGGCCCCAGCGGCTGTGGCAAGACGACGACCCTCCGGTGCCTCGCCGGTCTGGAACAGCCCGTCGGCGGCACCATCTCCCTGGGCGACCAGGTGGTGTTCGACGCCGACCGAGGTCTGAACCTGACTCCGGACAAGCGGTTCATCGGCATGGTGTTCCAGTCGTACGCGCTGTGGCCGCACATGAGCGTCCGCAAGAACATCGCCTACCCCCTCAAGTCCCGCAAGATGACCGACGAACTGCGTGGTGGACGCGTCGAGGAGACCGCAGCCCTCGTCGACTGCGAGCGCCTCCTCGACCGACTGCCCGCCGAACTGTCGGGAGGACAGCAGCAACGCGTGGCCCTCGCCCGCGGCCTCGTCGCACGCCCCGATCTGGTGCTGTTCGACGAACCGCTGAGCAACCTCGACGCGCGACTGCGCGACCAGGTGCGCGCCGAGCTGCACGACCTGCACCAGCGCAATCCGTTCACCGCGGTCTTCGTTACGCACGACCAGAGCGAAGCGCTCGCGCTCGGCACCCGCATGGCCATCATGAACGCCGGCCAGATCGTCCAGATCGGAACTCCCCGTGAGGTGTTCGAGGAGCCGGTCGACGAGTACGTCGCCGGGTTCACCGGCATGTCGAACCGGCTGTCGTGCGAGTACGTCGATGGGCACTGGTACGCCCTCGGCACCGAGCTCATCGGCGCCGAGCCGCGGGCGGCCGCGGGCACCCGAGACTTCGTCCTGCGACTGCGTCCCGAGAAGGTGCGGCTGATCGGCGACGCGAGCGACCTGCGCGCCGGCGAGGCCGGCATCGCCGTGAACGTCGACGACGTGGAATTCGGCGGTCTGCACCTGGATGTGATGCTCTCCTCCACGGCACGGGACTCGCGACGGCGCGAACTGCACGCCCGGATCTCGACGTACGACCGGTCCCGCGCGCCGCGGACCGTCGAACGCGGCGACCGGATGATCCTCGCGTTCGACGCCACCGACGGACGGATGTTCGGCAGCGACGGACGCATGCTCTCCACCGAGCAGTCCGCGGTCCTCACGGCGCTGGTGGGGTGACGAGAATGGCTACCCTGACCCTCCCCACCCCGTCGACTCCCACCCCGTCGGCTCCGACCACCGGGACGCCGTCGCTGATGGAGAACGAGAAGGTGCGCTCCGGAGCCCGACGGCTCGGCGTCATCGCCTTCGCGGCGTTACTCGCCTACCTCGTCATCCTGCCGATCGTGCGCCTGCAGGCGACCGCGTTCGAAGACGGCAGCGCCGGCTTCAGCCGTGCGTTCGGACTCGATCGCATCGGCGAGATCCTGAAGTACACGGTCGGACTCGCGATCGGATCGGTCGTCATCGCGATGGTGCTCGGCACGGCGCTGGCGTGGGCCGCGAGTCGGCTCCCGCGGCGCCTCGAATTCCTGCGCATCCTGCCGATCCTCCCGATCGTCATCCCCTCCGTCGCCGCGATCGCAGGCTGGGCGTTCCTGCTCTCCCCGCGGCCCGGGTATCTCAACGCCGCCCTCCGGAACCTGCCCTGGTGGTCACACCTGGAGGAGGGCCCGGTCGACGTCTACTCGATCGAGTGGATCGTCATAATCACCGGCTTCTCGCTGAGCTCGTTCGTGTACATGTTCGTCAGCTCCGGGTTCTCCAACATCAACTCCGAGATGCTCGAGGCCGCACAGGTTTCCGGAATGCCGGAGTGGAAGGTGTTCTTCAAGGTCACCCTTCCGCTGCTGCGCCCGACCCTCATCTACGGCGGTGGCGTCGCGCTGCTTCTCGGCCTCGGCCAGTTCACCGGGCCCCTGCTTCTCGGCACCAACAGCGGTGTCAGCGTTCTGACGACGGAGATGTACTTCCAGATCAGCGACAGCCCTGCCCAGTTCGCCACCGCGGCAGCTCTCGGTTCGCCACTGTTGCTCGCGGGCATCGCAGTCGTGTTCGCGCAGAAGGCGATGCTCGGCAACCAGAAGCGCTTCGTCACCCACGGCGGCAAGGCATTCCGCTCCCAGGGGCGCCCGTCCCGTATCGGCGTCGGCCTCATCGTGCTCTTTTCGCTGCTGTCGACGGTCCTGCCGATCCTGGCGCTGGCCTTCGTCTCGCTCTCCCGGTACTGGCGTGGCAGCATCGACCTCTCCACCCTGACGGTCGACAATTTCCGCACCGTGTTCAGCACGACCGCGGTGCCGTCCGCGATCACCAACAGCCTGGTCTTCTCACTCGGCTCGATGGCGATCGCGTTGCCGCTCGGCTTCATCGCCGCCAGCCTCATCGTCCGAGGCGTCCGCTACCCTGCCCTGCGCGTCCTCGTCGACGTGCTGGTCTCGATGCCGCTCGGCGTTCCTGCGGTCATCTTCGGCGCCGCGTTCCTGCTCACCTACACCGAGGGACCGATCGTGCTGTATGGCACGCCGTGGGTCGTCATCCTCGTGTACGTGACGCTGATGCTGCCGTTCGCCACCCGCATGCAGCTCTCGACGATGCTCGCACTCGGCGACAGCTACATCGAGGCGTCCCGGGTCAGCGGGGCAGGCTTCCTGCGCACCAACATCCGCATCCTGCTACCGCTGATGCGAGGAAGCCTCGGCGGCACCGCGGCCCTGATCTTCGTGCTCCTGACGCACGAGTTCACCGCATCGCTCCTCGTCCGGGCGTCCAAAACACAGGTCATGGGCACCGTCCTGTTCGACGCCTGGTCGAACGGCAGCTATCCCCTCGTTGCCGCCGTCGCGCTCATCATGACGGGCGTCACCGCGGTCGGCGTCGCCGCCGCGATGCTCGTGGGCGGCGCGGATTCGCTGAGCAAGATGTGATCGGGACACGACGCCCGACCATCCGACAATGTGCCGAACGGAAAGGAAGTGGCCCGTGGGGTCAATCGGACTGAGTGCGTACGGCATGACCGTCGCCGAACTCGTCGAACTCGCCGTGTGCGCCGACGAACTGGGCTTCGACGCGCTGTGGCTGGGTGAGCACGTGATCCGACCTGCCGGCTACGGCAGCGAACATCCCACGACGGGAACCGTGCAACACCACACGACCATCGTCGACACCGACACCGAACTGATCGATCCGTGGGTCGCCCACGCGGCGATCGCCGCGGTCACCTCCCGCATCAAACTGGGGACCGCGGTGTACGTGACCGCGCTGCGGCACCCGCTGCACACGGCGCGGACCACCATCTCGGTGCAGGAGCTCAGCGGTGGCCGAGTGCTGTTCGGCGTCGGATCCGGTTGGCTCGAGGAGGAGTTCGCTGCCCTGGGGGTGCCGTTCCGTACCCGGTTCTCCCGCACGGAGGAATGCCTCGACATCCTCCGGAAGTCGTGGTCCGGCACCGAGTTCGACCACAGCGGGAAGCACTTCACATTCGACCGGATCCAGGTGCATCCACGGCCCACGCCGGTCCCGGTGGTGCTCGGCGGCAACACCGCACCCGCGTTGGCCCGCGCCGCACGACTGGGTGACGCGTGGTTCGCGTCGGGCACCCCAACCCCGGACGAAGCGGTGGCACTGGTCACGGAGCTGCGGCGGCTTCGCCACGAGTCGGGCGCCTCCGACCGGTTTCCCTGCTACGTCCGAGTGTCGACCACCGACCCCGACGTCCTCGCCGACTACCGGAACAACGGTGTCGAGGATCTGGTGTTGTGGGCCGACGCGCTCTGGACCGGTGACACCCCGGACGAGCGCCGACGCAACCTCACCGCGGCGGCGGAGCGTCTGGGGCTGTGCGCCCAACACCGGTCGTCGTCGGCAACGGCAGAACGAAACTGACAATCCAGCACCGCCCCGGATCCGACCGTTTGCGGATCCGGGGCGTTCGTCTGTCGCGTCGACGACCTCGTCAGGCGATCTCGTCGACCAGGCCCCACGCGAGGGCGGTGTCGGTGTCGAGCGGGACGTTCGTCACGCACATCCAGTAGGCGCGCCAGCGGCCGATCCGGCGGGGCACGCTGACGCAGCCACCGGCGCCGGGAACCAGGCCCATCGACACCTCCGGCAGCCGGAAGACGGTCCCCGGCGCCGCGACGATCCGAGACGCGAACGCGGGCACCTCGATGCCGGCGCCGACGCAGCTGCCGTGCACCCGGACCTCCGTCCGGTCCGCCAACGCCGCCACCAGACGTCCCGCCCCGGCCCGGGTGCGGATCAGGTGCGCGGTCGCGAGGTCGGGGGTGGTGCCGAACTCGTCGAGGTCGCCGCCCGCGGAGAACACCGGCCCGGCGCCGTCGAGCAGCACCGAGGTGATGCTGTCGTCGGCGAGGGCGAGCCGCAACCCTTCCACCAGGCCGTCGCGCACCTGCGCCCCGTAGGCGTTGCGCCGCTCCGGCCGGTTCAGGGTGATGTGCAGGCGGTCGCCGTCCCGATCCAGCAGCACCGGCTCCTGCGGCGCCGGCGGCGGCAACGGCCGCGGCCCGCGCACCGCCAGCCACCGCCGGAACCCGGGGGTGCCGAGCAGCGTGGAGTAGGCCAGGGATTCGACGTCGATGGCCTCGGGTACCGGCAACGACTCGGACACCCGCAGCACCTGCCCGAGCACGACCGCCGCGTGCACCTGCTCGGCGACGGCGGCGAGCACGGTCTCGAGGGCGGAGGCCGGGTCCGGGACGCCGACGAGGGTCCGGTCGGTGGCGACGGACTCCGGGACCAGGGAGGTGTCGAGGGCGGAGGCCAGCTCGAGGTGCGCGGCCGTCAGTGGCTGCGCCCGGGTGCGCAGCCCTACGAGAACCCGGGTGCCGGCGCGGGCCCGCGCCGCCGCTCGCGCGGCCAGGTCGGCGTCGAGGTCGGCGTCGAGATCGACCACCAGCAGCGGCCGGTCGACGGCCGCTCCCTCGGCGAGCAGCGGCTGGTCCGCAACTCCGTCAGCGAGGTCGGTCACAGTGATGGCATGCTGCGGTGTTCCCATCGTTCCAGCTTGCCAGCTAACGAGTTTCGAATAGGCGTGCGGGTACCATCGCGAGGTGTCCGACTTCTCCACCTCGACCCCGGATCGGGTACGCGACTGGGCGGAGAGCGGCATCCCGATGCTCACCGGGCGCCCCGACGGACCGCCGGTCGTGCCGCCCGGAGCGGCCGTGAGCAACGCCCGCGCGCTGGCCGGGCACATCACGTCCGCCGCTGCGCTGGCCGGACGGACGGTGGACCTGGACGGAGCGCGACTGCTGTCGGAGCGGGCCGCGTTCACCGGCTTCACCCGCCGTGGCGACGTCACCCTCGGCGGCAGCGGCCGGTTGCTGCGCACCGCCGACGGCTGGGCGGCGGTCTCCTGTGCCCGTCCGGACGACCCGATCCTGCTCGGTGCGCTGATCAGCGCCGACATCGACGTCGACGACCCGTGGCCGGCGGTGACCGCGTGGGTTGCCGGGCACACCGGAGACGAGCTCGCCGAGCGGGCCGAACTGCTCGGGGTCGCCGCCGCGCCGATCCGCCCACCCTCCGTCCCGGTCCCAGTGCCGGCGCCGGGTGCGCCGCGGTCGGTCGAGGGGCTGCTGGTGGTGGACTTCGGGTCCCTGTGGGCCGCCCCGCTGTGCGCGCACCTGCTTGGCCTGGCCGGTGCGCGGGTGGTCAAGGTCGAGACACCGCAACGACCGGACGGGGCGCGCCGCGGCAACCCCGACTTCTACGCGCTGCTGCACGGCGGCCACGAGGCGGTGTGCCTGGACCCGTCGGTGCCCGCGGACCGCCGCGCCCTTGCCGAACTCGTCGATGCCGCCGACATCGTGATCGAGGCGTCCCGGCCGCGGGCACTGGCAGGCTTCGGCCTCGACGCCGTCGCGACCGCGGGCCGAGGTGCGACGTGGCTGTCGATCACCGCCGCCGGACGGTCCAGTGGCCGAATCGGTTTCGGGGACGACGTGGCCGCGTCGGCAGGTCTGGTGGCGTGGGACGAGCGTGGACCGATGTTCGTCGGCGACGCGATCGCCGACCCGCTGACCGGCCTGACCGCGGCGGCGTTGGCCTGCGGCGCCGACGCGCCCGGCCGGCTGATCGAGGTGTCGATGACGGACGTGGTCGCCGCGACCCTCACCGGCGACTCCCCGGCACCCGTCCCGCGAATTCACCAGGGCCGTTGGGTGATCGACACAGGCGACGAGATCGTCGAGATCGCAGAACCCCGGATCCGGACACCGCATGGGGAGGTTCCCGGCGTCGGCCGCGACACCCTGTCAGTGCTGCGGTCACTCGACATACCCGTCACCGGAATCGAGGCGCGATGACGGGCCCGCTGATCGTCACCGACGCCGAGGTGAACGGCGTCGCGGGTGTCGACGTCCGGATCGAAGCCGGGCGGATCACTGCCGTCGGCGCCGGCCTGCCGCGAGCAGGCGCGGAGAGGATCGACGCTTCGGGCGGTGCGCTGATCCCCGGCCTGACGGACCACCACCTGCATCTGCACGCCATGGCCGCAGACGCGGCGTCGGTGCGCTGCGGGCCGCCCGCCGTGCGCACCCCCGACCAGCTGCGGGCGGCGCTGGCCGCCGCCCCCACCGACGATCACGGCTGGGTGCGCGGCGTCGGCTATTTCGACTCCGTGGCAGGCGATCTCGACGCCGTGACCCTGGACCGCCTGCACGCGGACCGTCCGGTGCGGATCCAGCACCGCAGCGGCGCGATGTGGGTCCTGAACTCGGCGGCGGTCGCGGCGACCGACCTCGCCTCCGCCGACCATCCCGGCGTCGAACGCGATTCCACCGGAACACCGACGGGGCGGGTGTGGCGCGCCGACGACTGGCTGCGCACGCGGCTGCCGGTCTCCGGGCCACCGTCACTCGCGGCGATCGGGGCCGAGCTCACCCGGTTCGGCATCACCTCCGTCACCGACGCCACCCCGGACATGCGGCCGAGTTCGCAGCGGGCGATCGCCGATGCGATGGTCTCGGGCGAGCTACCCCAGCGGGTGCACCTGTTGGGCGCCGCCCTGCCGGAGACCGAATTGGACTCGCCGACAGACCGACTGACGGTCGGACCGTACAAAATAGTGCTCGCCGACTCCGGCCTGCCCGATCTGGACGCGCTCGCCGGCACCATCACCACGGCCCATGCGACCGGGCGCCCGATCGCCGTGCACTGCGTCAGCCGGGAGGCCCTGTTGATCCTGCTGGTCGTGCTCGCCGAGGTCGGCACGATCCCCGGCGACCGCATCGAGCACGGCGCCCTGGTTCCCCGTGAAACCCTCCGCCGAATCCACGATCTCGGACTGCGAGTCGTCACCCAACCCGGTTTTCTCGCCGACCGAGGCGACGACTACCTCCGCCACGTGGAGCCGGCCGACCAGCCGGACCTGTATCGCTGCCGGTCCCTGCTCGCCGCCGGGATCCCGCTCGCCCTGTCCAGCGACGCTCCGTACGGTCCACTCGATCCGTGGCGGGTGATCGCGGCCGCGGTGGACCGCCTGGCGCCGACCGGCGAGGTCGTCGGCGCGGACGAACGACTCACCGCCACACAGGCACTGAACGGATATCTCGCTCCGGCAGACGATCCAGGAGGCCCGCCTCGACGGGTCGCGGTCGGCGTCGCGGCCGACCTGGTGCTGCTGCACGGTCCCCTCGCCGAGGCGTTGCGCACCCCGGCCGCGGACGCCGTGCGCCGCACGCTGCACTCGCAGCGGTGACGGTCCCGCCAGATGGTTTACTTGGTGTACGACGTCGACTGCGGGAGGTGAGAGGTGGCCGACAAGAGGCTCGCACCCGTCTTCCACTCGCAGAGCACACCCACCTACCCGATCCGGACCCCGAAGACCGCCGAGCTGGTCGCGAACACACTGCGCCGCATGATCATCGACGGCACCCTCCACGACGGGGATCACCTCCCCCACGAGGCCGACCTGATGGACCGGTTCGCCGTCAGCCGACCCACGCTGCGTGAGGCCATCCGGCTTCTCGAGTCCGCCGGACTGGTGGAGGTGCGGCGAGGATCGCGAGCCGGCGCGCGGGTGCGAGTCCCCGGGCCGGAGGTCGTCGCGCGGTCGGCCTCGTTGTTGCTCGAACTGTCCGGCACGACCGTCACCGATATGTTCCTGGCCCGCGAGGCGATCGAACCGGACGCGGCCCGCGTCCTCGCCATCGAGGGCACCGAGGCCGATTTCGACGAACTCGCCCGGATGGTCGACGAGGACATTCCCGCCGCATACGCCACGGCGACCCTCGCCGCCGGACTCTCCGCATTCCACCTGCGGGTCGTCCAACTCTCCGGCAACGCGCCGCTCGCGATCATCGCCGGGATGCTGTACGAGTTCACCGAGCGCGACACCGTCGCCGCGGTGCTCGAGACGGAGGACGACCGGCAACAGTACGCGGCCAACTACAAGTTGGCGGTCCGCTCCTGCCGGCGTCTGATCCGGCTGCTGCGGGCCCGCGACGCCGACGCGGCCTTCTCACACTGGCGCAAGCACGTCGTCAACGCCCGCCCCTTCCTGATCGACGGTCGCGATGACGAAGCGGTGCACGACCTCATGGACCGGCCGGCTCGGCCGCAGTGACGGCCCGCCGGTCCTGACCGTCACGAGGACCGGTAAGGGCGCCCGCACGTTCGCCGTCCGGACGACGGATCCCGGTGGGTACCGCGATGACGGACCATCGCGGTACCCCGGAACCATCGATGCGCCGCGATCCGCGGCGCGATCTCAGATGCTCGCGTCGACGGTGCCCGAGGTCAGCGACGGCGCGCCGGCGAGCAGCGGTCCGAGGTCGGTGATCGCGCCCTCTCCTGCCCGGAACTTGCGGTACGCGGCATCGTGCTCGGCGGACTCCCAGGTTTCGATGAAACGCCAGGTGTTCGGGTCCTTCGCGTCGATCACCGCGTCCACGCCCTGGCAGCCGGGGAACGCCCGGGTCTCCTTGAGCACGCGGGTCATCACCTCGCGTGCGGTGTCCAGGGCGTCGGGCTTGAAGGTCAACTCCAGGACTGCGATCAGTGCCATGTTTCACTCCTCGGTCTCTGTGCCGCGAAACCTGTTGTCGCGGTTAACGGCCGAGGGTACCGGCCAGCGTCCGGATCGTGTGCCGCGCGGTGGACAGACTTTCGTCGGCCTGCGCGGAGAGCGGAGCCAGCGCCGGGATCCGCCCGGCCAGGGTCAGCTCCGCGGTCACCACCGACACCTCCATCCCCATCGACGTGCCAAGCACCTGCTGCAGCGGCGGCACGGTGAAGTCGGTCCCGGCGCCCGGGGAACCCGGCGCATAGGTGTTGCCCCGGCTGGAGATCACCACGACCGGCGTACCCGCGAGGGGACGGTCCGGGGTGTCGTACGGCACCGTCGTGCCCAGGACGTGCAGATGGTCGAGCCAGGCCTTGAGGGTCGAGGGCAGCGACCAGTTGTACATCGGCGCGCCGATCACGACGACCTCCGCCGCCACCACCTCCGCGATCAGCGCGGCCTGCCGAGCCTCGGCGTCGGGATCCGGGCTCGCCCCCGCGCGGCGCAGGCGCGCCGCGTAGTGCAGTTCGGCGTCGGGTAGGTGCGGCACCGGGTCGCGGTGCAGGTCCCGCACGGTCACCGTGAACTCGGGCCCGCGGGCGCGCCAGGTGTCGGCAAACAGGCGGGTCAGGTCGCGGGAGACGGAATTCTCGAGGTCCGCCGACGAGTCGACGTGCAGCAGTTGAGGCATCGGCCAGATCCTTTCGGGCACCGACGGTGCCCGTGCGTGGTTACGGGTCGAGGGACACCGTAACCACGGGGACCCCCGGTCACCGGGGAGGACCGTTGTCGATGGACTGTACGACCGCGAAGATCAGGAACCCGGCCGCGGCGAGCACGACGACCGGCTGCCGGAGCATCAGCGCCGGAGCCAACAGGACGAGAGCGTACGGAATCAGGGTGAGGTTGCGCCGCGGCGAGGTCACGGGCCCGACCGGGCCGGGACCGGCGGCCGTGAGGAACTGGGGAACGCTCACGCGCCTGCGCCGGGTTCCGACGAACACCAGTCCGGCACCGACGGCCACCACCAGCGCGACAGGGACGAACCACGCGACCAGGTCGGCCGCGGCGAACCCGGCGAAGAGGAAAATGAGGATCAGCAGCGGGACGAGCACCCAGAGGAACCGTCGTCGTTCCGGCTGCGGTGCCACGGCGGGCAGATCGGTGAACAGGACCGCGAGGTCGCGGTTGGTCCGTGCCGACTCCACCCGCGCGCAGCGGTCACCGAACTCCGCGAGGGTCAACCGGCCCTCTCCGAGGTGCCGGGTCAGGAGTTCGACCGCCTGCTCGCGCTCGAGTGTCCCGATGCGGATTTCCGGGAGCTCGGCCATGAGTCAAGAGTAGGCGGCTTCGACGCCTGTGCGCCCTTTGGTAGCCCGGGCTACCAAAGGGCGCACAGAACGCGGAGCGTCTTACTTGAGTTCGGCGAGGACGGTGCCCTGCGTGATCGCGGCACCCGGCTCGACGGCCAGACCGGTCACGGTACCGGCCTTGTGCGCG
>NZ_JBSGGS010000024.1:0-60267 GCF_053604015.1 Rhodococcus sp. NPDC004095
CGGCTGGCTGCACTTCTACAATCACCACCGACCCCACTCCGCCATCGGCGGCCAGCCACCGGTCACCAGACTGACCAACGTGCCTGGACATCACACCTAGACCGGGCGCCTCCAGGGGCCCACACCACGAAGCGGTCTCGGCCATGCGCACAATGGGCGCATGGTCGAGATCGCAGTGGCACAGTTCTCCGCGGGCACCGACAAGGGCGAGAACCACCGGGCGATACGAAACCTGGTCGGCGAGGCCGCCGCCCGCGGCGCGCAGGTGGTCGTCGCCCCCGAGTACGCCATGTACACCACGCCGCGACTCGACGCGAGCGTCGCCGAGTCCGCCGAACCCCTCGACGGACCGTTCGTCACCGGCCTGCTGGAGATCGCCGCAGAGTTCGGCGTCCACGTGGTCGCAGGCATGAACGAGACCCTCGCCGGCGACGACCACATCTCGAACACCCTCGTCGCGGCCGCACCGGACGGTGCCGTCGCCGCCGTCTACCGCAAACTGCACCTCTACGACGCCTTCGGCTACCGGGAGTCGGACGTGTTCCGCGCCGGCGAGGCCGTCGAGCCCGCCACCTTCGCCGTCGACGGACTGACCTTCGGCATGCAGACGTGCTACGACCTGCGGTTCCCGGAAGTGACGCGGCGGATCGTGGACGCGGGCGCGGACGTGCTCGCCCTGCCCGCCCAGTGGGTGCCCGGACCGCTCAAGGAGGATCACTGGACCACGCTGGTGCGGGCGCGGGCGATCGAGAACACCCTGTACGTCGCCGCCGCCGACCAGTCCGCGCGCACCGGTGCGGGCAACTCGATGATCGTCGACCCGATGGGCGTGGTGCTCGCGTCGCTGGGCGAGCAGACCGGGACCGCACGCGCCGAGGTAACCACCGCGCGCATCGCCGAGGTCCGGGAGAAGAATCCGGCGCTGACGCTTCGCAGGTTCGGGGTCGTCGAACGCTAGGGGCTGGGTCCTCCCCGGCGTAGCGTCGAAGTCGAGATGCTCTACGCCACCCGCGCCGAGGCCGGCCGCGATCTGGCCGCCTCTCTCTCGCACCTGCGCGACTCCAACCCGCTGGTGCTGGGACTTCCGCGCGGCGGTGTGCCGGTCGCCGTGGAAGTGGCGAACGCGCTGCACGGGGACCTGGACGTCATCGTGGTCCGGAAGCTGGGGTTGCCGTGGCAGCCGGAACTCGCGATGGGCGCCATCGGCGAGGGCGACGTTCGAGTGCTCAACGACGACGTCATCGCCCAGTCGGGGGTGTCCCCCACCGCACTGTCCTCGGTCGAGTCCGCCGAGCGCCGCGAACTGGACCGCCGCGTCCGGATGCTGCGCGGGGACCGTCCCCCGATCCCGATGACCGGCCGAACGGTGGTGATCGTCGACGACGGGATGGCCACCGGCGCGACCGCGGCGGTGGCCTGTCGGGTGGCGCGTGCGCAGGACGCGGCGCGAATTGTGGTCGCGATGCCGGTCTCGTCGGAGGAAGCGGTCGCCCGACTGCAGGTGGTTGCCGACGAGGTCGTGTGCCCCCTGGTGCCCCGTTGGCTCGGCGGCGTCGGCGGCGCCTACCGCGACTTCCACCAGCTCACGGACCACGAGGTCAGGACGGCACTGAAAACGTGACCTACGCCTCATTCCGGCCCCCGGCGGCACCGAAACCCACAGTTCGCGGGACCGGAAGTTACAGACAAACTGATTCGCCGGGTTCACATTCGGTCATTCCGGACAACGAACCCAGTGCATCCCACCGCGGAATGTGATCCAATGCACACCCGTACTTGTCAGTAGTCCTGGAGGGTCCACAGTGCGAGAGTTCGAAGTTCCGCAGTCGTTTTCCATTCCGGACGACGTCTCGATGGCCGACAGCGTATTCCGGTTCGAGAAGGAATGTCCGCAGCACGTCCCCTTCAAGAAGCTGGTCGGCGGCAGCTGGGTGGACGTCACCGCGGCGGAGTTCGCAGCGGAGGTCGCCGGCGTCGCGAAGGGTCTGATGGCGTCGGGTGTCGAACTCGGCGACCGGGTCGCGATCCTGTCCGCCACCCGGTACGAGTGGGTCGTCCTCGACTACGCCATCTGGACCGCGGGCGGTTGCACCGTCGCGATCTACGAGACGTCGTCGGCCGATCAGGCCCAGTGGATCCTGGAGGACTCCGCGACCGCCGTCCTGGTCGTCGAGACGGCGACGCACGCCGAGACGGTCAAGGACGTCGCCGAGGCGGCGCCCGCGTTGCGCGAGATGCTCCAGATCGAGGCCGGGGCCATCGACGAGCTGACGGCTCGCGGTGCCGCGATCACCGACGAGGCGTTGCACGAGCGCCGCGCACAGGTGAACGCCACCTCCCCCGCGACCCTGATCTACACCTCCGGCACCACCGGCCGTCCGAAGGGCGTGCAACTCACCCACAGCAATTTCAACGCCGAATGCCAGGCGGTGCAGCTCGCGTTGGCGGACGCGATGTACGAGGGCCAGCGCACGCTGCTCTTCCTGCCTCTCGCCCACGTCTTCGCCCGCGCCGTCTCCTTTGCGGCGTTCGAGTACAAGGTCACCGTCGGCCACACCTCCGACCTGACCACGCTCGTCGACCAGTTCGCGGTGTTCAAGCCGAACTTCATCCTCTCGGTTCCGCGCGTGTTCGAGAAGGTGTACAACTCGGCCAAGCAGAAGGCGGAGGACGGTGGGAAGGGCAAGATCTTCGCCAAGGCCACCGAGACCGCGATCGCCTACAGCGAGGCGCTCGAGAACGGCGGACCCGGCTTGGGTCTGAAGATCAAGCACGCCGTGTTCGACAAGCTGGTCTACGGCAAGCTGCGCGCCGCGCTCGGCGGCGAGTGCGACCGCGCAGTGTCCGGCGGCGCCGCGCTCGGCGCCCGCCTGGGCCACTTCTTCCGCGGCATCGGCGTCCCCGTCTACGAGGGCTACGGCCTGACCGAGACCAGCGCGGCGGTCACCGTCAACACCACCACCGAGCAGAAGGTCGGCACGGTCGGCAAGCCGATCAACGGGCATGCCGCGAAGATCGCCGACGACGGCGAACTCCTCGTCAAGGGACCGGTCGTGTTCTCCGGGTACTGGCACAACGACGCCGCCACCGCGGAGTCGATCAAGGACGGCTGGTTCCACACCGGCGACCTCGGATCCATCGACGAGGACGGCTTCGTCTCCATCACCGGCCGCAAGAAGGAGATCATCGTCACCGCAGGTGGCAAGAACGTCGCCCCCGCGGTCCTCGAGGACGCGCTGCGTGCGCACCCGCTGATCAGCCAGTGCCTGGTCGTCGGCGACGCGAAGCCGTTCATCGGCGCACTGATCACCATCGACCAGGAGGCACTGCCGGGCTGGCGAGAGCGCAACGGCGTCGCCGCCGACCTGCCGATCGCCGAGGTGGTCAAGCACGCCGACCTCGTCGCGGAGATCGACGCTGCGGTCGCCCAGGGCAACACCAAGGTCTCCAACCCGGAGCAGATCAAGAAGTACCGCATCCTGGACGTGGACTTCACCATCGAGACCGGGGAACTGACGCCGACGCTCAAGCTCAAGCGCAACGTCATCCACGACACCTTCGGCACCGCGATCGAGGCCCTCTACTCCTGACGGTTCCGCCCCGAGCGGGCGCCGGATGTGGCTGAATGGGTTGTTCCCGCCGAATCGTGTGGCAGGAACAACCCATTCAGCTGTTCACGAAGGAGATCGGATGCTTCCCCTGCAGGACATTCTCGTGTTCGACCCGGTGACCTCGTTCCTCAACTCCATCGCAATGACACTCGGGTCCAGCGATGCGGTGATCATGACCTAGTCGCCGCGAACACCGGAAGTACCTGCGCGCCGCGGTGGCCCACCACGAGTGGGCCACCGCGGCCGTCGGCCACAATGGCAGCCATGCCGACGAGTGAGCACCCCGACCCGCAGGACGGCCGACCATCCGGATTCGGGGACGCCTTTCCCAAGCTGCTGCTGGTGAACCCGAAGGTGGCCTCGGAGCCGCGCCTGCTGCGCGCGCTGCACCTGGCCGGGATCGCCGCCCGGCCCACCCACCGCCCCGGCGAAGACCCGAGGCTGTTCGGCGCCCGCGTCGTCGACGACCCCGGCCCCGGATGGGACGAACTGCGGCCCTGGGTCCGCGCGGTCGTCGCGTTCGGCGCGGACGCCTGGACCTCGACGCTGGGGGTGCTGTCGCTCGACGGGCCCGAGTTCGGTCACGGCGTCTCCGTGTCAGGCGACGGCGACAAACCCGTCACGGTGCTCGGATGCCTCGCCCTCGACGACCCCGCTCTCACCGACGCGACGCTCGCCGAGAGCCTGGCCACGGCGCAGGGTCTCGCCGGTCTGGCCTGGGGATGCGGGGGGAAGATCTAGATCCGCGCCGCGTCCACCATCCGGTGCGCGACGTCGACGTCGCCGAACATCTCCAGCGCGGCGAGCGGCCGGCGACGCCACACGGTCAGCAGCAGTTCCTCCGCGGTGCCGCGGACCGCGACGTCGCCCTTCGCATGTCCGGCCTCGACCCGCACCCCGTCGGGGGTGAACGTCAGCAGCCACTCGGCGTCCGGGGTGTCTGTGCCGTGCAGGTGAACCGTCTTGCCCTGCAACGCCTCCGGCATCTCGGAAAGGGCACGCGGAAGCATCAGCCGCGCCCATTCGTCGACACCGTCCGCGGCACCGTGCGCGGCGACGGCCTCGGGAGCCCGGCCACCGGCGGCGTGCACCGCGTCGGCGGCGTCCACCCTGTGCACCGCGACCTCGTGCGCCTGTCGCCGCGCCCAGAACCGGACGGTGCCGGGGCCGGTGAACGTCGGTGCGGGGCGGTCGAAGTCGTGCGCGGACAGCTCCGCGAGCAGCGCGTCGAGGGATTCGCGGTAGGCGGGCAGACAGTCGGCGCCGTGCGGCAGCGACTCGGGTTCGGCGCCGGATTCGAATGTGGCGTCCGGGCCGGCGGCCAGGGTCGCGGTCACCCATCGATGGACCCGGCCGGTGTGCCGGATCACCCGCTCCAGTGTCCACCCCGGAACCGTCGGGACCGGGGCACCCAGCGCGTCGGTCGGCATCGAGGCCAGCCGCAGCCCCTCGATCCGCAGCAAGTCGAGGTGTTCGTCGGGAGTCATGACCGCACGCTATCCCGGATGAACACCGCGACGTCGGAGGTCACGCGGCGGTGCACCGGTTCGTGCAGCAGGTCGTGACCGGCATCCTCGTACTCGCGCAGGTCCGCGCCGGGCACACCCGCCGTCCAGGTCCGGGCGCCGTCGATCGGGGCGAGCCTGTCGTCGACGCCGTGCACCACCAGGATCGGCACCCGCACCGCCGCGGCCGCGCCGGGGTCGGCGGCGGCGGATCGCGGCAGCCCGCACAGCACCACCGCCGCGAACCGGGTCGGCGCTTGCGCGAGGGCCGCGATGGTGGCGCCGGCGCCCAACGAGTGCCCCATCACCGCCAGCGGCAGGCCCGGCCGCTCGCCGGCGGCGAGGTCGGCCAGGACCAGCAGGTTCGCACCGAGATCCGCTACCGGACCGGGCTGCCCGAACTCGCCCTCGCTGAGGCCGTGGCCGACGTGATCGAGCGCCCACATCTCGATTCCCTCCGCACCGAGCGCCCGGGCGAAGCGATGGTAGTGGCCGCTGTGCTGTCCCATCCCGTGCGCGAACACCAGTCCGGCGACCGGGTCGGCGCACGGCCAGTGGCGGTAGTGGATCTGCCCGGAAACTCCAGCGAAGAACGGCACGGATCGATTATCCCGGCCGCATACGTTCCGACGAGAGCGGCCCGGGCCCCTCCCGGTGCGTGCCCGGCGCCGTGTCGGCGGTCTCTGCCATAGTCGGACCCGTGTTCCTCCTCGACGACGTGATCGTGCACAGCGCCAGCGACCTGTCGCAGGCCGCGGACTGCGAGTACACGCTGCTGCGGCGGCTCGACCGCAAGCTCGGACGTACCGAGGCGGTGACACCCGAGACGCCCGACCCGATGCTGACCCGCACGTCCGCTCTCGGCGACGCCCACGAGCAGCGGCGGCTCGGCGGATTCCGCGAGCAGTTCGGCGACGGCGTCGTCACCATCGACCACACCCGCATCGACTTCGAGGAGTTGACGCGAGCGAGCAAGGCGACGGTCGCCGCAGCCCGGGCCGGTGCCGACGTGATCTACCAGGGCACCTTCTTCGACGGACAGTTCCTCGGATTCTGCGACTTCCTGGTCCGTGGGGACGAGGGCTACCGGGTCGTGGACACCAAGCTCTCCCGGCACACCCGGGTGCCCGCGCTGCTGCAACTGGCGGCGTACGCCGACGCACTGGCCGCCGCCGGCGTCCCGACCGCGCCGACGGCGAGCCTGATCCTCGGCGACGACAGCACCATGACGTATCCACTCGGCGACATCATGCCGGTGTTCCGGCGGCGTCGCGACGCGCTGGTGCAACTGCTCGACGATCACCTGCGCAGTGGTGCGCCGGCATCCTGGGCGGAGGTTCGCAGCTGTGGACGCTGCGAGGACTGCACTCCCGAGGTCGAGCGCAGCCGCGACCTGATACTCGTCGCCGGCATGCGATCCACACAGCGGGACAAGCTGATTCGCGGCGGGATCACCACCGTCGAGTCTCTCGCCACGGCCGATCGGCCCGTCGACGGCATGAGCGCACGCACCTTCGAGTCGCTGCGCGGCCAGGCCGCCGCGCAGGTCCGCCAGGAACACAGCGGCACACCGGTGTTCGAGGTGATCGACGGCGGCACGGCCCTCGCCGGGATCCCCACCCCGGATCCGGGGGACATCTTCTTCGACTTCGAGGGCGATCCGCTGTGGGCGGAGGGCGGGTCGTCGGACTGGGGCCTGGAGTACCTGTTCGGTGTGATGGAGTCCGACGGCACCTTCCGGCCGTTCTGGGCGCACGACCGCACCGAGGAGCGCCAGGCACTGCTCGACTTTCTCGACTACGTGACCGAGCGCCGGAAACGCTTCCCGCACATGCACGTCTACCACTACGCGGCCTACGAGAAGACCGCGTTGCTGCGGCTCGCCGGGCGCTACGGTGTCGGCGAGGAGAGCGTGGACGCGCTGCTGCGCGAGAACGTCCTGGTGGACCTGTACCCGATCGTGCGGGGCGCGGTCCGGGTCGGCGCGCCGTCGTATTCGATCAAGAAGCTCGAGCCGCTGTACATGGACGAGCAGTCCCGCGAGGGCGACGTCACCAACGCCGCGGCGTCGGTCGTCGCCTACGCGGACTATTGCGCCCTGCTCGACGGCGGCCGCGACGCCGAGGCGGCGGAACTGCTGCGGGGCATCGCCGACTACAACGAGTACGACTGTCTGTCCACGCTGCGGCTGCGGGACTGGCTGCTCGGACTGGCGGCCGATCGCGATGTGCATCCGCACCCCGTGCAGCAGACGGTGGCCACGGAGATCGAGCAACCGAACCCGACCGAACTCGCACTGCGCGACTACGTCGGTGACGTGCTGGCAGGCAGGCGATCCGCCGACCAGCAGGCGGCTGCGCTGATGGCGGCCGCGGTCGGCTACCACCGGCGGGAGCGGAAACCCTTCTGGTGGGCGCACTTCGCCCGGTTGACCGCACCGACCGACGAGTGGGCCGACAACGCGGACGTGTTCGTCGCCGAGTCGGCGACCGTCACCGAGGACTGGCACAAGAGCAGCCCCCGGCAGCGCAAGCTGCGCCGGCGGGTGCGGCTCGTCGGCGCCTGGGGATCCGGATCCACCACCCGGGTCGGCGGCAAGCCGTTCGCGCTGTACGACGCGGCGACCGGGATCGGCTCCTCCGACGCGGCGGCGCGCGGCACCGTCGACGTGACGGTGGTCGAGATCGACGCGGAGACCGGGCTCGACGGCAAGCGCCGCGACGTGGTGGTCGTCGAGGAACTGCAGGGCAGCGAGCCCCACGACAGCGTGCCGATGGCGCTCGCGCCGGGGCGTCCGGTCCCGACGCAGCGCATCGAGGCCGCGATCGCCGAGCAGGCCGCATCGACCGCCGCGGCTCTGCCCACGCTGCCGGGGACCGCGGCGGTGGACATCCTTCGCCGGATCCCCCCGCGCACCCGCTCGGGCGCCCCGCTACCGGTCGCCGACCCGGATCACCGGGCACCGGCGATCGTGGCCGCGCTCCTCGACCTCGACGACTCCTACCTGGCGGTACAGGGGCCGCCGGGCACCGGCAAGACACACACCGGGGCCGGCGTGGTCGCGGAGCTGGTGACCCGGCACGGCTGGCGGATCGGTGTCGTCGCGCAGTCGCATTCGGTGGTCGAGAACATGCTCGACGCGGTGGTGCGCTCCGGCGTTCCGGGCGAGCGGGTGGCGAAGAAGCCGGGCTCGGGTCTGACCGCGGATCCGCAGTGGTCCAAGCTCGACCCGTCCGGCTTTCCCGCCTTCCTCGCCGAGCACGAGGGTGACGGCTGCGTGATCGGTGGCACCGCATGGGATTTCGCGCATGCCGACCGGGTGCCACCGGGCAGCCTGGACCTGCTGGTCGTCGACGAGGCCGGTCAGTTCGCACTGGCGAACACCGTCGCGGTCGGGATCTCGGCGCGCAACCTGCTGCTGCTCGGCGATCCGCAGCAACTGCCTCAGGTCAGCCAGGGCATCCATCCCGAGCCGGTGGATACCTCGGCCCTCGGCTGGCTGGCCGACGGGGCGGGTGCACTGCCGCCGGAACTCGGCTACTTCCTCGACGTCACCTGGCGGATGCATCCGAAGGTGTGCGCGTCGGTGTCGGACCTGTCCTACGACGGACGGCTGCATGCAAAGGAGTCGGTGACCACCGGCCGGAACCTGGCGGGTGTCGCACCGGGCGTCGGCGCGCTGCTCGTGAACCACGTCGGACGGTCGACGTCGTCCGAGGAGGAGGCCGCGGCCATCACCGCCGCGGCCGTCGCGCTGATCGGCACGCCGTGGACCGCGGCAACAGGAGAGGTGCCGCGCCCGCTCGACCAGTCCGACATTCTCGTCGTCGCGCCCTACAACGCGCAGGTGTCGCTGATCCGCACCCACCTCGCCGAGGCCGGTCTGGACGAGGTCCTGGTCGGGACGGTCGACAAGTTCCAGGGCCGGGAGGCCGCGGTGGTGTTCGTGTCGATGACCGCCTCGTCGGCGGCGGACGTGCCCCGCGGCATGGGATTCCTGCTGTCCCGGAACCGGTTGAACGTGGCCATCTCCCGCGGCAAGTGGCACGCGGTGATCGTCCGCTCCCCCGCGCTGACGGACTACCTGCCGACGACACCCGCCGGACTGACCGAGCTGGGCGCGTTCCTACGCAGCCACCCGAACATCGACCGTGACGACGAGGCAGGACGATCGCATGCGTGACGAACCGCGCGCGCGTGGGTCGCGGGCTGAGTTCCGCACCCGTCGAGCGTCAACACCCGAACGGGCTCAGCCGAAGCACTGTCCTTCGCCGCGGTAGGTGGGCACGGTGGCGACGGTGCCGTCGGCGTCGACGAGGTGCACGTCGGTGAAGCGCTCGCACAGCTCGCCGGCCTTCGCGTGCCGGAACCAGACCCGGTCGCCGATCCGCAGCGCACTGGCCGCGAGCCCGGCCACCGGGGTCTGCACCTCTCCGGCGCCCTCGTTGCGCAGCAGCTTCAACCCGGCCGGCCACACCGGCGTCGGCACACGCGACGCGCCTGCCGGGCCGGAGGCGATGTAGCCGCCGGAGAAGAGTGTCGCGATCTTCGGGGTGGGTCTGCGGACCGCCGCCAGCGCGAAGAACATCGCCGGACGCGGCGTGAACGCGCGGTACCTGTCGAACAGGGTCGGCACGAACAGTCCCGACCCGGCGGTGACCTCGGTGACCGCGGGGTCGGCGGAGCTGATCTCGAGCGAACCGGTGCCGCCACTGTTGACGATCTCGAGCCGGCCCACGACCGCGGTGATCGCGTCCACGACCGCACCGCGGCGTGTCGCCAGTTCCGCGGCGGACGCCTTCTTCACCAGCCGCACGGCGGCGCTGGCGTCCGGCAGGCCTGCGATCTGCGCCTCGTAGAACATCACGCCCACCACCGCGAAACCGCGGTCGGCGGCGGCACGGGACAGGCGCGCGGCCTCGTCGGGGGTCCGCAGCGGCGAACGCCGCACCCCGAGGTGGACGGGCCCGATCCGCAGCGAGGCGTCCACATCCAGGCACAGCCGGGCCCGCGTGGCGCCTGCGGCCGCGATCACGTCGAGATGGTCGACGCTGTCGACCATCAACGTGATCGAGTCGCGGAGCAGTGGGTCGGAGCCGAGTTCGGCCAGCGCGGCGCGGTCCACGGTCGGGTACCCCATCAGCACGTCGCGGGCCCCGGCCCGGACCAGCCAGATCGCCTCCCGCAGCGAGTAGGACATGATGCCGCGAAATCCGCCGCTCTCCGTCAGGCCCGCGCCCAGCGCCCGCTCCAGCACGGCACGGGCACGCACGGACTTGCTCGCCACCCGGATGGGGGTTCCGGATGCGCGGCGCACCAGGTCGGCGGCGTTGGCGTCGAGTGCGGTGACATCCACCGCGGCGAACGGCGGATCGAACGGGCGGGTCGCCGCGTCGAGGCGGGCGACGGTCGCGTCAAGCGTTCCGGTGGATGCCATGGCAGGTCGATCGGTGGTCGCGGTCACGGATCCAGTCAACCACCACAGTTGGACAACTGTCCATGTTTCGGCCCGTTCGCCCGCGGCCGTCAGACCTCGACGGCCTTGCGGGTCACCATCTGCACGAGGTCGTCGAGCTCGGCGATCACGGCGTCGCCGTCGCGGTCCACCAGCCACCGCAGCACGATGCCGTCGATGACGGCGAGAGCGAACCTCGCGAGATCCGGAACGGGCTCGGTCCAGCGCGTGCCGGTGTGCGCGGCGGAGGTCTCCAGGAACTCGATCGCCTCGGCGTCCATGGTCGCGTACTGATTGGATGCGATGGCCCCGGCCAGCTCGGCCCCGGCGGCCTGCTGACGCAGCCCGTAGGCGGTGATCTCATAGGTGAGCAGCTGCCGATCGGGGGTGGCCTCGATGATGGGCCACATCGCGGACAGGCCGCTGTGCAGGAGCTCCTTCAGGCCACGCACCCCGGTCTGGGCATCCTCCGCGCGCGCCTGCCCGAATGCGTACCGCAGGGCCTGGCTCAGCTGCAGAACCAGTGCCTCCCCCATCGCCGCGACGAGCGCCTCCTTGCTCTCGAAGCAGTAGTGGACGACCCCGAGGGACACCCCCGCATCCTCGGCGACGGCGCGGATCGTGACGGAGCTGACGCCGCCTCGTTCCGCGATCCCCATCGCCGATTCCACGAGTTGTGCACGTCGTTCGTCCGCAGGAAGCCGATTCAGCATCTGACGATCCTAAAACGTCCGAAGTACTTCGCGTACGAAGGTTGACCTGGACGGATGTCCAGGTAATAGTGGTGCAATGCACTCACAGACGTGGCACAACTGGGCGCACAGCGCCGGTGCCAACCCCCGGCGGTTCGCCACCCCCAGGTCCGTGGCCGAGCTGAGTTCCGAGATCGCGCGGGCGGCCACCGAAGGACTGCACGTCAAATGCGTCGGCGCCGGACATTCCTTCACCCCGGTCGCGGTGACCGACGGTGTGATGATCAGCCTCGACAATCTGCGCGGCGTCGAGTCCGTGGTGCCGGTCGGGGAGTCCGGCGCCCTGGTGACCGTTCTCGCCGGCACGCGACTTCGTGAACTGAATCCCAGACTGTGGGATCTCGGTCTTGCGATGATCAACCTCGGCGACATCGACGCGCAGTCCGTCGCCGGTGCGATCTCCACCGGCACCCACGGCACCGGCGCCCAATTCGGCGGCATCGCGACCCAGATCCGCGCCATGCAGCTGGTGCTGGCGGACGGTGCGATCGTCGACTGCTCCGCCGAAGAGAACGCCGAACTCTTCCACGCCGCACGGCTCGGCCTCGGCGCGGTCGGCGTCATCGCGAAGCTGACGCTGCAGTGCGCCAACGCCTACATGATGCGGGCGGTCGAGGCCCCTGCCCGGTTCAGCGAGACGATGGCGAACCTCGACGAGCACGTCCACGGCACCGACCACTTCGAGTTCTACTGGTTCCCGCACACCGACCGGGTGCTGACCAAGCACAACACCCGGCTCCCGCTCGACACCCCGGCCCAGCCGGTCAGCGCGATCCGCGGCTACATCGACGACGAACTGCTCTCCAACACCCTGTTCGAAGGGGTGAACAGGGTCGCCGCCCGATTCCCCACGGCCATCCCGACGATCAACAACGTGACCGCCCGGGCCCTGAGCGCCCGCGAGTACGTCGACCGCAGCTACAAGGTGTTCGCCTCGTCGCGTCGCGTGAAGTTCCGGGAGATGGAGTACGCCGTCCCTGCCGAGGCGCTGCCCGAGACGCTGCGGGAGATCGACCGCTGGATCACGGGCTCCGACTTCACCGTCGCCTTCCCGGTCGAGGTGCGGTTCGCCGCCGCCGACGACATCTGGCTCTCCACCGCCACGGGCCGGGACACCGCGTACGTGGCCGTGCACCAGTACCACCGCCGCGACCATCGCGAGTACTTCGACGCGGTCGAGTCGATCGCGAAGGCCGTCGACGGGCGCCCGCACTGGGGCAAGATGCACTCGCGCACCGCCGAGGACCTGCGTCCCACCTACGCCCACTTCGACGAGTTCCGCTCGGCTCGCGACAAGTACGACCCGGAACGAATCTTCGACAACGCCTACCTGCAGCAGGTCCTCGGTTAGCCCGGTTCGCTGGATTAGCGTCGGGGGCATGGCCCTCAGTCGTCGCTCGCTGTTGACCGCCGGCACATTCGCCGGTGCCGCACTGCTCGCCGGTTGCGGCGGCGGCACCACCGAACCGGAGGTTCCGCCACTGCCCGGCGGCGGGACGACCGCAGGCACCACACCCGCGGACCGCGCCGTCTGGCGGGTGTCCGGCGAACCGCTGGTCACCCCCACCGGACAGGGTGGGCTCGACGGCCGGGCGGTGGCGGTCTCGGACCTGTTCGCGATCGCCGGTCAGCAGATCGGCGCCGGAAACCCGCGGTGGCTCGCACAGGCGGCGCCGCAGTCGTCGACGGCCGCGGCGGTGACGTCGCTGCTCGGCGCGGGCGCGTCCATCGCGGGGCTGACCCAGACCGACGACCTCGGCTACGGGCACTCCGGGATCAACGATCACTACGGGACACCTCCGAATCCGGCTGCCGACCAGCAGCTTCCGGGCGGATCGAGTTCGGGGGCCGCGACCGCGGTGACTGCTGGTGACGCCGCGGTCGGGCTCGGTTCCGACACCGGTGGATCGGTCCGCATTCCGGCGGCCTGGCAGGGATTGTTCGCGTTCACGCCGACCCGTGGCGTCGTCCCGACCGGCGGGATGCTGCCACTGAGCCCGACACTCGACACCGTCGGATGGCTGGCCGGCGACGTCGCGACCCTCGCCTCGGCGGTCACGGCGTCCGTTCCTGCGGGGGCCGACCGGCCACTCGAGCGGGCGGTCACCTCGCCCGGCGTCAACGCGATCGCCTCCGCGGACGTGCTCGCGGCGATGACCACCGCGCTCGCCGGCTGGAAGGGCGGCGGCCTGCCGGCCCTGACCGAACAGGATCTCGACATCGGCGCACTGCCGGACTGGTACGACGCGGTCACCACCGTGATCGGCTACGAGGCGTGGAAGCAGTTCGGGGCCTTCGTCACCGAGGCGCCGTCCGCACTGAGCGGTGAGCCGCGGGACAACTTCACCGCCGCCGGGACGATCACCGAGTCGGCATACACTCGCGCCCGCGCGACCCTCGACGAGGCCGCGGTCGCGGTCACCGCCTACCTCGCCGACCGCGTCCTGGTTCTGCCGACCACCGCCACGACCGCGCCGGCGCGGACCGGCGGCACCGCGTCGGACGCCTACCGCAACGCGATGCGCTCGACCGGGATGCTCACCGCGATCGCGACCGTGGCGGGCCTACCGACCGCCACCCTGCCGGTGAAATCCACGGCGCCCGCACCCGTCGGCCTGTGCCGGGTCGCACCCGCCGGACGCGACCGGGACCTGCTGGACGTGGCCCGCCGGCTGCAGGGGTCCGGGCTCATCCGTTGAGCAACTCCGCCTTCCGCTCGGCGGTCGCGAAGGACGCCGCGATCGAGTTGCGCGCCAACTGCTCCCGCTCCTCGTCCGTCAGGCCCACCTCGGCGTGCAACCGGGTGAGATTGTCGTCCACGTAGCCGCCGAAGTAGGCGGGGTCGTCGGAGTTGACGGTGACGTGCAGGCCGCGCGCGAGCATGGCGCGGATCGGGTGGTCGGCGAGCCGGTCGATCACCCGCAGCCGCACATTCGACAGCGGGCACAGGGTCAGCGGAACCCGTTCGCGGACAAGACGCTCCACGAGATCGTCGTCCTCCAGGCAGCGGATGCCGTGGTCGATGCGTTCGACGCCGAGCAGGTCGAGCGCCTGCCGGATGTAGTCGGGCGGCCCCTCCTCCCCCGCGTGCGCGACGACGTGCAACCCGGCCGCGCGGGCCCTTGCGAACACGTCGGTGAACAGGGAGGGCGGATACCCGACCTCCGCGGAATCCAGCCCGACACCGAGCAGCGGCGCGCCACTGGCGAGCAGGTCGGTGAGCAGGGCGTCGGCCTCCGGAACGGGCCGGTCTCTGAGGATTCCCGCGATGAGCCCACTGCTGACCCCGAACTCCGCTTCGCTGCCGGCCATCGCCTCCCCCAGCCCGTCGAGCACGTCGCGCAGCGGGACGCCGCGGCCGGTGTGCGCCTGTGGGTTGAAGAAGATCTCCGCGTGCCGCACCCCCGCGGCGGCGGCCCGCGCAAAGTAGGCGCGGGCCAGGTCGGCGAAGTCCTGCGCTGTCCTCAGTACCGCCATGTTCGCGAAGTAGAGGTCGAGGAACGACTGTAGGTCGGTGAACTCGTACCGGGACCGCAGGTCGTCGAGATCGGCGTAGGGCAACTCGACCCGATTACGCTGCGCCAGTTCGAAGATCAGTTCGGGTTCGAGCGAACCCTCGATGTGCATGTGCAGTTCGGCCAGCGGGGTGGTCATCGCGGTGCCTCCGTCGTGTCGGGATGCTCGGGCCGTGCCAGGGTCTCGGGTTACTCGGGTTGCGCGGGGGGCGGAGTCCACGACGGCTCCGCGGGGAGGTAGGTGCGCAGCATCAGCACGAACTCGCCGTCGGGTGCCGGCAGCCAGTTCGCGGTCCCGGACGGCGGCGGCGACGCCGACACCCACACGTCGAGGGACCCGTCGGCGCCGCGGACCAGACCGGGTGTGCGGTCACCGATCGCGTACCGGCCCATGTCGTTCGGCACCACGAACATGTCCGGCCCGTACAGGGTGATCGACCAGAACCCGCGCGGGTCCACCGGAGGCAGGTCGGCGGCGGCGAAATGCAGCCGGTAACCGGTGTGCCCGCGGAGCGGCTGTCCGTCGGCGCTCGTCCGCGTGACGTGGTAGATCGACTCCTCCGGCACGTTGGCGCCGAGGCCGATCCTGGCG
The DNA here is from genome assembly GCF_053604015.1 of Rhodococcus sp. NPDC004095. NCBI lineage: Bacteria > Bacillati > Actinomycetota > Actinomycetes > Mycobacteriales > Nocardiaceae > Rhodococcus > Rhodococcus sp. NPDC004095. Next base: position 15,431 of record NZ_JBSGGS010000024.1, read on the forward strand.
ACGACCGCCCGGTGCAGGTAGTCGGTGCCGTAACGGCCCGCGTCGGCGAGGGTGCTCCACGCACCCGCACTCGTGTCGGCGCCGACGGCGAGGGCCGCGTCGATGCGTTGCCCGCCGAGCACGACGCCGGTCGCGAGCGCGGCGACGTCCTCCGGGTCACCGGCGCTCGGGGTGGATCCGGGTTCCACACCGAGCGTCGAGATACCCTCCAGTAGTGGGGCGTCCGCGGCGGGCGGCGGATTCGCAGCGAGGATCGCGGCGAGTTCGTCGAAGAAGGCGGCTCCCGAGCCTGCCATCGCTTGCGGCGCCGGGTTGTTGCCGCAGTCCGTCGGAGGTAGCGAAGGTGGGGCGGTGGCGGGTGCGGGTCCGGCCACCCGCATCACGTACCGCTTCTGTGAGTCCTGAGCCGCGGGCAGGTCCGATTCCGACTCGACCAGCGTGCGTCCGATCATCCAGGCGTCCCAGGTGGGCGACTCGATCACGCGCGCCGCATCGGGGGCGGTACCGGACCAGCCCGGCGGGACGATCAGGTGGGCACCGGGCGCCGAACCTGTCTCACGCGTCCCGACATTGGCGAAGACGTTGCTGTAGATGTCGAGGAACTGGAACCCGAAGTACCGTTCGCCCATCTCCGGGTGGCTCAGCAGCACCGGTCCGGCGCGCAGATCCAGCCAGGCGATCGAGTAGAGGGTGTCGACGTTCGGGGCGACGACGGTCCGGGAGTCGGGGCCGGACATCCGGGACTGGTTGTGGAGCTGGTTGACCGGCAGCAGACAGGTCATGTTCGCCCGCGTGCGGGCCAGCGCGACCGGCGCGTACCCGTAGACGAAACCGTCGGCGGCGGTCTCGGCACGCTCGTGGGCCTCCTGGTCGACCGGGTCCGCGGCCCCGCATCCGACGACCAAGGCGCCGAGCAACCCCACGGACAGCGTCGCCGCCACCCGACCGGCCGCCCGGCGCCGCACGCCCTACCGTCCCTTCCAGACCGGGGCGCGCTTCTCCGCGAACGCCTTCGAGCCCTCGATCGCGTCCTCGGAGACGAACACGGGTGCGATCAGCTCGAGCTGCCTGGCGAACGCCTCCGAGTCCGACCAGTCCCCGGACCTCACGACGACCTCCTTGGTCACCGCGACCGCCAGCGGTCCGTTGGCGGTGATCCGCTCGGCCAGCTCGAGAGCACCCTCGAGGGCCATGCCTGGCTCGACGAGCCGGTTCACGAACCCGTAGTTGTGGGCCTCCTCCGCGGTGAACGAGTCGCCGGTCAGTGCCAGCTCCAGCGCCTTCTGGTACGGAATCCGTTTCTGCAACCGCAGCAGCCCGCCACCGGCGGCGACCAGGCCGCGCTTGACCTCCGGGATACCGAACTTCGCGTCACGGGACGCCACGACCAGGTCGGTGGCGAGCACCAGTTCGGTGCCGCCCGCGAGCGCGAAGCCCTCCACGGCGGCGATGATCGGCTTCCGCGGCGGCGCCTCGGTGAAGCCGAGCCCCTTGCCCGGGACGACGACGTTCTCGCCGGCGACGAAGGCCTTGAGATCCATGCCCGCGCAGAAGTTGCCGCCGGCACCGGTGACGACCGCGAGCGAGAGATCGTCGTCGGCGTCGAGCTCGTCGACCGCCGCGGCGAGCGCGTTGCTCACCGCGGCGTTGATCGCGTTGCGCGCCTCCGGACGATTGATCGTGATGACCATGATGCGGCCGTTGCGTTCGATCAGGACTTCGTTCGACATGGCACCCACTCTAAGCGCCGCACAGTGGCGTGGGTCACGTCGGAGCATCCGCTCGTCAGCGGCCGACGTAATGCGCCTTCCCCGGTCCCACGTCCAGGAAGCTGCGCACCGCGGTCTGCAGGTCGGCCGTGCCGAAGAGTGCGCCCGACACCTCCGGCGTGATCGAATCTGCGTGCGCGACACCACCGGAACGCCATGCCTCGATGATCTTCTTCGTCGCCGCGTGCGCCCGGGTGGGACCGTCCGCCAGTCGCGCGGCCAGTGCCCGCGCCGCCGCCTCGACGTCGTCGCGCACCGCGTTGACCACACCCCAGGAGAGCATGGTCTCGGCGTCGTACAGGTCGCCCGTCATGACGAACTCCCTGGCCCGGCCCGATCCCGCGCGCTCGGCGAGCCGCTGCGGACCGCCCATCGACGGGGTCAGCCCGACCACCGTCTCAACGAGCCCGAACTTCGCCTTCGGCGCGGCGACGATGATGTCGCAGGCCAGGGCGATCTCGAACGCCGCGGTCAGCGTCAGCCCGTGGGCGGCGTACACGACGGGACAGGGCAGCGCCTCGATCTGGTGGATCACTTCGGCGAACAGCGTCCGCCACAGGACGGCGCCCTCGTCCTCGGTGAGCCCGTCGAACACGTGCACGTCCACACCGCCGGAGTTCACCTTGCCCTCCGCCCGCAGCAGCACCGCCCGCGGCGGGGTGGCGGCGAGCGCGTCCAGGTCCGCGGTGAGCGAGTCGAACATGGCCCGGTCGAACAGGTTCAGACCACCGTCGTCGAAGGTGAGGACTGCGACCTCCGCGCCGCCCTCGGTGTGGATGCGCTCGAGCCGGGTGGGCTTGTCGGGATCAGTCATGCGGTCAGCCTGCCATAGGCTCGCGACTCTCCGCGGCAGCCACGACGTCCGGCTGTCCACCTCCTCGCATCGGCCGTGAGAAGCACAGCGACGCAACGAAACCGACCAGCAGGACCGCGGCAGGCAGCAGCACGGACTGACTCATCGCCGAGCTGAATCCGTCCCTGATGAACTCCGGCATCGCGGTGGCCATGCCCTCGTGCGCGGTCCCCCCGGAGGGCACGCCGTTGGCGGCGAGACGGGAGGTGATCAGGGCTCCGATGCCCGCACTGCCGAGCACCGCGCCGACCTGCCGTGTGGTGTTGTAGACCCCGGACCCCGCCCCGGCCTGATGCTGCGGCAGGTTGCGGGTGGCGGTCGCGGCGAGCGGCGACCAGATGAACGCGTTGGCGACACCCATGAGCGCGATCGGCAGCAGCAGTTCCCAGATCGCGGTGTCGGGCTTCATCACCACGGACAGCCAGGTCAGCGAGATCGCGAGCATCAGGAATCCGGGTGCGGCGATGTAACGCGGGTGCACACGGTCGACCAGCTTGCCGACACCCGGCGCGAGTGCGCCGGCGAGCACCGCCATCGGCACCATCAGCAGCGCCGAACCCGTCGGCGAGAGTCCGCGTACGCCCTGTGCGTAGAACATCAGCGGCAGCACCATTGCGGTGATCGCGAAACCCATCGACGTGATCGCGATGTTGGCGAGCGAGTAGTTGCGGTCCCGGAACAGTTCGAGGGGAAGCAGGGGCTCGCCCTTGGTGCGGGACTGGTTCCAGACGAACACCCCGAGCAACACGATTCCGGCCGCGATCATCAGCCAGATCCGCGCCGACCAGTTGTAGGTGTTGCCCTCCTGCAGACCGAACACCAGGAAGAACATGCCCGCGGCACTGAGGATCACGCCGGGGATGTCGAACTTGTGCTGGTGCGTCTCGAGATCCGGGACGTACCGCATCGCGGCGAGGAAGGCGACGACGCCGACCGGCACGTTGACGAAGAAGATCCACTGCCAGCCGAGGCCGTCGACCAGCACACCGCCGGCCAGCGGACCGACCAGCGTGGCGACACCGGCGGTGGCCCCCCACAGACCCATCGCGGTACCGCGCTTGTCCGGCGGGAAGGTCCGGGTGATGACGGCCATCGTCTGCGGCGTCATCAGGGCCGCACCGAAGCCCTGGAAGACGCGCGCCACGATCAGCATCTCGATGCTGCCGGCCAGACCGCACCACAGCGATGCGGCGGTGAACAGGGTGAGCCCGAGCAGGTACAGCCGCTTGGGCCCGAAACGGTCCCCGAGGCGACCGGTGATCAGCAACGGCACCGCGTAGGCGAGCAGGTACGCACTGGTCACCCAGACGACGCTGTTGATGTCGGCACCGAGGTGGTCCATGATCGCCGGATTGGCGACCGCGACGATCGTGGAGTCGACGAGGATCATGAAGAAGCCCAGACACAGCGCCCACAGCGCCGGCCACGGCCTGGCCTCGGCCTGCTGGTTGGTTGCGGTCACGTTCTTTCCCCTGCCTGTTGCGCGAGTTGTGTCTTGATGATGTCGGGTGTGACCCATGGAAGTTCGCCGCTCTCGAGTTCGTCGACCGTGCGGCGCAGCCAGTCGATCTCGGCCCGGGTCACGGTGTGCAAGTAGTCGAGCTCGACCCAGAACGCCCGCGGCTTTGCCCGCCCGACGAGGACGGCGCGGTCGGCGTCGAGCCGATCGAGTTCCTGTTCGAGCAACCGGATGCGGCCGGTCAGCAGCCGGGCCACGGTGTCCGCGTCGAGGTTGTGCGCCTCGGCGAGCGCGAGCGGGAACCGCGGGTACTCGCGCACCGACTTCTCGAGCATCTCGGCGACCTGATCCTTCATCGCCGCCCGACCCGCATCGGTGATCGCGTAGGTGGTGCGTTCGGGCCGGTTGCCGTCACGTTCGGTTCCGACCGCGGTCACCAGGCGGTCGCGGTCCAGCCGCGCCACCGCGTGATAGAGCGAGCCCGGCCGCAGTTTCACGATGCGGTCGCCGCGTCTTTGCAGCAGCACCTGATACATCTCGTAGGGATGCATGTCCCGCTCGTTGAGCAGGGCCAGCACGGTGATCGCAAGCGGCGTCACGCTCAACTGCCGTCGCCTCCTCCACCCGAATAGTCCACACGGAATATACGGCGTGGACCATTGTGCGACAAGACCCGCACCCCCGGCGCCCGATAGCGTCGTGGGGTGGACTCGCACCAACTCGACATCGTCTCCCTCGCCTGGTCGCGGGAACTCGGCCTGCCGCACGACGCCCTCCGCCACGCCGGCACCCGCACAGTAGGCCCGGCCACCGACACTGTCCGGTTCGTCCGGCTCGGCACTGCCAGCGCGCTTGTCGGCCCGGACTGGCTGCTCGACCGTGCCGCCGACATCGACGACGAGGCCCTCTCGACCCGATCGACGCTGATGGAGTTGACCAAGGACCGCGGCGGCCGCTGCGTGGGGCCCCGGCTGCTCGCGTACGCCTCCGAGGTGAGCGACGAGATCGAAATCGAGAATCCGCTCATCTCGCACGTACTGCCCCATGTGCTGAGGTTGCAGTCGCTGTGCCCACCCGACGACGTCGAGGAGGCAGACCTGACACGCCGCCGCAACTGGTTCACGCTCCTCGACGAGGACGAGACCCCGCTCTCCGGAGCGGGATACGCGGAATGGCAGGGCATCGTCGCCCGGGTCGGGGTGTTGACGGTTCCCGGCGCCAGACTCCGCGGACACGGTGCGACGGTCGGCCGCCTGTGCACCAACGACGCGATGGACGAGGGCATGATCCCGCAATGGAGCAGCCATCCCGGGAACACCGCGTCCCGCAGGCTCGCCGCGCGGCTCGGCTACGAGGAACTCGGCAGCGTCACCGAGGTCGCGCTGCGCGCATGACCCCGCCACCGGGGCACTCCGCGTTACCGTTGGCTCCGTGACCGAAGAGAACAGCTCGAGCGGCCGCTACGTCGAGGCGGGCCGCGAATTCGTCCGCGACACCAGGTACATAGAGACCCGGATCACCGCAGACGGTCGTGACGGCTACCCGGTCGAGCCGGACCGCTACCGGCTGGTCGTGGCGCGAGCGTGCCCGTGGGCGAACCGGGCGATCATCGTCCGCCGCCTGCTCGGCCTCGAGGGCGTGCTGTCGATGGGCATGTGCGGACCCACCCACGACGAGCGCAGCTGGACCTTCGACCTCGACCCCGGCGGCGTCGACCCGGTGCTGAAGATCCCCCGCCTGCAGGACGCCTACCTCGCCCGCGACCCGCAGTACCCGCGCGGGATCACCGTCCCCGCGATCGTGGACGTCCCGACCGGACAGGTCGTCACGAACAACTACCCGCAGATCACCCTCGACCTGTCCACCGAATGGACGGCGTACCACCGCGACGGTGCCCCCGACCTGTACCCGGAGCCACTCCGCGACGAGATCGACGAGATCGCGGACCTGGTGTTCCGGGACGTCAACAACGGCGTGTACCGGTGCGGCTTCGCCGGATCACAGGAGGCGTACGACCGCGCCTACGACCGGCTGTTCGCGCGCCTGGACTGGTTGAGCGAACGCCTCGCCACCTGCCGGTTCCTGGTCGGCGACACCATCACCGAGGCGGACGTGCGACTGTTCACCACACTGGCCCGTTTCGACGCCGTGTACCACGGGCACTTCAAGTGCAACCGCAACAAGCTCGACGAGATGGACGTGCTGTGGGCATATGCACGAGACCTGTTCCAGACACCCGGATTCGGTGACACCGTCGACTTCACCCAGATCAAGCAGCACTACTACATCGTGCACACCGACATAAATCCGACGCAGATCGTCCCGAAGGGCCCGGACCTGTCGGGTTGGCTCACCCCGCACGGCCGGGAGGCCTTGGGCGGCAGGCCGTTCGGCGACGGCACTCCACCGCCGCCGCCGCAGCCGGCCGAGGTGGTTCCCGAGGGCCACTCGGCCTGATCCCCGGCCTGCGCTCGCGCTCCCACCCGACGCACCGAGTGTTCACCCGGTGTCCCATTTCCGGTACGGCGGTCTCGTAATTCCGTGTCATCTCGACGGGTTTGCATACGGGCGTTCTCGAAAACACCCCGCGTGACCGCGTGAAAGGGACACCATGCGCCGCCACACCCCGACCATCCTGGGCATCCTGGGCGCCGGCGCCCTCGTTGTCGCACTGACCGGCTGTTCGTCGGACTCTGCGGACACCGAGGCGTCCGACGGCACCATCACCATCGCCACCACCCCGCTCGTCGACGATCCGACCCAGGCGAACCCCGTCGAGGCCCTCGCCGACCTGCTCGAGACGGAGACCGGTCGTCCGGTCGACATCCTCGACGTGCCCGACTATCTGAGCGTCGTCGAGGCGATCCGCTCCGACCACGTCGACTTCGGCATCATGAGCGGATTCCCCTCCGCGCTCGCCGTGAACACCGGCGAAGTCGACGCGCTGATGGCGTGGAAGGGCAGCGACGACCCCGTGTCGACGTGCGTGGTGCTCGAAGGCTCCCCCGTCCGGTCCCTCACCGACCTGAGGGGCAAGACCGTCGCCTTCGCCGACCAGGCCTCGAGCTCCGGCTACTTCATGCCGGTCCACATGCTGCACGAGGCCGGCCTCGAGCAGGGCAGCGACTACAAGGCGATCTTCGCCGGTGGCCACGAGGGCGGCTTCGCCGCGCTCCGTCAGGGACAGGTCGACGCGGCGTGCACGGCGATCATGCTGACCGAACTCGGCGCGCCGATGTTCCCCTTCGCCGACGGCGAGTGGCGCGGGGTCGGCGAGAGCCTGTCGATGCCGATCATGGGGGCGGTCCTCGCCCGGCAATCCCTCGACGACGAGACACGGACCCTGCTGCAGGACGCGCTGCCGAAGGTGTTCTCCGAGCAGAACAAAGCCGCCCTCGGCGCCCTGGGCAAGGGCTTCATCGGGCTCGAGACCGTGCAGGATCCGAACGCCGCCGACTTCCAGTCCTTCGTCGACATCGCTGCGGTGGCCGGCGTCGAACTGTCGGACCTGCAGTGACCACCGCCGCGACCGTCCCGGCGATCCGGCCCGCGCCGAACCTCGGCTCGCCGGTCGTCACCGTGCGCGGCCTGCGCGTCGCCTACGGCGACCAGGTCGTGCTCGACGGCGTCGACCTCGACCTGCGTCCCGGTGAGACCGTCGCACTGCTGGGCGCGTCCGGCTCGGGTAAGTCGACACTGATGAAGAGCCTCACCGGATTCGCGCCCGCCGCGGCGGGCCGGGTGCACGTCGCCGGCCACGATGTCACCGACCTGCGGCGCCGGGAACCACGGCGTCTGCGCGCCGACGTCGGCCAGGTCTTCCAGCAGTTCAACCTGATCCCCCGGCTCAGCGTACTCACCAATGTCCTCACCGGGGCGCTGCACAACGCCGGCCCGATCAACCTCGTCGGCGGATTCGGCAGCGAGCACCGCACACTCGCGATGCACTACCTCGACCGGGTCGGCATCGCCCACAAGGCGAAGGACCCGGCCCGGTCACTCAGCGGCGGCCAGCAGCAGCGGGTCGCGATCGCCCGCGCCCTCATGCAACAGCCGCGCGTCATCCTCGCGGACGAACCCGTCGCCTCGCTCGACCCGAGACTGGCGGACTCGGTGCTCGAACTGCTGCGCGGCATCGCCGCCGAGTACCGCATCCCGGTCCTGGTGAGCCTGCACGTACTGCCCCTCGCGCTCGCCCACAGCGACCGGATCGTCGGTCTCCGGCAGGGCCGGCTGATCGTCTCGGCGCCCACATCCGAACTCGACGCCGAGCAACTGCTCCCGCTCTACCGACACGAGGAGCACGGTGGTGACGACGATTTCGCCTGAACCGACCCACACCGACCGGACCAAGTCGTCCACCACACCGGCACTGGATCCGGCCGAACGCCGGCGACTCGAGCAAGCGTTCTCGATTCCGCGGACGCGGTTCCTCGTCGGCATCCCGCTCGCCCTGCTCGTGCTGTTCTGGTCGTTCCAGGGCGCCGAGTTCGACTTCGCCGGCCTTGCCGACGGCACCGTCAACATGGGCGAATTCCTCTCGCGGCTCTTCCCGCCCGACTTCTCGAAGTTCGGCACCATCGTGGAACTGCTGATCGAGACGCTCCAGATGGCGATCGTCGGCACCGTGCTCGGCGGTGTGCTGTCGCTGCTCGTCGCGTTCGCGGCCTCGTCCAACATCGCGCCGACGTGGCTGTACTACCCGGCGCGCTGGGTCATGAACGTCATCCGCTCGGTCCCGGATCTGGTCTTCGCGCTCATGTTCGTCTCGGCCGTGGGACTGGGACCGTTCGCGGGCATCCTCGCCATGACGCTCGGCTCGATCGGTTCGATCGGAAAGATCTACGCCGAAGCCATGGAATCCGTCGACCGCGGACCTGTCGTCGCCGTGCAGGCCGTCGGCGCGTCCAAGCGTCAGGTCATCACCTACGGCATCCTGCCCCAGGCCGCGCCGATGCTCGTCTCCTACACACTGCTGCTGTTCGAGGGCAACGTGCGGGGCGCGACGATCCTCGGTCTGGTCGGAGCGGGCGGCATCGGACTCGAACTCACCACCGCGATGAAGATGTACGACTACGGACATCTCAGCGCCATCATCATCTGCATCATCGTGCTCGTCACGGTGATCGATCAGGGCAGCGCCCTCATCCGAAGGAGAATCACGTGACAACCGCACTCGACATCACCCCCACCGCGCCGGCGAATCTCCGTGACCTGGGCGGAATCCCGATCGCAGGCGGTGTCCTGCGCACAGGTCTCGCGATCCGCGCCGACGACCTGTCGACCATCACCGAGGACGACGCGCGAGGACTGCTGGAACGTGGCCTGGTGAGCGTGATCGACCTGCGTTCGGGCGACGAGGTCGCGCTCACCGGCCGCGGACCGCTGTCCGGACATCCGGTGTCGTACCACCACCTGCCGCTGATGCGCGACATCCGAACGGCGGGAACCGCGGACGAACCGTTCCCGACCTCGCGGGCACAGTTCGGCGAGATGTACGCGACCATGCTGGAAACGGCTGCGCCGCAACTGGTGAGCGCCCTCGGGATCATCGCGGTGGCCCCCGGCACCACGGCATTCCACTGCGCGGCGGGAGCCGACCGCACCGGAGTCCTCGCTGCCGCACTGCTTCTCGCACTCGGCGCCGAGGACGACGCCATCGTCTCCGACTACCGCCGCACCGGAGTCAACATGACGGCGATCAACACCCGCCTTGCCCCCGTCATGGGTGTGTTGCTGGCGCGAATGGGTTTCGACACCGCCCCGGCGGTACCCGCCGAGGACTCGATCGAGGTGTGGGACACCGCAATGCGCACCATGCTCGCCCGGCTGCGTGATCGGCACGGCGACGCACTCGCTCCCCTGCGTACGGCCGGACTGAGCGACGAGACCGTCCATCGTCTGCGTCGGCGCGCGCTCGACGCATGACGGTCACCGAACCGCGGGCGGCCGGCGTGCAGGCACCGGCCGCCCGCGGACCGGGACGGCCGCGCAAGGGCGACATCGACGGTCGTATCCTCGGCGCCACACTGGCACTCATCGACGAGAACGAGACACCGACCGTGGCGCGCGTCGCCGAACGCAGCGGGGTGAGCCGCGCCGCGCTGTACCGGCGATGGCCGTCGATCACCGCGCTCGTCGCCGCCGCGATCGACACCGGACGCGAACAGCCCGAACCGATCGCGACCGACGGCGACCTCCGAGAGGCCGTTCTCGGCTCCTTCGACAGCGCGCACACGGACGGATATCCGGAGGAACGGTTCCGGCGCCGGATCCGGCTGTCGATGGAGAACCCGGAGTTGCAGAAGGCCTACTGGCACAGCCACGTGTCGCGCCGCCGCGTGCCGCTCGAGGATGCCCTGCGCGCCGGGATCAACCGCGGGATCCTTCGCGAGGACCTGGATGCCGAGGCCTGCTTCGACCTGCTCGCCGGGGTGTTCTACTACCAGTTCGTCGTTCGCGGGGACGCACTCGACGACGGGGCGACCCGGGCGCGGTGCCGCGCCGCGCTCGAGGTCGCGTGGCGCGGCATGCTCGCCGATCCGGTCGGGTGATCGCGGCTACTCCCCGGCGTACGTCCCGAAGCTCCAGAACACTCCTTCGGGGTCGCGGCAGGTGAATCCCCTGGAGCCGTAGTCCTCGTCGGTCAGGCCCTTGACGACGGTGGCGCCGGCGGCGACGGCGCGGTCGTGCAGTGCGTCGGGTTGGTCGGTGACGAGGTAGACGGAGCCGACTCCCGTGGGCAGGTCGGCGAGCACCGAGTCGTCACGGCTGCTGCCGAGCATGATCCCACCACCGGCAGGCCAATCCAGTTGCGCGTGGTCGACGCGGTCTCCCTCGCCGTAGACGGCCCTCTCGACGAAACCGAAGGCGTCGACCAGGAAGGAGATCGCGGCACGCGCGTTCGCGTAGGTGAGGGTCGGCCAGACGTGCGTTGTGGTCATCGTGGTGTCCGCTTCTGTGGTCATGCCCTCGACGGTGCCTCACCGGCGGGGCATTCGTCTTGGACGAGTGGGAACAGTTCCTCGGCCCGCCAGCGGGACGGCGGCACTCCGGCGAGGGAGCGCCACTCACGGGCCAGATGGGCCTGATCGTAGAAGCCGCACCGGGCCGCGACGTCGGCCAGCGAGAGGCCGGGGAGCCGACGCTGGAGGCGCTTCGATCGGTCGAAGCGTGCCACCCGCATCGCGTCCTTCGGCCCGATCCCGAACTCGGCGGTGAACCGGGTGACCAGATGCCTTCTGCTCCAGCCGATGTCGCGGGCGACGTCGGCCACCCGGCGAGCAGTCGTCCCGGTGAGCAGGTGCCATGCGCGGGCGAGGTTGTCGTCGACGCCGGAGTCACCACATCGGCGCAGCAACACGTCGTCGAGGATCGCGAACCGTGCGGGCCACTCCGACTCGGCTGCGATCCGGTCGGCGAGTTCGGTTGCGTCCGAACCGAGCACGTCGTCGAGGTCGACGATCCACGCGCCGAGCGCGGCGGCGGGCACACCGAGAAGTGCGCGCGACCCGGCCGGGGTCAGCGCCAGTTGGACACCGTGCTGATTCCCGTCGTGTTCGATGGCGACGGCGGTCGTGGCCAGCCCGCTCGCCAGCGCATCCCACGCGCCCGCCGGCTGCGCCGGATGCGAGGTGGCGGCGATCGTCACCGGGGCGTCCAGGGACAGGACCACCGTCAGCTCCGGCGCCGGGGTTCCCAGATGGACGCCGGCCTCGAATCCGGACAGCCGGTAGCCCTCGTACGGCCCGAGGTACGGCCGCAGCGGCGCGGCGGGCGCTGCCCGCATCCCCTGGGAGACACCGGTCACCCCTCCGAGGCTATCGCCTGTGAGTCCTTTCGGCCCCGATGCGACCGAAAGGACTCACAGGCGGCGCAGCCGCCCGGTCCGGAACAATCCCGACGAGCCGGACGTTGGGACTGTGTTCGGCCGCCGAGCGCGCGGGTCCGAGCAGGAGGATGGACCGATGAACGTCACCGGACGGGTGGAGCAGGCGATTGCGTCGCTGCTCGACAACGGCGCGCGACTGCAGGGACCGGCCGTCGAGGCACACGTGTCCCGGCTGCGCCGTGCGCACCCCGGGGAGACCCCGCAGCAGATCGTCGACCGGCTCGAGCGAACGTTCCTCGCCGTGGTGACCGGCAGCGGCGGCGCGGTCGGTGCGGCGGCCGCGGTGCCCGGCATCGGGACCGCAGGCTCGATCGCCGCGGTCGGTGCGGAGACGGCGTTCTTCCTCGAGGCGAGCGCCCTGTTCACCCTCGCGGTCGCCTCCGTGCACGGCATCCCGGTCACCGACCACGAACGCCGCAAGGCGCTCGTCCTGTCCGTCGCACTGGGCAGCGCGGGGATGGAGATCGTCGAGAAGGCGGTCGGCGCGACCACCAAGAACTGGGGCTCGCTGCTGTCCGGCAAGCTGCCCGCGCAGACGATGACCGGCATGAACCAGACGCTGCTGCGCACGTTCGTCACCAAGTACGCGGCCAAGCGCAGCGCCCTGATCCTCGGCAAGCTGGTGCCTGCCGGAATCGGCGCGGCCATCGGCAGCGCCGGTAACCGCGCGATCGGCAAGGGAGTCGTCACCAACGCCCGCGACGCGTTCGGACCGGCGCCGGCCCAGTGGTCCATCACCGTGGAGCATTACCCCCAGGAGGTATAGTCGGGGCATGTCCCGGACGATCACGACGCGCACCGGACCGCTCCGCGCGGTCCTGCTGCTCGCCGTGATCCTGGGCGTCCTGGCGATGCACCACGTGGCGACGGCAGCCGCCACGGCGGCGCCACCCGCCGTCGAACACGTCGCGGTCGCCTCCGATCAGGTCCCCGCCGGCCCCACCGCGGACATGCCCGACCACGGCGACTCCGGGGGCCATTCCGGCGAACAGCACATGCTCGCCGCCTGCCTGGCGGTCCTGACCGCCGGCGTCGCCCTGCTGCTCGTGCTGATGTTGTTCGGCGTGGTCACCGATTCCGGTGCCCGCCGGGACCGACGACGTGCCGTCCCGGTCCGGTTCGGTCGCGGCCCACCGTTCGCCCGACCGACCTCCGAGCGACTCGCTGCCCTCTGCCTCCTCCGGGTGTGACAGGGCCACTGCGCCGTGCGCGCAGTCGGCCATGTCAGCACCTCAGGAAAGAGCAAGGCAGAGAAATGAACACACGTACCACCGCCGTCGGCTTCGTCGCCGCCCTGGCCACCGCCGCCGTCCTCGTCGCGGGCTGTACCAACGACAACGACACCGACGGCCACTCGATGGGCTCGATGGGCTCGATGATGTCTTCGGCGCCGATGGCCGGCGAGACCTCGTCCGACCACAACACGGCCGACGTGATGTGGACGCAGATGATGATTCCGCACCACCAGCAGGCAGTGGAGATGGCGGCTCTCGCCGAGGGCCGCACCGAGAACGCACAACTACTGGCGTTGGCCGCGCAGATCGAGGCCGCGCAGGCTCCCGAGATCGAGCAGATGACGGGCTGGCTCACCGGGTGGGGCGTGCCGACCATGATGGGCTCGGACACGGACCACTCCATGCCCGGCAACACGGGCGGGATGATGCCCGACGGGATGATGCACGACGGCATGGGCGGAATGATGACCGCCGAACAGATGAGCAGGCTGGAGAACTCCACCGGAGCCGAGTTCGACCGGGCGTGGCTGGAGATGATGATCGCCCATCACCAGGGCGCGATCGACTCGTCCGCGCAGATCCGGGCCGACGGGCAGAGTGAACAGGTCCGGGACCTGGCCGGGAAGATCATCGCCGGTCAGCAGACCGAGATCGACCAGATGAAGTCGATGCTCGGCCAGTAGTCGCCGATCACCGGCCGGGGGTGCGACCCCACGCCAGCGCCCGCAGGCGGACCCAGTCCAGGGTCCTCTTCGGCGGTCGCACCCCCGGCCGGTCCCGCGGCACCCGCACCCGCAGCGCGCCGGGCGCGACGGTGCACCGGACCGGTGTGCGCACCGTGAGCGATTCCCCGTCCACCCCGACGGGGATCTCGTCGGTGTCGGCGTCGAGCACCACCTCACAGACCGCGTGCTGCGTCATTCCCCGCTCGTGCACCCTGCCCAGGAGGCCGACGGCCTGTCGGGCGCTGGACACCGACACCGTCACCACCCCGAGAACGCCCCCGTCCAGTCCGGTGCGGCGACCGAGCCCGGCCAGGTCGTTCGTGCGGTAGGTGCCGTTGCTGACCAGCACCGCCTGGGGTCCGTCGATGGTGGCGTTGCCCACGTGCACCACCAGCCGCGGCCCTCCGCCCTCGCCGAGCAACTCCGGCAGCATCCGAAGAACCGTGCCCGTCTTGTCGTCGCGGTACGCGGGGCTGCGCACCACTTCCGCGTAGACGCCGAACGAGGCGTTGTTGACGAACGCCCGGTCACCGATCCGGCCGATGTCGATGCGCAGCTCCACCCCGTCCCGGAGTGCACCGAGGCAGGCGACCGGATCGTCGCGGTCCAACCCGAGGTCGAGGGCGAAATGATTGCGGGTTCCGGCGCTGATCACCAGGAACGGCAGGTCGTGTTCGGCGGCGACGGCGGCGACGAGGGCCTGGGTCCCGTCCCCGCCCGCCACCCCGAGGAGATCCGCACCCCGCGCCACCGCCTGCCGTGCGAGATCTGCGACGTCGACGATCTCTGGACCGTCGAGGAGAGCCACCTCGGCGCCGAGTTCCTCGGCCCGGCGCACGAGGTCGTGCTCGACGACGGTGCCGCCACCGGAGTGCGGGTTCATCACGAGGAACGGCCGCAGCGGCGGCGGCGCGGGGGTTTCCGGGACGGGCGGGCGAGACTGCCCGTCCTCGAGCGCGGCGCGCGCACAGGCGCCGGCCAGAAGCGCCAGGGCGACGACGACCAGCACGACCCACAACATCCGCTGCGTGGCGAACAACACCAGTACCGCGATCGGCGTGAGCAGCGCGACGGCCAACGCGATCCACCGCGCCGCACCGCGGCCGGTGAGGAACCAGTACCCCGTCGCCAGCATCACCGCGAGCGCCCCGACGGCGGTCGCCAGCAGCGTGAGTGTCCCGAAGAATCCCGCGACGACGATCGGGAGTACCACCGCCACCACCAGCGCGGCGAAAGCTGCCCGCGCCCACCAACGCTGGGCTGCGCCGGGCACCGCGCCCGGTCCGGTGACTGCGTTCATCGTGGGACCCCCGATCGAAACGACGGTGGAGATCCCTGCATTGTCCGCCCGGACGGGCCGGTGCGCCGAACATCCGGCGGGAATCGGCGCGGCGAGAACGATTTCAGGAGGTGACGAGCATTCCCCTGCGCCGCAGCGCCGCGCGAACTCCTCGGGTTTCCTCGGCCCGGGCGGCGGTGCGGGCGATCGCGACCAGTTCCGCCTCGTCGCTGATCTTCTCGCGGATCCGGCCGCGCTCGGCGCCGCGACGACGCTCCTCCGCATCGATCGCCTGCCAGCCGGCCCGGTCGATCACCGCGGGCCGCCGCGCTCGGACCAGCGCCCGCAGGTCGGTGTCGCGACCACCGGGGTCGGGCAGGGCGCCTGCATTGAAATCCTCGACGAGGTGCCGGACCGTCTCCTGCGCACACGACTTGTTGGTGCCGATGAAGCCGCTGGGGCCGCGCTTGATCCACCCCGTCGCGTACACCCCCGGCACGACCGCCCCGCCCGGCGCGGCCAGCACCCGGCCACCGTCGTTGGGTACGACTCCCCGTGCGTCGTCGAAGGGCACCCCCGCGATCGGCACCCCGCGATAGCCGATCGAGGTGAGCACCAACCCGGCCTCGACGACCTCGGTGTCGTCCGTCGCCTCGACGCGCAGCACACCGTCGTCGGCGACGAATTCGTTGCGGGTGAGCGCGACGCCGGAGACTCGACCGTCGCCGATGATCTCGGTCGGGCCGAGCAGGTAGCGGAACGTGATGCGCTTGCGGCCCGCCGCGGGCTTCGACAGCCGCTCCCGCAGCCGCAGCTTCTGCGCCACCGTGTGGTCGAGTTCACCCCGGGCGGCCAGGCTTTCGGTCACCGGGTCGAGGCCCGGATCGTCCACCACGACGTCGACGTCGGGCAGGTCGAGCAGGCCCGCGAACTCGGGGACGGTGAACGCGGACTGCGCGAAACCACGCCGCGCCACGACCACCACCTCTTCGATCCGGCTGTGTCGCAACGCCTCCAGCGCATACGGCGCGATGTCGGTGCCCGCGAGCTCGTCCGGGGCGATGGTCAGGATGCGGGCCACGTCGAGCGCGACGTTGCCGTTGCCGACGATCACGGCCCGACGGTGCGAGAGGTCGAACCGGTCGTCGGCGTGGTCCGGATGCCCGTTGTACCAGGCGACGAAGTCGGTCGCCGACGTGCTGCCCGGCAGGTCCTCGCCGGGGATGCCGAGGCGGCGATCGGTGGACGCGCCCACCGCGTAGATCACCGCGTGATGGTGCGCGAGCAGCTCGTCGTGCGAGAGGTGCTCGCCGATCGTCACGTTCAGGAAGTACTCGAAGCCCGGCTGCGCGGCGATGGTGTCGTACAGCCGGGCCACCTGCTTGGTCTTCTGGTGGTCGGGCGCGACACCGGCGCGAACGAGGCCGTGCGGCACCGGCAGTCGGTCGAAGACGTCGACCGCGACCCCCGGCTGGGTGAGCAGCTCGTCGGCGGCGTACATCGCCGCGGGCCCCGACCCCACGATCGCGACCCGCAGCGGGCCGCGATCGCCGCGAATCCGTGGGGCCGCCACAACCTTGGCCAGCGCCGGACGGGTCTCGCTGCCGCCGATCCGCGACCGGTCCTCGTGCGGCTCCTTGTAGTAGTCCGCGTTGATCTGCAGGTACGGCAGCTGTCGCTCGGTCAGCTTCCTCTCCGGCACGATCGCGTCGACCGGGCACGCCGACACACAGGCTCCGCAGTCGACGCACGCGGCGGGGTCCACGTGCAACATTTCCGCGGTGAGGAAGTCCGGTTCGTCCGGGGTGGGGTGGATGCAGTTGACCGGGCAGGCGTAGACGCACGAGGCGTCGCTGCAACAGGACTGGGTGACGACGTGGGGCATGACGGCGATCCGTTCGAGAGATCAGGCGGCGCGGCGGACCGGTTCGCTGCGGAATCGGGAGACGTCGCCGTCGATCTTGCAGGCCTTCCAGACCAGCTTGGAGATCCGGTTCATCAAGCCGGCGTCCTGCGCGAGCATCCGGACGTCGCCGAAGTAGTTGCGCAGCATCTGCCGCGAGGCGGGCGTGTCCCAGAACAGTTCCTTGCGAACCGACTTCGGGATGTCGAACCGGCGCCAGAACGACTTCGGCGGTACCACGATCACATCGCAGAGGATGCGCATGGTGATCGGCATGGCGATCGAGAGACCGAACCGGCCCAGCCGCGACATCTGCGGCACCCGGCGGCGCAGGTACTGGTGCGCGAAGGAGATGTGGCGCGCCTCCTCGGCGACGTGAATCGCCATGACGCCCTTCATGATCGGATGGAGCGCACCGTTGCCCCGCAGGAACGCCTTCTGGATGTGATCGATCGGTTCCTCACCGGCGAGGACACCGACGAAGAACAGTTCGGGCAGCGGCCCGGAGGCGAGCGGGATGAACGGCGAGATCGCGCGCATGACCGGGCCCATACCGGGGGCGTCGACACCGATCCGGTTCACCATCTCCTGGAACATCAGGGTGTGGTTGCCCTCTTCGATGCACTCGTGGGTGCAGTACCGGTACTCGGCGGAGCCGTTCGGCAGCGAGAAGACGTACTGCGTCATGCCACGGATCAGGATGTTCTCGAACTGCAGGCCGACCTTGGCCACGTTGGCCTGGCGCCACATGCCGATCTCGATCTTCCGCTCGTCCGGCAGCGCCTGGTACCAGGGGTGCGCCCCGAGCGGGTCGTCCTCCTCGTTGAGGATCCAGCGCGGATCGTTCGGCGTCACCGCGAACTCCGGGGAGTCCCATGCGATGTCGACGTAGGGGTCGAAGTGCTTGTGCACCGAGGCCTCGGACAGCCGACGCAGGATGTCGTCGTAGTCGTCCTGGCCGAGGTCGTCCCGAGTCGTCGACAGTGTCATCGCTTCTCCCGTTGTGTGGTGACGAGCGGTGGGTGGGCCGGCAGCCCGCAACGCGAGTAACTGTAACCGTAAGTTTCATTCAAATCCAGGGGTTGCCGGAAACCGCGCCGACCAGGGACTACACCGACCGATCCGCGCGTACGACGGGCACCATGCACAGGGCGCCGACCGCGAGCACGGCCGCCGCGACGGCGAGGGCCCGGCCGTACCCGCCGTCGAGCAGGGGCGCGACGGCCAGGGGCCCGAGCACCTGCCCGAGTCCGTACACCGACGTCAGGATCGCGGCCGCACGCGGCCCGGCCAGCCGGGCACCCTCCCCCAGCGCGAGCATCACGATGGCGATCATGGTGCCGCCGAAGCACAGCGCCGCGACCATCTGCACCGCCGCCGCCCCGATCGCCGCGGACACCGCGACCGCCGCCGCCTGGGTCACCAGCGCCGCCGTCATCATCGACGCCGCAGAGTGCCTACGGGCCAACCGCATCCACAGCACGCACGAGGGCACCACGGCGACGCCGACCGCGACCCACACCGCCGATCCGAGCCAGTGCTCCGATCCGGTGGCCGCGACCGCGGCGACCAGGAAGGTCGCGGACACGATGTAGCCCAGTCCCTCACAGAAGTAGGCCGCTGTCAGCCACGCGAACCCTCGGCGAGATCCCGACGTGGCGAGTTTCGCGGGCGCCGCGCGTACCGCCTCGCGCGACTGCCCGGGCAGCGTCCATGCCGCGACGGCGAGCACGGCCGCCAACGCCGCCGACACCAGCCACGCGACCCGCCAGTCCGCATCCTCACCCAGCGCCAGGACCGCCAACGCCGACACCACGATTCCACCGCCGATACCACCGAACACCCAGCCGACACCGTCGCCGGCGGCGCGGACCCGCTGGTGTGCGACGCGGGTGGTGAACACGAACACCGCCGCACTCGCCGCCCCCGCGACGAACCGCAGCACCATCCACGCCGTCACCGACTCGGTCGCGGCCATCCCCGCGATGGTCGCCACCAGCACCACCAGCGCGCACCGCAGCACCGGAACCGACAGCGCGATCCGGTGCACCGCGATCGCCGCCACCGCTCCGGCCAGGTATCCGAGGTAGTTCGCCGTCGCCAGCGTCGCCGCCGACTCCGGCCGCAGCCCCGTCTGGTCGGTCATCAGCGGCAGGATCGGCGTGAACGCGAACCGCCCCAATCCCATCGCCACCGACAACGCGAGGAACGACCGCGCCACCACGAACCGATCACCGGCAACCGCTACGCCCATTGGCCACACGCTACGGCTGTCCGGAATTGACACCGGACAGCGACTGTTGGCGTGACACGTGACCACAACCACACCCGACCTGGGACGCTTCGGCGTCTGGCGACACGCCTACGGCCTGACCCCCGAATTCGTCCGAGAACTCGAGAGCCTCGGCTACGGAACCCTCTGGCTCGGCGGATCCCCACCGGCCGACCTGGCGATCGCCGAGGACGTCCTGAACGCCACAACCACCCTCGTCGTCGCCACCGGCATCACCAACATCTGGAGTGCCCCCTCCGCCGAGGTCGCAGAGTCCTTCCACCGCCTCGAGGCCAAGCATCCCGGGCGGTTCCTGCTCGGCATCGGCGTCGGGCACCGGGAGGCGTCGAGGGAGGTGTACCGCAAGCCCTATCAGGCGGTCGTCGACTACCTCGACGAGCTGGACGCCGCGGAGGTGCCCGCGTCCCGGCGTCTCCTCGCCGCGCTCGGGCCGAAGATGTTGCGCCTGGCCGCGGACCGCGCCGCCGGTGCCCACCCGTACCTGACCACCCCGCAGCACACCCGCGAGGCCCGCGAGATCCTCGGCGCCGGCGCCCTCCTCGCCCCGGAGCAGAAGTTCGTGCTCGGCACCGACCCGGCCGCCGCCCGCGCGATCGGCCGGCCCCCGGTCGCGAATCCGTACCTGAAACTGCGCAACTACGTGAGCAACCTGAAGCGGCTCGGCTTCACCGACGACGACCTCGCCGACGACGGTAGCGACGCCGTCATCGACGCGCTCGTCGCACACGGCACCGCCGACGAGGTGGCCGCCAAGGTCAGCGAACACCTCGCCGCGGGCGCCGACCACGTCTGTGTGCAGTCGCTGCCGCCCACCGGCGACGCGCTGCCCCCGCTGACCGAACTCGCCGCGGCGCTGGGGTTGCGCGGCTGACGATCACCGTTCGGCGGCGCCGGGTGGCCTAAGGTGCACGTCATGAGTGCTGGCAGTCCGGCGCCGCTGCGCCCGGCCCTCGAAACGGTGGGCCTGACGAAACGCTTCGGGGCGGTCGAGGCGGTCTCGAACCTGAGTTTCGCGGTGCCCGCGGGCTCGATCACCGGCTTCGTCGGCCCGAACGGGTCCGGGAAAACCACCACCCTGCGGATGCTGCTCGGGCTCGTCGCCCCGACCGCCGGGTACTCCACGGTGACCGGGATCCCGTTCACCGAGTTGCCGCACCCGGCCCGGACGGTCGGGGTGGTGCTCGACTCGCTGAGCGTGCACCCCAGACGCACCGCGCTCGCCCACCTGCTCGTCTACGCGGCCGCGATCGGCGTCCCCGACGCCCGGGCCCGCGAAGCGCTGACGACGGTCGGCCTCGAACCCGCCGCACGGCAGAAGGTGGCCACCTTTTCCCTCGGGATGCGCCAGCGCCTCGCGCTGGCGACAGCCCTGCTCGGCGATCCGCGGATCCTCGTCCTCGATGAACCCGCCAACGGTCTCGATCCCGAGGGCATCGCCTGGTTGCGCGAGTTCCTGCGAGCCTTCGCGGCTGCCGGGCGGACCGTGCTGGTCTCGAGCCACATCCTCCGGGAACTGGAGCAGACGGTGGACCGGCTGGTGATCGTCAACCGCGGCGCGCTGGTGTACCAGGGCGGAATGGACGAGTTGCGGGCCGGGCACAGCGCCCGGGTGTTCGTCGCCGCGTCCGACCCCGCCACACTCGCGCTCGCCCTCGGCGCTCAGGGCTTCACCGATGCCCAGGTGATGCCGGACGGCCGGCTCGCCGTCCGCGGTGTCCCCGAGCCCACGATCGCCGGACTCGCCGCATCGGCGGGAGTGCGAATCTTCGGTGCCTCGACCGAACACGTCGACCTCGAGCAGGTGTTCCTGTCGATGACCTCCGGGCAGTACACGGCCCAGCTCCCCGGCCCGTCCTCCCCGTACCCGCCTGCCCCCTACCCGCCTGCCCCGTACCCACCCGGGTCACATCCACCCGCGCCCCACCACCCGGGAGGTCCGCAATGAGCGCGCTGGTCACCGCCGAACTGCGCAAGGTGCTCACCCTGCGGTTCTGGTGGGCGCTCGCCCTCGCGCCGCTGGTCGTCGCCCTGTTCGCGGGATCGATCTACGCGGCCATGGCGGACGGCCTCGACTCGGTGGACGCGGACCTGTCCACCGGCGCGGTGTCGGTGGGACTCGTCGTCGCGATCGCGTGGGCCGTCCTGTTCGCCGGGATCTTCGGGGCCGTCAACGCCGGCACCGAGTTCCGGCACCAGACCCTGACCCCGACGTTCGTCACCACCCGCGGCCGGGACCCGGTGCTCGCCGCCAAGCTGGCGGTCACCGCGCTGTTCGGCCTCGGCTACGCCGTCGCGGTCGAACTCGTCGCACTCGGGTGCATGGTGGTCTTCGGCGGCGACCGGTTCACGGTCACCACCGCGATTCTCGGCATGCTCGCGGCCGGAGTGGTGGCCACCGTGGCATGGTCGCTGATCGGCGCCGGGCTCGGCCTGCTGTTCGCGTCCCCCACGGCCGCGGCGATCACCCTCGTCGCCTGGTATCCGGTCGGCGAGCTGATCACCATCGCGATCCTGTCGGGGCTCGGCGCCGGCTCGATCGGCCAGTGGCTGCCCGGCGCCGTCACCTGGTCGACGGTCGTCTCCCCGGCGGGCGACGTCGACGGATTCGCGCCCTGGCCCGCCGCGGTGATCGCGCTGATCACCTGGACCGCCGTCGCCGCGGGCCTGGGCTGGTGGACGACCCGCCGCCGCGACGTCACCTGACCGCGGCACCACCGTGCCTGACCGAACCACTCCGCAGTCGTGCCCGATCGGACCGCTCCGCAGTCGTGTCGGGCGCCGGTACTACGGTGAGATGCGATGGCTGCCACCGTGACTCACCCCGGCTGGATTCGACGACTGACCGCCGAATGCTGGCGTCACCGCGCACTCACACTCGGCGCGCTCGCGGTCACACTGATCGCGGCGGTCATCGACATCACCTTCCCGCTGCTGACCCGGATCGCGGTGGACGACGCCTCCTCCGGCGCCACGGAGGTGATCGTCGCGGTCGCCGCCGCGATCGCGGCCCTCGGTGTGGTCCGCTTCGGCTGCCAGTTCGGGCGCCGGATGCTGGCGGGCCGGCTCTCACTCGACGTCCAGCACGACCTGCGGCTCGGTCTGCTCGGATCGCTGCAGCGACTCGACGGTGTCGGGCAGGACCAGATCCGCACCGGCCAGGTGGTGTCCCGCTCCATCACCGACCTGCAACTCGTACAGGGGCTGCTGGCGATGGTGCCGCTGTCGGCGGGGGCGCTGCTGCAGTTCCTGCTGGCGATCGTCGTGATGGCCTGGCTCTCGCCGCTGCTCACCGCCGTCGCGTTGCTCGTCGTGCCCGCCGTGTCGGTGGTGGTGTGGCGGATCCGGCCCACCCTGTTCGCCGCCACCTGGTCGGCGCAGCAACGCGCCGCCGACCTCGCCCAGCACGTCGAGGAGACGGTGACCGGGGTCCGTGTGGTCAAGGGCTTCGGGCAGGAGTCCCGCGCCGTCCGACGACTCGAGGACCTGGGCCGCACCCTGTACGCCGAGCGACTGCGCGCGGCGCGGATCAACGCCCGGTTCACCCCGACGATGGCGGCGCTGCCGCAACTGGGCCTGGTCGGCGTGATCGCCCTCGGCGGCGCGCTCGCACTGAACGGCACCATCACCATCGGCACCTTCCTGGCGTTCGCCACCTACGTCGCGACCATGTCGAACGTGACCCGGCTGCTGTCGTCGGTCGTGATCATGGCCCAGATGACGCGGGCCGCCGTCGAACGCGTATACGAGGTCATCGACACCGAGCCCGGGGTCGCCGACCCGCCGCACCCGACACCCCTGCCCGCCGGCCCACTGGGCGTCCGGTTGCGCAGCGTCGACTTCGGGTTCGATGCGGACCGCCCGGTACTGGCCGGCCTCGACCTCGACATCGCGCCGGGCGAGACGCTCGCCGTCGTGGGCCGCGCAGGCTCCGGAAAGACGGCGTTGTCCCTGCTGCTGCCCCGCTTCTACGCACCGAGCGCGGGCACCGTGGCATTGACCGTCGACGGCACCGCCTTCGACCTCGCCGCCCTGCGGGCGGACCAGCTGCGCGAGGCGGTCGGGCTGGTCTTCGACGAGCCGTTCCTGTTCTCGGACACCGTGTCCGCGAACATCGCGCTCGGCCGGCCCGACGCGAGCGCCGAGGAGATCCGCGCCGCGGCCACGATGGCGCAGGCCGACGAGTTCATCGAGGCGCTGTCCGACGGCTACGACACGGTCGTCGGCGAGCGCGGGCTGACGCTGTCCGGCGGGCAGCGGCAGCGGGTGGCTCTGGCGCGTGCCCTGCTGGTGGACCCGCGGCTGCTGATCCTCGACGACGCGACCTCCGCGGTGGACGCCGCCACGGAGGCCGCGATCTTCGACACCCTGCGCGAGCGGCGGGACCGCACCACGCTGATCCTGGCGCATCGCCGATCGACCCTCTCCCTCGCCGACCGGGTGGCGGTTCTCGACGGCGGGCGGGTCATCGACACCGGAACGGTCGCCGAACTCGACGCCCGCTGCGCCCTTTTCCGCACCCTGCTCGCCGACCCCGACCTCGAGGCCGAACCGGACGATGCGCCGGTTCCGGACATGCGGCCGGAGCCGGGTAACGACGAGCTGTGGCCCGAGGCGATTCCCGGCTCCGCGTTCGACGCGGTGATCTCCGACGCGGTCCCGGCGCGGGCGACGACAACCGCCGGTGCGCCGGGCGGCGGGCACGGCGGCCGCGGCGGGGCGGGCGGTGGTGGCCCGATGGCGGGCGCGATGGGCGACATCGCAGCCACTCCGGCGCTGCGGGACGCCGTCGCCGCACTGCCACCCGCCACCGAGATACCCGGCCTCGACGACGAGGACCTGCGACGACCCGATCCCGGGTTCCGGTTGGCGACGCTGCTGCGCCCCGTCCGCTGGATCCTCGCGGCGGTGGTGCTGTGCCTGGCCGTGGACTCGCTGGCCGCGGTGCTGCTTCCGTCGGTCGTCCGATTCGCGATCGACCACGGCGTCACCCCCGGCGATCCGTCCGCGCTGTGGTGGGCGACCGCGGCCGGAGTGGCGCTGGTCGCCGTGGACTGGGCGGTCGTCGCGGTGATGACCGTGATCACCGCACGAGCCGGAGAAAAGGTGCTGTACGGGCTGCGGGTCCGCAGCTATGCGCACCTGCAACGGCTCGGCCTCGACTACTACGAGCGTGAGCTGTCCGGCCGGATCATGACGCGGATGACAACCGACGTCGACGCGCTGTCGTCGTTCCTGCAAACGGGGCTGTCGACCGCGGTCGTCAGCGTGCTCACCGTGGTCGGCATCTCGGTGGCGCTGCTGCTCACGGACGCGGTGCTGGCACTGGTCGCGCTCGCCGCGGTCCCGCCGCTGCTGGTGGCCACGCTGATCTTCCGGAAGGTGTCGTCGGCCGCGTACACGGTGTCCCGGGAGCGGATCTCGATCGTCAACGCGGACTTCCAGGAGAACGTCACCGGATTGCGCGCCGCGCAGGCGTACCGCCGGGAGGACTTCGCCGCACAGCGGTTCGCCGAACGCGCGGACAGCTACCGCCGTGCCCGCATGCGGTCACAGACTGCGATCTCCGTGTACTTCCCGCTGATCACGCTGCTGTCCGACGTGGCACTGGCCGCGGTGGTGCTGATCGGATCCATGCGGATCGCGGACGGGCAGACGACGTCCGGGGTGCTCGTGGCGTTCGTGCTGTACCTGGGGCTGCTGTTCGGACCGATCCAGCAGCTGTCCCAGGTGTTCGACGGCTACCAGCAGGCGCAGGTCGGGCTGCGTCGAATCGGCGATCTGCTGCGCACCCCGAGCTCGATCGAGACCGCAGCACCGGCGGACACCACGCCAATCGTCGGGCACCTCGGGGGTGCAGTCGATTTCGACACTGTGACGTTCCGGTATCGAGGTGCTGACACCGACGCCCTGCAGGATGTGAGGCTGCGCATCGAGCCGGGATCCACCGTCGCGCTCGTCGGTCGCACCGGCGCCGGTAAGTCCACCGTGGTCAAACTCCTGGCCCGCTTCTACGACCCGACCGCGGGCCAGGTCCGCGTCGACGGCGTCGACCTGCGCCGATACCCGTTGCACGAGTATCGCGGCCGCCTCGGCGTGGTGCCGCAGGAGGCGCACCTCTTCTCCGGGGACGTCGCCACGAACATCGAGTACGGCCGCCCCGACGCCACCCGCGCGCAGGTCACCGCCGCCGCGCGTGCAGTGGGGGCACTCGACACCATCGCGGGCCTGCCCGGCGGGATGTTCACCCCGATCGGCGAACGCGGCCAGGGACTGTCCGCCGGACAGCGTCAACTCGTCGCGCTGGCCCGGGCCGAACTCGTCGACCCGGACGTCCTGCTGCTCGACGAGGCGACCGCGACCCTCGATCCGGCCACCGAACGCACGGTCCTCGAGGCGAGCAGTCTGCTGACCCGCACCCGGACGTCGATCGTCGTGGCACACCGCCTCGCGACCGCCGCGCGCGCCGATCTGGTGGTGGTGATCGACGGCGGGCGAATCGTGGAAGTCGGCCCACACGCGGCAC
The DNA here is from genome assembly GCF_053604015.1 of Rhodococcus sp. NPDC004095. NCBI lineage: Bacteria > Bacillati > Actinomycetota > Actinomycetes > Mycobacteriales > Nocardiaceae > Rhodococcus > Rhodococcus sp. NPDC004095. The sequence goes on from NZ_JBSGGS010000024.1 coordinate 41,361, forward strand.
TGCGATGGGCCGGCGGTCCGTACCAGGACCTGTGGGACGCGACACGCAGCCAGGTGGGGAATAATCGGGCCGCCGAGACTGTCCTCGATTGAGGGAGCTGGTTGCCGACAAAGTGACCCAGCTCACTCGACGCACGCCCGGTGCGCGGGTGTCACCCGGGAGGACTAGCCTCGGGTGTACAAGCGCCGATCGGGGACCAAGAGAGAAACGAGGCGAACACCTGCCGTGAGCAGCAGTTCTACGTCACAATTCGGACAGAACCAGTGGCTTGTCGACGAGATGTACCAGCGTTTCCAGGATGATCCCTCATCCGTGGACGCGAGCTGGCACGAGTTCCTCACCGACTACAAGCCGGATGCGTCGGGCGCGAACGGGCAGATCCCCGCGACCGCTCCCGCGACCACCTCCTCCACTTACACCAACGGCACCGCCACCAACGGCACCGCCACCGTCACGACTGCGTCGGCTCCGGCCGCGCCCGCTCCGACGCCGCCCGCCCCGGCTGCGCCGAGCACCCCCGCTGCTCCCCCCGCCGCTGCCGCCCCTGCTCCGGCCAAGCCCGCCGCCCCGGCCGCCAAGCCTGCTGCTCCGGCCGCCAAGCCCGCTGCTCCGGCCGCCACCTCGACCGGCGCGCCCGAGTCGAAGGTGCTGCGCGGCGCCGCCGCCGCGGTGGCGCGGAACATGTCCGCCTCCCTCGAGATCCCGACCGCCACCAGCGTTCGCGCCATCCCTGCGAAGCTGATGTTCGACAACCGGATCGTCATCAACAACCACCTCGCCCGCACCCGCGGCGGCAAGGTGTCCTTCACCCACCTGCTGGGCTACGCGATCATCCAGGCCGTCAAGGCGTTCCCGAACATGAACCGGCACTTCGCCGAGATCGACGGGAAGCCGAACGTCGTCACCCCGGCGAGCACCAACCTCGGCCTGGCCATCGACCTGCCCGGCAAGGACGGCAGCCGTTCCCTCGTCGTCGCCGCCATCAAGGGCACCGAGACGATGAACTTCGTGCAGTTCTACTCGGCGTACGAGGACATCGTCCGGCGCGCCCGGGACGGCAAGCTCACCGCCGAGGACTTCTCCGGCGTCACCATCTCGCTGACCAACCCCGGCGGCATCGGCACCGTGCACTCGGTCCCCCGCCTGATGCAGGGCCAGGGCGCGATCATCGGCGCAGGCGCGATGGAGTACCCGGCCGAGTTCCAGGGCTCGAGCGCCGAGAAGATCGCCGAGATGGGCGTCGGCAAGCTGATGACCCTGACCTCGACCTACGATCACCGGATCATCCAGGGCGCCGAGTCCGGCGACTTCCTGCGCACGATCCACAACCTGCTGATCAGCGACAAGTTCTACGACGAGATCTTCCACTCGCTGCACATTCCGTACGAGCCGGTCCGCTGGCGTCAGGATGTGGCCGAGGGCGCGGTCGACAAGAGCACCCGGGTGCTCGAACTGATCGCCGCGTACCGGCACCGCGGTCACCTGATGGCCGACACCGATCCGCTGCAGTTCGTCAAGGACAAGTTCCGCAGCCACCCCGACCTCGACGTCACCACCCACGACCTGACGCTGTGGGACCTGGACCGCGAGTTCAACGTCGGCGGCTTCCACGGCAAGGACCGGATGAAGCTCCGGGACGTGCTGTCGATCCTGCGTGACGCGTACTGCCGGCACATCGGCGTCGAGTACACCCACATGCTCGACCCCGAGCAGACGAAGTGGCTGCAGGATCGGGTCGAGGCCAAGCACGTCAAGCCGACGGTCGCCCAGCAGAAGTACATCCTGAGCAAGCTCAACGCCGCCGAGGCGTTCGAGACGTTCCTGCAGACGAAGTACGTCGGCCAGAAGCGGTTCTCGCTCGAGGGCGCCGAGTCCGTCATCCCGATGATGGACGCCGTCATCGACCAGTCCGCGGAGCACGGCCTCGACGAGGTCGTCATCGGCATGCCGCACCGCGGCCGCCTGAACGTGCTCGCGAACATCGTCGGCAAGCCGTACTCGAAGATCTTCACCGAGTTCGAGGGCAACATGAACCCGGCGGCCGCGCACGGCTCCGGCGACGTGAAGTACCACCTCGGCGCCGAGGGCCAGTACATCCAGATGTTCGGCGACAACGACATCAAGGTCTCCCTCACCGCGAACCCGTCGCACCTCGAAGCGGTCGACCCGGTCCTCGAGGGTCTGGTCCGCGCCAAGCAGGACATCCTCGACAAGGGCCAGGAGGGCTTCACCGTCCTGCCGCTGATGCTGCACGGCGACGCCGCGTTCGCCGGTCAGGGCGTCGTCGCGGAGACCCTGAACCTGTCGCTGCTGCGCGGCTACCGCACCGGCGGCACCGTGCACATCGTGGTCAACAACCAGGTCGGCTTCACCACCGCCCCGGAGCACTCGCGTTCGTCCGAGTACTGCACGGACGTCGCGAAGATGATCGCGGCGCCGGTGTTCCACGTGAACGGCGACGACCCCGAGGCCTGCGTCTGGGTGGCGCAGCTGGCCGTGGACTTCCGCGAGAAGTTCAACAAGGACGTCGTCATCGACATGATCTGCTACCGCCGTCGCGGTCACAACGAGGGCGACGACCCGTCGATGACGCAGCCGGCGATGTACGACCTGATCGACACCAAGCGCAGCGTCCGCAAGAGCTACACCGAGGCCCTGATCGGTCGCGGCGACATCTCGCTCAAGGAAGCCGAAGACGCCCTGCGTGACTACCAGGGCCAGCTGGAGCGGGTGTTCAACGAGGTTCGCGAGCTGGAGAAGTTCAAGCCGGAACCGTCGGAGTCGGTCGAGCTGGACCAGACCCCGCCCGCCCGCCTGCAGACCTCGGTCGACAAGGAAACCCTCGCCCGCATCGGTGACGCGTTCCTGAACGTCCCCGAGGGCTTCACGGTGCACCCGCGCGTCAAGCCGGTCATCGAGAAGCGCCACGAGATGTCCCGCGAGGGCAAGGTGGACTGGGCGTACGCGGAACTGCTCGCGTTCGGTTCACTGGTCGAGCAGGGCGCCCTGGTGCGCCTGGCAGGCCAGGACTCACGGCGCGGCACGTTCACGCAGCGCCACTCGGTGCTCATCGACCGCAAGACCGGCGACGAGTACAACCCGATCGCGCAGATCGCCGCGGACGCGGACAACGGCGGCAAGTACATGGTCTACGACTCGGCGCTCACCGAGTACGCGGGCCTGGGCTTCGAGTACGGCTACTCGGTCGGCAACCCCGACGCCCTGGTGCTGTGGGAGGCGCAGTTCGGCGACTTCGTCAACGGCGCGCAGACCATCATCGACGAGTTCATCTCGTCCGGTGAGGCCAAGTGGGGTCAGCTGTCCGACGTCGTGCTGCTGCTGCCGCACGGTCACGAGGGCCAGGGCCCGGACCACACCTCCGGTCGTATCGAGCGCTTCCTGCAGCTGTGTGCAGAGGGCTCGATGACCGTCGCGGTGCCGTCCACTCCGGCTTCGTACTTCCACCTGCTGCGCCGCCACCACCTGGACGGCATCCGCCGCCCGCTGGTGGTCTTCACCCCGAAGTCGATGCTGCGCAACAAGGCCGCGGTCTCCGAGCTCGAGGACTTCACCACCGGCAAGTTCCGTTCGGTGTTCGAGGAGCCCACCTACGAGACCGGCGGCGGCGACCGCAACAAGGTCACCCGGGTGCTCCTGGTCAGCGGCAAGCTGTACTGGGAACTGTTGGCGCGCAAGCAGAAGGAAGGCCGCGACGACGTCGCGATCGTCCGGATCGAGCAGCTGTACCCGCTGCCGGCCCGTCGTCTTCGCGAGACCCTCAAGCAGTACCCGAACGCGACCGACTTCCGCTGGGTCCAGGAGGAGCCGGCGAACCAGGGTGCGTGGCCGCTGTTCGGTCTGGCGCTGCCGGAACTGCTTCCGGAGCTGCTGACCGGCATCAAGCGGATCTCTCGCCGCGCCATGTCGGCCCCGTCCTCGGGTTCGAGCAAGGTGCACGCGGTCGAGCAGCAGGAGATCATCGACGAGGCGTTCCGCTGATCGCCTGACGTGACGCTGCCCCACGGCGAGCCGTGATGTTGCCACTGAGCCGGGTCGAGTTCACCCCAAGGGATGGATTCGATCCGGCTTCGTGGTATCTGGATGTACCCGCGATTGCCGAATTGTGCAGTCGTGGGCTCGAATTCACGAACCCCGTGACCGTGCTCGTCGGCGAGAACGGCGTCGGGAAGTCGACGCTCGTCGAGGCCGTCGCCGGTGCGTGGCAGTGGGGATTCACCGGCGCCCAGGACCGGATGTGGTCCGCCGGCGGCAGCTCCGAGGACACCGACCTGCCGCAGCACCTGACCTGTGTCGGCGCCCGACCCCGGCCGTACGGCGGCTGCTTCCTGCGCGCCGAATCCATGCACGCCCTCTTCGCGCGGGCCGACGCCAACCGGGTCCGCGGCGACGACCAGGGCTTCAACGAGCTGTCCCACGGGCAGTCTTTCCTGCACTACGTGGCGGAGCGGCCGGTCGGGGTGGGCCTGTGGATCCTCGACGAGCCGGAGGCGGCGCTGTCGTTCCGGTCCAGCCTGGCCCTGCTCGGGGTGATCGCTGACCTGGTCGCCGAGGGGTCGCAGGTGATCATGGCGACCCACTCCCCCGTCCTCGCCGCCTGCCCGGGCGCCGACATCTGGGAGCTCACCGACGAGGGCATCGAGCACCCGGTGTGGGACGAACTCGACGTGGTGCGCGACTGGCGGTCATTCCTCGACGGCCCCGATCGGTTCCTGCGTCACCTGTGAACCCGCTGCCGTCATGTGCACTCGTCACAGGCGTTTCAGACCGCGCATCACCTTCAGGAACGGAGACGTGGTGAGCAGGCCGTCGCGGAGTCCGCGATGGCACATCGCTCCGATGTTGATGAGCACCGGGTAGCCCAGCCCGTGGTCGCGCCACTCCGCCACCTGGTCGAGAATCTCGGCGGGCGTGCCCGCGAAGCAACTCTCCCGCAACAGGGATTCCGGCACCCTGTCCGCGTAGGCGAGGGCGGTCTCCTCGGTCAGGGTCTGCGGCAGAAGGTCCTGGATTCCGGTGAAGGTTGGACCCAACGGGTGCTCCGCGCCGTGCCGCGCCCACCCCTCGGCCGAGACACACAGGCAGAGCGCCCTCGCGCCCACGGACCCGACCATCTCGTCCACCTCGGCGCGGGAGCGTCCGGGAATGACCATGAAGTACCCCGCCGCCGTGATCGCATCGGGGTCGCGTCCCGCGTCCGATGCGGCGGCCCGGATCCGGGTGAGCTTCACGCCGTAATCCTTGGGACGCTGCGGGTAGGCCGGGAACCACGCGTCGGCGTACCTGCCCGCGGCCCGCAGCATTCGAGAGCCGTGGGCGGCGATCCAGATCTGCGGCCGGGTACCGCGGTGCGGCGGGACGTCGAAAACCGCGTCCTTCAACGGGAAGAAGGCCGAATCCCGGCTCACCGGACGTCCACCCGAGTCCCACAGCAACCGGATCGTCGCAACGGCCTCCTCGAAGCGGGCGACCGGCCTCGTCCACTCGACCCCGTATGGTTCGTTCCCCTCCCGCTCACCCGGGCCGATCCCGAGAATTGCCCGGCCCCGGGTCAGCAGGTGCAGGGTGGCGGACGCCTGGGCGGTCACCGCGGGGTTGCGCCGACCGGTGTCGGTGACGCCCACCCCGAGTCGCAGCCGCGCCAATCGGTTGCGCGCGGCAAGGTAACCCAGCGCCGTCCACGGCTCGAAGAAGGCGTCACCGCTCTGCGCCACGCGCGCGGCGGCGATGTGGCGAGGCGCCCACAGCGACGGAGACACGAAGCCCATCAGGTGATCGTGGATCCACAGTGAATCGGCGCCGGCCGCGGTGGCGAGCAGCCGACTGGAACGGAGCAGCAGGTCGGGAGCGCCCCTCGAGTGGACCCCCATTTCCACGAGTCCGGTTCGCATGATGTCGCACTCCTCCAAGCACGAACCCCAGCGCCGCGGGTCGACGTCGTCGGCCGTGCTCCGCCTCGATCGTGCGCCCCTACCCCGCTCAGGGCGCGCGTAGTCGACTACTCGACCGGCCGGCCGTTCCGTGTCGAGTTGTCGCGACGGTTCCGTAGCTCGGCGGGTTCTCATAGGCTGATGTGCGGGTCTCATCGTCTCGACGAAGGAGGCTGAAGATGAATCAGCCAGCCATCGACCCGACCTTCTATCGGACCGCGGCGGACGCGGCCGCAGCACCACCGGAGAAACTGGCCTACGTGGCCGCGTTCGACCGCGCGGCCGACAAACCCGACGCGATGAGCGTGGTCGACGTCGACCCCGGCTCTGACACCTACGGCCGGGTGATCGGCTGGACCGAGGTGCCCGGGCTGGGCAACGAGCTGCACCATTTCGGCTGGAACGCGTGCAGCAGCGCGCTGAAGCACGAGGGTCACGACATGGCGGGGCTGGCCCGCCGTTACCTGATCGTGCCCGGCATACGCTCGTCCGCGCTGTACGTGCTCGACACCGAACCCGACCCGAGTCACCCCACCGTGACGAGGGTCGTGGACGCAGCCGATCTCGCCGCGAAGGCCGGCTACTCCCGACCGCACACGCTGCACTGCGGGCCGGACGGGGTGTTCCTCACGTGCCTCGGCGGTGCCGACGGATCGGACGGCCCCGGCGGGATCGCGTTACTCGATCACGGCACGTTCGACGTGCTCCGGCAGTGGGAAACCGATCGGGGCCCGCAGTACTTCGCGTACGACGCCTGGTGGCATCTGGGCCGGAACACGCTGATCAGCAGCGAATGGGGCACACCGTCGATGCTCGAGAACGGGCTCGTACCCGAGCTGCTGCTGGCGAACGAGTACGGGCACGCACTCCACTTCTGGGACCTCGCCACCGGCGAGCACCGGCAGCGGGTCGACCTCGGCGCGCAGCACCAGATGCCACTGGAACTGCGCCCGTCGCACGACCCGGAAGCCACGTGGGGATTCGTCGGTGTCGTCATTTCGACCGAGGACCTGTCGGCCTCGGTCTGGCGGTGGCACCGCGAGGACGGCAACTGGGCGGTGGACAAGGTGATCACGATCCCGGCCGAGCCTGCCGATCCGGACCAGCTGCCACCCGCACTGAAGCCGTTCGGCGCGGTGCCCCCGCTGGTCACCGACATCGACCTGTCGGTCGACGACAACTTCCTCTACGTATCATGCTGGGGCACCGGCGAACTCAAGCAGTTCGACGTGCGCGACCCCGCCCACCCGACGGAGACCGCGTCCGTCCGTCTCGGCGGGATCGTCGGCCGCGCAGCGCATCCGGCGGCACCGGACGAACCGCTGTCCGGCGGTCCGCAGATGGTCGAGATCAGCAGGGACGGCAAGCGGGTCTACGTCACCAACTCCCTGTACGGCGCCTGGGACGACCAGTTCTATCCGGATGGTGTCGGCGCATGGATGGCGTTGATGCACACCGATCCTCAGGGCGGGATGACCGTCGACGAGCGATTCTTCCCGCATGGCGACGACTTTCGGGGTCTTCGTGCACACCAGGTCCGTCTCCAGGGCGGCGACGCCTCGTCCGATTCGTACTGCTACCGGTGACTGCCACGGCCTGAACGCAGCCGGGACGCCGAGGAGGTGGCTACCGCAGCAGCGCGGCCGCAATGTCCGGGGCCAGCGCGACCGCGGGCAAGGCCTGAACGTGCAGGTCGATCAGTTCCTCGCGGCTGATCTGCGGCTCACGTAGCCAGGTGATGGTGGCCTCCTCGACGAACGCGATCCAGCCGCGGACGGCGAGGGTGATGCGGGCGTTCGGTTCGATGCCGATGCGCGGCAGGTGGGTCGCGATGCGGTCCGCCATCGCAGCCCGGGTGCGTTCGAACTCCTCACGCATCTCCGCGTCCCCGCTCGCGCTGCCCCGCAGCAGCGAGACGTAGGTGCTGCGGTTGTCGCTGACGTAGTCGACGTACGCGGCGACGGACCGGCGCAGCATCTCCATCGGTTCGAGGTCCGGATCGGGTTCGGTCTGCACGAGCATGTCCGCGCCCGTGTGCCGGACGATGGCGAGGTGGAAGTCGCGCTTGGACGCGAAGTAGTGGAAAAGCAGGCCGCGGGACACCCCGGCCTGGTCGGCGATCTCCTCGACGGAGATCTGTTCGAGGGGCCGCTCGGCCAGCATCCGCGCGCCCAGGTCGAGCAACTGGGCGCGTCGCTCCTCCGGACTCATCCGGGTGCGTTTGACCGGCTCCATGACTCACCACCTTACTGAACGTCGGTCAACAAGCTATTGACCGCGGCTCAGTAAGCCCATATTCTGCACTACATGAGTCTTCCAGTTACAGGTACTGCGGTGCAGTCCGGAGCGACCGCGCGAGAGATCGACACCCTGATCATCGGCAGCGGCTTCGCCGGCCTCGGCGCCGCCGTGAAACTGTCCCAGGAGGGCAAGAAGAACTTCCTCGTCCTCGAGCGAGGATCCGACGTCGGTGGCACCTGGCGGGACAACACCTACCCCGGTGCCGCGTGCGATGTGCCGTCCCACCTGTACTCGTACTCGTTCGCGCTGAATCCGGACTGGACGCGCTCGTTCTCCCCGCAGCCGGAGATCAAGCGCTACATCGAGACGGTCTCCCGCAAGTACAACGTCCTCGACAAGCACGTGTTCAACTGCGACGTGCGGTCCGCGCACTGGAACGCCGACCGGTCCCGCTGGATCGTCGAGTCGTCCCGGGGTACCTTCGCCGCGAAGATCGTCATCACCGCCGTCGGCGCGCTGTGCGAGCCGTCGCTGCCGGACATCAAGGGCATCGACGGCTTCGAGGGCGAGATCTTCCACTCGGCACAGTGGAACCACGACTACGACCTGACCGGCAAGCGGGTCGCCGTGATCGGCACCGGTGCGTCCGCCATCCAGATCGTCCCGCAGCTGGCCGCCAAGGTTTCGCAGCTGGACGTGTACCAGCGCACCGCGCCGTGGATCCTGCCGCGCGCCGACCGCGAGTACACCGCGGCCGAACGGTTCGCGTTCAAGTACGTCCCCGGCTTCCAGAAGCTGTCCCGCCTCGGCATCTACCTGATGCGGGAGACGCAGGTCGTCGGACTCGCAAAGGCCCCGGTGTTCATGAAGCCGCTGCAGTTCGCGGCGGAGCGGCACCTGCGCCGGCAGATCAAGGACAAGGCGTTGCGGCGCAAGGTCACTCCGAACTTCCGGATCGGCTGCAAGCGGATGCTGATCTCGAACAACTACTACCCGGCCCTCGCGCAGCCGAACGTCGACCTGGTCACCGACGGCATCACCGAGGTCACCGCCACCGGCGTGGTCGACAGCACCGGGCGACGCCGGGACGTCGACGCGATCGTCGTCGCGACCGGCTTCCACGTCACCGACTCGCCGATGTTCGCCGGCATCTTCGGCCGCGACGGCCGTGCGCTCGCCGAGGTTTTCGACACCCACGGCCAGCAGGGCTACAAGGGGTCGTCGATCGCGAACTACCCCAACATGTTCTTCCTGGTCGGCCCGAACACAGGTCTCGGCCACTCGTCGATGGTGTACATGATCGAGTCCCAGCTGAACTACGTGGTCGACGCCGTCAACGTGATCGAGCGCAACGACATCGGCACCATCGAGGTACGGCAGGAAGCCCAGGACCGGTACAACCGCGAGGTGCAGGGCAAGCTCCGCAACAGCGTCTGGAACAACGGCGGCTGCGCCAGCTGGTACCTCGACAAGCACGGCAACAACACCACCCTGTGGCCCGGCTTCACGTTCGAATTCCGGGGCCTCACGCGGCGATTCGATCTCGACGCATACGACAGCGTCAACGTCGCCGACCTCCCCGCACCGGCCGTGGGCGACCCGGCCACCACTCCCGACAGCGACAGCAGGAACGACAACGAGAAGGTGACGGTTCAGTGAGCGAATTCGCAGGCAAGGTCGTCGTCATCACCGGCGCCGGATCGGGGATCGGGCGCGCGCTCGCACTGAACCTGGCCCGCCAGGGTGCCAAACTCGCGCTGTCCGACCAGAACAGCGTCGGTCTCGCCGAGACCGTGCGCGATGCGAAGGCGCTCGGCGCGGAGGTCAGGTCCGACCACCTCGACGTCACCCAGCGCGAGGCGGTGCTCGAGTACGCGGACGCGGTCGCCGCTCACTTCGGCAAGGTCAACCAGGTCTACAACAATGCCGGCATCGCCTACCACGGCGACTTCGAGCGGTCCGAGTTCAAGGACATCGAACGGATCATGGACGTCGACTTCTGGGGAGTCGTCAACGGCACCAAGGCGTTCCTGCCGCACCTCATCACCTCCGGCGACGGCCACGTGATCAACGTGTCCAGCCTGTTCGGCCTGCTGTCGATGCCCGGCCAGAGTGCCTACAACTCCGCGAAGTTCGCAGTACGCGGCTTCACCGAGTCGCTGCGCCAGGAGATGCTCATCGCCAAGCACCCGGTGAAGGTGACGTGCGTGCACCCGGGCGGTATCAAGACCGCGATCGCGCGCAACGCGACCGCCGGTCCCGGCGAGGACCTCGCCTCGTTCTCGGAGTTCTTCGACAAGAAGCTGGCACGCACCTCCCCCGAGGACGCCGCGTCGACCATCGTCAGCGGCGTCCGAAAGGGCAAGGCGCGGGTGCTGATCGGTGCCGACGCCAAGCTCCTCGACGGGTGGGTGCGGCTGGTCGGGTCCGGCTACCAGCGGATCGTCGCCGAGATCGCCGGGCGCGTCGTGCCGAAGCCGAAGGCGGACTGACGATGTACCTGCCGCGGCCGCTCGTCGCCGCCACCATCGGTCCCTTCTACCGGCTGGCCCTGCACTCCTCACTTCCGGCGCCGGTGGCACGCCGAATCATCGACGCCGGCTCGGTCCTGCAGCGGCTACCCCGTGACACCGTCGTCCGGGAGCTCACCCTCGCGGGCCGGCGCGCCGAACGGGTCACCGTCGGCGCCACGGAACGGCGCACCGCCATCCTTTACCTGCACGGCGGCGGCTTCACGCTGGGCTCGCTGGACACCCACCGCTCCGTGGCCGCTCACCTGGCCCGCGAGACCGGTGCCGCCGTGTACGTGCTGGACTACCGGCTGGCGCCGGAGCACCCGTATCCGGCGGGCCTCGAGGACGCAGTCGCCGCGTACCTGGAACTGGTGGGCGAGTACGGGTTCACCCCGGATCAGCTTGCCGTCGCAGGCGATTCGGCGGGCGGCGGACTGTCCCTGGCCACCGCCCGCCGACTGATCGACCGGTACAGCGTGAAGCCGGCGGCACTGGCCCTGATCGCTCCGTGGGTGGACCCCGGCGCCCGCAACACTCCGTTCGACCGCGACCTGGTGATCAACACCGGGTGGTCGTTCAAGGCCGCGGACGCATACCTGGGCGGCGGCGACCGCAGCGACCCGGGTTACGCACCGCTGCTCGGCGACCTGTCCGGCCTGCCGCCGACGATCGTGCACATCGGCACCAGCGAGGTGCTCTACCCGCAGGTCGTCGAGTTGGTCGACAAGCTCCGCTCGTCGGGTGTCACGGTGGAGTACCGCGAGTACCCGACACTGTGGCACGTCGCGCATCTGCAGGCCTCGATCCTCAGGGAGGCCGATGACGCGGTCCGCGAACTGGGCGCGTTCCTGCGCGCGGCGCTCATGGCGACCGCGGCCTGAACCTCGACCGGGTGGTTGTCGCGTCACCGTCACGCGACAACCACCCGATCGCATCGAGGCTGCGGGCTATCCGCGGCGCGAGCGCACCGCGAGCCAGCCACCGGCACCGCACAGCGCGACCACTGCGGCGGCGACCCCGATCAGGACACCGGTGCTCGACGACGTCGAGTCGGATTCGCCTGCCGCCGTGTCACCGGCCGCCCCTGTCGCCGTGCCGTCGTCGGCACGGCCACCGGGATCCGTTGCCGCCGCAGTCGTGGTCGCGGCGTTCTCGCCGAAGATCCCGTCCGTCGTCGCGGCCGCATACGAGGGACCGCTCTCGGGCGTACCGCTCACGGTCAGATCGAGTCGGATCTGCACCGGCAAGCTGTCGCCTTCTTGCGCTGTCGAACCCAGTTTGACCGCGATGTAGTACCACCCCGGCAGGGCTTGACTGCGTGCGTCGATGTCGTCGGATGTGCGGTTGCCGTAGCGGATCGGGACGCTGGTGACCGCCGGGGCGTCAGTCGGCAGCACCTGGTCGACACCGTGGTACCCCGCGAAGTCCAGATTGATCTCTTCCCGGGTCGGGGCGTACAGGATGGTCTGGATGTTGGAGAGGTTCTTGGAACCACCGGCGCCGTTGGCGTCGTAGTGCACGTGATACGCCAGGCCCTGACCCCAGTCCAACTCGACCCGGTAGAACACGAACTCGCCCGGCGCGAGGGTGTCGGTGTAGCGGCCGCTTCCGTCGAGGTCCGCGGCGACGGTGAAGGATCCGCCGCCCACCACCGGGGTGCCCGCACCGGTGGGTTCGACGAAGGTGGTCGGCGACGCGACGGCGGCCGGGCCGGGATCGGTTGCGGCGGGCTCGATCCCGACGAGAAGTTCGATGGGCAGCCGGTCCGGCATCCCCTGCGAGGCCTTCTCCCAGGTCGGCACGAAGTAGTAGCGTCCGCCACCGCGGCACTTGTCGGCGCCGCTGCCGTCCTCCGCGCGCTTCTTCGTCGCCCCGTCGAAGGCCTCCGCGACCGTCAGTGCCGCGCCGTCACTCGAGTTCGTGGCCTGCTCGAATTCCATCGCGTTGCAGTCGCGGCCGTCGCTGCCGTAGACCCGCAGGTACAGGACGTTCAGATCCTTGACGGCCTCGACGCCGGGCACACGCGGAAAGGAGAGGGTGCCACTGAAGTAGGCGGTCGCACCGTCCGGGATGTCGACGGCGTAGTAGCGCGACTCCTTCTGGCCGATGGTGTCCAGGTACTGGCCGGGCGTCGCGACCGGTGCGGAGTCGTGGGTGGGTGTTCCCGCGATCGGAGTCCCGGTGGCCTTGTAGTTGCGCAGCGCGGCCGCGGTCACCCTGGGCAGCGTCCGCTGCAGCGCCGCGCCGTCGGCAGCGTCGGTGTAGGTGCCACCGGTGGCCTGTGCCATGCACGTGAGCTGGGCACGGGCCTTGTCGTCGACCGCGAACCCGATCGCGTGCATCACCAGATCGACGCCCTGCGCTTTCAATTCTCTGGCGACCTCACACGGTTCGGGCGGGGCACAGGTGTCTTCTCCGTCCGAGACAAGCACGACGGACCGGGGCCCCGAGTTCGGGAGGGCGGCCGCGGCCTGGCGCAGCGCGGTGCCCATCGGCGTCCAGCCACTCGCCGTGATCCCGTCGACCGCGCCGGTCAGCGCGGCCCGGTCGAGAGTGTCCGCCTTGTGCAGTACCCGGACGTCACGACAGCCGGCGGCCTTCTCTGCGTCGTCGCTGCCGGTCCCGGTGCCGTACACCGTCAGCCCCACCTTGGCCTGTGCCGGGGCTGCGTCGACGAAGGTGCGGACGGCGTTCTTGGCCGCGTCCATCATCGTGCCCGCCGGATCGGGACGCTGCATGGATCCGGATGCATCGAGGATGAGCATCGTCGGGGCATAGGTCGGGCCCGAGTCCGTGCTTTCCTGCGCCCAGGCGGGTGCCACAGCCATCGTGAGACCGATCAGGGCTGCGGCCCCACCTGCGGCCAATCCGGTCAGTCGCTCGACAATCCTCGGCATGGTCCCCCACCTGATCCGTGTGCTCGGCTCCGTTCGGGACCCGACCATACAGACACGATGCGGGTGCGGTCACCGGTCGACTGGGTGGGAAAACTCAACGCGCAGAGAGCCAATCGCCAGCTATCTGATCTGGACTGCGCTCGCCGCGACGCACCCTCTCCCCCATCTCGGCCAACTCGGCCGACGTGAGTTCCCCCGCCACCACATTGAGCGCCTTCACCTGTGCCTCGGTGAGCACTCCGGTGCGCATCAGCGGCACGATGTCGAGCGCCGGCTCGTCGCTCCCCTCCTCACCTGCGTCGCCCGCACCCGGCGCTTCCGCGAGTCCGTGGTCGGACACCGAGAGACCCTGCGGCAGTGACCTGTTCAGCTCCTCGAAAACGTCGTCGGAGACGATGGCGGTGGCGCCCGGCTGCAACCGCAGCAGCAGGCTTCCCGTGTACTCCGGCACCAGCGTCACCGCACCGGAGTCCAGTGCACTCAGATCCTCCCCCTCGGCGAGGCCGAGCCGGGTCTGCACGGGCGATCCGGTACCGCGCAGGACCCCCGCATAGATCTCCGCGAGTACGCGGGACTCGGCTGACTCGCCGGACCCGACGGTGACCGGCGCCGGGGCCGGATCGGCGGTCAGCGAACTGCCGGACGAGCACCCCGCGAGCGCGACCGCCGTCAGTGCGGCCGCCGCGACCGTCCTGCCCAACCGAGGATTCATCGCGCGCCACGCTCCTTCGCTCACCGTGCGGATGCGGGTTCCATCGTTACACTGAGCGCCGGCAGCATCGCGAGCGGCCGGGTGCTGACACCGGAACCGACCGGAAGGATGTCATGGCGTTCTCGCTGCGCTCCCGCCTCACACTCGGCGTCGCCATCGCGCTGACCGTGATCACCGCCTCGGCGTGCTCGAACTCCGATCCCCTCGACACCGGAGGATCCGGCTCCGGCCCGGACACCGTCGTGGTCGGCTCGGCGGACTTCCCCGAATCCGAGACCGTCGCGAACATCTACGCGGAAGCACTGCGGGCCAATGGCTTCGACGTCACGACGAAACTCGGCATCGGCAGCCGGGAGACGTACGTACCAGCCGTCGAGAACGGGACGATCGACGTGATCCCCGACTACACCGGAAACCTGCTGCAGTTCCTCGACAAGGACGCGACCGCGACCTCCGCCGCAGATGTGAACGCCGCCCTGGCCACCGCGCTGGGCCCGAACCTGGCGGTCGCGACGCCGGCACCCGGCGAGAACAAGGATTCCGTCACCGTCACCCGGGCCACCGCCGACCGCTGGCAGCTGACCTCGATCGCGGACCTCGCCCCGCACTCTGCGGAGGTGACCTTCGGGGCGCCCGCCGAATTCCAGGAACGCGCCGTCGGCCTGCCCGGACTGCGGGAGAACTACGGCCTCGACATCGCTCCCGGCAACTTCGTGCCGATCGCCGACGGCGGCGGCCCGGCCACCGTCCGGGCCCTCACCGACGGAAAGGTCGTCGCCGCCAACATCTTCACCACCTCCCCGGCGATCGCCGCGAACGACTTGGTGGTCCTGGCCGACCCGAAGAACAACTTCCCCGCGCAGAACGTGGTGCCCCTGCTGCACGCCCAGAGTACGAGCGACAAGATCACCGCCGTGCTGGACGCGGTGTCCGCGAAACTGACCACCGACGAACTCGTCGCCCTGAACGAGAAGGTGTCCGGCGACTCCAAGACCGAGCCCGCGGACGCCGCCTCCCAGTGGGTGGCCGCGCAGGGTCTGGATCAACCGGTCGGGTAGGCGTCGGCGTTGATCACCTTCGAGTCGGTCACCAAGCGGTACCCGGACGGAACGGTCGCCGTCGAGGATCTGAGCCTGGCGATCGAGCCGCACCTGCTGACGATGTTCGTCGGCCCGTCGGGCTGCGGCAAGACCACGTCGATGCGGATGATCAATGCGATGGTGACCCCGACGTCGGGCACCGTCACGGTCGACGGCCGCCCGGTCGCGGAGACCGACCCGGTCGAGTTGCGTCTCGGGATCGGGTACGTGATCCAGGGCGCGGGCCTGCTGCCGCACCGCACCGTCGTCGACAACGTCGCGACCGTGCCGGTGCTGCGTGGGCAGTCCCGGCGGGCGGCCCGCCGCGCCGCGCTGGAGGTGCTCGAGCGGGTGGGCCTCGACACGGCGCTGGCGACCCGCTACCCCGCGCAACTGTCCGGAGGCCAGCAGCAGCGGGTCGGGGTGGCGCGCGCACTGGCAGCGGACCCACCGATCCTGCTGATGGACGAACCGTTCAGCGCCGTCGATCCCGTGGTGCGGGCGGAGCTTCAGGCCGAGATGCGAAGGCTGCAGGCGGACCTGCGCAAGACGATCGTGTTCGTCACCCACGACATCGACGAGGCCGTCACGCTCGGTGACCGGGTAGCGGTGTTCGGCCCGCACGGACATCTCCAGCAGTACGCCGAACCGCAGACCGTACTCTCTTCCCCGGCAACGGATTTCGTCGCGTCGTTCGTCGGCCGCGACCGCGGCTACCGGGGCCTGTCGTTTCGCACCGCGGAGGACGTGCCAATTCGCGAGGTCCGGACCGCGACCCGGATTCAGGTTCCGGGGCTGCGGTTCGGGGACGGCGAGTGGGTGCTCGTGGTCAGCGACTCGGGCACCCCGATCGGGTGGACCGATTCCCCCGACCTCGCCGGCGTCCGCGCCGGCGGATCGCTGTTCCCCCGGGGCGGCGACCTGCGACAGGCTCTCGATGCCGCGATCTCGTCCCCGTCGGGTATCGGTGTGGCCGTGGACGATTCCGGCGCGGTGGCCGGCGGCATCGATGCCACGGAGGTGATCGCCGTGCTCGCCAGGCAGCGGCGCGACGAGGAGAGAGGCCGGACGACGCCGGACACGGTGCGCTGATGCGGTGGCTGATCGACAACTTCTCCGTCGTCCTCGACCTGGCCCGGACGCACCTGTACCTCGCACTGGTGCCACTGCTCATCGGCCTGATCGTGGCGGTGCCACTCGGCGCCGCCGCGCACCGGGTGCCGTGGCTGCGCCGGACGACGACGATCGTCGCGTCGCTCGCGTTCACCATCCCGTCGCTGGCCCTGTTCGTCCTCCTTCCGCCCCTGCTCGGTCTGGATCTGCTCAGCGAACTGAACGTGGTGATCGCACTGAGCATCTACTCGACGGCGCTGCTGGTGCGGGCCGTTCCCGAGGCACTGGACTCGGTGCCGGTAGCGGTGGTCGACGCGGCCGTCGCAACGGGACACACACCGCTGCGCCGCGCGCTGACCGTCGACCTGCCGTTGGCACTTCCGGTGCTGATCGCGAACATTCGCGTGGTCGCCGTCACCAACATCTCGCTGGTGTCCGTGGGCGCGTTGATCGGTGTCCGCGGCCTCGGCGTCCTGTTCACCCGGGGATACCAGCGGGACTACCCGGACCAGATCGTCGCCGGCATCATCGCGATCGTGGTGCTCGCGCTGCTGTGCGACGCCGCGCTGTACCTGGCCGGGCGGTTCCTGACGCCGTGGACTCGAACCGGCAGAGCCCTGGGCCGAACCGGCAGAGCCCTGGGCCGAACCGGCAGGGGCCTGGGTCGAGCTGCGGCGGCCCTGCGAGCGGGTGAGGGTCCGGCATGAACATCTTCACCGCCGCCTTCGCCTACATCGCGGACCCGGCGAACTGGTCGGGGCCGACCGGCATCGCCACCCGGCTCGCCGAACACCTCGCCTACAGCGTGCTCGCGCTGGTGGTGTCGGCGGTGATCGCGATCCCGCTGGGGCTGCTGATCGGCCACCTGCGCCGCGGCGAGGCGGTTCTCGTCGGCGCCGTGAACGCGCTGCGGGCGCTGCCGACGCTGGGCGTGCTCACCTTCCTGGTGCTGCTGCTCGGGCTCGGTCTGATCCCCCCGATCCTGGCGCTCGTCCTGCTCGGTGTCCCGGCGATCCTGGCAGGCACCTACGCCGGCGTCGCCTCCGTCGACCCCGTGGTCGTGGACGCGGCACACGCGATGGGTATGACGGAGACCAGGGTGCTCGGGCAGGTCGAGGTACCGAACGCCTTGCCGCTGATCGTCGGCGGCATCCGGAGCGCGACGTTGCAGATCATCGCGACCGCCACCATCGCCGCCTACGTGAACCTGGGCGGACTGGGACGCTACATCTTCGACGGCCTCGCACTCCGCGACTACCCGCGGGTGGTGGTCGGCGCGATCCTCGTCGCGGCGCTGGCCCTGGTGGTGGACGGCGTTCTCGCACTGGCGGTGTGGGCGTCGGTGCCGGGCACCGGACGCCTACGTCGCCGGACCGTCGTCAGTTCGCGCTGAGGAACTTCAGGATGCGGCCGTTGACCTCCGCGGGCCGCTCCAACTGAAGGAAGTGGCCCGCATCGGCGATCAGGTGAAATTCACTCCCCCGCGGCAGGCCCGGCGGCACCAGCGCGGCCAGCCGCGGATCGAGGCACCCGTCACGATCACCGTGCAGGTAGAGCGTCGGCGTCGTCGGAAGCCGCATCTCCGCCCCCGTCCAGCGCCGGTAACGCGCCGGCACCCGTGGGAAGGGACGCGCCATGTTTCGGTAGTAACCGATCACCGCGCGGCCGTGCGCCGGATCGGCGATCGCCGCCAGCACCGCGGGCAGGTCGTCGCTCGCGTCGTATCCGGGTGACCAGTCCGCCCACAACCGGCGCACCAGCGGCTCTGCGTAGCGCTCCGGCAGGAAGGGCAGCTGGTTGAACAGGATGTACCAGCTGTTGCGCAACTGCCTCGGCAGCACACGGAGCGCTGCGGGTGTCCGCAGCGTCGCGAACGGCGGCACCGCGAGCGCGACGGTCGCGGCGAACGGGTTGTCGGTGTGGGCGGCGAGGGCGTTCGCGACGATCGCGCCCCAGTCGTGCCCGACCAGCACCGCATCCGTCCCGCCGTCCAGCTGCGTGTGGATGGCGACGGCGTCGTCCATCAGTGCGGCGATGTGCCCGCTGCGGTCGGCCGGCACCGCCGAGGGCGCGTAACCACGGGTGAACGGGGCCACCACCCGCCAACCCTCGTCGGCAAGGGCCGGACCCAGGTGTCGCCAGGTGTGGGCGGTGTCCGGGAAACCGTGCAGCAGCACCGCCAGCCGCCCGGTGTCGGGGCCCCACGTCAGGGCGCGCAGCCGAACCGCTTCGAGGTCGAGGGTGATCTCACGCACGCCGACGATCATGCACCCCCCGAAACGGCTGAAGGGCACTTTCGTTCGGTTGAACCGAACGCAACCGAAGGCAATGACGGCATCGAGCTGGGCAAGCTCCTTTCCGCGACGGGGTACACCACCCTCGATCCCGGATTCGTCAACACCGC
>NZ_JBSGGS010000025.1:0-45702 GCF_053604015.1 Rhodococcus sp. NPDC004095
CCAGTCCCTCGCGGGCCGGGTCGGTGTCCGTGTCGCTCTGACTCGACAAAAGTTACGTGGCCGTGAACGGCATCGCAAATCCGCTGGTCACAGCATGCGCAGCGATGCGAACACGCAGGTCACCACCCATCGAAACCCGCCAACACCGGCAGAACACCGCGGTGTGACGCCGGACACCCACGATTCCGAGGGCTCCACAACGCCGAAGGGCGCCGCCCCTCGCATTCGCGAGCGACGACGCCCTTCGGTCACCACGGGCCGGCCGGACCTCAGTCCGTTCCCGGCACCCGCTCGATGTCTCCCCCGAGATCGGTGAGGTCCTCGACGAACCTCGGGTAGCCACGGTCGATGTGGTACACGTCGTGGACCTCGGTGGTTCCGTCCGCGACCAGGCCGGCGAGCACCAGGCCCGCTCCGGCGCGGATGTCGGACGACCACACCGGTGCGCTCGACAGCTGCGGGATACCCCGGACCACCGCATGGTGGCCGTCGGTACGCGCGTCGGCACCGAGCCGGATCATCTCCTCGACGAACCGGAACCGTGCCTCGAAGACGTTCTCGGTGATCATCGAAGTGCCGTCCGCGACGGCGGCCAGCCCGATCGCCATCGGCTGCAGGTCCGTCGGGAATCCGGGGAACGGCAGGGTCGCGAAGTTGACCGCCCTCGGACGCGACTCCTGCACCACCCGGAATCCGTCGGGCTCGGCGGTGACCTCCGAGCCCGCCGCCCGCAGCTTGTCGAGCACGAGCGCCAGATGCCTCGGGTTGACCCCGCGCACGCGCACGTCACCTCGCGTCATCGCGGCGGCGATTCCCCAGGTGGCCGCGACGATGCGGTCCCCGATCACGCGGTGCTCCGTCGGGCGCAGGGCCCTGACACCCTGAATCGTCAGCGTCGACGTTCCGGCGCCCTCGATCTGGGCGCCCATCCGCCCAAGCATGTTGCACAGGTCGACGATGTCGGGTTCGCGGGCGGCGTTGTCGATCACCGTCTCACCCTTCGCGAGGACAGCCGCCATCAGGATGTTCTCGGTCGCCCCGACCGACGGGAAGGCCAGCCGAATGCTGGCACCGTGCAGGTCCTCCGCCTCGGCGACGACGCAACCGTGCTGGATCTCGCTGGTGGCGCCGAGCAGGCGGAGCCCCGACTGATGCATGTCCAGCGGTCGCGAACCGATCGCGTCACCACCGGGCAGTGCCACGACGGCCCGGCGGCACCGTGCGACGAGCGGGCCGAGCACACAGACCGACGCCCGGAACTGAGTCACCGCGGGGAAGTCCGCGTGGTACTTCGGTTCGGCCGGGGTGGTGATCCGCACCTCGTCACCGTCGAGTGCCACCTCGCAACCGAGTCCACGCAGGACCTCGGCCATCAGCGGGACGTCGAGGATGTCGGGACAGTTGGTGATCGTCGTGGTGCCCTCGGCCAGCAGTGCTGCCGCCATCAGTTTCAGGACGCTGTTCTTCGCGCCGCTGACGGAGACTTCTCCCGACAGTCGGTTGCCGCCGGTGACCAGAAAGCGTTCACTCACAGTCGCACAGCCTAACCAGCTGCCCTCGGCGCCCTCGCGAGGCGCGGTACCGTGACCCCATGGCAGTGCACCTGACCCGCATTTACACCCGCACCGGAGACGACGGGACCACCGGACTGAGCGACTTCTCCCGGGTGTCGAAGAACGACCCCCGGCTGATCGCCTACGCCGACTGCGACGAGGCCAATGCGGCGCTCGGAGTCGCACTGGCCCTCGGCTCCCCCGACGACCGGATCACCGGCGTGCTCCGACAGGTGCAGAACGACCTGTTCGATGCCGGCGCGGACCTGTCGACGCCGGTGGTCGAGAATCCGAAGTACCCGCCGCTGCGGGTCACCCCCGCCTACGTCGAACGCCTCGAGGGATGGTGCGACGAGTTCAACGAGGAGCTCGAGCCGCTGAATTCGTTCATCCTGCCGGGTGGGACCGTGTTGGCCGCGCAACTGCACGTCGCACGGACCGTGGTCCGGCGTGCGGAACGCGCGGCGTGGGCCGCGGTCGACGCGGCGCCCGAGGACACCAGCGTGCTGCCGGCGAAGTACCTGAACCGGTTGTCGGACCTGCTGTTCATCCTCGGCCGGGTCGCGAACCCGGGCGGCGACGTCCTGTGGAAGCCCGGCGGAGACCGTAACTGACCCTGAAACCACGAGAACCCCGACCGGAGACGGTCGGGGTTCGTTCGTATGTCAGTCGGTCGATCCGGGTGGGCGTCCCCGCACGGAACGCCCGGACGGCCGCGATTCGACCCAGGAGAGGAACGCGGTCAGCGCTCCCCTGTCGAGGGCGAACTCGAACGCCCGCTCACCGTCACGCACCTCGACGATGACGATCTCGTCGGTCATGATGTCGTACTCGGTGTCCTGTGGGGATCGTCGATCGCCGAGTTCGATGCCCTGACGGGCGATCCGCGTATCCGGTCCCGGGCGCAGGCTCGACAGTTTGAAGAACACCAGGGTTTCCTCGCCGTAGCGAATGATCCCGTGCCGCCAACCCAGACCGGCGTCGGCAGGCAACGTTCGCAGGATCGCCGCGGTGCCGCCGCGCCGCAGGACGGTGAGGCGGTACACGAAAGCCGCGACGAGGGCCGCGAGCAGCACAACCAGAATGAAGAGAACGATCACTCCGGATGTCACTACTCGTCGGCCTACTCGTCGCGGCTTTTCGGGGGTACCTGTCAGGCCCGCTCGACAGCGCGGAGCTGGCCCTTGGCGATCGCGATCGCCTCGTCGGTGGCGCTGCTGTCGGCGAGGACGGCCTTGGCGACGTCGACGTCGATGTCACCGGAGAAGTCCGCGGACTCCGCCAGGACCGTCACCGTCTTGCCGGTCACCGAGAGGAAGCCACCGTGCACCGCGGCGACGAGACGCTCGCCGTCAGCGGTGGTGATGGCGACCGTCCCGGCCTCGACCAGCTGGCCGAGGACCGGCTCGTGGCCGTACATGATGCCGATCTCACCCTCGGTGGTCTGGGCGCTGACGAGAGTCGCCTGCCCCGACCACAGCCGCCGCTCGACGGCGACGAGCTCAACGGTCATCTCAGCCATCGTCGACTACTTCCCCGCGATCTTGGCGGCAGCGGCCTCGACGTCGTCGAGTCCACCACAGCTGTTGAACGCCTGCTCGGGCAGGTGATCGAACTCGCCCTTGCAGACGCGGTCGAACGCCTCGATGGTGTCGCGCAGCGGCACCACGGAGCCGGGCTCACCGGTGAACTTCTCGGCGACGATGAAGTTCTGGCCGAGGAACTTCTGCAGACGACGGGCGCGGCCGACGAGGACCTTGTCCTCCTCCTGCAGCTCGTCCATACCGAGGATGGCGATGATGTCCTGCAGTTCCTTGTACTTCTGCAGGATCCGCTTGACCTCGTTGGCGACGCGGAAGTGCTCGGCACCGACGATGCCGGGCTCCAGGATGCGCGAGGTCGACGTCAGCGGGTCCACAGCGGGGTAGATACCCATCTGCGAAATCGGACGCGAGAGCTCGGTGGTCGCATCGAGGTGCGCGAACGTGGTCGCCGGCGCCGGGTCGGTGTAGTCGTCGGCGGGGACGTAGATCGCCTGCAGCGAGGTGATCGAGCGGCCACGGGTCGAGGTGATGCGCTCCTGGAGCTCACCCATCTCGTCCGCCAGCGTCGGCTGGTAACCCACGGCCGAAGGCATACGACCCAGCAGGGTCGAGACCTCGGAACCGGCCTGGGTGAAGCGGAAGATGTTGTCGATGAACAGCAGCACGTCCTGGCCCTGGACATCGCGGAAGTACTCCGCCATGGTCAGCGCGGACAGGGCCACGCGCATACGCGTTCCCGGCGGCTCGTCCATCTGGCCGAAGACAAGGGCGGTGTCCTGGAGGACGCCCATCTCTTCCATCTCGAGGTGAAGGTCGGTGCCCTCACGGGTGCGCTCACCGACGCCTGCGAACACCGAGGTTCCGGAGAACTCGCGGGCGATACGGGTGATCATCTCCTGGATCAGAACGGTCTTGCCGACGCCGGCACCACCGAACAGACCGATCTTGCCGCCCTTGACGTACGGGGTCAGCAGGTCGATGACCTTGATGCCCGTCTCGAGGATCTCGGTCTTGCCCTCGAGCTGGTCGAAGGCCGGGGGCTTGCGGTGGATGCCCCACTGCTCGCCGTCGCGACCGGTGCCCGGCGCGTCGAGGCAGTCGCCGAGGGCGTTGAACACGTGGCCCTTGACGACGTCACCGACGGGAACCGAGATCGGCTTGCCGGAGTCGACGACCGCCGCGCCGCGGACGAGGCCGTCGGTGGGCTGCATCGAAATGGTGCGCACCAGGTTGTCGCCCAGGTGCTGCGCCACCTCGAGGGTCAGCGTCTTGGCCACGGACGGGAGGGTGACCTCGGCGTTCAGGGCGTTGAACAGGGCGGGGACGGCGCCACGCGGGAACTCAACGTCCACAACGGGACCGATGACCCGCACGACCCGGCCGGACGTGGTGCCCGCGCCGTTCGCGTTGGTTTGGGTTACTGCTGCGGTCATGTGCTCTTAGTCACTTCCTGCGCTCGAGGCGAGCGCATTCGCGCCACCGACGATCTCGCTGATTTCCTGGGTGATCTGTGCCTGGCGCACCTGGTTGGCCTCACGGCTCAGGGTGTTCACCAGCTCGTTCGCGTTGTCGGTGGCCGCCTTCATGGCGGTACGACGTGCGGCCGACTCCGACGCTGCCGCATCGAGCAGCGAGGAGTAGATGCGGGTGTTGATGTACTTCGGCAGCAGGGCGGACAGCAGCGTCCCGGCCTCCGGCTCGAAGTCGTACTGAGCCGTCGGCGCAGCACCGTTCGAGTCGGTGAGCATGTCCTCGCCGAGCTCGAAGTTCTCGTCCTGGTAGTTGACCTCCAGCGGCGCCATCCGGCGAACCTCCGGAGACTGCGTCAGCATCGACACGAACTTCGTGTAGACGATGTGCAGCTCGTCGACGCCCTCGATCGTGCCCTCACCGTTGTACGCCGGGATCGTGTTGCCGGATCCCGCCATGAACAGCTCGACGAGGTGACGGCTGGCCCGTGCCGCATCGGCGTAGCCCGGATCCTGGGAGAATCCGGTCCAGGCACCCTTCACATCGCGGTCGCGGAAGGTGTAGTAGGTCAGGCCCTTCGCGCCGAGCACGTAGAGCACCGGCTCCTTGCCCTCGCTGCGCAGCAGCGCGAACAGCTCCTCGGCCTCCCTGAGGACGTTGGAGTTGTAGCCACCGCACATACCGCGGTCACTGGTGACCACCAGCACGGCCGCGCGCTTCGGGTTCGCGCGCTCGTTCAGCAGCGGGTGATCGAGCGATCCCGAGGCACTCGCCAGCGCGGAGAGCACCTTGGTGATCTCCTCGGCGTACGGCTTGGACGCCGCCACCCGAATCTGCGCCTTGGTGATCCGGGAGGTGGCGATCAGCTCCTGCGCCTTGGTGATCTTCTTGGTCGAGTTGACCGACTTGATGCGGGAGCGCAATTCGCGCAAGTTCGCCATCTACTCAGTCCCTCCTTCCCAATTGGTGTCCGTCACGGCCGCCGCGCTCACTTGGTGACGTGCTTGCGGGTGACGGAAACCTGCTCCTGGCTGACCTCGTCGGCACCGAGAGCGGCGGCCTCGGCCTCGTTGACGACGCGGCTGCCGTCGGAGGCGAGGAAGCCCTGCTTGAACTTGTCGGTCGCGGCATTGAGCGCCTCGATCGAGCTGTCGTCGAGCGCCTTGCCACCCGCGATCTGCTCGTACACGCCGGCGGCGTTACGGTGCAGGTCCTCGAGGAGCTCGGACTCGAACCGGCGGACGTCGCCGACCGGGACGGAGTCGAACACGCCTTCACCGGCGAGGTAGATCGAGATGATCTGGTCCTCGACAGCGATCGGGCTGTACTGGTCCTGCTTGAGCAGCTCGACCAGACGCTGGCCGCGCTCGAGCTGAGCCTTCGATGCCTCGTCCAGGTCCGAGGCGAACGCGGAGAACGCCTCGAGCTCACGGAACTGTGCCAGCTCCAGACGCAGCGAGCCGGAGACCTTCTTCATGCCCTTGGTCTGGGCGGCGCCACCGACGCGGGACACCGAGATGCCGACGTTGATGGCGGGGCGGATGCCCTTGTTGAACAGGTCGGACTCGAGGAAGACCTGACCGTCGGTGATCGAGATGACGTTGGTCGGGATGTAGGCCGAAACGTCGTTGGCCTTGGTCTCGATGATCGGCAGCGCGGTCAGCGAACCGCCACCGAGCGCGTCGGACAGCTTGGCCGAGCGCTCCAGCAGGCGGGAGTGCAGGTAGAAGACGTCACCGGGGTAGGCCTCGCGTCCCGGCGGGCGACGCAGCAGCAGCGAGATGGCGCGGTACGCCTCGGCCTGCTTGGTCAGGTCGTCGAACACGACGAGGACGTGCTTGCCCTGGTACATCCAGTGCTGGCCGATGGCCGAACCGGTGTACGGAGCGAGCCACTTGAAGCCGGCGGAGTCGGAGGCCGGGGCGGCGACGATGGTGGTGTACTCCATCGCACCGTTCTCCTCCAGCGCCTGCTTCACGCCGGCGATGGTGGAGCCCTTCTGACCGATCGCGACGTAGATGCAGCGGACCTGCTGCTTCGGGTCGCCGGTCGCCCAGTTGGCCTTCTGGTTCAGGATCGCGTCGATGCAGACCGCGGTCTTGCCGGTCTTGCGGTCGCCGATGACGAGCTGACGCTGTCCGCGGCCGATCGGGGTCATCGCGTCGATGGCCTTGATGCCGGTCTGCAGCGGCTCCTCGACGGGCTGACGCTCGAGCACTGTCGCGGCCTGCAGCTCGAGGGCGCGGGTCTCGGTCGACTCGATCTCGCCCAGGCCGTCGATCGGCTGGCCGAGCGGGTTGACGACGCGGCCGAGGAAGCCGTCGCCGACGGGAACGGAGAGGACGTCGCCGGTCCGCTTGACCTGCTGGCCCTCCTCGATGTCCTGGAAGTCACCCAGGATGACGGCACCGATCTCGGTGGCGTCCAGGTTCAGCGCCACACCGAGGACGCCGCCGGGGAACTCCAGCAGCTCGTTGGCCATCGCCGAAGGCAGGCCGGTGACGTGCGCAATGCCGTCGCTGGTGTCGGACACCGTGCCGACCTCCTCACGGGAGGCCTCCGGGGAGTAGCTCGCGGTGTAGTTCTCGATCGCGCTACGGATCTCGTCGGAGGAGATCGTCAGCTCCGCCATGTTCTTCCTGCTCTCGGTATCTGGTCTCGAAATTGGTTCGGGAGGGTGGGTGCTGCGTGGCGCAGCAGGTGGACGCCGGCTACTTGAGGTTCTTGCGCAGCGCGGCGAGTCGTCCCGCGGCACTGCCGTCGATGACCTCGTCACCCACGCGGACCACGAGTCCACCGAGGAGCTCGGGGTCGACCTCCACATGCACGGTGACCGGCTTCCCGTAGGTCCTGGTCAGCGTCTCGGCGAGCCGTTCGGACTGGGCTGCCGACAGCGGGGTGGCGCTGCGCACGTGCGCGACCGCCTTGTCCCGTCGGGCCGCGGCCAGCTCGGACAACTCGTTGAACGCGTCCGCCGGAGCCGACTGCAGTCGGCCGACCGCCTGGCCCGCCAGCGCCTCGGTGACCGCCGTGACCTTGCCGTACAGCAGCTTGGACAGCAGCTCACGCTTGGCCGACGCCGGGCGGGCACGATCGGACAGGCTCTGCTCGAGGTCGGCGTCGCCGGCCACGATGCGCCCGAGCCGGAACAGCTCGTCCTCGACGGTGTCGAGCTGACCCTGGTCGTCGGCTGCACGCAGCAGCGACTCCCGGCCCAGCTGGACCAGCGAGTTGCGCAGGTCCGCGGAGGTCGACCAGTCCTGACCGACCGCTGCCTTCAGCGTCGCCTGGGTCTCGGCGGAAACCTTGTCCGAGAACACCTGCTCGGCGAGCGCCTGCCGGACGGCCGCGGGAGCCGACGGATCGGCCAGCGCGGCGCGGAGGGTGCGCTGGCCGTCGAGAACCTCGACCGCCGTGAACAGCTCCGCACCGGTCTGTGCCGCAGCCGCGGTCGCTGCGCCGGCCGAAACCCCGGCCAACGCTGATTCCAGGGCGCTCCTCGTCTGAGTCAGCGCCTCACGGCTTGCTGCGTACATGGTGCTCACTTTCCGTTTGCGGAGTCAGCGCTGACGGTGTCCAGTTCGCTGAGGAACCGGTCGATCGTGCCGGCCCGCTTCACGTCGTCGGCCAGGGTCTCGCCGATGACCTTCTCGGCCAGGTCCA
The DNA here is from genome assembly GCF_053604015.1 of Rhodococcus sp. NPDC004095. NCBI lineage: Bacteria > Bacillati > Actinomycetota > Actinomycetes > Mycobacteriales > Nocardiaceae > Rhodococcus > Rhodococcus sp. NPDC004095. The sequence continues at coordinate 8,231 of NZ_JBSGGS010000025.1, forward strand.
CCGCGGTGCGCCCGAGGTCGCTGCGGAGCTCCGCCACGATCTGCTGACGCTGTGCGGCGAGCTGGTTGCTGCCGGCTGCGACGATACGGTCGCTTTCCTCCTGGGCCTGCACCTTCATCTCGTTGATGATCTGCTGACCCTGGGTGCGGGCATCCTCGCGGATGGCCGCTGCCTCGGTCCGAGCGTCGGCGAGCTGGGCGCGGTACTGCTCGAGCGCCGCCTTCGCCTCTGCCTGGGCCTCTTCGGCGCGCTTGATGCCGCCCTCGATCTGGTCGGAGCGATCGGCCAGGACCTGCTGGAACTTCGGAAGGATGTACTTCCAGAAGACGAAGCCGATGACAGCGACACAGACCAGCGACCAGACGATGTCATAGGTCTCGGGGAGCAGAGGATTGATGTCCTCACCCTCCGAGGCCGCGATCACTGCAATGTTCGACATGGCGTGATCAGAAAATGAAGCCGGCAACGAGGCCGATCAGCGCCAGGGCCTCGGTGAACGCGATACCGAGGAACATGTTGGTACGGATCTGGCCGGCGAGCTCGGGCTGACGGGCGATGCCCTCGATGGCCTTACCGACGACGATGCCCACGCCGATGCCCGGGCCGATGGCGGCGAGGCCGTAACCGATGGCGCCGAATCCGCCGCCGGTGACCTCGGAGGTGGTCTGTGCCAGGTACGAGAGGCTCATGTGGTTTTCCGTTCCCTTTCTGTTGCCCGCCGCCGGGTTCGGCGAAGGGTCAGTTTGTGTGGTGTGTCAGGCAGTCAGTGCAGTCGAGATCAGTGCGAATCGGCGTGCAGCGCCAGGTCGATGTACACGGCGGTCAGCAGGGCGAAGACGTACGCCTGCAGGAAGATCACCAGCAGCTCGAAGAGGGTGAAGCCGAATCCGGCTGCCAGCGAGAACACACCGAAGATCTTCATTCCGGCCGCGGCCTCGAAGAAGAAGTACTGGGTGGCGCTGAAGAAAAGCACGAGCATGATGTGACCGGCCAGCATGTTGGCCATGAGTCGCACGGTCAGCGTGAACGGCCGCAGGATGAACGTCGAGATGAACTCGATCGGGATCAGCAGGAAGTGCAGCGGCAGCGGCACGTTCGGGACCACGATGCTCGACTTCACGTACTTGAAGAAGCCGTACTTCTTGATACCGACGTAGTTGAACACGACGTACGCGAGCGCGGCGAGAACGATCGGCATGCCGACGCGTGCGTTGGACGAAATGTTCAGGAACGGGATCACACTGGACGAGTTCAGGAACAGGACCGTGAAGAAGATCGTGACCAGGACGGGCAGGAAGCGCTTGCCCTGTTCCTTGCCGAGGACCTCGTCGGCGATCTGCTCCTTGACGAAGTTCAGTCCGATCTCGGCGACGTTCTGCGCGCCACGAGGGATGAGCTTCGGGCTGCGCATCGCGAACGCGAAGAAGCCGAGCAGGACGACCGTCATGAGGATGCGGATCAGCATCAGACGGTCGAGCTCGAACGGCGTGCCCTCGAACAGCACAGCGGGAGGGAAGAAGTCTGCAAGTGACGGCGGATGGAACTCCGCGGCCAGGGTGGTGACGCTCAGCGGTCTCTCCCGTAGTCGTGGCCGCAGGCGGCATCGCCTGCGGTTCGATCGGACATTGACGAACTAACAAGTCGACAAGGTCGGCTCGCGTATTCGTCAGCCGCTGCGCCCGCCTGTGCCCGGAGGAATCGGCGGTCTTGCGTCTGTCGGTGTCGGCGACTGTCGTCGACTCGGCGGCCCCACCACGCGCAGTTTCGTACCACGAAACACTCGAAACGGGAGTCACCTGTGCGACTGCGGCCCGACGCTGTTTCGTCTGATTCGCGTCATTCCAGCACTCGCGTGAGCTTGACCTTATCAAGACAACTACGACGTTGTGTAGACGGGGGTCGTCATTGACGAAAAAACTACTGGATGTAGTACTACTTCTCGTCAGATTTGGGCTCCGCGGTGTCGACGTACGGCACCTTCACCTTCAGCAGACCGTAGGTCTCGGCGCCGAGCACGATCACCAGTGCGAGCACCATGACGATCACCAGGGCGCCCTTGCTGTAGAAATCCATCCCCTTGAGCAGGCCGAGCACGACGATCGCGAGGATCATCTTCAGCAGCCAGCTGCCGAGCAGGATCAGACCCGACGTCGCCGGCGGCATCTTCTCGGTGAACAGGACCGCCAGCGCGGTGCAGAGGATGAACCCACCACCCACCGCGACACCGATCAGCGCACCCCACAGTCCGGCCCACCCCGCGACCAGCGAGGCCACCACGGACCCCACGACCGCGAGGGCAACCAGCCCTGCGAGCCCCCAACGCACCGCGGCGCGAAGTGGTGCGGACGGATCGGGCAGGGGTTCGGGAGAGAAGCTCACAACCGTCAAGGGTAGCGGTCGCTCAGGAACCGCCGCCGCACCCGTCAGGCGGCACCGCCGCCGCACCCGTCAGGCGGCACCGCCGCCGTCGCGGCCACGAACCTGCTGCAGCCGCAGCGACGGGACCGCGGTCACCACCAACGCGAACACCAGCCCGCCGGCCACCAGCAGCACCACGATGCGCCGGTCGAACAGCGCGGACCCCACGGCGCCGAACGCGAGCACGCCGACCCAGAGGTAGATCAGAAGCACGACACGACGGTGCGAGTGCCCGATCTGCAGCAACCGATGGTGCAGGTGCATCTTGTCCGGCGCGAACGGGCTGCGGCCCGCCATCGTCCGGCGAACCACCGCCAGCAGCAGGTCCAGGATCGGAATGAACATCACGGCGCCGACCAGGAGCAGCGGCGAGAGCAGGCCGAGCATGTCGCGAGATCCATAGGCGTTCAGCGGGATCCGCCCGGACGCACTCGTCGAGATCGCTGCGAGCATCAGGCCGATCAGCATCGACCCGGAGTCACCCATGAAGATCCGGGCCGGCTGGAAGTTGTGCGGGAGGAACCCGAGGCAGGCACCCGCGAGCGCGGCGGCCAGCATCGCCGGCGGGTAGGCGCTGACGTCACCGCCCTGCTCGTGGAGCAGGCCGACGGAGAACACGCAGATCGCCACCGACGCGATCAACCCGAGCCCGGCGGCCAGGCCGTCCAGACCGTCGACGAAGTTCATCGCATTGATCATCACGACCGCGACGAGCACGGTGAACAAGCCGCCCTGCAGCTGGTCGAGCACCCAGGTGGTGCCGCCCCCGAACGGGACGTACAGCACCAGCCAGCTCACACCCATCACGACCATCACCCCGGCCGCGGTGACCTGGCCGACGAACTTGGTGAGCGCGTCGAGCCCCCAGCGGTCGTCGATGAACCCCACCGCGACGATCACCGTCGCCGAGACCAGTGCCGCCGGAATGTCCTTGGTGTTGTACTCGAATCCGCGCGTCAACGCCGGAAGCTGTTGAGCGAACAGCAGTGCCGCAGCGAAACCGAGGTACATGCCGAGGCCGCCGAGTCTCGGCGTCGGCGTGACGTGCACGTCGCGGTCCCGGGGAACGGCGACCGCCCCGAACTTGATCGCGAACAGCCGCACGGCACCGGTCGCGAGGAACGTGACGACCGCGGCGGTGAACAGCACCAGCAGCAGCTCCCGCAGCGGCACCCCGGCCCCCCGGTTCGCCGGGCCGTCCGCTGCGAGCAGGAGCGTGGCGTCGACGACGGTCACTGTGCGGTGCTCACCCTCGGTCCCCGCCCCCGAGCAGGCTCTCGACGGTCACGCCGAGCACCTCGGCGACCGCCGGTGTCGGGACCGCACCCTCACGCAGGATGCGCGGGACGTCGGAGGTCAGGTCGACGATGGTGGACGCGAGGGCATGTTCGGCCGGCCCGCCGTCGAGGTAGACGCTGGCGCTGCCACCGAGCTGGCTGCGCGCCTCCTCCACGGTGGTCGCGGGCGCATGCCCGGAGATGTTGGCACTCGACACCGCGAGCGGGCCGACCTCGCGCAGCAGTTCGAGGGCAACGGGGTGCAGTGGCATCCGCAGCATCACCGTCCCGCGGGTGTCCCCGAGGTCCCAGGCCAGCGACGGCGCCTGCTGGACAACGAGACTCAGCCCGCCCGGCCAGAAGGCACGGATCAGTTCGCGGGCCTCCGGGCGCACGGTGAACACCAGCCCGTCGATCGTGTTCCACGAGCCGACGAGGACCGGCACCGGCATGTCCCGCCCACGGCCCTTGGCGCGCAGCAGGCTCGCGACCGCCTCGCCGTCGAAGGCGTCTGCCGCCAGGCCGTACAGCGTGTCGGTGGGGATGACCGCCAGCCGGCCTGCCTTGAGTGCGTTGCCGGCCGCGCGGATTCCGGCCTCACGTGTTTCGGGTTGTCCGCAGTCGTAGACGATGCTCACCGGTCCATCCTTTCACCCTGCCGAAAGAGCCGGTTCGGTCACCACCCCGACAGCCGGGACATCGGGGGTTCGCGACCTCACGGGCGTCGCGCCGCCTCGGCCGCGGTCGCGACGCGTCGACCCACCACGAACCGCGGTTTGCCGGCGAGGTCGTCGTGCTCGGCGACCTCGCCGAAGACGCGTCGTTCCCGCAGCAGCGCGGCGACCTGGCCACCGTTGCTGTCGTCGTGCTCGATGGCAAGCGCGCCGCCGATCCGCAGCCACCGGGCGATGTTCGAGACCATCGGCGTGATCACCGACAGCCCATCCGGGCCACCGAAGAGTGCGGACGCCGGATCGTGCTCGGCGACCTCGCGGTCGAGGACCGCCCCCTCGGGAATGTACGGCGGGTTCGAGACCACGAGATCCACGCCGCCCTCGAGTTCGGTCAGCAGCGCCCTGCTGGTCACGTCCCCGTGGTGCAGGACGATCGGTGTGTCCCCGTCGGCGGCCCGGGCGTCGGCGTTCTTGCGCGCCCACGCCAGTGCCTTCGGCTCCAGTTCGACGGCGTGCACGACCGCGTCCGGGCGGGCGTGCGCGATGGCCAACGCCAGCGCCCCGGAACCGGTGCACAGGTCGAGAACCACGGGCGGCCGGGTCGGGGTGGCCTCGAGCACGGCCAGCGCCCACGCGAGCAACAGCTCCGTCTCGGGCCGTGGCACGAAGACGCCAGGGCCCACCGCGAGGTCGATATCCCCCATCGCCGCGACGCCGGTGATGTGCTGCAACGGAATTCGTTTCGCGCGCTGCGCCACCATCTCCCGGTAGGTCTCGATGACCTCGGGTTCGACGAGCGGCACCAATCCGAGTCGGCCGCGTTCGACGCCCACCACGTGCGCGGCGAGCAGTTCCGCGTCTGTTCGCGGGCTGGGCACGCCGGCTTCCTCGAGGATTCTGGTGGCGTCGAGGATCGCCAGGCGCAACGGTTGTCGGCTCACGGCGTTCAGCCTGCCACGCCGTCACGAACCGGACACGCACAGGCCACGAACCACGCCGGGCGCGGAGAACGCCGATACGGTCGATTCGTCCGGCCAAAGGAAAGGAATCCCCATGACAAGTTCAAGATTCACCTTTCGCGTCGCCACGGCAGCGGCACTCACCGGCGCCGCCGCCCTCGCGGCGCCCGCACTGGCGTCCGCGGCACCGATCGACATTCAGCCGACTCCGTTGTTCTGCGCCGGCGGCATCGCCCCGGTGCAGTCCCTCACCCACCAGGAGCAGGCCGCCATCGAACCGGACGACCTGCTGTTCGTCGTCAACGAGGCAGGCAGGTCCGGTCCCGATGTCAACTGGATCAACATCAACACCGGCGAGACCGGCGCGGCCGAACTGACGCCCAGCGAGGGCGACGCCAAGTTCCCTGCCGCGCTCGTGGAACCGGAAGGGGGTGTCGCCGTGTCCGCCGTGTGGGGCAACTACCAGAACGCCACGGGCGAGAACTGCTTCCTGCTGCCGGGCATCGACATCAGCCAGCTGGCGGGCGAGCCCGACGACTGACCTGCCGGGAGGCCCCGCTCCCCCGGCTCACTCCGCGGCGAGCCGGGCCTCCCGGTCGGCCTTGCCGAGCGCGTCGAGCAGCGCGTCCATGTCACCGTCGAGCACGGCGTCGAGGTTGTGCGCCTTGAATCCGATGCGGTGATCGGTGATGCGGTTCTCGGGGAAGTTGTAGGTACGGATGCGCTCGGACCGGTCGACGGTGCGGACCTGGCTGGCCCGCCCGGCCGACGCCTCGGCCTCGGCGGCCTCCTCGGCGGCGGCCTGCAGCCGCGCCGCGAGAACCTGCATCGCGCGGGCCTTGTTCTGCAGCTGGGAGCGTTCGTTCTGGCAGGTCACCACGATGCCCGTGGGCAGGTGCGTGATCCGGACCGCGGAATCGGTCGTGTTGACGCCCTGACCGCCCTTGCCGGACGACCGGTACACGTCGATGCGCAGATCGCCCTCGTCGATCTGCACCTCCTCGACCTCGTCGGGCTCCGGGTAGATCAGCACGCCTGCCGCGGAGGTGTGCACGCGGCCCTGCGACTCGGTGACGGGCACGCGCTGCACGCGGTGTACTCCGCCCTCGAACTTGAACCGGGCCCAGACCCCGTCCCGCACGTCGCCCTTCGACTTGATCGAGATCGTCGCGTCCTTGTACCCGCCGAGATCGGAGATGGTGGCGTCGAGCACCTCGACGCGCCAGCCGTGCCGCTCCGCGTAGCGGATGTACATCCGGGCCAGATCCGACGCGAACAGCGCCGATTCCTCGCCACCCTCGCCCGACTTGAGCTCGAGCACCACGTCGTCCGCGTCGTGGGGGTCGCGCGGCGCGAGCAGATCGGTCAGCGCCACGTCCAGCTCTGCGACGAGCGCCTCGAGCGCGGGCACCTCGGCCGCGAAGGCGGAGTCGTCGGCGGCCAGCTCACGGGCCGCCTCGAGGTCCTCACGGGCGGCGAGCAGCTTGGTGTGGGTGGCCATGATCGGCGCGAGTTCGGCGAATCGCTTGCCGACCCGTCTGGCTGCGGCCGGATCGTTGTGCAGCGACGGATCCGCCAGCTGCAGTTCGAGGCCGGCGTGTTCGGCCAGAATGTCGTCGATGGCCGAGGGCTGGGTCGTGCCCGCCATGATGCGCTCCGATATGTGAGTCAGGGTGTCTGGATTCCCGGGGACGGGATGCAAAAACGCCGACGCCCGGCCTGCAAGGTGCACAGGACGGGCGTCGGCGATGTCGCTAGCTCTCGGCAGCGGCCTTCTTCGGGGCGCGCTTTCCGTAGCGAGCCTCGAAGCGGGCAACGCGTCCGCCGGTGTCGAGGATCTTCTGCTTGCCGGTGTAGAACGGGTGGCACTGCGAGCAGACCTCGACGACGATGCGTCCGGACTCCTTGGTGCTGTGGGTCTCGAACGTGTTCCCGCAACCGCAGACGACGGTGGTCGCCACGTATTCGGGGTGAATTCCTGCCTTCATGGTGTCCCTTTCGGTGGTCGCCGGGTCGACTTCGAGAATCGAAGCCGTGAACCGGAACCGGACATGGTTGTTCGTAGCACGCGGCAGATGCCTGATGCGCGATCGATCATTCTGCCAGAGGCCGCTGACGTTCTCCTAAACGGCCTCCGGGCGGAATCTGTTCCCTAGTCGTCGCCGATGGCGCCCGGAGCGGTCTTGGTGACCTGCATCAGGAACTCGACGTTGCTCTTGGACTTCTTGAGCCGGTCGATGAGCAGGTCGATCGCCTGGTGCGAGTCCAGGCCCGACAGCACGCGGCGCAGCTTGTGCACGACCGCGAACTCGTCGGGGCTCATCAGCAGCTCGTCCTTGCGGGTGCCGGACGGGTTGACGTCCACCGCGGGGAACACGCGCCGCTCGGCAATCTTGCGGTCGAGCTTGAGCTCGGCGTTGCCGGTGCCCTTGAACTCCTCGAAGATCACGGTGTCGCCGGTCGAACCGGTTTCGACCATCGCCGTGGCGATGATGGTGAGCGAACCACCGTTCTCGATGTTGCGGGCGGCACCGAGGAATCGCTTCGGCGGGTACAGCGCGGTCGAGTCGACACCACCGGAGAGGATGCGTCCGGACGCGGGCGACGAGTTGTTGTACGCGCGGCCGAGGCGGGTGATCGAGTCGAGCAGCACGACCACGTCGCGACCGTTCTCGACGAGACGCTTGGCCCGCTCGATGGCCAGCTCCGCGACCGAGGTGTGGTCTGACGGCGGCCGGTCGAAGGTGGAGGCGATGACCTCACCCTTGACCGAACGCTGCATGTCGGTGACCTCTTCGGGCCGCTCGTCCACCAGGACGACCATCAGGTAGCACTCGGGGTTGTTCGTCGCGATCGCGTTCGCGATGTCCTGCATGATCGTCGTCTTGCCTGCCTTCGGCGGCGAGACGATCAGGGCGCGCTGGCCCTTCCCGATCGGCATGATCAGGTCGATGACGCGGGTGGTCAGGATGTTCGGAGCCGTCTCGAGCCGCAGCCGCTGGTTCGGGTACAGCGGGGTGAGCTTGTTGAACTCCGGACGACGCTTGGCCGCCTCGACGTCGCCGCCGTTGACGGTGTCGATACGCACCAGCGGGTTGAACTTCTGCCGCTGGTTGCCGCCGCCCTCGCCCTCGCGGGGGACGCGAACCGCACCGGTGATCGCGTCGCCTCGACGCAGACCGTTCTTGCGGATCAGGTTCATCGACACGTAGACGTCGTTGGGCCCGGCGAGGTAGCCGGAGGTGCGCACGAACGCGTAGTTGTCGAGGACGTCGAGGATGCCCGCGACGGGCTGCAGGACGTCGTCCTCACGGATCTCGACGTCGGCGCCACCGCCCTCGCCGCGGTCGCGTCCACGGCGCCGCTCGCGGAATCGACGTCCGCGCCGGCCGCGGCCGTCGCCGTCGTCGTCCCCGCCGCGGTTGTCGCGGCCTTCACCGCGGGGTCCGTTGTTGCCCTGGCCGCGCTCGTCCTGGGCGCGGTCCTGGTTGCGGCCACCCTGGTTACGGTCACCCTGGTTACGGTCACCCTGGTTACGGTCACCCTGGTTACGGTCACCCTGGTTACGGTCACCCTGGTTACGGTCACCCTGGTTACGATCGCGGCGGGCGCGATCGCCACCCTGCTCCTGCCGCCCGCCCTGACGCTCGGCCGGCTGCTCCGTCGCCTCGGCCTGCTCGGTGGCGGCGCCGGCGGCCCGGGCCGATCCACGGCGCTGCCGACCCCGGCGTCCGCCCTGGTCTGCATCACCCGACGAGTCGGAATCGACGGGGAGTGCGGTCTGGCCGGTGGCCTCGACGGCCTCGGCCTTCGCACGCGTCTCGCGCTTCGCGGGCGCCTCGGCCTTCGCAGGCGCCTCGGCCTTGGTGGAGGCCTCGCTCTTGGCGGGGGCCTCGGTCTTCGCGGGGGCTTCGACCTTCACGGCGGGAGCCTTTTCGGTGGCGGCGGCCTTGGCCGCCTTGGTGGTGGAACCACCGGCCTGCCGCTCCTTGATCGCGGCGATCAGGTCGCCCTTGCGCATGCCGGAGGTGCCCTTGATACCGAGCTCACCGGCGAGGGCGCGCAACTCGGCGAGCACCATTCCGGAAAGCCCGGCGCCACGACGCGCGTCGGCGCGCTTGGTCGCGGCAGCGACGGCCGGGGCCGTCTCTGAAGTCTGTGAACCGCCGGACTGGCTCGCCGCGGTGGACACCGCAGAGTCGAGCACAGGAGTGGCGATCAGGTCCGTATCGGTCACGGATGTCCTTTCCTTCCCTCGCCCGCGCGGCGCTGAGTCGAGGGTTCGTCCCGCAGCTCAATTACTGAACTCGGATATGCCGGACATGTTCGGGAAATGTCGGGCCGCTCGCCCTCATCTCGCACTCAGGCGCCTTCTCGGAGCCGACACCCCGAGAGGCCGAAAGCCTCGAGCACAGGGGGTTCGGGCGAAAAACACGCAGTCCGGAACTCGGGGCTGTTCCGTGATTTCCGAGCTTCGCGACCGATGAGAATCCGATCGGGAGACTCCTGATTTCGGGAGTGATTGCCCTGATAGAGCACCGGCGACTGATACGCACGATGGGCGAACGCCCCCAGGATAGCCGTGAACACGGTTACGGGCAAGAACAACCCGCCGGTGTGCTGCGGCACACCGGCGGGAGGGCTCAGGAGACGCGGACGCCGTCCGCGATTTCGAGGTCGAGCACCCGAAGGCCGTCCGCCTCGGCGGCGACTCGGAGGTCCGCGGGCAGCGGCGCGGTGGTCAACGCCAGCACCGTCGGACCGGCGCCGGAGACGACGGCGGCGATGCCCCGTTCACGCAGCGCAGCTACCCAGCGGGTCGTCAGGGGCAGGGCGGATGCACGCTGCCGCTGGTGCAACCGATCCTCGGTGGCGGTCATCAGCAGATCGGGCCGGGAGGTGAGGGCCACCACGGCCAGTGCACCGCGGCTGACGTTGAAGGCGGCGTCGGCATGCGACACCGTCTCCGGGAGCAGTCCACGGGTGTGGGCGGTCGTCGACCGCTCCTCCGGCACCAGCGCCACGACGCGAATGCTCGGATGGACGGCGAGCCGGGCCGCGCCGAATCGGCGCGGTGAGTCCCCGTCGACCGGGTCCTCGCTCCAGGACACCACCGCACCGCCGAGCACGCTCGCGGACGCATTGTCGGGGTGCCCTTCGAACTCGGACGAGAGCTGCACCAGCTGGGCCTCGGTCAGTGCCAGCTCGGGGTCGAGCAGGGTCACCAGGCCGTTTCCGGCGGCGAGCCCGCCGACGGCCGCCGACGCGGACGAACCGAGTCCACGCGAATGCGGAATGGCGTTGCGGCACACCACGTCCAGACCACCGGCCCAGACCCCCGCCGCCTCGAGTCCCCGCTCGATCGCGCGCACCACCAGGTGCGAGGGGCCCAGCGGGACGTCCCCGGACCCCTCCCCCTCGACCCGAACGGCGAGTCCGGACTCGGTTGTGGTGACCGTGATCTCGTCGTACAGGCCGAGTGCCATACCCAGCGTGTCGAATCCCGGACCGAGGTTGGCCGTGGACGCGGGCACCCGCGCCGTCACGGTCAGCCCCGTCGGCAACGTCCGAGTCATCGTTGTGTCTTCGATTCGCTGTGCGGTCACTACACCAACTCGAGCGCCGACGCGACGGCCACCGGGTCGACCGGAATCGGCTGGACGGGAGGCATTCCCAGCAGGGCCGTGTCGGGGTCCTTGAGGCCGTTGCCGGTGACGGTGCACACCACGGTCTGACCGGCGTCGAGCCAGCCCTCCTTGTGCGCGGCCAGCAGGCCTGCGACGGACGCGGCGGACGCCGGTTCGACGAAGACGCCCTCGGTGCGCGCGATCAACCGGTACGCCTCGAGGATCTCCTCGTCGGTCGCCGCGCGGAAGACGCCGTTCGACTCCTCCTTGGCGTTCACGGCACCGTCCCACGATGCGGGGGCGCCGATGCGGATCGCGGTCGCGATGGTCTCGGGATCCTTGACCGGGGCGCCGTGCACGAGCGGGGCAGCGCCGGCGGCCTGCACGCCGAGCATGCGCGGCCGGGACGAGGAAATTCCGTCGGCGTGGTACTCCGAGTAGCCCTTCCAGTACGCCGTGATGTTGCCGGCGTTGCCGACGGGCAGGGCGTGGATGTCGGGGGCCTTGCCGAGGGCGTCGACGATCTCGAACGCCGCGGTCTTCTGCCCCTCGATGCGGACCGGGTTCACGGAGTTGACCAGGCCGATGGTCGGGAACTCGGCGGTGGTCTTGCGGGCGAGTTCGAGGCAGTCGTCGAAGTTGCCCTCGACCTGGATGATCTTGGCGCCGTGCATCACGGCCTGGGCGAGCTTGCCCATCGCGATCTTGCCCTGCGGGACGAGCACCGCGCAGGTCATCTTCGCGACGGCGGCGTAGGCGGCGGCCGATGCGGAGGTGTTGCCGGTGGACGCGCACAGCACGGCCTTCTGCCCGCGGGCGAGGGCATCGGTGACGGCCATCGTCATGCCGCGGTCCTTGAACGACCCGGTGGGGTTGAGCCCCTCGACCTTGAGGTGGACGTCGCAGCCGGTCAGCTCGGACAGGTATCCGGCGGGGATGAGCGGGGTGCCGCCCTCGCGCAGCGTGATCGTCTTCCAGTTCTCGCCGATCGAGAGTCGGTCCCGGTACGCCTCGATCAGGCCCGGCCAGGGCGTGTGAACGGGGGTGTGCTGACGAGGGCTATTCACTGGAACCTTCCAATCGGAGAACACTGGTGACCGCGGTGACGAAGTCGAGCTTGCCAAGGGATGCAACGGTTTCGGACAGGGCCGCATCGGTGGCCCGATGCGTGACGACGATCAACCGCGCACCGTCCCCGGCGCCTTCCTGGCGCACCGTCGAGATGGAGACGTCGTGCTTGGCGAACTCCGCCGCGACCGCGGACAGCACGCCCGCGCGGTCCGCGACCTGCATGTTGACGTAGTAGCGGGTGGGGATCTCACCGATCGGCGCGACCGCCAGGTCCGCGTAGCTCGACTCTCGCGGTCCGAGGCTGCCGTTGACCTTGTTGCGGGCCGCCATCACCACGTCGCCCATGACGGCGGACGCGGTGGGGGCGCCGCCGGCACCCTGGCCGTAGAACATCAGGCGCCCCGCGGCCTCGGCCTCGACGACGACCGCGTTGAAGGCGCCGTTCACCGACGCCAGCGGGTGATCGAGCGGCACGAGCGACGGGTAGACGCGCGCGGACACCCGCTCGGTGCCGTCCTCGCCGACGATCCGCTCGCAGATGGAGAGCAGCTTGACGGTGCAGCCCAGCGACTTCGCGGCCTCGAGGTCCGCCGAGGTGATCTTCGAGATGCCCTCGCGGTAGACGTCGGCGGCGGTGACACGGGTGTGGAAGGCGATCGACGCCAGGATGGCGGCCTTGGCCGCCGCGTCGAAGCCCTCGACGTCGGCGGTCGGATCGGCCTCCGCGTAGCCCAGCCGGCCCGCCTCGGCGAGGGTGTCGGCGTAGTCGGCGCCGGTCTCGTCCATCGCGGACAGGATGAAGTTGGTGGTGCCGTTGACGATTCCGGCGACCCTGACGACGCGGTCGCCGGCGAGCGACTGGGTCAGCGGCCGGATCACGGGGATCGCCCCGGCGACCGCGGCCTCGAAGTACAGGTCGGCGTTCTGCTTCTCGGCGGCCTCGGCGAGTTCGCCCGTGTAGTCGGCGAGCAGCGCCTTGTTGGCGGTGACCACGGACTTGCCGGAGTTCAGCGCGGAGAGGATGAGCTTGCGCGGCACCTCGATTCCGCCGATGACCTCGACCACCACGTCCACGTCGTCACGCGCGACGAGCGAATCCGCGTCGGTGGTCAGCAGCTCCTCCGGCACGCCGCGGTCCCCGTCGATCCGGCGGACGGCGATGCCCCGCACGACCAGTGGCGCACCGACACGGGCCTCGAGGTCGCGGGCGTGTTCGCGGATGATCCGCACAACCTCGCTGCCGACGTTGCCGAGGCCGAGTACCGCCACGCCGATCGCGGCGGCGTTCGGTTCAGTCATCTTGCTGTACCTCCAAGCTGAGCAGATCTTCCACGGTCTCCCTGCGCAGGACGAGTCGGGACTTCCCGTCTCGGACCGCGACCACGGCGGGTCGGGTGAGCAGGTTGTAGCGGCTGGACATCGAATAGCAGTATGCGCCGGTGGCCGCGACCGCGAGCAGGTCTCCGGCACCGACGTCCTCGGGCAGCCAGGCGTCGCGGATCACGATGTCACCGCTCTCGCAGTGCTTGCCCACCACGCGTGCGACAACCGGCTCCGCCCGACTGTCCCGCGAGACCAGCCGACAGTCGTACTCGGCCTGGTACAGCGCGGTCCGGATATTGTCACTCATTCCGCCGTCCACGCTGACGTAACGGCGAGTTGCGTTGCCGTCCAACCGGACATCCTTGGTGGTGCCGACCTCGTACAGCGTCACGGTGCCCGGTCCGGCGATGGCCCGACCCGGTTCGACCATGAGCGTCGGGACCGGCAGTCCGGCCGCGGCGGATTCGGTGGCGACGATGTTCGCGAGTTTCGCGGCCAGGTCGTCGACCGGCGGCGGGTCGTCGCTCTCCAGGTAGGAGATGCCCAGGCCGCCACCGAGGTCGATGATCTTCACCTGCGAGGTCTTCTCGACGCCGAAGCCGTCGACGATCTGCCGCAGCAGCCCGATCACCCGGTGCGCGGCCAGCTCGAAGCCGTCGACGTCGAAGATCTGCGAGCCGATGTGGCTGTGCAGACCGACAAGCTTGAGGTTGTCGGTCTCGAACACCCGGCGGACCGCGTCGAGGGCGGCACCGCCGGAGAGCGAGAAACCGAACTTCTGGTCCTCGTGGGCGGTCGCGATGAACTCGTGGGTGTGCGCCTCGACCCCGACGGTGATCCGGATCAGCACCTCCTGCACGACGCCGAGGTCGCCGGCGACGGCGTCGAGGCGGTCGATCTCCTGCATCGAGTCCAGCACCACGTGACCGACGCCCGCGGACACCGCGGCGCGCAGCTCGGCGACGGATTTGTTGTTGCCGTGCATGGTGATCCGCTCGGCGGGGAATCCGCCGTGCAGCGCGACGGCCAGCTCGCCACCGGACGCGACGTCCATCGACAGGCCTTCATCGGCGACCCAGCGGGCGATCTCGGCGCTGAGGAACGCCTTGGACGCGTAGTGCACCCGCTCGGCGGCACCGAAGGCGCGGGCCATGTCGCGGCAGCGGGACCGGAAGTCGTCCTCGTCGATCACGAACAGCGGCGTGCCGTACTGCTCGGCCAGTTCGGTGACCGGGACACCGGCCAGCCGGACCACCCCGTCGTCACCTCGCGTGGCGCCGCGCGGCCACACCTCGGCGGGCAGGGTGGTCATCTGCGACGGGTCGGTCGGCCGTGACGGCAGCCCGGGTGCGTGCTGGATGTCCGCGTGGCGCGGACCGGCGGGGTGCGCGCTCACATCCGCTCCGGTGCGCTGACACCGAGCAGACCGAGACCGTTCGCGAGGACCTGGCGGGTGGCACCGCACAGCGCGAGCCGCGCGGTGTGCAGGTCGCCGGCCGGCTCGTCGCCCTGGGGCAGGACGCGGCAGTCGGTGTAGAAGCGGTGGTAGGTGCCGGCCAATTCCTCGAGGTACCGGGCGACGCGGTGCGGCTCGCGCAGGTCCGCCGCGGTGGCGACGACCTTCGGGAAGTCGCCGATGGTGCGGATCAGGTCGCCCTCCCGGTCATGGGTGAGCAGTTCGAGCTTGGGGTCCGCAGCGGACAGGCCCAGGTCGGCGGCGTTGCGGGCCAGCGATGCGAGCCGGGCGTGCGCGTACTGCACGTAGTACACCGGGTTCTCGCTGGTGGTGCTCGCCCACAGCTCGAGGTCGATGTCGAGGCTCGAGTCCACCGACGAGCGGATCATCGCGTAGCGGGCGGCGTCGACGCCGATCGCCTCGACCAGGTCGTCGAGGGTGATGACGGTGCCTGCGCGCTTGCTCATCTTGACCGCCGCGCCGTCGCGGACCAGGTTGACCATCTGACCGATCAGCACCTCGACGGTCGCCGGGTCGTCCCCGAACGCGGCCGCGGCGGCCTTGAGACGGCCGATGTAACCGTGGTGGTCCGCGCCGAGCATGTAGATGCACAGGTCGAAGCCACGCGAGCGCTTGTCCTGGAAGTACGCGATGTCGCCTGCGATGTAGGCGGCGTTGCCGTCGGACTTGATGACGACGCGGTCCTTGTCGTCACCGAAGTCGGTGCTCTTGAGCCACCACGCGCCGTCCTCCTCGTAGAGGTTGCCGCTGGCCTTGAGGGTGGCGACGGCCTTCTCGACCGCGCCGGACTCGAACAGCGAGTTCTCGTGGAAGTAGACGTCGAAGTCGGTGCCGAACTCGTGCAGGGTCTGCTTGATGTGGTCGAACATCAGCGCGACACCGATCGAGCGGAACACCTCCTGCTGCTCGTCGGCGGGCAGGTCGAGCGCGTCGGGGCGCTGCCGGAGCACCTCGGCGGCGATGTCGGCGATGTACGCACCGGCGTAGCCGTCGTCGGGGGTCGGTTCGCCCTTTGCCGAGGCGATCAGCGAGCGGGCGAACCGGTCGATCTGCGCGCCGTGATCGTTGAAGTAGTACTCGCGGGTGACGTCCGCACCCTGGGCGGCGAGGATCCGGCCGAGGGCGTCGCCGACCGCCGCCCATCGGGTGCCGCCGAGGTGGATCGGGCCCGTCGGGTTCGCCGAGACGAACTCGAGGTTGATTCGCTTGCCGGCCTGCGCGGTCGAGCTGCCGTAGCTCTGACCTGCCGCGATCGCCTTGGCGACGATGGCGCCCTGGGCGGCGGCGGCGAGCCGGATGTTGAGGAATCCCGGTCCGGCGACCTCGGCGGACTCGATGCCGTCGGTCGCGGTCAGGGCCTCGGCGAGCCAGGTGGCCAGGTCACGCGGGTTCACTCCGGCCTTCTTGCCGACCTGCATCGCGACGTTGCTGGCGTAGTCGCCGTGTTCGGGGTTGCGCGGGCGCTCGACGGTCAGCGTCGCGGGCAGCACGGACGCGTCGAGGTCGTGGTCTGTGAGGACCTTCGCGGCGGTGACGCGAAGGAGTTCGGCAAGGTCGGCGGGAGTCACGGGTATTCATCCTATGTGCTGGCCGTTCAAAGCCTGCCTTCAGGCACTGAACGTACAGTGGGACGACCACGGGACCCACCTGTCGCACCGACGCCGGCGTCCCGTCCCACAGACCCGACGTCCACATCAGCGAAAGAGCACTCACAGATGCCGAGCGGTTCGGAAAATCGCAGCGCCAAGAACAGCGCCAAGTCCGCCAAGGCCATCAAGGCTGCCAACAAGAGCTCCGGCGGCTCCGCCAAGCGCGGACTGCCGAAGCAGCGTCAGATCCCCTGGTTGACGATCGGCGCCGCGGCCGCGGTCATCGCCCTGGTCGCGCTGTTGGCGATCAACCTGGTGCCGAAGTACCAGGACAAGGCCGAGGCGGACAAGTTCGCCCCCAGCGCGTCGAACCCGGACCCCTCCACGGAGATCGAGGGTGTCGTCAAGATCGAGTACCCGGCCGCGCTGCACGTGTCGGCGGCCCAGCGGGTCGCGTACGACCAGACGCCGCCCTTCGGTGGGCCGCACGACGCGACCTGGGCCACCTGCACGGGCGTGGTCTACCCGAACGCGATCCGTACGGAGAACGCGGTGCACTCGCTCGAGCACGGTGCCGTCTGGATCGCCTACAACCCGGACAAGGTGTCCGGTGACGAGCGGCAGGCGCTGGTCGACCGCGTCGACGGCAAGTCGTACATGCTGATGTCGCCGTACCCGGGCATGGACTCCGCGATCTCCCTGCAGAGCTGGGGCCACCAGCTCAAGCTGGACAGCGCCGACGATCCGCGGATCAACCAGTTCATCGCGGCGCTGCGGCTGAACAACTTCGGCGCCTACCCGGAGAAGGGTGCGAGCTGCTCGACGATCCCGGGTGCGTTCGATCCCGACAACCCGCCCGCGTTCGACGCCACTCCCCCCGGCCCCGACGCCGTGACCATGGACGGCAAGGGCCTGACGCCGGACACCTCGGAGACCGGCGGCGGCGCCGGGCTGCCGATGGCCCCCGAGCCCGCCCCGGCGAGCTGACATGACGGGCTCCGACGGCGCGGCGGCCGGCGGTACGCGCAGCCAGCGCACCGCCCTCGCCGTCCTGGGCCTGATCGCGGCGATCGCGGTCGGATTCGGGCTCGGGTTCTTCGCGAACCAGTTCCTGCACGACGACCAGCCCGCCGCCCCGGCCGCGGGCTCGGTGGACGTGGGCTTCGCGCAGGACATGATCGTGCACCACAACCAGGCGGTGGAGATGGCGGCGATCTCGATCGCCAACGCCGCCGATCCGATGGTGCGGGATCTCGCGTACGACATCCTCACCACGCAGCAGAACCAGATCGGTCAGATGACCGGCTGGCTGTCGCTGTGGGACCAGCCGGTGGCGACGACCGACGAGCACATGGCCTGGATGTCCGACGCGGGCGGCCACGGCGACGGCCACGGCACGACGGGCCATGGGGCCACGACGACCCCTGCGCCCTCCTCGGCGCAGATGCCGGGCATGGCGACGTCGGAGGAGATGGCCGCGCTGCGTCAGGCCCGGGGTCCCGAGGGCGACGTGCTGTTCCTGCAGCTGATGCTGCGCCACCACCAGGGCGGGCAGCCGATGATGGAGTACGCCGCCAAGCACGCGGAGGTGCAGACGGTGCGAGACCTGGCGCAGACGATGGTCGACACCCAGGCGAGCGAGTCGCACCGGATGACGCAGTTGCTCACGGAGAAGGGCGCGGCCCCGCTTCCGCTGAACTGACCCCTCCCGGCATGAACGGAAGCGTTCAGTCGAGTAGATCGACTGAATGTTCCGTTCATGCGATGGGGGACGGGGGCTGCGAGCTATCCGGACGATTGCAGCGATCCCCATGTCCAGTCGCGCACCTCGGGCATGTCCTCGAGGTGCGCGACGACGTAGTCGCGGTGCCGGTCCAGCTGGGCGCGGCAGTACCGGGCCAGCTCGTCGCCGCGCTCGGGCACCCGACGGCTCCGCCGCAGCGCCTCGATCGCCAGGTGGTACCGGCTCATCCGGTTGAGCACCACCATGTCGAACGGTGTTGTGGTGGTGCCCTGTTCGCTGAATCCCCGCACGTGGAAGCGATCGGTGTCGGGCCGGCCGTGCAGTAGTTCGTGCACGGCGCGCGAGTACCCGTGGAACGCGAAGACCACGTGGGTGTCGTCGGTGAACAGCTCCCGGAACTTCGTGGGCGTGAATCCGTGCGGATGCGTGTCCTCGGGCATCAGCGCCATCAGGTCAACCACGTTCACCACCCGCACCCGCAGGTACGGCACCCACCTCCGGAGCAGCTCCGCCGCGGCGAGGATCTCCTGGGTGGGCACGTCCCCGGCGGCGGCCAGTACGACGTCGGGGGCGTCCGCGTCGGCGTCCTCGGTGCCCGCCCAGTGCCACACCGAGGCGCCGGCCGCGCAGTGCTCGGCGGCCTGCTCCAGCGTCAGGTACTGCAGGTGCGGCTGTTTGTCGACGACGATCAGGTTGACGTGGTCGGTGCTGCGCAGGCAGTGGTCGGCGATCGAGAGCAGGGTGTTCGAGTCCGGCGGCAGCCAGATCCGCACCACGTCCGGAGCCAGAGGGATCGCGGAGTCGATCATGCCCGGGCCCTGGTGACTGAAGCCGTTGTGGTCGTTGCGCCAGCAGGTGCTGGTGAGCAGCACGTTCAGCGACGACACCGACTCGCGCCACGGCAGGGTCAGTGCGTGCTGGAGCCACTTGGCGTGCTGGATCAGCATCGAGACGCTGACCATCGCGAACGCCTCGTAGCTAGCGAACACCCCGTGGCCCCCGGCCAGCAGGTAGCCCTCGAGCCAGCCCTGACACAGGTGCTCGCTGAGCACCTCCATCACCCGTCCGTCGGGCCCGAGCCCGTCGTCGTACCCGGTGACGGGCAGCTGCCAGCACCGGTCGGTGACCTCGAACACGGCCCCGAGGCGGTTGCTGGCCGTCTCGTCGGGGCAGAACAGCCGGAAGTCGCCGCCGCCGTCGGACCGGACGCCGTCCGCGTAGATGTCGCGCATCAACTCGCCGAACACCCGGGTGGTCTCGTGGAACGAGGTGCCGGGTTCGGTGACGGCGAGCGCGTACCGCTCCAGCGGCGGGATCCTGAGCGGCCGGCGCAGCCGTCCCCCGTTGGCGTACTGCGTCGAACCCATCCGCTTGTCCCCCACCGGGGCGAGTCCGGCGAGTTCACGCGCCAGCGACCCGTTCTCGTCGAACTGACGCTCCGGGTGGTACGACCGCAGCCATTGCTCCAGCCGGGCGAGGTGGTCGGGATTGTCGCGGACCCCGGACAGCGGCACCTGGTGGGCCCGGTGCGTGCCCTCGACCAGCACCCCGTCGACGGTGTGCGGACCGGTCCACCCCTTCGGGGTTCGCAGCACGATCGCCGGCCACCGGCGTTCCTGCGGGGGCGAGCCGGCCCGGGCCGCGGCCTGCAGCCCCCGGATCGTGTCGTACGCACCGTCGACCGCGGCGGCGAGGTCACGAAACACCTGCCGCGGGTCGTCGCCCTCGACGAGGACCGGCGCCCAGCCCTGCCCGGCCAGGTACGCCGCGACGTCGACGTCGCTGCTCCGTCCCAGCACCGTCGGGCCGGCGATCTTCGCACCGTTGAGGTGCAGGATCGGCAGCACGGCGCCGTCGCGGCGCGGGTTCAGAAACGCGGGCACCTTCCACGAGGCCGACAGCGGCCCGGTCTCGGCCTCCCCGTCTCCGATCACACACGCCACCAGCAGTTCCGGCCGGTCGAACGCTGCGCCGGCCGCGTGCGCGAGGGCGTACCCGAGTTCACCGCCCTCGTGGATGCTGCCGGGTGTCTGGACACTGACATGACTCGGGACGCCGCCGGGCGTCGAGAACTGGCGGCAGAGCCGCTCGACGCCGGCTGCGTCGGCACTCACGTGCGGGTAGATCTCCGAGTAGGTGCCCTCGAGATACGTGGCCGCGACCAGGGCCGGACCACCGTGACCGGGCCCGGTCACGTACAGCCAGTTCGCGTCCGTGCGGCGGATGTGCCGGTTCAGGACGGTGTAGATCGCGGACAATCCCGGGCTGGTTCCCCAGTGCCCGAGCAGTCTGGGCTTGATGTGCTCGGGCCGCAACGGCTCCCGCAGCAAGGTGTTCTCGCGCAGGTAGATCTGCGCGACCGTGAGGTAGTTGGCCGCGGCCCACCACCTCAGGTCCAGGTCGAGTTCGTCGTCGGAGTAGTCGGGCACCTGGTCGTGTTCGGCCATGCCTTCGCGCGCCTTCCAGTGAGGAGTCACCTGCTACTTCATCGAGTATGGGGGTGCGAATAGGGATTCGTCGCGCGATGCGCTACGCTAAGCCAGCCCAACCGGCACACCGAGTTTTCGGTGCGCCCCCGTAGCTCAGGGGATAGAGCGTTCGCCTCCGGAGCGAAAGGTCGCAGGTTCGAATCCTGCCGGGGGCACTCGCATTTCGAGTGCACCACAGCCACAAGAGCCCCGGTCGACAACGTCGACCGGGGCTCTTTGCTTGTTCGGATGCCCGCGCCGTCAGCTCCCGAGCGCGGCGAGAGGTGCCATGTCGAAGTAGTCGCGCCAGCCGGAGATCTTGCCGTCCCCGGTCACCTCGAAGACGCCCATCACGGGCAACTCGATGCTCGTGCCGCCCATGGCGAAGACGTCGGTGCGTTCGTTCATCACCACCGACCCGTTCGCGGCCTGGCGGTGCACCCGGAAGTCGATGCCGCCGAACTGCGCGACGAACCCGGTGATGAAGTCCTTGATCGCGCCCTTGCCGACCACGGGCTCCATCGGAATGTTGTGGTAGACGGCATCTTCGGTGAAGTACTCGGCCAGGGCATCGGCGTCTGCCTCCTTCCAGCGGGCACAGAACTCGGACACGACGGCGTCGGGAGTGGTCATGCGGATCTCCTTACTGGTGTGGGGTGCGGCCGCGCCGGTGAGTGCATTTCACCCCGGTCGGGGTGAAATGCACTCACGGGCAGCGCAGCTGCGAAACCACCCGCGCGAACTGCGGGTCGTCGGCGGGGTCGGTGGGTGGTGCGAGGGTGATGCCGTCGACGAGGCCGCCGACGCGATCGGCGACGACTGCGGCCAGCTCCGGGTGACGGGCGGTGGGCAGCAGTGCGCCGAGCACGTCATCGGTGACGAGGTCGCCGAGCCCCGTCCAGGAGTCCTCGCGGACCATCCGGGCGAGCGGCGCCTGCAGGTGCCCGAGACCGGCGTGGTCGAGGCCGCGCCGGTACGCCGGGGTCGAGTACAGGAACGCGAACTGCCGTCGCTGCCGGTCCCGTTCGCGCGCGAGAGCCTCGTCGGTGTCGCCGGTGATCACCTGCACTCCGGCTATCACCTCGAGGTCGTCTCGGGTCCGACCGGCGGACCGTGCACCCTCCGCCAGCGCGGGCAGGATGTCGTCGGCCAGGCTCCGGGGGCCGGAGTTGGTGGGGTGGCCCACGTATCCGTCGGCGACCTCCCCCGCAACCCGGCACATCCTCTTGCCGACGCCTCCGAGAAAGATCGGCGGGTCCGGCGGCAGGTCGTCGCCGTCGAACGGGTTGAAGTACGGCTGCATTCGGGTGAACCGGTAGTGCTCCCCCACGAACGGCACCAGTTCGCCGCCGCGGAAGGTGGCGAACGCGGCCCGCACGACCTGCACGTACTCGCGCAGACGCGGCGCCGGCTCCGACCACGGCATCGCGTAGCGCTCCTCGACGTTCTGCCGGATCTGGGTGCCGAGGCCGAGCTGGAACCGGCCGCCGGACAGCCGGGCGAGATCCCAGGCCGTGTAGGCGGTCAGGACCGGGCTGCGCACGAACGCGAGCGCGACCGAGGTGCGCACCACGATCCGGGACGTCGCCTGCAGGGCCTGCAAGGCGAGCAGGAACGGATCGTGCACGGTTTCGGAGACGTGCATTCCGTCGTAGCCCATGGCCTCGACCCGCCGGGCGTGCGCCCCGATCTCGGCGAGCCCGAGGCGCGGATCGGTGTTCGCGTACACCCTCACCGCACCCTCACTTCCCCCAGTGAACGGAAGCGTTCACTCGATCCGATCCGAGTGAATGTACCGTTCACTCGGATCGGGGGGCGGGCTCGATGATCGCCGTGACCGCGGCGATCTCGGCACCCGGCACGGAGAAGTGTTCGGTCAGCGCCACGGTGTGCGTCTCGTCGCCGACGGCCATGTCCAGCAGGAAGCGCGCGACAACGTCGGTGCCGAACTCGGTGAACGTCAGGTTCCGGATCCCGGTCAACGGCAGGTACTGCGCGCCGGTCTCCAGCTCGCGGACGATCTCCGGACCGGAATCACCCGTCCGCCTTCCGTTCTCGACACGGAAGCAGTCGGCCGCCAGCCGGACCTTGCTCGCGTCGTGGGTGAGCAGCGAGCCGAGGTACTCGCGGACCATCGCGACCCGTGGGCTGTCCGGCGGCGTCCCGGTCAGTTCCGCGATCCCCGACAGCAGCGGACCTGCCAGGTCGGGGCGGCAGATCAGCAGGTCCGGCAGGTACGGGTGCGCCTCGTTGTAGACCAGCGGCGTCCCGTCGATCCGCGAGCAGTGCAGCCCGGCGGCCAGGGCGACCCCGACCGGGGCCGCGGAGTCCCACTCCCACTGCCCGCCCGCGTGCACGTACGCATCGGCCTCACCGCGCAGCACCGCCATCGCCTTCGCCCCCGCCGAGCCCATCGGCACGACCTCGCCGCCGACCCGCTCGGCGAGGGGTCCCGCGAACTCCGGTGGACGGCTGTCGCTGACCAGGATTCGCGGGCGGGGGTGCTCCCCGACCGCCGCCGTGCAGGTGTCGCTGCGGTAGACCCGGCCGAGTGCCGGTTGGGCGACCGAGGCGGCGGTGATGCCGACGCCGCGCTCCCACAGCGCGACGTGCACCGCCCAGTCGGCGCGGGCCGGCAGCCCGTACTCCCTGGACCCGTCGAGCGGGTCGATGATCCACACCCGATCGGCGCCGCGCCGCGCCGGATCGTCGGCGGATTCCTCGGACAGCACGGCATCGGCGGGCCGGTGCTCGGCGAGCAGCCGCAGCAACAGCGCGTTGGCCTCCTTGTCGCCGCGCCGGCTCAGCTCCCGGGCCGCATCCTTCGGCAGCGGATTCGCGCCGAGTTCGCGCGCGCGCAGGTCGAGCAGCAGGTCGCCCGCGCGGGCCGCCATCTCCGCCGCGAGCTGGGCGTCGTCGAGGTCGCAGTCGTTGTTCATCGACTCAGATACTCCATGATCGCGGCGGCCTGCGCGACCGGATCGCCGTCCTCCGGCGTCAACACCAGCTCGGCGTGTTCGGGACGCTCGTAGGGGTCGTCGATCCCGGTGAATCCGGTGATCTCCCCTGCCCGGGCCCTGGCGTACATGCCCTTCGGATCCCTGGCCTCGCACTGCTCGATCGGGGTGTCGACGAACACCTCGACGAAGCGCAGGCCCGCGGCCTCGTGCGCGGCCCGCACCCGATCCCGGTCCGCGCGGTAGGGGCTGATCAGGGACGCGACCGCGACCACCCCCGAGTCGGCGAACAGCTGCGCGACGGCACCGACGCGGCGCACGTTCTCGGCGCGGTCCGCGGCACCGAATCCGAGATCGGCGTTGAGTCCGTGCCGCAGGTTGTCCCCGTCGAGCCGGTAGGCGGGGACGCCCGCGGCGACGAGCCTGCGTTCGAGTTCGACTGCCACGGTGGACTTCCCGGACGCGGACAGTCCGGTCAACCACACCGTGGCACCCCGGGTGGCCCGCTCGTCGCGATCGACGGCCGAGGCGTGCCAGACGACCTTCGACTCCTTGAGTGTCGGACCGGTGATCATCCCGGCGGCGACGGTGCTGCCGGTGGTCTCGTCCACCAGGATGAAGCTGCCGGTCACCCGGTTGCGCCGGTATGGGTCGAACAGAAGCGGCTGCTGGGTGCGCAGCTGGATCCGCCCGATCTCGTTGAGCTGCAACGACTGCGCGGATTCGTCGCGGTGCAGGGTATTGACGTCGAGCCGGTAGTCGAGCCGCACCACCTGCACGCGCGTGGAGCGGGTGGTGTGCAGCAACGTGTACCGGTGGTGTTCGCTCATCGTGGACCGTTCGGCGAGCCAGCACACCATCGCGTCGATCTCATGCCCGACGAGCGGCCGGTTGTTCGGCCGGCACAGGAGGTCGCCGCGCGCGATGTCGATGTTGTCCGCCAGCCGGATGCACACGGCGGACGGCGCGAACGCCTCCTGCACCGGATGCCCACCGGGGCCGTGGATCTCCGCGATCTCGGTGGTGTAGCCGGACGGCAGCACCACAACCTCGTCACCGGGTTTGAACACGCCGCTCGCGACGGTGCCCGCGTAGCCGCGGAAGTCGTGCAGGTCGGCGTCGGTCTGCCGCTGCGGCCGGATCACGTACTGCACCGGGAACCGCGCGTCGATCAGGTTGCGGTCGGACGCGACGTGCACCTCCTCGAGCAGGTGCAGCAGCGAGGAGCCTTCGTACCAGGGCATGTTCTCGGTGCGGGTGACGATGTTGTCGCCCCGCAGCGCCGACACCGGGACGAACGACAGGTCGTGGACGTCGAGCTTGGCCGCGAACCGCCGGAACTCCTCGCAGATGTCCTCGAAGCGGTCCTGCGACCAGTCGACCAGGTCCATCTTGTTCACGCACACCACCAGGTGCGGAATACCGAGCAGCGCGGAGAGGAAGGCGTGCCGCCGGGTCTGTTCGAGCACGCCGTTCCGGGCGTCGACGAGGATCAGGGCCAGGTCCGCGGTGGACGCCCCGGTCACCATGTTGCGGGTGTACTGCTCGTGCCCCGGGGTGTCGGCAATGATGAACTTCCGCCGAGGCGTCGCGAAATACCGGTGTGCGACGTCGATGGTGATGCCCTGCTCGCGCTCGGCGCGCAGGCCGTCGGTCAGCAGCGCCAGGTTCGCGTGCTCGTCACCGCGTTCGCGACTGCTGCGCTCGACGGCTTCGAGCTGGTCCTCGAAGATCGCCTTCGAGTCGTAGAGCAGCCTGCCGATCAGCGTCGACTTGCCGTCGTCGACGCTGCCCGCGGTCGCGACCCGGAGCAGCTGCTGACGGTGATGCGGGGATTGCAGTTCGGGGTTCAGCGACATCAGAAGTACCCCTCCTTCTTGCGGTCTTCCATGCCGGCCTCCGAGATGCGGTCGTCGGCCCGGGTGGCGCCGCGTTCGGTGATCCGGCTCGCCGCGACCTCCGCGACGACGGCGGCGGCGGTGTCGGCGGAGGACTCGACGCAGCCGGTGCAGGTGGCGTCGCCGACCGTGCGGAAACGCACCAGTTCCTCGTACGACTCCTCCCCCGGAAGCAGCGTGAGGAACCTGGTGTGGGCCAACAGCATTCCGTCGCGGGGCACGACACGGCGCCGGTGTGCGTAGTAGATGGCCGGCAGCTCGATGGATTCCTCGGCGATGTACTGCCAGATGTCGAGCTCGGTCCAGTTCGACAGGGGGAACACCCGAATGTGTTCGCCCTTGCGGTGTTTGCCGTTGTAGAGGTTCCACAGCTCCGGCCGTTGGGCCCGCGGGTCCCACTGCCCGAATTCGTCGCGGAAACTGAACACCCGCTCCTTGGCTCGCGCCTTCTCCTCGTCCCGGCGGGCGCCGCCGAACACCGCATCGAAGCCGCCGTCGCGGATGCCGCGCAGCAACGCGTGCGTCTGCAACCGGTTGCGGCTGGCCCGCGGCCCGGAGTCCTCGACCACCCGGCCTGCGTCGATGTCGTCCTGCACACTGGCGACGATCAGGCGCAGCCCGAGGTGGTCGACGACCCGGTCGCGGAACTCGATCACCTCGTCGAAGTTGTGCCCGGTGTCGACGTGCATCACCGCGAACGGCAGTGCCGCCGGCCAGAACGCCTTCGCGGCCAGGTGCAGCATCACCACCGAGTCCTTGCCGCCGGAGAACAGCAGCACGGGTCGCTCGAAGGTGGCCGCGACCTCGCGGAAGATGTGCACCGCCTCGGCCTCGAGGGCCGCGAGGTGCGACAGCGTGTAGCTGGGCGGGGACGCGGAATGCGGTGCGGGCTGTGTGGTCATCAGGGCTCCGGTTCAACGCTCACAGGCGGTACATCTATGTACCGCATCGGTACTAAACGAAGTCTGGAGCCGACTTTAGAACGTGTTACAGAACCGGTCAATGGCCGGCGACTGCGTCACCACCTCGAACCGGCGCCCGGCCGCCCACCTCCGCGGTCACCGCATCCGCCGCGGCCGCGAGCGCCCGGCCCCGACGCTCGATCTCGGCTCCGCCGATCGAGCCGCCCACATCGAGGGTCAGCACCAGGGACTGCCTGCCGTCCTCGTCGTAGCTCGGCGCCGCGATCAGGCTCACGGGATATTCGGCGTCGGCGGACGTCTCCCGGCCGAGGTAGACGCGTTCGCCGAGGCTGGACACCATCTCCCCGACCAGTTCGCGAAGCTCGGCGGGCAGGTCTCGACCCGCCACCCCCGCCATCAGCGAGAACAGTCGACGCCCCGTCGGCGTGAGCCGTTCGACGAGATACCCCGACTCGCGGCAGTCGTCGACGACACGCTGCAGCAGGTCCCGGTCGAGCACCACGGGAAAGGCCGGCTCCCGCTGCAGCCACCGCTCGAACTCGTCGTCGTGGCTCCACAGCACGTACATCAGCCCGACCGGCGGCGCGAAGGGATACACCTGCCCGACCTTGGCCGCGGTCCGTCCCGACTCGACTCCAGGGGGTGCCGCGACCTCGAGGATCATCACCTGATCCCCCACCACCGCGGACGCGGTGCAGACCGCACCGAACTCGGCCGCCAGCGCCTCCAGGTGCGGCCGGACGATCGCCCCGACCGCGAATCCGCGCTGGGCGGCCCGGCCGGCCGCGATGAGCGCGGGCCCGAGGCCGTACCGCGCATCCGGACCGCGGGTGAGATACCCGCCGCCGACAAGGGCGGCGAGGATGCCCAGGCAGGTCGGTTTGCTGATGTCGAGCGCGCGGGCGAGCTCGGATAGCCCGAACCGGCGATCGGGCCTGGCGACGAGATGGTCGAGCACCTGGATGACGCGCACGGTCGGGGGCGAGCGGCGCCCCGTCACGGCGTCCGGTTCGGCTGCCATTGACCACTCCTTGAAATACGTTCTATCGTCAGGGCACAAAATTCTCTACCACTTGGGTACATATTTGTACCACCTGAACACGAGGAGCGGGAGTGCAGACAGATCCACCGGCCGAGACGGTCGCATCACCGCTGACGGCACCGCTGCGAGAAGCGATCGCCGAGGCCGAGCAACTGGTCGCGGCCGCACCCCACATCCGGTCCGAACAGGACCTGCTGGAGGGCTACCAGTACCTGGCCGGCGGCATTCTCGCCTGCGTCCACGCCGCGTGGGCCACCGAGAAGACGCATCCGACCTTCATCGCAGGCACCGGGCCCTACACCAAGATGGGCCTGGACAACCCGGACACCCTGTACTTCGGCGCCCGGATCAACGACGACGCCGAGTACGTTGTCACCGGAACCCGCGGCACCACCTGCGATCTGAGCTTCCAGGTGCTCAGCGGCAACTACACCGACTCCAACGTCCCCGGCAGCGACGCCGCCTTCGACGACCGCGCCATCGACATCGACGCCGACGGCAACTTCGAGGTCCGCTTCGGACCCGAGGACGCGGCCGGGCGCCGCAACTACTTCACGCTCGCGCCGGGCGCATCGCAGCTGGTGGTCCGCGAGGTCTACAGCGACTGGTCGCAGCGCCGCGGCACCGTCCGCATCGAACGGGCGGACCGGATGGGTGTCCCCTACGACGCCTTGACCCCGGAGGAGACCGCCAAGCGCTTCGCCCGCGCGGGCAAGGCCCTGGTCAGCCGGGTCAAGACGTGGCTGCAGTTCCCGGAGTGGTTCTACCTGAAGCTGCCGGTGAACACGATGACCGAGCCCCGGCTCACGCCGGGTGGGCTCGCCACCCAGTTCTCGTCGGTCGGCCACTACGACCTCGCCGAGGACCAGGCGATGATCATCACGGTCCCGAAATCCGATGCGCCGTACCAGGGTTTCCAGCTCGGCAGCATGTGGTACATCTCCCTGGACTACACCGGCCACCAGACGTCGCTGAACAACACCCAGGCGCAGGTGGACCCGGACGGCATGATCCGCATGGTGATCTCGGAGCGCAATCCGGGTGTCACCAACTGGATCGAGACCGTCGGCCATCCGCGCGGCATCCTGCAGTTCCGCTGGCAGCGCACGTCCCGCGATTTCACCCCGGCCGACGGCCCCACCGTCGAGGTCGTCGGCATCGACGAGATCGCCGCGAAACTGCCCTACCACGAACAGAACAAGATCACGCCGGAGGACTGGGCAGCCCGCATCGCGGCGCGCCAGGCCGCCGTCGCCAACCGGATGCTCGGCTAAGACAACACAGCGAGGACCATCGTGACAAACCTGTTGCAGGACAAGATCGTCGTCATCTCCGGGGTCGGCCCCGCCCTCGGCCGGACGCTCGCGCTTCGGTGCGCGCAGGCCGGCGCGGACCTGGTGCTGGCCGCACGCACCCAGTCGCGCCTCGACGAGGTCGCGAAGGAGGTCGCCGACCTCGGCCGCCGGGCGGTGACGGTGTCCACCGACATCACCGACCAGGCCTCGGTGGAGAACCTGGTCGCCGCCACCGACGACGCGTACGGCCGCGTCGACGTACTGGTCAACAACGCATTCTCGGTGCCGTCGATGAAGCCGTTGGAACGCACGGACTTCCAGCACATGCGCGACGCCGTCGAACTGACGGTGTTCGGCGCGCTCCGGATGACCCAGCTCTTCACACCTGCCCTGGAAGCGTCCAAGGGCGCGGTCGTGAACGTGAACTCGATGGTGCTGCGACACTCCCAGGAGCGCTACGGCAGCTACAAGATGGCCAAGTCGGCACTGCTGTCCGTGTCGCAGTCCCTGGCAACCGAACTGGGCCCCAAGGGGATCCGGATCAACTCCGTCGCGCCCGGCTACATCTGGGGCGAGACGTTGCAGCAGTACTTCGCGCACCAGGCGAACAAGTACGGCACCACCGTCGAGCAGATCTACGACCACACCGCCGCAGGCACCGATCTCAAGCGACTGCCGACGACCGAGGAGGTCTCCGACGCGGTGATCTTCCTGGCCTCACCGATGGCCAGCGGCGTCACCGGGCAGTGCCTCGACGTCAATTGCGGCGAGTTCCACCACTAGGCCAGGAGTGGAGCCCGCGGAACGACCCGACGACAAAAGGACCACCCCCGATGACTGAACGCACCACCGTCGGCACCGTCGAAGACCTGCACGCTTCGGCAACCAAGATGACCGGCCTGACCGATTTCGGCGTCGACGACTACACCGAGGCCCTCGGTGTCCTGCTGGACTCGTACGCCCGCGACGAGGACCTGACGCCCCTGGGCAGCAAGATGTCCCGCGTGTTCCTGCGCGGCGCACTGGTCGCGCGGCTGCTGTCCGAGGCGGCGTGGCAGCAGCACCCCGCGCACGCGGACGTGAAGATCGAGCGACCGATCTTCGTGACCGGCCTGCCCCGCACCGGCACCACCGCGCTGCACCGACTGCTCACCGTCGACCCGGCACACCAGGGCCTGGAGATGTGGTTGACCGAGATGCCGCAGCCGCGGCCACCGCGCGAGACGTGGGCGTCGAACCCGGTCTTCCAGGGCATCGAGTCCCAGTTCAGCAAGCACCACGTCGAGCACCCCGAGTTCATGGGCGTGCACTACATGTCCGCGGCCGAGGTCGAGGAGTGCTGGCAGCTGCTCCGGCAGACGTTCAAGTCGATCTCCTACGAGTGCCTGGCGAACCTGCCGACGTACTCGAAGTGGCTCGAGGGTCAGGACTGGACGAATGCCTATGCGCGCCACAAGAAGAATCTGCAGCTGATCGGCCTGCCGGACCAGGACCGGCGCTGGGTGCTCAAGAACCCGAGCCACCTGTTCGCGCTCGACGAGCTGATGTCCGTGTATCCGGATGCCCTCGTCATCCAGACCCACCGCCCGCCGAGCACCATCATCCCATCGGTGTGCAGCCTCGCCGAACAGGCCACCGAGGGCTGGTCCAACGCCTTCCGGGGTGAGGTGATCGGTCGCGGGCAACTCGAGCTCTGGGCCCGCGGCCTCGAGACGTTCACCGCCGCACGCGCGCAGTACGACCCCGCCCAGTTCGTCGACGTCGACTACGCGGACTTCGTGGCGGACCCGCTCGGCACCGTCGAGGGCATCTACTCCCGGTTCGGCATCCCGGTGAGTTCGGCGGCGCAGCAGGCGATGGAGGACATGCACGCCGAGTCTCGTTCCGGCGACCGCAAGCCCGCACACCGCTACACCCTCGAGCAGTACGGCCTCACGGCCGAGGAGGTCGAGGAGCGCTTCGGCCGGTGATCCCCGGGGCGGCCGCGGCATCCACGATCGCCGCGGCCGCCCGCTGCCGACAGCCGGGCCGACCGGTCAGCCGGTCGGATTGTCGGTCGCGGACGTCGGCTCGAGCACCTTCTGCAGCGCCGCCGCGACCGCCCGCAGTTCCGAGTCGGTCAGCTTGTCGGCGAACCGCTCCCCGATCCCGCTCAGATAGACCGGGGCCGCCTCGCGATAGCGGCGCCTGCCGGCATCGGTGATCGTCACGAACGCCGAACGTCGGTCGTCGGGATTGGCATCGCGCTGCACCAGCCCGAAGGTCTCCATCTCGGCGACCAGGCGACTGACCCGGGTACGACTGAGCACCACCCGCTCGCCGAGGTCACTCATCCGCAGCGGAGTGCCGTCGGCTCCCACCAGCTCGAGCAGCACGTCGTACCACGCCAGAGGAAGCCCCGTCGCGCGCCGCAGGTCGGTGTCGAGTTCGGGCACCAGCCGGGCGTGGACCTGAAGGAGCGCGCCCCATGCGCTCGTCGCCAGGTGCCGACCATCCGTGTCCCGCGTCGCTGCCACCGGGGCAGTCTAACCACCTTCATCCGTCCAGTTGCGTGCGTACGCACATTGCTATTAAATGTGCGTACGCACGCACATTGGTTTGTGAATCCGACGAAAGGGCGACAACAATGACCGAGCTCATCAGCCGCGACGACCTGGCCGCGGCCCTCCGATCCGGCTCCGTGACCCTCCTCGACACCCTTCCCGCCGACTACTTCGACAGGAGCCACATCCCCGGGGCGGTGAATCTCGTCGAGGCCGACGTGGCGTCACGTGCCCCGAGCCTCCTCCCCGACCGGGACGCCGCGATCGTGACCTACTGCGCGAGCATCACCTGCCGGAACAGCGAATTGGTGGCCAACCGGCTTCGCGCCCTCGGATATACGAACGTGCGCAAGTACCGGGAGGGCATCGCGGACTGGGAGTCCGCCGGCCTGCCGATCGAAGGCTCGCACGCCGAGCCGGAACGCACGGCAGGTTGAGACCGGACACGGCCGGGCGGCCACCCCGCCCGGCACACTGGGGCGGGGAGCAGGTCCGCAGAGCACCCAGGACCCGCTCCCCGCCCCGTTCACCCACGCCGAGGCCTGCTCGCACCGGAAAAGCAGGTAGTAATCCAGGTAGTTCTGCGGTCGTCGCGAGACGCGCCCCAGGCGAGAGTGTGACTCACCTCACCACACTCCGACCGCCGAGGCTCCGATGCACGAGAACGAACACGAACACACGTCCCCGATGCCCACCGCAGCGCACACGGGTGCACTGCTCATCACCCGGTGCGCGAACTGCGCCACGCTCTGCTCTCCGATGGCCGCCACCTGCTCCGCCTGCCACGGCAACGACCTCGCCGCCGTGCCGTCGTCCGGAACGGGAACGATCCTGTCGTGGAAGACCTCACCTCGCGCCAACCCGGATCCCGGGCCCGCCGTGACCGCGATCGTCGAACTGGACGACGGCCCGCGGGTCTACACGTGGATCGAGGGCCGGATCCCGGAGCAGCCCACCCGGTCGGTGCGCGTCGAGTTCCGGCCGACCCCGCACGGCGACCGTTTCCCTCTGTTCGCCGTCAGTGCGCTCTGATGCACACCCGACGCCCCGACGCGACCGCGCGCCCGATCGAGGCCGGCGGCCCGTGCAACCGCGAGCGGATTCGAGTGTGGCTGCGCCAGTGCGACTTCCTCGACCGATCCCACGCCCTGAGCCCCCACGCAGTGTGGGTGGTCGGGTTCGCCATCAGATGGGCACCGTTCGGCGGCGCGAGCGCAGCCGAACTGCTCGAGACATTCGGGGTCACCCCCGCTCGGTTCCGGCAGCTGTTGCGCGAGTGCCTCGATCCCCGCGGAACTGCCGACGGCCGCATCCGGGCCATGAAGTACGAACTGAGCGAGTCGCTACTCGGTGCGTGGACCCGCCGCGTCTGAGCGGCGCTCCGGCTCACCCAGATGCTCTGCGAGCAGATCGACGAGCCGCTCCGGCACCTCGTCCGGGATCCAGTGGCTGACGCCCTCGAACACCTCGAACCGGTAGGGACCGTCCACGTACCGCGCCGTCAGCTCCGCGGCCGTGCGGCCGAGCGCGGTGTCGCGGTCGCTCCAGACGTAGAGCGTCGGCACGGTGATCCGCTCGGGCGGCCGCCACGGCGCCGCGAGCAACATCGCGCGGTACCACCCCAAGCCGCCTCGGGCACGCGAGCGCTCCCGCATCGGCGCGAGATCGCGGTCGGCGACCTCCCGGGTCATGCCGCTGCCGAGGAAGAGCCGGCGCACCCGTGTCCCCTCGGCGAACAACCGTTCCGGCAACACCGGGAGTTGGAAGGCAAACATGTACCAGGACAACAGGATCTGGCGACTGGTCACCAGCGAGCGCACGAAGGCGCTCGGGTGCGCCACCGACAGGGCGGTCAGGGTCCGCACCAGGTCGGGCCGGCGTCCGGCGACCCACCACGCCGCGGCGGCACCCCAGTCGTGACCGACCAGGTGCACCGGCCCGAGCCCGGACTGCTCGATCAACGCGATGACGTCCGCGGTCAACTCCGACGGACGGTAGGCCCACCGTGACCGCGGTCGCGCACCGGGCGAGGCACCCCGCAGGTCGGGGGCGAGGGTGCGAAACCCGCGGGCGTGCAGCAGTTCCGCCACCGCCGACCAGGATCGAGAGTCCTGCGGGAACCCGTGCAGCAGCACGACCGGGACGCCGTCGACCGACCCCTCGTCCCGGACGTCGAAGACGAGCCGATCACGACGAAAGGAACCAATTCTTCCCATGCGGCCACCTGCTCCCCGAGTCCGTGGGCCCCGCAAGTGCCCGGCGTCGAGTTCGTACCGATGGATCCACGATCGCACGGAACCTCGACGCCGATCAAGATCAAAAACTTGGGTTAGCCTACCCTTTTCAAAGACGGGCTCTTAGTGTAGCCTCGCCTGAGGAAGCTGGCTGGAGGGTCAACGACATGTACGTCTGCGTTTGCGAGGCCACCACCGAGGACACGGTGCATCAGTGCATCTCCGCGGGGGCTCGGACCGCCAAGCACGTCGCGATGGGTTGCGGCGCCGGGCGCGGACGCGGCTGCGGCATGTGCCGCGACCGGATCAAGTCGATGATCGAACAGCACTACGCCGTCGTCGAATGCGAGGAAGAGCCGATCAGCGCCTGACGAATCGCCGAAAAGTACACCGTGTGAATTCACCCGGTGAGGGTTAGTCTGAGCTCACGGTTCAGCCCACCCCCATCGGAGGTTGTTCATGCGCGGCGACGATGAGGTCATTGCTCTTCTGAACGAGCAGTTGACCAGCGAACTCACAGCGATCAACCAGTACTTTCTCCACTCGAAGATGCAGGCCAACTGGGGCCTGACGAAGATCGCGGAGAAGACCCGCCAGGAGTCCTTCGAGGAGATGCAGCACGCGGAGCTGCTCACCGACCGCATCCTCATGCTCGAGGCGCTGCCGAACTACCAGCGGATCCTGCCGCTGCGCATCGGCCAGACCATCCGGGAGCAGTTCACGTCGGACCTGGCCGTCGAGGTCGAGGTGGTCGAGCGCCTTCGGCCCGGCATCACGATGTGCCGCAGCAAGGGCGACCACACCACCGCCGGCATCTTCGAGAAGATCCTCGCCGAGGAAGAAGACCACGTCGACTACCTCGAAACGCAGCTCGAACTGATCGACAAGCTCGGCGAGCAGCTCTACCTCGCGCAGCTCGTCGACCAGCCCCCGAGCGTCGGCTGAGATCGGCGGAGCCCGAGAACGATGCGAGCCCGGCAGGTGATTCACCTGCCGGGCTCGTCGTCGAGCGGATGACGGGATTCGAACCCGTGTAAACGGCTTTGCAGGCCGGTGCCTAGCCACTCAGCCACACCCGCATCGAAGTTCACGATGCCGTCCCCGCGCCACTGCGGACAGGGTTGCACTCAGCGTGATTCGAACTCGGTGCGGGCCGCGCCGAGGAGGCACCCGTCGGTCCCGAACTGCTGCCGGGTGACGTCGTCACCGTCGCTGTGCAGGATGGTGAGCAGCGAGCCACGGCCGGGCGGCAGCACCCGGATGGTGAGGACCCCGCCGACCGCGGCGTCGAGCGCGGCGACGACCGCGCCGTGGATACGGTCGCGGACCCCGTAGGACACGGTCGTCATGCCGCCGTCGTCGAGCAGGACGACGTCCACGCCACGGCCGCGCGCGGACCGCGCGGCCGTGACGATCGCCGGGTCACCGAGCGCGGGCGCACGGATCGCGTCACGCAGATGTGCCTCGAGGAGGCTGCAGGCCAGCCGATCGCCGTCGCTGATCGTCGTCGCGACGCTCAACTCCTCGAGCAGTGGACGCGCGAGAGTGTCCAGCCGCCTCAGCTGGTGGTCGCGTTCCTCGAGGACCGCGGTGTCCGCCGCCTGGGCAGCAACCCGGATCGTCGTCTGGTCCCGCAGGTCGAAGATGTCGCGCGCGGCGGGGCGAATGGTCCACCCGATGAACGTCGCCATCAGCAGCGGCGCAAGGTTGACGGCGGACATTCCCAGCCCGTATCCGGCGCCCTGCCCGGTGCGGGCCGCCCACACCACACAACACACCAGACACGAGACCGTGCCGATCCAGGCCGCCGGCGTCCGACCGCGCAGGCACATGTAGGCGCAGATCGCCGTCGATGCGGGAAGCGGCCACACCTGGAGCGCCTTGTCGATCGGCACCGGCACCACCGAGAGCACGAGGGCGGTCGCCACCGGGCCCACCGAGGCCAGGACCACCGTGATACCCCACGGCAGCGGGTCGCCCGGCGTCCGGACGAAAGCGACGGCACCCGCGCTGACGAGCAGCCACGCGACCAGTTCCGCCCACAGCGCGTCACGGCCGGGGCTGGTCGACAGCGCGAGCAGAAGGAAGGTCAGCACGTACGCCGCGACGAGCACCGTCGCAGCGGTACTGCGCAGACCGAGCAGCGCCCGCACGTCCCGATCGACACCGTCGCTGCTGTACCCGCTCGTCATTCGGCCTCCCAGGACAGATACACCCGAGTCCCCGCGCCGGGCCGGGACTCGATTCGCGCAGCGCCACCGGGCGTCTGCCGCATGCGCGCCAGGATGCTGACGGTGACACCGAGTCGATGCGGGGCGACAGCAGTGCGATCGAATCCGGCCCCGTCATCGGCGACGAGCGCCTTCACTCCGTGCGCGGTCACCGTCACCGCCACCGATCGGGTGGAGTCGGCCGCGTGCAGGCGACTGTTGCGCAGCGCCTCGCCCAGCGCGGCACCCATCGCCCGCACCGCATCCGAGGGCACGGCGTCGAGCTCCCGGACCGTGACATCGGCGAATCCCGCGGCGCCATCATCCGGGGCCGCCGCGAACCTCGCGAGAGCCTCCCCGGCAACGACGGTCGTCCCGGCGCGACCCCGGGCCACCGTGAACACCGCGCCGTCGTCGGCGTCCGCGGCGGCCGCGCGCAGCCGGGAGACGGCCTCGTCGACGGTGAACGGACGGTCCGCCTCGAATTCGCTTCGCAGGGAATCCAGATCCTGCAACGTTGCCGTGGCGAGCCTGTTCACCACGGCCGGCCGTTGTCCCCGAGCCGCGGACAGCAGCGTCGCGATGACGCTGTCGTGAATGAGCGCGTCGAATCGCTCCCGCTCGACGGCGCGTGCGCGCTGGGCCGCGGCCGCCGCGGCGGCCGCATGTGTCTCGTCGGTGGTGGCGTCCAGCACCCGGCCGGTGCGCAGTGCCATCGCCGCGCCACCCACGAACAGCGTGCAGAACATGATCGCGAAGGTGATCTCGGGCAGCAGCATTTCCGCGGGAGCACCCGCCCGGGCGACCTGGTTGATCAGTTGCACGCACACGCATCCGATCACGAGGTGGGCGAAGGCAACCGCGGTCGGACAGGCCACGATGGCGGCGAGACTCGCCAGTCCGGGAAAGAAGGCCAGCCAGACACCGTCGCTCGCCGGGATCTGTGGCCCCTGCCAGGCCAGTGGCCAACTGAACGCCGCCAGCAGGAAGAGCCCCGCCGCTACCCCGGCCGCGTTCCGCATGGACCGGGTGTCGCGGCGGAACGACAGCAGCCCCGGTAACAGCCCGGACCCGAACACCGTGACCACTGCAACCGGCGTCCACCAGGACGCCATCCTTGGCTGTAGCGCGAGGACCGAAGGAATCAGGACGATCAGGTAGGCGACATAGCCCACGCTGATGAAACGCGCGAACATGCGCAGGATCCGATCCGTGTTCTGCCGGCCGACCCGGGTCCGGCGGACGTGCGCCGCCGGGTTTCGCAACGTGCGCGCTTGTCCCACCACCGCCGCTCCTCCCCCGAGGCCTCGACACCACCGCGCAGCCACCGAAAGGACATTCGACCACACGGGGCAGGCCGATCGCCGGGTGAATGTCGGGTGAAGTGTCACCCCACACGACCCCGAAGATCCTTTGCACCTCCATTACTTTTCCATTGCCAGGAAATTGTCAGTTGGCGGACAAGCTGTTCGCAGGTCCACCGCTTGTACTTGTTCTGTTCACCGACCGAACAGGGCAAGGAGCCGGCAGCACGATGACGTTTCTCGACCGCTTCCGCCGTCCACCCACCGCGCGACCATCGGCGCCACCGGCCGAGGACGCACCGGCCACTTCCACCCCCGGGGGCTTCGCACAGACGGCCAGTGCGCTGCACGCGTTCAACCGGTACGAGATCAAGTACCTCGTCGACGAGTTGAAGGTGCCCGAACTGCGACGGGAACTGGCCGCCAGGATGGACACCGA
>NZ_JBSGGS010000026.1:0-45483 GCF_053604015.1 Rhodococcus sp. NPDC004095
GTCCGGTGCGCGGAGCGGATTCCCGCGCGGCCCCGCCGGTGACGTGCGGGGTGACGCCGGCGCGGTCCTTCCGGTCCGGAGGCGGACCGGAAGGACTCCCGGGTTGTGTCAGCGCCTGCGGAGGCGGCCGACGACGAGCAGGGCGACGAGCGTGACGGCGAGCAGGAGGGTGGTGTTTGCGGCGGCCTGGAACACCTGGCCCCGGTCTGTGAGGCCGAAGATGGTCACCGGCAGGGTCTTCCAAGTAGCCGGGTACACCATCACGGTGGCGCCGAGCTCTCCCATGGACAGCGCGATCGACAGGCCGGCGGCGGCGCCGATCGCGGGCAGCAGCAAGGGGAGCGTCACCCGCAGCAGTACCCGGGCGGGCCCGGCGCCGAGCGACTCGGCGGCCTGCCGGTAGGCGGGGTCGAGGCGGTCGAGCGCGGCGGAGACCGAGCTGAACGCGAACGCAAGCACCAGCACCGTGTGCGCGAGGATCACGATCCACTTGGTGCCGCCGAGCAACAGCGGCTTCGAGTTGAACGCGACCAGCAGCCCGAGCCCGATCGCCACCGAGGGCACCGCGATCGGCAGGTGGAACACCGCATCGGTGGCCTTGCGCAGCCACACCGGCGCCTCGCGTGCCGCGAGCGCGGCCCAGGTGCCGACGGCCAGCGCGATCGCGCCTGCGATGAACGCGGTCTGCAGGCTCACCGCCAGGCTCGCCAGGTTCTCGTCGGTCAGCGCGGCCGCGAAGTGCTTGCCACCCAGATCGGATGGCAGCGGTCCGGTCCACGACCCGGCCAGCGCCGCCGCGACGACCGTCGCGATCGGGGCCACGAACACCACCGCGACAACCAGCCCGAACACGGTCAGCGTCAACGCCCTAGCCCGCGTTGTCCACAGCAGCACGGCTGCCTCCCATCGGTCGGTTGAACAGGACCCGGTAGCCGACGTACAGCGCCACCGACAGCGCCACCTGGACGGTGGCGATCACCGCGGCGCCGGGCAGGTCGAAGGTGACGATGCCGCGGGTGTAGATCAGCACCGGTAGCGTCACGACGTCCTTGGCGCCGGTGAACAGCACGATGCCGAACTCGTTGAGCGTCAACAGCAGGACGAGCGAGCCGCCGGACATCAGGGCCGGCCACGCCTCCGGCATGACCACCGTGCGCAGCACCCGCCACGGGGACGCGCCGAGGCCGGCGGCCACGTCGAGCTGCTCACGCGGCATCTGGGTGAACGCGGCGAGCAGCGGGCGGACCACGAACGGCGTGAAGAAGGTGACCTCCGCGGCGATCACGCCGAGCGGGGTGGAGAGGAAGTTCAGCGGACCGTGCTCGGCGCCGGTGATCCGGGTGATCAGCGCGTTGACCGCGCCCGCGGTGCCGTACAGGAAGGTGAACGCCAGGGTGATCAGGAACGACGGCAGCGAGAGCACGGTGTCGATCAGGCGGCCCACCACCTTGGACCCGGGGAACGGCACGAACGCGAGGACCAGGGCCAGGAAGGTGCCGAGCAGCATCGCGCCGAGTGTGGACAGGGCCGCGATCTGCACGGTGCGCCACAGCGCGGTGCGGAACAGCTGCGACCCGAGGACCTCGCCCCAGGTGGACCAGCCGCGGCCGTCGTCGGTGACCGTCGACTCCGCCAGAACGCGGGCCATCGGGTACACGGCGAAACCGAGGACCAGCAGCAGCGGCGGCAGCGCCCACAGCGTCGGACCCCACCGGCGCGGCCGGGGGCGCGCCGGGGTGGGATCGAGGAAGGGCGGCCGCTCCAGCACGGGAGCGTTCACGGGACCGGCCTCGGGGCCGGGACGAGCACCGCGCTCCCGTCGGGGAACCTCACACCCACCGGGGTGCCGATCGGCCGGTCGTCGTGCCCGGTGACGTCGACGTGGAGGGGGTGCTCCGGCATCCCGGCGAGCGTCACGGTCAGGCGGGTGGTGGCGCCGCGCCATACGCTGCCGGTCACGGCGGCGCGCAGCGCGCCCCGGTCGGCGGGCCCGGTCAACTCGACGGCGTGCGGCCGGATGCACAGCAGCGCAGCCGAGTCGGCGGCCTCCCAGTCGGTGGCGCCGATCTCCGGTCGCGGAGCCTGCGCGGTGACGGGGAGCCCGGCCAGCGAGACCAGCGCGGACGTGCCGATCACCCGGCTCACCGTGCACGGCAGCAGGTTCGCCCCACCGAGGAACGCGGCGGTGAAGCTGCTCGGGGGCCGCTTCCACAGGTTCTCGGTGGTGTCCACGTCCACCAGGCGGGCGTCGCGCATCACGGCGATCCGGTCCGCCAGCGCGAGCGCCTCGGACTGGTCGTGGGTGACGTACAGCATCGCGGTGTCCGGCAGGGCGGCGCGCAGCTGCTGCAGTTCGGCGAGCATGGACTGGCGCAGCTGGGCGTCGAGCGCGGCGAGCGGCTCGTCGAGCAGCAGCACCTTCGGCCGGATCGCCAGTGCCCGCGCGATCGCCACCCGCTGCTGCTGTCCGCCCGACAGTTCGCGGGGAAACCGCTTGCCGTAGGCGGACATCCCGACCATCGCGAGCGCGTCGTCGACCCGGCCGCCGATCTCGGACCGCGGCACCCGCTGGGACCGGAGCCCGAACGCGACGTTCTCCGCGACCCGCATGTGCGGGAACAGGGCGTAGGACTGGACGACGACGCCGATGCCCCGTTTGGCCGGCGGCAGGTCGGTGATGTCGACGCCGCCGAGGCGGACGGTGCCCGACACCGGGCGGTTGAACCCGGCCAGTGCCTTGAGCGCGGTCGACTTGCCCGACCCGCTCGGCCCGAGCAGGGCCACGGTCTCGCCCGGTGCCACCCGCAGGTTGAAGTCGACCAACGCCCGGGTGGCGCCGCGGCCGCGCCCGTAGGCGACGTTGACGCGATCGAACTGGATCGCGGGAGAGGTGGTGCCGACCGTGCCGCCGTCGATCTCGGTGGCCGCCTGGCGCCACCGGGCGTTGATCCGCGTCATGTCAGTTCCCGGTGGCCTTCTGGTAGGCGGCGACGTCGGCGTCGAGGTCCCGCAGCACGTCGTTCCAGTTCGGGGTCCACACGTCGACGCCTGCGAGGACACCCGCCGGCGTGTTCTGGCCGGCCGACGCGGTGGTGGCGGCGAGGTCGCTGCGGACCGACACCCCCAGCGCCTTGGTGCCGACGGCCTGCTGCGCAGTCTCCGAGAGCAGGTACTCCATCAGCTTCTTCGCCTCGTCCTCCTGCGGCGCGCCCTTCGCCAGACCCATCACGTAGGGCAGGGCGACGGTGGTGCGGGTGCCGTCCGCGTTGGCGGGGAAGAACAACCCGAACTTCGAGCCGTCGTCCTTGATCGACGCCAGATTCATCTGCACGTCGCCGTTGGCCACGAGCAGTTCGCCGTTGCTGACCTTCGGCTGCAGCTTGCCGGTCGACGACGAGGGGCCGACGTTGTTGGTCTGCAGTTTGCCCAGGTAGTCCAGTGCGCCGTCCTTGCCCCTGAGGTGCTGGAGCAGCAGCAGTACCGCGGTGCCGTCGCCGGCCTGGCCGGGAGTCGAGTACTGCAGCTTGCCCTTGTACTGCTCGGTGAGCAGGTCGTCCCAGCTGGTGGGGGCCGGGTTCGCGGCGGGGTTGGCGATGAACGAGAGGTAGTTGTTCACCACGGGCACGTAGGTGCCGGCGGGATCCTGTTCGGCGGTGGGGACCATCGAGGTGTCGATGCCGCTGGGCTGCAGCAGGCCCTGCGCGGCGGCCTTCTGGATGAACGGCGGCAGCGTGACGACGACGTCGGCCTGCGGGTTGGACTGCTCCTTCTCCACACGGGAGACGACCTCGCCGGACCCGGCCTCGACGAGGTTGACGGCGATGCCGGTTTCCTCGGTGAACGCCTCGAACTGCGGGTTGTACCAGTTCGCGAGCCCGTCGGCGCTGTAGACGGTGACGACGCCGGAGCCGTCGGAGTTCGCGGCGGTGCCGGTGCCGCCGCAGGCGGTCAGGGTCAGGGTTGTTGCGGCCAGTGCGGCCGCGGCGACGGCGGGGCGGATCCGGAAGGGGCGCATCGATTTCCTCGCTCGGGGTGAAGGGAGTGTGGGTGAATGCTTCGTAGGGCGGGCGGCTAGCGGTCGGAAAGGATCAGATCCGCGAACTCGCGAACCGACGGCAGTACGGCGGTGGCACCGGCGGCACGCAGCTGCGCCTCGTCGTGGGCTCCGGTCAGGGTTCCGGCGACGACGGACGCGCCCGCCCGCAGGCCCGACGTGATGTCGTTGGCGGTGTCGCCGAGAACGGCGACCTCGCGCACGTCGTCGACCTGCAGCCGAAGCAGCGCGGTGAGGATCAGATCGGGGTAGGGGCGACCGCGCCCGGCGTCGGATGGCGCCAGGGTCAGGTCGGCGAGGGCCCGCCACCCGAGCGCTGCGAGCAGCTTGTCCTGGGTGCCGCGGCTGAATCCGGTGGTCAGCGCCACCTTGATGCCGTTCTCGCGCAGCGCGGTGATCGTCTCGGCGGCACCGGGAATCGGTTCGGCGCCGATCTCGTCGATCAGCCCGTCGTAAGTGGCCTCGAACGCCGCGTTGGCGGCCTGGGCGCGATCCTCGTCCCCTCCGGTCAGCGCGCGGAACACGACGATCTTGGACTGACCCATGGTGTCGATGACGTACTGCCGGGCGGCCTCGGCCTCGGGACCTTCGGCGGGCAGGCCCGCGGCGTCGGCGGCTGCCGCGAACGCCCTCAGCACGAGCCCGTCGTCGGCGACGGTGGTGCCGGCCATGTCGAGGACGGCGAGTCGGATCTGGTTGTCGGACATGGTGTCTCCTGTTCCTGCAGGCCGACCTGGTCGGCGGCGTCCTAGCAGCCGACCAGGTCAGCGGTGTCCTAGAGGCCGAGTTGTTCGGCGGTCTGCTCGGCGAGCGCCGGTCCGAGGGTCATGCCGCGACCGCCCGGTCCCGCGACGACCCACACGTTCTCGGCCGGTTGACCGCGGTGAACCAGCTCGCCCGGGTCGAGGTGCTGGCTGTAGACGCCTGCCCAGCGCTTGACGACGTGGGGGAGCTTGCGGCCCAGCAGTTCCTCCGCCACCGATGTGAGGTGTTCGTAGGGCGCCTCGTCGACGTCGAAGTCGAACGGCTCGTCGTACTCGTGGGTGTCGCCGATGGTCAGGCCCCCGTGCAGTCGCTGCACGCACAACAACTGCATCCGGTGCGCCGCCGCGGTCGGGGTCTGCGCCTGCGCCGACTTCAGGGCGTCGAGGGCGCTGCCCGCGAAGCCGGGGTAGTAGCGCAGGCTGTCGCCGTCGGCGATCGCGGTGGTCAGCGGTTCGCCGAGCGGGGCGGTCTGCATCATCTGCAGCCGGACCCGCCGCAGCGGCAGTTCGCCTGCCAGGTCGCGGGCCAGGCCGCCGAGGGTGGCGCCCGGGCACACGATCGCGAGGTCGGCGTCGAAGGTGCGGCCGT
The DNA here is from genome assembly GCF_053604015.1 of Rhodococcus sp. NPDC004095. Classification (NCBI taxonomy): domain Bacteria; kingdom Bacillati; phylum Actinomycetota; class Actinomycetes; order Mycobacteriales; family Nocardiaceae; genus Rhodococcus; species Rhodococcus sp. NPDC004095. Next base: position 5,408 of record NZ_JBSGGS010000026.1, read on the forward strand.
GGTCGTCGCGGATGTGGACGCCGGCGGCGTCGCTGGTGACCTCGCGGGCCTCGGTGGACGCGTGGAACGTGTAGCGCCCGCTCGCCTGAAGGTGCGCGCGGATCGCGGGCAGGGTGACCCGGGACTCGACGGCGCCGTCGCGGGTGCAGTGCAGGCCCGCGAGGTACTTGCCGCGCAGGGCCGGGTTGACGGCGCGGACCCGCTCCGGGTCGAGGAGCGCGAAGCCGCGAGCGGCGGCGGCGGGGCGGGCGAGCACCTCCTCGGCGACCGCCACCTCCTCCGGGGTGCGGAGCAGGGTCAGTGAGCCGGCCGGTCGGAAACCGATGGCGGGGACGCGGGCGGCCAGATCGGCCCACAGTTCACGCGAGCGCAGTGCGGCGTCCAGTTCGTGTTCGGCCCGCCCGGACACCCAGACCAGGCCGAAGTTGCGTACCGTGGCACCGCGCGCCTCGGGTTCGCGTTCGAGGTGGACCACCTCGTGTCCTCTGCGGATCGCCTCGTCGGCATGCGCCGTGCCGAGGATCCCGCCTCCCACAATTGCAATTCGCATGGGGCACAGCCTGACCATTGGTCTAGACCATCTGGGAGACGCCCGGGAAAGGGCAGATGAACAATTGGTATAGACCAAAAACTGTGTACGCTGACGGACGTGAACGACGACACGTCCGTGCTCGAAGAGACTGCTGCGCTGTCTGATTCGCGTCGCAACGGGCTCGATGGCAGGGCCGGGCGCGGCGTCCGCGCAGTCGCGTCCCGCGTGGGCGCCGCGGCGGTGGCATCGTGACGGCCGAGAGCCTGCCCAAGCACTACATCGTGCGGACGCACGTCGAGGACCTGCTCGCGGACCTCGTCGCGGGTGACCCGGTGCCTGCCGAGCGGGAACTCGCGGCCACCTGCGGAGTCTCCCGGGAGACCGTTCGTCAGGCGCTGCACGAGCTGCTGGTCGCCGGCCGGATCGAACGCCGGGGGAGGGGCACCGTCGTCGCGCGCCCGAAGCTGGTCCAGCCCCTCTCTCTCGGTTCCTACACCGAGGGCGCACTGAGCCAGGGGCGCGAACCGGGCCGAATCCTGGTGCGGTGGGAAGAGATCGACGCCCACGAGAGACTGGCCGAGATCCTCGAGATCGCCGTCGGCGATCGGGTGATCCACCTCGAACGCGTCCTGCTCGCCGACGGCGAGCGCATCGGACTCGAGAGCACCTACCTGCCGCTGTACCGCTTCCCGGATCTCGCGGACACGTTCGACCCCGAGAGCTCCCTGTATGCGGCGATCCGCGCGAAGGGAATCGGGTTCGCGACGGCCACCGAGCGGATCGAGACCGCTCTGCCCACCCCGCGCGAGGCAGGGCTCGTCGAGTCGAGCACGGCGATGCCGATGCTGAAACTGCACCGCGTGTCCCGCGACGCCGCGGGGGTCCCGATCGAGCGCGTGCGATCGCTGTACCGGGGGGACCGGATGGCATTCGTGACCGAACTCCGCTGACTTCCGGGTGCCGCCGACACCTCGATGCGACGAATTCCGCCCGAGCGGTACCGCATCGGGGGAGCGCGACGGACAATGGGCACACGCGTTCCTCATCGACGAAGGGGTGGCGAAGTGAATCGGTTCGAGCTCCCTCAGACGTTGCGTCGATCCGCGAAGGAGGTGCAGGAGGCCTTCGCGACGGCCCACGAGACGGCGGTCAGGCGGTACGGCGAGGGTGAAGAAGCCCAGCGTGCAGCCTATGGAGAGCTCAAACAGAGCTACGAACTCGAGACGGATCACTGGGTACCCAAGTCGGGATAGTGCCCGCGCCGCTCACTGGGCCAGTAGACCGGATCCCATCGCGGCGTAGATCAACATGAACGTCATCAAGGCCCAGCCGGCGCCCTGCCACGCCGGCCAGGTGCCGCCGTGCCGCCAGACCGTGTAGGTGTGCACGAACGCGCCGATCCCGCCGACCATCAGTATCGCCGCGGGTGCGATCGCGAGCAGATAGCGGTCGGCCGTCGCACACACCATCGTCGACGCAGTGGTGCAGTCGCTGCGGCCCAGATACGCCCAGAGTGCGGCGAGTCCCATCACCGCCAGGGCCGCGGCGAGCACGACGACCGCGTAGCGGGTTGCTCGCCGGATCTCCGGCGGATCGTTCCACCGCTTCTCGACGTCGTCCGACATCGTTCGCCTCCCGCTGCCGGGACCGGGTCCCGCAGTCCACGCTACGCGCGGCCTGGTGTGGCGGCGTCGCCTCGGCTCAGGCCTGTGATGTCCCGTTGCCGTGTGTGACGGGGCGAGGCCACTCGCGACCCGTGTGCTGCTCGATCTCGAGGTTGAAGCGTTCGAGGAGGTTCGCAAAGGTTGTTCGATCGTCGTCGTCCCAGCTCTCGAGCATGCTGGCGACCCCGCCGGCCTTCCCCGCCCGTTCCTCCTCGAGGCGGATTCGGCCTTCGTCGGTGATCAGGAACTTGCGAGCCATTCCCCCGTCGGGATCTGGGATGCGTTGAACCAGGCCGGAATTGAGCATCGCGGTCGTCTGCCGGCTCAAGGTGGAGGTGTCCAGGCCGAATGCCTCGCTCAGTTCGCCGACGGACATCGGCCCCTGCGCGCTGATCCGGCTGAGCAGAAGGTACGCGCTGTTGTCGAGGTGGCCGGTGCCGCGGCGAGGATGGGTGAGGTGTCGCGTGAGCAGCATGGTCTCGAACTCGATGCGGTCCGCGGCCGTGGTCATGTGCATCCTTTCCTCTTCCCCCGAGCGTAGATCCTCTTCCTCCGTGCGGAGATCCCTGAAGTCGCCTTCTGTGTGGGTGCGGCCGAACGGGCGAATTGTGCTTTACATCCGATTTGTACCATACATGCGGGTTGCATGTTGCATGTGACGTGCATCATGCAACACCATTGTATCGTGCAAATTATGTGTATTGTGCAAGTAATGTGCACTGGGCACAGTCCGTGCCGGCCGCAACGGCCCCGCACAAAATTCTCGATTGTGAAGTAGTGAGGAGTGTCCTTTGGGAGGGCAGAAATCCGCCGTGAACCCCAACGGTCTCGTTGGGGTTCTGGCATTCACCGGCATCGTCGCCGCGCTCATGCAGACGCTGGTCGTCCCGCTGATCGGCGACCTGCCGCACATCCTGAACACCACCGCGTCGAACGCGTCCTGGATCGTCACCGCGACGCTGGTCGCCGGCGCGGTGTGCGTCCCGATCACCGGCCGCCTCGGCGACATCTACGGCAAGCGTCGCATGCTGCTGATCTGCACGGTGCCGCTGATCCTGGGCTCGGTCGTGTGCGCACTCGCGACGTCCGTGATTCCGATGATCGCCGGACGTGCGCTGCAGGGCATGGGCATGGGCCTGATCCCGATCGGCATCAGCGCCATGCGTGACCTGATCCCGACGGAGAAGCTGAACTCCTCCATCGCGCTGATGAGCGCGTCCATGGGCATCGGCGGCGCACTCGGTCTGCCGCTTGCCGCGGCCGTCGCCCAGAATGCCAGCTGGCGAGCGCTGTTCTGGGGTGCCGCCGCGCTGAGCGTCGTCATCGCGGTGCTGATCTGGAAGATCGTGCCTGCCATCCCGGCCGATTCCGATGCCGGCAAGTTCGATCCGGTCGGCGCCCTCGGCCTCGGCATCGGGCTGGTGTGCCTGCTGCTCGGTGTGTCCAAGGGTGCCGACTGGGGCTGGGGTAGCGGCACCATCGTCGGCCTGTTCGTTGCCGCGGTGCTCGTCCTGCTGGCCTGGGGCTGGTGGGAGCTGCGCACCACCGATCCGCTGGTCGACCTCCGGACCACCGCGCGTCCGCAGGTGTTGCTGACCAACGTCGCCGGAATGGTCGTCGGCTTCGCGATGTACGCGCAGTCGCTGATCCTGCCGCAGCTGCTCCAGCTTCCCGAGTCGACCGGGTACGGCCTCGGGCAGTCGATGCTGGTCATGGGTCTGTGGATGATCCCCGGTGGCGTCGTGATGATGCTCGTGGCACCCATCGGAGCCAAGCTCTCCTCGGCTCGCGGGCCGAAGATCACCCTGATCGTCGGTGCCCTGATCATCGCGCTCGGCTACGCCTCGTCGATGCTGCTGATGGGCTCGGCCTGGGGTCTGATGATCGTCGCCTCCATCTGCGGTGCAGGCACCGGCTTCGCCTACGGCGCGATGCCCGCCCTGATCATGAGCGCGGTGCCGCACTCGGAGACCGCCTCGGCGAACGCCTTCAACACGCTCTCGCGGTCCCTGGGCACCTCGATTGCCGCCGCGGTCGTCGGGCTCGTCCTCGCCCAGATGAGCGTCCAGGTCGGCGACTACACACTGCCCACCGAGAACGGTTTCCGCACCGGCCTGCTGATCGGCTGTGGCGTCGCGCTCGTCGCCGCCGCCGTCGCCGCGTGCATCCCGTCCCGTCGCCCGGTGCAGGCTTCTGCACCGGAGGCGGAACTGGTCGGTGCGCGCAGCTGACCGACGTCGCGCACCCGTGCTGATCGGCGCCGTCGCGTCGGGGCCCGGCGGGCATCCCTCGTGGATGTCCGCCGGGCTCGTCCCTTCCCGCGTGGGCACGGCGCGTAGCCTTGACGCCATGTCTGTGCGCGCATCCCTGGTCCCCGGAACCGTCTCGCCGACGCTGTCGGTCCCCGCGAAGATCGAGCGACCCGAGTACGCCTGGAAGCCCACCGTCAACGAGGGCAACGAGCCGTGGGTGCAGACGCCCGAGACCATCGAGAAGATGCGGCTCGCAGGCCGAATCGCCGCGCAGGCCCTCCAGGAGGCGGGCAAGGCGGTCGCGCCGGGGGTGACCACCGACGAGCTCGACCGGATCGCCCACGAGTACATGATCGACCACGGCGCCTACCCGTCGACCCTGGGCTACAAGGACTTTCCCAAGTCCTGCTGCACCTCGCTGAACGAGGTGATCTGCCACGGCATCCCGGACTCGACGGTCATCCAGGACGGTGACATCGTCAACATCGACGTCACCGCCTACATCGACGGCGTGCACGGTGACACCAACGCGACCTTCCTTGCCGGTGACGTCTCCGAGGAGAACCGCCTGCTCGTCGAACGCACCCGCGAGGCGACGATGCGCGCCATCAAGGCGGTCAAGCCGGGCCGCGAGCTCAACGTCATCGGCCGGGTCATCGAGTCCTACGCCAACCGATTCGGCTACGGCGTCGTCCGCGACTTCACCGGGCACGGCATCGGCGAGACCTTCCACAACGGGCTGGTGATCCTGCACTACGACCAGCCGAACGTGGACACCGTCATCGAGCCGGGCATGGTGTTCACCATCGAGCCGATGATCAACCTCGGCACCGTCGACTACGAGATCTGGGACGACAACTGGACCGTCGTCACCAAGGACCGCAAGTGGACCGCGCAGTTCGAGCACACCATCGTCGTCACCGAAACGGGCAACGAGATCCTCACGCTCCCGTGAGTGGTGGCAATTCCCACGCTCGGGTGAGCGGTGCGCTGCTCGTCGCCGGTACCACCTCCGACGCCGGGAAGAGCGTCCTCGTGGCCGGGCTGTGCCGGCTGCTGGCCCGTCGCGGCGTCTCGGTGGCGCCGTTCAAGGCGCAGAACATGTCCAACAATTCCGTCGTCACCCTGGACGGTGGGGAGATCGGACGGGCGCAGGCGCTGCAGGCGCGGGCCTGCGGGCTCGCGCCGAGTGTCCGGTTCAACCCGGTGCTGCTCAAGCCGGGCAGCGACCGCACCTCGCAGCTCGTCGTGCGCGGGAAGGCCGTCACCTCGGTCGGCGCCCGCGACTACATGGCGCACCGGCAGTGGCTGCGCGGGGTGGTCGCCGACGAACTCGCCTCGCTGCGAGCCGAATTCGACGTGGTGATCTGCGAGGGTGCCGGGTCGCCCGCCGAGATCAACCTGCGCACCACCGACCTGGCGAACATGGGTCTGGCCCGCGCCGCGGACCTCCCGGTGCTCGTCGTCGGTGACATCGACCGCGGGGGAGTGCTGGCCCACCTGTTCGGCACCGTCGCCGTTCTCGACCCCGACGACCAGGCGCTGATCGCAGGCTTCGTCGTCAACAAGTTCCGCGGGGACGTCGCTCTGCTCGAACCGGGCCTGCGCCAACTGGAATCGCTGACCGGCCGTCCCACCCTCGGCGTGGTCCCGTTCGCCGAGGGACTGTGGATCGATGCCGAGGACTCGCTGTCCACGGTCGCCGACGCACCGGTCGGCCGGCCCGCGCCGCCGCGGGGCCGGGACTGGTTGCGGGTGGCCGCGATCCGGCTGCCGCGGGTGTCCAATGCGACCGACGTCGAGGCACTGGCCTGCGAGCCGGGCGTATCGGTGCACTGGGTGAGCGAACCGTCCCGGCTCGCCGACGTCGACCTGGTGGTGGTGCCGGGCAGCAAGTCCACGGTGTCGGATCTGGCGTGGCTGCGGTCGTCGGGGATCGCCGACGCCCTCGGCGACCGGGCCGCCGCGGGACTGCCGATTCTCGGAATCTGCGGCGGCTACCAGATGCTCGGCCGGAGGATCGTCGACACGGTCGAATCCGGCGCGGGAACCGTCGACGGGCTCGGCCTGCTCGACCTCGACATCGAGTTCGCCGCCGACAAGGTGCTGCGACAGGCGACCGGGACCGCGGAGGGGATCGTGGTGTCCGGTTACGAGATCCACCATGGTCGGGTGACCCGCACAGGCGACGCCCCGCTGCTCCGTCACGACGACGGGACCCCGGAGGGCAGCGTGCGCGGGTCGGTGTTCGGCACGCACTGGCACGGACTGCTCGAGTCGGACGAGTACCGGCGGGCCCTGCTCACCCGGATCGCCGCGGCGACCGGACGCGAGTTCGCCGTTGCCCCCGACACCTCGGTTGCCGCCGAGCGGGATTCCCAGCTCGACCTGCTCGCCGACCTGGTCGAGCGCAACGTCGACGTCGATGCGGTGCTCGCGCTGATCGAAAGCGGAGCGCCGCGGGACCTTCCGACGATCACGAGCGGACTCGGGTCGGCGGCCGACGCCTGAGCTCGGGTCACAACGTCGAGCGGCGCAGCGCCACCCATCCACTCGCGAGGGCGAGCAGTGCGAGGACCAGTGGCAGCACCACCATCGGAACCACTCGCGGCATGTCCACGAACCACGAGCCGATTGCGGGCCACCAGCGTGCCCAGGTGATCACGATCGCTGCCAGTCCGAGTGCGCCCACGGCCCCGACGATCGCCGCGAGCAGTCCGGTTGTGCGCCAACGCTGGTAGATCGCGCCGGCGAGTACCGCGATCCCCGCGGTCAGCAACATGATCGCGAACAGCGAAAGCAGCTGCACGAGCGGATTGTCCGTGAAGTAGCGTGCGATCCCGAACATCCGCATGTACACGCCCCACCCGTTGGTGGCGCTCTCGATTGCGGACAGCACCTGTACCGCGACCGCGAACACAGCCGACTGTCCGAGTGCCAACAGGACCGTCGCGCCGTAGAACTCGCGGCGGGTGACGCTCAGTCCCAGAGCGAACGGGAAGGTCTGGGTCAGGGCCTGGATGTAGAACGCGATCATGAACCCGAGCAGGGCCGTGACGCTGCCGGTGAAACCCTCACCTTCCTCGTTCCCGACCAGGAAGTAGATCGTCCAGCTGATCGCGAAGGACACCGCGAGGATCCCGACGGGCCATGCGATCAGCAGCGGCCAGGCGACGGTGTGCAGGCGGAGCACCGATCCGATCCGGGAAGGTCGGGTGGCGTGTGTGTCCGCCGTGGCGGTCAGGGTGGCTGCGGTCATGACGTCGACTCCTGCGTGGTGGTTCGGATGACGAGTTCCTGGAGTGATGCCGGTTCGAGCGTTGCGCCGGCGGCGATCAGTCGGGCCCGGTCGGCCTCGTCCGCGGTGACCTGGACCGTGGCTCGCGTGTGGGAACCGAGCGATTCCTGGTGCAGGACGGTGCCTTTCGCGGTGAATGCGTCGACCGCCTCGGTGGGGCCGGACACGATCACCGCCCGGCGGCGCAGCGTCTCGGCATCGTCGTCGAGTACGATCCGACCCCGGTCCACGAGGATGACGTGCTCGAGCAGGTTCGCCACCTCGTCGATGAGATGGGTGGACAGCACGATCGTGCGGGGGTGCTCGGCGTAGTCCGCGAGCAGGCGGTCGTAGAACAGATGCCGGGCGACGGCGTCGAGGCCGAGGTACGGCTCGTCGAACAGCGTGAGCGGTGCTCGTGACGCGAGGCCGATGATCACCCCGAGGGCGGATTTCATGCCACGGGAGAGCTTCTTGACCTTGCGGCACAGCGGAAGTTGGAAGTCGTCGAGCAGCAGCTCGGCGAAGCCGCGGTCCCACCGCTCCATCAGGTGTCCGGCGGCGGAGAGGACGTGCCCGACCCGGAGGTCGTCAGGGTAGGTCTGGCTCTCCTTGATGAAGCTGATGCTGCGCAGCACGCCCGCGTTCTCGAACGGGTTGGCGCCGAAGACCGAGACCTCGCCGGAGGTCTGGAGGCTCTGTCCGGTCAGGATCGACATGATCGTCGTCTTGCCTGCTCCGTTGCGTCCGAGCAGGCCGTAGATCTTGTCACGCTCGATGTCGAACGAGATGTCCGTGAGTGCGGCGACGTCCCCGTAGCGCTTGTCGACCTCTCGCATCGAGGCGACGACGTCGCGCCCGGTCGACTTCCGGTCGGCGATCTGGGTGACGGTCAGGCTCCGGGTCATCGGGCCACCTCCCTCGTGTCGAGCATGGACTTGAGTTCGTCGAGCGGAATGCCCAGCCGATCGGCCTCGGCGACGAGGGGCTCGATGTACTGGCGCGCGAACGCTTCTCGCCGCCGGAAGCGGAGCGCTTCGCGCGCCCCTGGACTGACGAACATTCCAATTCCCCGTTTCTTGTAGAGGATCCCCTCGGCGACGAGCTGGTTGAGGCCCTTCGCGGCGGTTGCCGGATTGATCCGGTGGAACGCCGCGAGTTCGTTGGTCGAGGGGACCTGGGTCTCCTCGGGCAGCGAGCCGTCGATGATCTCGCCCTCGATCTGCTCGGCGATCTGTTGGAACAGTGGCCGGCCGTCGTCGATCACGGGACCGACCTCCCGCCCAGGCTCACTGGTTCATTACTCATGTAATGAACCATAGAAGCGGTTCGCGTGGAGGGCAACCCCTGGCTCCCTTGCCTGGGCACGGGTCGGGGAGCAGGCTGAGAGTGTTCGCCGCGACGGCACTTCCGTCGACGGGCCTCGGATGCCGGTCGTGATCGAATCGGTGGAGGCTGTGATGGCTGCAACGGAAGAAGTGAACCCACGGGCCTACAACAGTGTGTGGCAGTTCCGCGCGGACGCGTGGTGCCGGCTGGAGGCGGCCAGCGCGCACCTGGCGGGTCTGGCCGCACGCGGCGCGCCGCTCGACGAGCTGATCGAGCGCGTCGAGGGGCTGCTCGGCCAGATGCGGCCGTTCGAGCGGTACTGGGCCTATCCGGGATCGCAGAGTTTCGCCCGCATCCAGCGACAGTTCGCGGGCGGAGGATACGACAAGCTCGCCCGGACCGTTGCGCGGATCAACCGGGCGCTGGTCACCGGCTCGTACCGGAGCGGCGTACCGGCGTCCCTTGCCGACGGTGAGCACGAGGCACTCGACGCCGACTCCGCGCGCAGCGAGGAGCCGGGTGTGGACCGACCGGAGCGTCACTACTTCGAGGTGCTCGTGGTCGAAAGGATGACGGAGGCACAGGAACTCGCCCTGCGCCGGGAGCTGCGGGCCTGGCGGCGACCGGACGACGAGTTCATCTACGAACTGGTCATCGTCGGCAGTGGCGACGACGCCGTCATCGCGGCGCGGCTGAACGTGAATCTGCAGGCGTGCGTGATCCGGCGTCGATTCGGCCACCGGTCGCAGCAGGATCTGACCGCCCTGTCGGACTTCATCTACTCCGGTGTGGCGGAGAAGCTGGCCGGGCAGCCGCCGGACGAACGGACCCGGATCCTGGCCGGGGAGCTCGCCGACACCCGTCCGGAGCTCGACCTGTACCTGATGACCGAGATCGCGGTCGAGGACACCGCGGGCCGGCTCGGCCGGTACTTCCGGCGGGTGTTCCATGCGGGGGAGGGCTCGCTCGACCTGCATCTGAGTCTGCTCGAGGGCGTCGCGGCCCGGTATCGGACCCCGTTCTTCAGTGCACTGCGCGAATACAGTCACCGCCCGACCGGGGTCTTCCACGCGCTGCCGATCTCGCAGGGCAAGTCGATCGTCAACTCGCACTGGATCTCCGACATGGTGGACTTCTACGGGTTGGATGTGTTCCTGGCCGAGACCTCGGCCACGTGCGGCGGACTGGACTCGTTGCTCGAGCCGATCGGGCCGCTGCGTGATTCGCAGCGGCTGGCGGCGAAGACGTTCGGGTCGCGCCAGACGTACTTCGTCACCAACGGCACGTCGACGGCCAACAAGATCGTCGTCCAGGCCCTCATCGCGCCGGGCGACATCGTGTTGGTCGACCGCAACTGCCACCAGTCCCATCACTACGGTCTGATGCTCGCCGGCGCGCAGGTGACGTATCTGGACGCATACCCGCTGAGTCAGTACTCGATGTACGGCGCGGTGCCGCTGAGGGAGATCAAGTCCAGGCTGCTGGCGCTCCGCGCGGCCGGGAAACTGGACCGGGTCAAGCTGTTGATGCTGACCAACTGCACCTTCGACGGGATCATCTACGACGTCGAGCGGGTGATGGAGGAATGCCTGGCGATCAAGCCGGACCTGGTGTTCCTGTGGGACGAGGCGTGGTTCGCCTTCGCCCGGTTCCATCCGGTCTACCGCACCCGCACCGCGATGCATGCGGCGCAGGCGGTGCGCGAACGGTTGCGCGACCCCGCATCCAGGGCGGCCTACGACGCGCACGCCGAGCAGGTGCGGGGCGCCTCCGACGAGGAGCTGCTCGAACGGCGCCTGATGCCCGACCCGGCACGCGCCAGGGTGCGGGTCTACGCCACCCAGTCGACGCACAAGACGCTGACCTCGCTGCGGCAGGGCTCGATGATCCACGTGTTCGACCAGGAATTCGACCAGAAGGTGGAGGAGACCTTCCACGAGGCGTACATGGCCCACACCTCCACCTCGCCCAACTACCAGATCCTCGCTTCCCTCGACATCGGCCGGAGGCAGGCCGACCTGGAGGGTGCGGAGCTGGTTCAGAAGCAGGTCGAGAACGCGATGCAGTTGCGTGACGCGGTCGACCACCATCCGCTGCTGAGCAGGTACATGCACTGCCTGTCGACGGGCGAGATGATTCCCGAGGAGTTCCGGCCCTCGGGGCTCTCCCAGCCGTTGCGGGGAGGCCTGCGCGAGATGGTGACCGCCTGGCGCACCGACGAGTTCGTGCTCGACCCCTCGCGGGTCACCCTCTACATCGGGCCGACGGGTGTCGACGGGGACACCTTCAAGCGGGCCGAGCTGATGGACCGCTACGGCGTGCAGATCAACAAGACCTCCCGCAACACGGTCCTGTTCATGACCAACATCGGCACCACCCGCAGTTCGGTCGCCTACCTAGTCGAGGTGCTGGTCAAGTTCGCGCACGAACTCGACGACCGCCTCGCCGACATGAGCATCACCGAGCGCGGGTACCACGAGGCGGCCGTGGCCAGGCTGACCAACCCGTCGGCGCCGCTGCCGGACTTCAGCGGGTTCCATCCGAGCTTCCTGGAGAAGAACGGTGGCGCAACGACTCCCGACGGTGACGTGCGGCGGGCCTTCTTCCTCGCCTACGACGACGCGCTCTGCGAGTACCTCACCGACGACGAGGTGGAGGATGCGATCGAGGCCGGCAGGTCGGTGGTCTCGGCGACCTTCGTCACCCCGTATCCGCCGGGCTTCCCCGTGCTGGTCCCCGGGCAGGTGTTCAGCAGACAGATCCTCTCGTTCATCCGCAGCCTCGACACCCCGGAGGTCCACGGCTATCGCCCGCACCGTGGCTACCGGGTCTACACCGTCAAGGCCCTCGAAATGGCGGATCCCTCGGTCGGAGTGTGATCGTGCGGGCGGTGCGGTCGCCGCCGTGTAGCGTCCGGTGCCATGGAGTTGACGGAAGTGTCGGTCGGGGACGTCGTCTACAGCGTCCGGGTGGACGGTCCCGAGAGTGCCCACGTGGTCCTGCTGTTGCCGGGCGCGGGCGAGGACGGTTCGGTGTTCGACGCGGTCTGCGAACGTCTGCACGGATCCGATCTGCGCACCGTGGTGCCGGACTCGATCGACGGTCTCGACGTCGCGGGCGTGCTGGCCCTTCTCGATGGGCTCGGACTGACGTACGTCAACCTCGCAGGCAACCGCGAGGGTGCGACCCTCGCCTGGGAGGCCGCCGCCCGCACCTTCGGCAGATTCAAGAGCCTCGTTGTCGCCGACAGTCCGCATCCAGCGGTCGCGGGTGCGGACTGCCCGGCGGTGGAGATTCCCTCCACGGTCGTCGTCGGCGGTCCCGGCGGGCGGCCCGATGCCGACGCCAGTGGCCGGCGCTGCCGCTCGGACTTCCGAGTGGTCGAACTGGACGGTGTCGACTCGGTGCCGGATGCCGGGGCTGCCGCGTTCGCCACGGAGATCTCGCTGCGCACCAGCATGTGGTGAGGCCCCTCGTGGAGTCCGGCCGGCGGGCTCACATGTCACATGCCTCCACGGTGGCCGCCCGGACCCGGTGCCGAACCGTGGGCTGCACCGCCGCGCTCAGAGCTTGAATCGGCCGGCGAACGCGCGGAGCGGGAGATCGGCGCTGGTGATGATTCCGGCAGGTGCGTCGACCACCGATCGGAGCGAGTTCAGGGCCGGAAGGCCGGTGACGGTCATGCCGATGGAGGCGAAGTTCTCCGGGTTGGACATGTCGAAGCCTTTTCGCGGGTAGATCATGTGCCTGCTGTAGACGTTCGGGTCGCCTGTGATCTGGGTGATGTAGCAGCCCTTGATGTTCCATGCCGGATCGGTGTGCGGGGTCATCTGCCACTCCAGGTGCGTCTCGACGCGTGAGACACCGTCGACGATGCCCTGGTACTTGATGTAGTTGGCGCCGAGCGACCCCTTGGGCAGGTGATACCAGCCCAGGTCGACGTCCTTGGTGCATGCGCCGAGCTCGTAGCTGAACTTGACCTCGTCGAGAACGAGCCCGAACGCATCGGCCATCAAGTGGACCGAGTCGGCGAACACAGCGGTGTACTTGTGGAGCGAGTCCGGAATGGTCGGGTCGTCGGCCGGCCGGCCGTAGCCGACGGCCTTCCAGGTGTCGACCGAGTGGTGACAGGACACGTCGACCGATTCGATGACGGTGACGTTCTCGATGTCGGCGACGTCGGCGGAGTGGACGATGCCGAGGATCTGGCATAGCCCGGGGTTCATGCCGGTCCCGTAGAAGGTGGCGTTGCCGCGCTCGCACGCTGCGGCAATGACCTCGCTGACCTTCCTGCCCGACGGGTGGGGATGGTTGGTGTCGCGGTGGTGGCCGGTGATCCAGTCGGCAGTGGTGACGATGTTGATCCCGGCTTCGAGGACCTTTTCGTACAGGTCCTCGTCGGGAAACACTCCGTGGAAGGTGAGTACGTCCGGGTGTGCCGCGATGATGTCCTCGACCGAGCCGGTGGCGATCACTCCGATCGGATCGAGGCCGACGATCTCCCCGGCGTCGCGGCCGATCTTGTCCGGCGAATAGCAGTGCAGGCCGACCAACTCCAGATCCGGGTGGTTCCGGATACGGCCGATCATTTCCGTGCCCAGGTTTCCGGTGGCGACCTGGAACACGCGAATCTTGTTGTCGGTGCTCATCGCTGCTGATGCCCTTCTGTCGGGTTGGCGAACTGAAGACGGTGCTCGCTGTCGGGATAGAACTGCGTCGCCCACTCGCGAAGCGCCTTGAATCCCTGGTATTCCTTCTGCGACAAAGCCGGTGGGTCGGAGTAGCGCTGGTGTGCCCAGATGTGAATGTCGGCCTCGAACTGTTCGATCACGAACCTGGCCATCGTCTTGCCGTACTCGGTGATCTCGGGGCCGTCTTCACCGTGCCTGCGCCCGATCCAGACGGTGAAACGCACGTCGGAGGTGTGCTCGTCGACCGGTGTCACCGCCGGCATGGTGCGATTGTCGACCATTCCCCAGCTCTTGGTGATCGAGCAGCCGAGCCCCGCATTGATGGATTCCACGCCGCTGGTGGCCTCTTCGAGGGTCGCGCCTTCGTCGAAGGCGATGGTGAAATCGACGTAGGAGACGGGGCCGGAGAAGTCGTGGCGGGTGAACTCCGGCATGAACGGCGTCTTGTGGACGAACTTGAAGTGCGCGAAATCCACCCCGTTCTCCATGATGTACTGCGGGTGAATCTCCAGCTGCTCGCGGAACAATGTGGCGGAGGGGAAGGGCTGGTGGTAGTCCGCGGCCGTCTTGTCGTCCCCGAAGGCCTCGAACATGTCGGGGACCTCGAAGTGCGGAGGCCGGCCGTCGATGTCGTACCAGATCCACACCGCCGCATTGCGTTCGACGACCGGATAGCTGCGGATGCGGCGACCCTTGTTCGGTGCATTCTCGTACGGGATGCACACATTGCGGCCCTCACGGTTCCATTCCCATCCGTGGAACGGACACACGAGACTCTCGCCTTCGACGTGCCCGCCGTACCCGAGGTGGGCACCGAGGTGCTCGCAGTACGCGTCGAACACGGCAACGGTGCCCGATGTCGATCGCCACGCGACCATCTCCCGGCCGAAGTACTTCATCTTGCGCACATCACCGACTCGGATCTCGGCCGACCAGGCGACCTGGAACCAGCCGGTGGGCTCCATCGACAACGGCGTGTGCGCCATACGAGAACTCCTCCACCATCGCGGGGTCGTGAGCCGAATTGCCGCCGGGGCTTCGAGAGCGGTCCGCGACCGACGACACGCAGAAGGGTAGAACCCTCTGTGAAACAATACAAGAGGGTTCTTTGAAAGCTTTGGGAGCGCGTTACCATGAGCCGATGTCGGAGGTAGCAGCCGCACCGGGTCGCCGCGTGAACAAACGCGGGGCGGCCACGCGCGAGAGCATGATCAAGGCGGCGATCTCGTCGCTGGCCAGCGGCGACCCCGCAGCGGTGTCGGGAAACCGCATCGCCCGGGATATTGGCGCGACCTGGGGTGTGGTGAAGTACCAGTTCGGCGACATCGACGGCCTGTGGGCTGCGGTGCTGAGGCACACCGCAGAGCAGCGCGGTGACCTCCCCGCGAGCGCAAAACCCGATGGACCTGTGCGCGAGCGAGTCGCCGCGCTGATCGATGCCATGTATGTCGGTCTGCGTTCCCCGGAATCGCTTGCCATCGAGAATCTCCGGGCCGCCCTGCCGCGGGACACCGCCGAACTCGAACGCGCGTATCCGCTCACCGCGGCGGAGCTCGCGTCATGGAGGCCGAGCTGGGATCAGGCGTGCGAACGGGCCTTCGCCGGTCTCGGCATCGACAGGGTGCGGATCCGTCAGATCGCGGCCCTGCTCCCGGCGGCCATGCGAGGACTCGCCTCCGAACGCACATTGGGTACGTACGGAGACCTCGACGATGCTCGCGAGGGTTTGATCAACTCCATCGTCGCCTACTTCGAGAAGCCGTAGCGAAATCCCGCCGGCCCTCCGGAGCTGTCGTGGGGGCGCCCTCGCCGGCGGCCGCGGGCGACTCGAACGCGCGCCGCACTAGACTCTGCCGGTGCTCGACAGCGTCTCCGCCCCCTTCCGCGTCACCTCCGTCCGCTCGGCCCTGCGTTCGCCGCGGCGGCTGACCACGGAGGCCCTCGCCGGGCTCGTGACGGCGCTGGCCCTGATTCCCGAGGTGATCTCGTTCGCGGTGATCGCGGGTGTGGATCCGAAGGTGGCGCTGTACACCTCGTGTGTCATGGCGATGACGATCGCGTTCGTCGGCGGCAGGCCCGCGATGGTCTCGGCGGCCGCAGGCGCCACTGCGCTCGTGGTGGCGCCACTCGTCGCGTCGCACGGCATCGATTACCTGATCGCGGCGGTGTGGCTGGCCGGCGGGCTGCAGATCCTGTTCGCCGTCGCCGGTCTCGCGCGGCTGGTGCGTTTCATTCCGCGGTCGGTGATGATCGGCTTCGTCAACGCTCTCGCGATCCTCATCTTCAGTGCCCAGCTGCGGCACCTGTTCGACGTGCCGTGGCTGGTGTATCCGCTCGTCGCCGCGGGGATCGCGATGGTGGTGTTCATCCCGAAGCTGACGAAGGCGGTGCCGGCGCCACTGATCGCGATCGTCGTCCTGACCGGGGTCGTCGCCCTGTTCCACATGGATGTGCCCGAGGTCGCCGACCAGGGTGAGCTCCCGTCGGGACTGCCGACGTGGATGATCCCGAACGTGCCCTGGACGTGGGACACGCTGACGATCGTCGCGCCGTTCGCCCTCGGCCTCGCCCTGGTCGGGTTGCTGGAGTCGCTGCTCACCGCGAAACTCGTCGACGACATCACCGACACGCCCTCGGACAAGACCCGCGAGTCCTGGGGGCAGGGTGTGGCGAACATGGCCGGCGCGCTCTTCGGCGGCATGGGCGGGTGCGCGATGATCGGCCAGACCATGGTCAACGTGAAGGAGGGCCGGGCCCGCACCCGCATCTCCACCTTCTTGGCCGGGGCGTTCCTGCTGGTGCTCTGCGTGACCGCAGGCGACGTCGTCGGCGCGATTCCGATGGCGGCGCTCGTCGCGGTGATGGTGGTGATCGCGGTGACCACCTTCGACTGGCGCAGCGTCGCCCCGCGCACCCTGCGGCTGATGCCGCGCAGCGAGACCCTGGTGATGGTGGTGACGGTCGTCGGCACCCTCGCGACCGAGAACCTCGCCGTCGGCGTCGTCCTCGGCGTGCTGACTGCGATGGTCGCCTTCGCGCGCCGGGTGGCGCACCTGACGGACATCGATGTCGCCGACGGCGAGGGCGAGCGGACCTACCGCGTGTCGGGCGAACTGTTCTGGGCGTCGAGCAACGACCTCGTGCACCGGTTCGACTACGCCGGCGACCCCGACTCGGTGGTGATCGACCTGTCCGAGGCCGACGTGTGGGACGCGTCCACCGTTGCCACCCTCGACGCGGTCTCGCACAAGTACGCCGCGCGCGGGAAGTCCGTGCGGATCGTCGGCTTGGACGGGGCGAGCCTGGACCGGCTCGAGCGGTTGTCCGGGCGGCTCTGACCGCTCGTCTCACGGATGTCACCGCTCGTCGCCGCGCGTATACGCGTGATTTGAACTCTCAACCGCTTGCGCGTTAGCCTGCAGTCACGCCGACTGCTACGCGGCGGTAACGATCTCGTCCGGGAAGGACCACGATGCGCGGCCATGCAGCAACTGTCACCACGACGCTGATGCGTGGCGGTTGTTGTCGAATGCACCGCCGCTGAGACGAGATCCCGCGCGCCGTCACATCGAGTGACCGTGCCGCCATCTTCCCGCGTGAAATTCCCACCGGGCACCGATTCGTCGCAGCGCAGTCATTGCCCGGTGCCCGTGGGGAAAGGACCAGTCCATGTCCGCCCGAACGCTCCCGATCATCGATCTGGAGAACCTCGACGTCGACGCGCTCCGCCAGGTCACGCACGAGATCGGCTTCTTCTACCTGACCGGTCACGGCATCGGGCAGCAGCTCACCGACGACCTGATCGCGTCGGCCCGTGAGTTCTTCGCGCTGCCCGAGGCGGACAAGCTGGAGATCGAGAACAGCAACTCGCCGCAGTTCCGTGGCTACACCCGGATCGGCGGCGAGCGCACTCAGGGCTACATCGACTGGCGCGAGCAGCTCGACATCGGACCCGAGCGCGCCGCGGTGGACCCGATCGACCCCGCCCGCCCGTGGGACGTGCTGCACGGACCGAACCTGTGGCCGACCCGGGTTCCGCAGCTGCGTGACCTGGCGCTGGAGTGGATGGCGCAGGCCCAGGACGCGGGCCTGCGGCTGATCCGGGGCTGGGCCGTCTCGCTCGGCGCCCCGGCGGACTTCTTCGACGCCGCGTTCGCCGACCCCGATCCGCTGCTGAAGATCGCCCGGTACCCCGGCCACGACGGCTCGGTCACCGACCAGGGCGTCGGCAGCCACAAGGACGTCGGAGCCCTGACCCTGCTGTACCCCGAACCCACCAGCGGCGGATTCCAGGTGGAGACCGGCACCCCGGACGGCGGGACCGCCTGGCTCGACGTCGACCCGATCCCCGGGCACTTCCTCGTCAACATCGGCGAGCTGCTCGAGGTCGCCACCGGCGGCTACCTCAAGGCCACCGTGCACCGGGTGCTGCCGCCTGCCGCGGGCACCGACCGCGTCTCGCTGCCGTTCTTCCTCAATCCCGGCTACGACCAGGCCCTCCCGGCCGTGCCGCTCTCGCCGGAGCTCGCGGCCGAGGCGGCCGGTGTCGGGCCGGATCAGCACGGCGGCACCCTGCACGCCCGGTACGGCCTCAATGCCCTCAAGTCGCGCCTGCGCGCGCATCCGAACGTCACCGAGCGGTACCACCGCGACCTGCTCGACCTGCCCGCCCTGCGCGGCTGATCCATCACCACCCACCCGGAAGGTACCCCTCAATGTTCTTGCGCCGCACCGCTGTTCTCTCCGCAGCCGCCTTGCTCACCGCGGGCCTGGCCGCCTGCTCGTCGGGTGGTGACGCCGAGACGCTGGTGGTCTCCGCCTCCAGCACGCCGCACGTGGAGATCCTCGAGCACATCGCCGACTCGGGCGTCCTCGGCGACGTCAAGCTCGACATCAAGCCTGTCACCGGCGAGATCGACCCGAACGAACTGCTCGTCGCGGGCGACGTTCAGGCGAACTACTTCCAGCACGCCCCGTACCTGGCGGACTGGCAGAAGCAGAAGGGTGTGAGCGACCTCGTCTCCGTCGCCGACGTCCACCTCGAGCCGATGGGCCTGTACTCGGAGAAGATCACCGCCGTCGACCAGCTGGCCGACGGGTCGACCATCGCACTGCCCAAGGACACCACCAACTTCGCGCGTGGCCTCTACCTGCTCGAGTCGGCCGGCCTGATCCAGATGGACAAGCCGTTCGCCGAGGCCGATCTGTCTGTCGTCACGCAGGCGAACATCAAGGCCAACCCGAAGAACCTGAAGTTCGTCGAGATCGAACGCTCCCAGATCGCCCGCAACCTCGGCGACCCGCAGATCACCGCCGCGATCATCAACTCCAACTACGCCATCGAGGCCGGCCTGACCCCGGCCGAGGACGCCCTGCTCTCCGAGAAGGTGGAGAACAACCCGTTCGCGAACCTGTTCGTCGTCCGCGCGGCCGACGAGAACGATCCCGGCGTCCAGGCACTCGCCGAGGCCCTCGTCTCGCCGGAGACCGCCACGTGGATCCAGGAGAACTACTCCGGCTCCGTCGTCCCGGTCCACCCCGCGAACTGATGATCACCGTCGAGAACCTGGTCAAGACCTTCCCCGCAGCCGGTGGCGCGGGGGAGGTCTCGGCCTTGCGTGGGATCGACCTGGAGATCGGCGAAGGCGAGATCTTCGGCATCGTCGGGCCGTCCGGTGCGGGCAAGTCGACGCTGCTGCGCTGCCTGAACCTCCTGGAACGGCCCACCAGCGGCCGCATCGTGTTGCGCGGTGACGACCTGTCCCGGCTCACCGGGGCCGGTCAGCGGCAGGCGCGCCGCCGCATCGGGACCGTGTTCCAGCAGTTCAACCTGCTGCACTCGAGGACCGTGCGCGCGAACATCGAGTTCCCGCTCGAACTGGCCGGGCTCGACCGCGCGCAGCGCCGGGCCCGCGCCGACGAGCTCATCGAGCTGGTCGGCCTCGCGGGCAGGGAGCAGTCGTTCCCGTCGCAGCTGTCCGGCGGGCAGCAGCAGCGGGTGGGCATCGCCCGCGCGCTCGCGTCCGAGCCCGACGTGCTGCTGTGCGACGAGGCCACCAGCGCGCTCGACCCCGAGACCACCGACCAGGTGCTCGACCTGCTCGCGGAACTGAACCGCACGATCGGCGTCACGGTCGTGCTCATCACCCACGAACTCGGCGTGCTGCGCCGCATCTGCACCTCCGCGGCGCGGCTCGAGGACGGGCGGATCGCCGAGTCCGGGAAGATCCTCGACCTGGTCGCCGACCCCGATTCGGCGCTGGGCGCGGCGATCCTGCCGGTCGGCGACGACCTGTCGGCGGGCGAGGGCGCCGACACCGCGCTGGTGACCACCATCGGCGACGACGCCCACGGCCCGTGGCTGGCGCAGCTGATCCGCAAACTCGACGCCGACATCGCCGTCGTCGGCGGCCGGGTCGAACCGGTCGCCGGCGTCACCGTCGGCCGGCTGCGGCTGCGGTTCGGGCCGGAAGTGGACCGCGCGGACGTCGAGGCGTTCGTCGACGCGCAGCCCAACGTCACCCTCGCGTGGGGTGCCGAGAGCGGGATCGAGGGGTTGACCGCATGAACAAGCTGTCCTGGCAGGATTCGTTGCCGGAGGTGTGGGACGCGACCCTCGAGACCCTGTACATGGTGTCGATCTCGTTCGTGCTCACCGTGATCGGCGGCATCGTGCTCGGTGTGGTGCTGCACGTGACGTCGCCGGGCGGTCTGTGGCCGCAGCGCGCGGTCAACTCGGTGCTCGGCGCCGTCGTCAACGTGTTCCGCTCGCTGCCGTTCCTGATCCTGATGATCGCCCTGATCGGTACCACGCGTCTGATCGTCGGCACCGCGATCGGCCCCACCGCCGCGATCGTGCCGCTGACGATCGGCGCGATTCCGTTCTACGCGCGCGTCGTCGAGGCGGCGCTGCGCGAGGTCCCGGTCGGACGGGTGGAGGCCGCCCAGGTGATGGGCGCGACCAACGGGCAGATCGTGCGCAAGGTGCTGCTGCCGGAATCACTGTCGGCGCTGATCGCCGGCGCGACCCTGACCGTGGTGCTGCTCGTCGGGTACTCGGCGATGGCCGGCGTGATCGGCGGCGGCGGCCTCGGCGACTTCGCGATCGTCTACGGCTACCAGCGGTTCAACACGCCGGTGCTGCTCGTCGCGGTCGTCGTGCTCGTGGTCGTGGTGCAGATCCTGCAGTCGATCGGTGACCGCGCCGTTCGGGCGCTGGACCACCGGCGCTGACGCGCGGTGCGTGATCTCACCCCGACCGGGGTGAGATCACGCACCGGTGGCGCGGCCGCTCAGGCGTTGCTCGGGATCCGTCCGGTGGTCGCGGTCGCGAGCACCGCCCGCAGTCCCGCCGTCACCTCGTCGGCGATCGCCTCCTCCGCCCCGTCCTCGAGGGCGTCGAGGATGCGGGAGACGATGACGGCCGGGTCCGATTTCGGAACGTCGAGGTGCGCGATCATCGGTGTGTCGGTGTAGGCGAGGTGGGCGCCGAGCACCTGGGTCCCCTGTCCCTCGAGCTCGAGCCGCAGCGCGTTCGTCAGTCCCCAGAAGGCGGCCTTGGACGGGCTGTAGGCCCCGGGCGTGGCCAGCCAGCTCAGGATCGAGTGCAGGTCGATCACCGCTCCTCCTCCGTTCCGCGCAAGAGTGGGGGCGAGGGCACGAACCAACTCGAGCGGCCCGAACACGTTGGTCTCGAACGTGTTCCGGATCTCGTCGATCGGTGAGGCGAGAAGCGAGGGGGCGCCGGTGATCCCGGCGTTGTTCACGATCACGTCCACGTCCGGTGCCGCGGCGGCGGCCGACCGGACCGACGCGGGGTCGGTGACGTCGAGGTGGATGGGGACGATCCGATCGTCGTGCCAGTCGTGATCGCGCCGCGCCGCGGCGTACACGCGGCGCGCCCCGCGGGCGAGGAACTGGCCGACGAATTCCCGGCCGAGGCCTCCGGTCGCGCCCGTCACGAGCACGGTGCGTCCTTCGATGTTCATGGTTTCCTCTCATCGGGTGACGGCCGGAGTCGGCCGCCGCGGTGGCTCCGCGGACGGGGGTGACCCCGCCCGCGGAGCGTGGGCTCACAGGCGTTCGATGATGGTTGCGTTCGCCAGTCCGCCTGCTTCGCACATGGTTTGGAGGCCGAAGCGTCCGCCGCGGTCACGGAGCGCGTGAACCATCGTGGTCATCAGACGTGCCCCGCTGGCGCCGAGCGGATGACCGAGCGCGATGGCGCCGCCGTTGACGTTGACCCTGCTCGGATCGGCGCCGGTCTCCTGCTCCCAGGCGAGCACGACCGAGGCGAACGCCTCGTTCACCTCGAACAGATCGATGTCGTCGACGGTGAGTCCCGCCCGGTCGAGCACCTTGCGGGTCGCGGGGACGACCGCGGTCAACATGTAGAGCGGATCGTCGCCGGCGACCGCGACGCTGTGGATCCGGGCGAGCGGTGTGAGTCCGAGTTGTCCGGCACGTTCGCTCGTCGTGATCAGCAGCGCGGCGCTGCCGTCGGTGACCTGGCTCGCGTTGCCCGCCGTGACGTTCCATCCGATCTGGGGGAACCTGCGGGCCATCGCCTCGTCGTAGTAGGCGGACCGCAGACCCGCCATGGTCTCGAGTGTGCTGCCGACCCGGATGCCCTCGTCGGTGCGGACCTCGCCGACGGCACCGATCTCGGCGTCGAACAGTCCGTTCTTGGTGGCCTCCGCCGCCTTGGCGTGGCTGGCGAGCGCGAACTCGTCCATCTGTGTGCGGGAGATGCCCCAGCGCGCGGCGATCAGTTCGGCACTGATGCCCTGCGGTACCAGACCCTCGGGGTAGCGCTCGGCGAAGGCGATTCCGCTCGGGTCCGTGGTCCCGAGCATGCTCGAGCCCATCGGCACCCGGCTCATGGATTCCACCCCGGTCGCGACGACGATGTCGTACGCGCCCGAGATCACTCCCTGTGCCGCGAAGTGGACCGCCTGCTGACTGCTGCCGCACTGCCGGTCGACCGTGGTGGCGGGTACCGACTCGGGGTACCCGGCCGCCAGCACCGCGCGGCGGGTCACGTTCGCGCCCTGCTCGCCGACCGTACTGACCACGCCGCCGATGACGTCGTCGATCAGGCTTGCGTCGACACCGCTGCGTCGGACCACCTCGCGGAGGCTGTGGGCCATCAGGTCCACGGGGTGTACGTCGTGCAGCACACCCGTCGCCTTGCCTCGGCCCAGGGGAGTGCGGACGGCCTCGACGATCACTGCGTCCCTCATCGTGTGTCCTTCTCGCTCGTGAGCGCCCGGTCGGGTCCTGACGCTCGGTCCACCAGTGCAAACCATCTAGCTATGCAAAACCATACCCAGATCGGGCGGAGTCTGGCTATGGTTTTCGTAAGTCAGTAGTCTGGGGGCATGGCGATGAAGCTGCAGGGACCCCTCGCGGACCGCTCGGCATGGGAGGCGGGCGATCGCTGCTCGATCAAGCGGGCCATGGACGTCGTCGGGACCCGCTCGGCGATCCTGCTGCTGCGCGAGGCGTACTACGGCACCACGCGCTTCGACGACTTCGCCCAGCGGGTGGGGATCACGGACGCCGTCGCGTCGGCCAGGTTGAAGGACCTGGTGCAGGCGGGATTGCTGGCCAAGAGTCCCTACCGCGAGCCCGGGCAGCGCACCCGCTACGAGTACGTGCTCACCGACATGGGCCGGGATCTGCTGCCTGCGGTGATCGCGCTCATGCAGTGGGGCGACAAGTACCTGCAGGACGGCCGCGGGCCGCTGCAGCTCGTCGAGGACGAGACCGGCGAGCCGATCAGCGTGGAGGTGCGCAGCACCGCAGGTAACGAGGTCGACCTCGACGACATCCGGGTACGGGTCAGCGGCGCCGCGGCGCGTGGGCTCGCGGAAAGTGTGTGATTCCTCCCGGAACCCGGGAGGAATCACACACTTTCAGCTCAGGCCGAGGAGGGCGTTCTCGACGACCTCGGTCAGGGCGGGATGGATCCAGTACTGGCCCAGCGCCATCTCCCGGGCGGGCAGGCCGAAGCTCATTGCCTGGATCAACGGCTGGATCACGGTCGACGCCTGTGCGCCGATGACGTGCGCGCCCACCAGTTGCCCGGTGCCGCGGTCGGCGATCACCTTGCACAGGCCCTCGTCGTCCTCCATCGCCCAGCCGTAGGCAACGTCGGCGTACCGCTGCACCTTCACCGAGACGTCCAGGCCCCGCTCGCGGGCCTGTTCCTCGGTGAGCCCGACAGAGGCAATCTGCGGATCGGTGAACACCGCCGACGGGACGAACCGGTGGTCGGTCCGCACCAGGTCGGCGCCCTCGCTCCAGGCGTCGCGCAGCAGATTCGCCTGCACCACCCGGGCCTCGTGGTTGGCGACATGCTTGAGCTGGTGCGGTGACGACACGTCGCCGAGCGCGAACACACCCTCCGCGGTGGTGCGCTGGAACTCGTCGACGGTCACCCGGCCGAGGGCGTCCACCTCGATGCCGGCGGTCTCGGCGCCGAGCCGGTCGCCGTTCGGGGTGCGACCGGTCGCGACGAGCAGGGTGTCGCCTGCGACGACGGTGCCGTCCGCGAGCACGACCTCCACGGCGCCCTCGCGGCCCCGCACCTCGACGGCCGGATTGCCCAGGTGCACATCCCATTTGCCGCGCGCGAGGTCGGTGAACCGCTGGGAGACGTCCGCGTCGAGGTCGCGCAGCAGACGCTCGCCGCGCCCGATGATCGACACCCGGCTGCCGAGGGCCGAGAACACGTGCGCGAACTCGGATGCGATGAATCCGCTGCCGAGAATCACCAGGTGCCCCGGGAGTTCGGGCAGCCGCATGATGTCGTCGTTGGTGACGTACGGGACGCCGCTGCGGGCGACCTCGTCGGGGATGATCGGCCGCGACCCGGCCGCGATCACGACCTGGTCCGCGGTGATCACCTCGCCGGTGCCGGTGCTGATCGTCCGCGGACCCGTGAAGGTGGCGTAGCCGGAGAACAGCGTGGTGTTCGGGTTCTCGTCGCGGCGGTAGCGTTCGCCGCCCGCCGAGATGGGGTCGATCCGGTCGAAGACCCGGCCCACGATGTCGGGCCAGCGCACCTTGTCGACGTGGGCGTCGACGCCGTACCGGGCGGCGTCGCGCACGGTACGGGCGACCTCGGCTGCGTAGACGAACATCTTCGTCGGGATGCACCCCACGTTCAGGCAGGTGCCGCCGAAGGTGCCGCCTTCGCAGATCGCGACCTTCAGGTCCGCGAACCTCTCGTCGAGAATGGTGTTGCCGGAACCGGATCCGATGATCGCCAGGTCGAAGTGCGTCACGCGCCCTGTCCTTCCGAGATGCCCTGTCCCTCCGGGACGCCCTGCGCTTCGAGCCAGCCCAGCCACTGGTCCACCTCGTCGAACGCCTGCTTGCGCGGCACCTCCCGGGACAGGAACACGTCGTGCCGGGCTCCCTCGATCGGGACGATCGTGGTGCGGTCGCCGAGGCATCCGGCCCAGCGCGCGATCTGCTTGACGTCGAGCACCAGGTCCGCGACCTCCGACTTCTCGGTGTACCGCATCGAGTAGTGGGTCGACTTCGACCGCAGGATCAGCGACGGCACCCCGATGTCGAGCCCGTGGTGCAGATGGGCCTGCGCCCGCCGGACCGCGCGCAGCCATCCGAACGTGACCCCGAAGCCGCGCAACGGCTTCCACTCGAGGTCGTAGTCCCACTCGCCGCCGTGACTGCGGTGCAGGGTGCGGCCGTACACGTCGATCGGCGGTTGCTTGAGTTCGAGCCTGTCCTTGAGTCGTCCGACGGTCCGGATCGCGACCGTGCCCGCGCTGCGCACGTACGACGGGCCCTGCAGGTCGAACCACGGGCTGTTGAGGATCAGGCCGGCGATGCCGGCGCCGGTGCTGCCGCCGGGGCGGCGGTTCACCCGGTCCAGCCACAGCGGCAGGATCAGGCCGCCCGTCGAGTGCCCGGTCAACAACACCGAACCGCCGTGCGTCTGCTCGCGGACCGTCTCCAGCGCCCAGTCCAGCTCGGCGTCGTACAGTGCGAGATCCGTCACGAAATGCGGGGTCTGGTCCGGGCGTCGTGACCGGCCGCACTTGCGCAGATCGAGTGCGTAGAAGTCGTAGCCGCGGTCGTGGAAGTGCTCGGCGACGTGCGTCTGGAAGAAGTAGTCGGTGAATCCGTGCAGGTAGAGCACGGCGCGACGCCGTGGGGTCGCGCCCGCCGGGCGGTACCGGACCAGCGTCGCGACCACCTCGCCCTCGCCGTCGGGGTCGTCGCCGAGGGGCAGAGTCGTCTGTTCGTAGCCGTCACCGAGGAGGTCCGGCACCCAGGTAGTCACAAATCACAATCGTAATGGTCGTTCGTGACCGGCCGGGGGCGCACAATTGAGGCGAGGTAAACCCTGCTCATACGCGCAGGTAACCTATGCGCGGGCAGTCGGCGCGACTGCCGCTGCCAATGGACAAGGAAGTCGATTCTCCAGTGTCAGACAACACCGCGGTACAGACCAAGACCGATGTAGTTCTCGTGGGTGCGGGCATCATGAGTGCCACGCTCGGAGCGCTCCTCCGGCAGCTGCAGCCGGACTGGTCGATCAGCGTGTTCGAGCGACTCGACGCCGCCGCTGCCGAGAGCAGCGACCCGTGGAACAACGCCGGCACCGGACACTCGGCGCTGTGCGAGCTCAACTACACGCCTGCGAACAAGGACGGCTCGGTGGACATCACCAAGGCCGTCAACGTCAACGAGCAGTTCCAGGTCTCGCGCCAGTTCTGGTCGTACGCGATCGAGGCCGGCATCCTGACCGAGCCCAAGGAGTTCATCAACCCGATCCCGCACGTGAGCTTCGTGCACGGGGCTGAGAACGTGAAGTACCTGCGGGCCCGCTACGACGCCCTCGCCGGCCACCCGCTGTTCGCGGGCATGGAGTACACCGAGCGCCCGGACGAGTTCACCAAGCGGCTGCCGCTGATGGCCAAGGGTCGTGACTTCTCCGACCCCGTCGCCCTGAACTGGACCGAGGGTGGCACCGACGTCGACTTCGGCGCCCTCACCAAGCAGCTCCTCGGCAACATCGGCGCGACCGGCGGGAGCGTGTACTTCGGTCACGACGTGCGCAACATCACCAAGCAGTCCGACGGCAGCTGGACGCTCAAGGTGGTCAACCAGCGGACCGGCGACAAGAAGACCGTGAACGCGAAGTTCGTGTTCGTCGGCGCCGGCGGCGGAGCGCTGCACCTGCTGCAGAAGTCCGGCATCGCCGAGGCCAAGGGCTTCGGTGGCTTCCCGGTCTCCGGCGAGTTCCTGCGCTGCACCAACCCCGAGCTCATCGACCAGCACAACGCCAAGGTCTACGGCAAGGCCGCCGTCGGTGCGCCGCCGATGTCGGTCCCGCACCTCGACACCCGTGTCATCGGTGGCAAGAAGGGCCTGCTGTTCGGCCCGTACGCAGGCTGGTCCCCGAAGTTCCTCAAGAACGGCAAGGTCACCGACCTGCCCGGCTCGATCAAGCCGAACAACCTGATGTCCATGCTCGGCGTCGGCGTCACCGAGCTTGGCCTGACCAAGTACCTCATCGGTGAGCTGCTGCAGTCGGCCGACGACCGCATCGAGACCCTTCGCGAGTTCGTGCCGCGCGCGACCGGCGGCGACTGGGAACTGATCACCGCGGGCCAGCGCGTGCAGGTGATCCGCAAGAAGGGCAACGGTGGCGTGCTCGAGTTCGGCACCGCGGTCATCAACGCGGCCGACGGCACCATCGCGGGCCTGCTCGGTGCCTCGCCCGGTGCGTCGACCGCGGTCCCCGCAATGCTCGACGTCCTGCAGCGCTGCTTCGGTGACCGCTGGACCGCGTGGGAGCCGCAGCTCAAGCAGATGGTTCCGTCACTGGGCCTGAAGCTGTCGGACAACGAGTCCCTGTTCCGCGAGGTGTGGGACTGGAGCAACAAGGCTCTCGAGCTGGAGGCGCCCGCCGAGGTCGCCGCAGCCGCCTCGGCCTGATCCGTCGGATCCCCAACCGGCCGTCACCTGCCCGTCCGGGCCAGGTGGCGGCCGGTGTCGTCTCACCGGATAGAGTCGGCACCGAACATCGATGTTCTCCGCCGCGGGGAAGTCCTGTGTGAATCAGGCACGGTCCCGCCACTGTGACGGACGCAGGCCCATGAGCGCGTCCGAAGTCAGATCGCCGCGGCGGCGGAACCTTTCGTCCGACCCCCGGCGTGGAGACCGGGGAGTGAGGGGAGTGTCGCCGTGGCGCAACATGATTCGGCCGCCGTGCCGCAACAGGGTTCGGCTGCCGAGCCGGGCTTCCCGTTCAGTGCGATCGTCGGCCAGGACCAGCTGCGTCTGGCGTTGACCCTGTGCGCGGTGCATCCCGGCATCGGTGGCGTGCTGGTCCGCGGCGAGAAGGGCACCGCCAAGTCCACGGTGGTCCGCGCCCTCGCCGCACTGCTGCCCCCGACGTCCTCCGGCACCCCGGCCCGCCTGGTGGAGCTTCCGGTCGGTGCGACGGAGGACCGCGTCGTCGGGTCCCTCGACCTGGAGAAGGTGCTGCGCGACGGCGAGCGGGCGTTCCAGCCCGGGTTGCTGGCCGCCGCGCACGACGGCGTGCTCTACGTCGACGAGGTCAACCTCCTCCACGACCACCTCGTCGACGTGCTGCTCGACGCCGCCGCGATGGGCCGTGTCCATGTCGAACGCGACGGCGTCTCGCACTCCCATCCGGCGAAGTTCGTGCTGGTCGGCACCATGAACCCGGAGGAGGGGGAGCTGCGCCCGCAGCTGCTGGACCGGTTCGGTCTGGCCGTGGACGTCGCCGCCTCCCGCGACGTCGACGTCCGCATGCAGGTGATCCGTCGCCGACTCGACTTCGAGGCCGACCCGGCCGGGTTCGCCGCCCGGTACGCCGCCGCCGACGCAGACACCGCCGGCCGGATCGCCACCGCACGCGGCGCGCTGGCCGAGGTCGCACTGCCCGACACCGAACTGCGCCGCATCGCGGCCCTGTGCGCGTCCTTCGACGTGGACGGTATGCGCGCCGACCTGGTCCTGGCGCGCACCGCCACCGCGCACGCCGCCTGGCGCGGCGCGACCGAGGTCGCCGAGCAGGATGTGCGGGTCGCCGCCGAACTCACGCTGCCGCACCGTCGTCGCCGCGACCCGTTCGACGAACCGGGCCTGGACCCACAGCAGCTCGACGATGCGATGCGTGACGCCGACGAGCAGGCCCGGCAGCAACCCGATCCCGAACCCGACCCGGACCCGGACGGTCCCGGCGGCGGCGCCCCGCAGCCCGAGTCCGACGGCGGTGACCCCGCCCCGTCCGACCCGTCGCAGGCCGATGCCCCGGCCCCGCCCGGCCCCGGCACGGCCGGCGAACGCCCGGTGGGGGCGCCGTCCGCGCAGTTCCGGACTCGGCTTCTCACCGTCCCCGGAGTCGGCGAGGGCGCCCCCGGCCGGCGTTCGCGGTCGCGGTCACCGCGCGGTCGCACCGTGCGCGCCACCACCGAACCCGGGCGGGGCCTGCACCTGGTCGGCACCCTGTTCGCCGCAGCCGAGCACCAGGTGGCCCGTGGCCGCCGGGACGGCCGGATGCTGTTGGCGCCCGGCGACATCCGCGGTGCGCTCAAGGAGGGACGCGAGGGCAACCTGATCGTGTTCGTCGTCGACGCGTCCGGTTCGATGGCCGCGCGGGACCGGCTGTCCGCGGTCACCGGTGCGGTGGTGTCGCTGCTGCGCGACGCCTACCAGCGGCGGGACAAGGTCGCGGTGATCACGGTCCGCGGCGCGACCGCGGAACTCGTGCTGCCGCCGACCTCCTCGGTCGACGTCGCGGTGCGCCGCCTGCGCGCGCTGCGGACGGGTGGGAGAACCCCACTCGCGCAGGGCTTCCTGAAAGCCCGTGAGGTGGTGTTGCGGGAGCGGGTGCGTGACCCGCAGCGCCGCGCGATGGTCGTCGCGCTGACCGACGGCCGCGCCACCGGCGGTGCCGATCCGGTTCGGCGGGCGAAGGTCGCGGCCGGGTTGCTCGCGGACGTGTCGGTGGCCGCGGTGGTCGTCGACTGCGAACCCGGGATGGTGCGCCTCGGGCTGGCCGCGGAACTCGCGACGGCGTTGCGCGGCGCCTGCATCCGGCTCGCCGAACTGTCCGCGGAACAGGTCGCCGGCGTCGTCCGTGCCGCCGCCTGATCCCGCCCCCCACCCGTGCAGCCGCCTGATCCCGCCCCCCACCCGTGCCGCCGCCTGATCCCGCCACCCACCCGTGCAGCCGCCTGATCCCGCCACCCACCCGGGCCGCCGCATGACCCGACTTCGCTTCCAGTAGAGGAGATTCCGTATGCCAAAGGGTGTCCCCGAGAACATTCCCGACGACGGCCTGACCACTCGGCAGCGCCGCAACGCCCCGGTCCTGGCCGTGCACACCGGCCCCGGTAAGGGCAAGTCCACCGCCGCGTTCGGGATGGCGCTGCGCGCCTGGAATCAGGGTTTCGACGTCGCCGTGTTCCAGTTCGTCAAGTCCGCGAAGTGGAAGGTCGGAGAGGAGGCCGCGTTCCGTGCCCTCGGTGACCTGCACGAGAGCACCGGGGTCGGTGGGCCGGTGCAGTGGAACAAGATGGGTGACGGCTGGTCGTGGACCCGCAAGAAGGGTGACGACGAGGATCATGCCCGCGTGGCGCTGGACGGTTGGCGAGAGGTGGCGCGCCGAATCGCGGCCGAGGAACACAAGTTCTACGTCCTCGACGAGTTCACCTACCCGCTCAAGTGGGGCTGGATCGACGTGGACGAGGTGGTCGACGTACTGGTCAACCGGCCCGGCGCCCAGCACGTCGTCATCACGGGCCGGGACGCGCCGCAGGCACTGATCGACGCCGCCGACCTGGTCACCGAGATGACGAAGGTCAAGCACCCGATGGACGCCGGCCGCAAGGGGCAGCGGGGCATCGAGTGGTGACGGAGCCGGTTGCGCCTGCCGTCGTCATCGCCGCGCCGGCGTCGGGCAGCGGAAAGACCACCATCGCAACGGGTTTGATCGGCGCTCTGAGGGCGGTGGGGGATCGGGTGGCGCCGTTCAAGGTGGGCCCGGACTACATCGACCCCGGCTACCACGGTCTCGCCGCAGGCCGGGTCGGACGCAACCTGGACCCGGTACTCGTCGGTGCCGATCGGATCGGGCCGCTCTACCGCCACGGCAGCGCGGGCTGCGACATCGCCGTCGTCGAGGGCGTGATGGGCCTGTTCGACGGCAAGATCGCCGACCCGGCCCCGGAAGGTGCCGCTGAGGGGTCCACCGCGCAGGTCGCCGGCCTGCTCGGAGCGCCGGTGGTCCTCGTGGTCGACGCCCGCGGGCACAGCCAGTCCCTGGCCGCGGTGCTGCACGGGTTCGCCACGTTCGACCGCGCGGTGCGGATCGGCGGGGTGATCCTGAACCGGGTCGGCAGCCCCCGGCACGAGCAGGTGCTGCGGCAGGCGTGCGAGAGGGTCGGTGTCCCGGTCCTCGGCGTGGTGCCGCGGCTCGCCGAGCTGGCGGTGCCGTCCCGTCACCTGGGGCTGGTCACCGCCGTCGAGCACGGCGGCGCCGCGACCGCCGCGGTGGACGCGATGACCGCGCTGATCGCCCGGCACGTCGACCTGGAGGGCGTGCGGGCGTTGGCGTCGGCGACGGTGACCGCTCCGGCCTGGGACCCGGAAGCGGAGGTCGGGTCGCCCGTCGCGGGCGGACCGGTGGTCGCGGTCGCCGGTGGCGCCGCATTCACGTTCGGGTACGCCGAACACCGCGAACTGCTGGAGGCGGCCGGTGCCCGGGTGCAGCTGTTCGATCCGGCCCGCGACGCGTTGCCTGCCGGGACGTCGGCGCTGGTGCTGCCCGGCGGATTCCCGGAGGAACACGGGGCCGCGCTCGCGGCGAACACCGCGCTGCTGACCGCGGTGCGGGAGGCGGCCCGCCGCGGAATGCCGATCCACGCCGAGTGCGCGGGCCTGCTGTACCTGACCCGTGCGCTCGACGGACACCCGATGTCGCGGGTGATCGACGTCGAGGCCGGTTTCGGGTCGAGGCTCACGCTCGGCTACCGGGATGCGGTGTCGTTGGAGTCGTCGGTGCTGTTCGAGGCCGGGGAACGGGTCGTCGGGCACGAGTTCCACCGCACCGCGCTCGCCGCGCAGTCCGCCGAGGGCTGGGCGCCGGCATGGGGGTGGCGCGCGGGCGGGGCCGCGAGCCGAGAGGGCTTCGTCGGCGGGGGAGTGCACGCGTCGTATCTGCACACCCACCCGGCGGCGCATCCGGACGCGATCCGTCGATTCGTCTCTGCCGCACGAGAGTTCGAGTTGGCGAATGGGTGACCTGGTGGTCGGAGTCGGCCTGCGTGACGGGATCGGGCCGGAGACGGTGCTGGACGCGATCAGCGACATCGTCGACGATCCCGCCGAGCTGCACGCGCTGGCGACGCTCGACCGCAAGGCGGCCGAGTCCTCCGTGGCGACCGCCGCCGCGGAACTCGGTGTCCCGGTCCTCGGCTTCACCGCCGACGAACTGTCCGCGGTCTCGGTGCCCACCCCGTCCGATCGGGTCGCCGCGGAGGTCGGCACCCCCAGCGTCGCGGAGGCGGCCGCGGTGCTCGGCTCCGGCGGCGGCGACCTGCTCATACGCAAGCGTGCCCGCGATGGCGTCACCGTCGCGCTCGCCCGTACTGTTTGATAACCCGCTCCTGTGAGTCCTGCTGGTCCGCACAGGGGCCACAAGAACCCACAGGCGCGAAGCGCACAAAGGAGAAGTGCAGTGGCAGCAGACGAGACGAACTACCTCGTCGGTCTGAATCTGACCGGCCGCAAGGTGGTCGTGGTCGGTGGCGGCACCGTGGCCCAGCGCCGCCTCGGCCTGCTCGTCGCCTCCGGCGCGAAGGTGCACGTCATCGCCCGCGCCGTCACCCCCGCCGTCGAGGGCATGATCACCGGCGGGCAGATCACCGCCGACCTGCGCGACTACCTCGACGGCGACCTCGACGGCGCCTGGTACGCGATCGCCTGCACCGACGAACCGGACACCAACGCCGCGATCGTCGCCGAGGCAGAGCGTCGCCGCATCTTCTGCGTCCGAGCCGACAACGCCCGCGAGGGCACCGCCGTCACCCCGGCCAGCGCCTCGTTCGACGGTCTCGAGGTCGGTGTGCTCGCCGGCGGCGCGCACCGGCGTTCGGCCGCGGTCCGCACCGCGATCGTCGAGGCGCTGCAGGCAGGCACCCTGATCGACGACGAGCCGCACGCGCCCGGCGTCGCGCTGGTCGGCGGCGGCCCCGGCGACCCGGATCTGATCACCGTCCGCGGCCGGCGGCTGCTGGCGCGCGCCGACGTCGTCGTGGCCGACCGCCTGGCCCCACCGGAACTGCTCGCCGAGCTGGGACCGCAGGTCGAGGTGATCGACGCCGCGAAGATCCCGTACGGCCGCGCGATGGCGCAGGAGGCGATCAACACCGCGCTGATCGAGAACGCGAAGGCAGGCAAGTTCGTGGTCCGGCTCAAGGGCGGCGACCCGTACGTGTTCGGTCGCGGCTACGAGGAACTCGAGGCGTGCGCGGCGGCCGGGGTCCCGGTCACCGTCGTCCCCGGTATCACCAGCGCTATCTCGGTCCCGTCCGCGGCAGGCATCCCGGTCACCCACCGCGGCGTCACCCACGAGTTCGTCGTCGTCAGCGGGCACGTCGCACCCGACCATCCGGACTCGCTGACCGACTGGTCGGCGCTCGCGAAGCTGCGGGGCACCATCGTGATCCTGATGGGCGTCGAGCGGATCGAGAAGTTCGCCGCCGTGCTCGTCGAGGGTGGTCGTCCCGCCGAGACTCCGGTGACCGTGATCCAGGAGGGCACCACCCGGTCCCAGCGCGAGCTGCGGGCGGATCTGGCGACCGTCGCGGCGCGGGTTCGGGAGGAGGGGATCCGGCCTCCGGCAATCATCGTCGTCGGTCCGGTCGCCGGCTTCTCGGTAAACGATCGGTAACGTGGAATCCCGTGTCTGACTCTCGTGCCTCCGAAGCCGCCGTCGTGTCGCCCGGGAAGGCGGCCGCGACCAGCGTGATCGGGCTCGCGATCGTCGTGCTCAGCGGCCTGCAGATGATGGTCGTGCTTGACGGCACGGTCGCGAACCTGGCGTTGGCGCCGCTGCAGCAGGATCTCGGCCTGTCCGACAGCGGCCGCAACTGGGTGCTCACCTCGTACGCGCTGGCGTTCGGAGGTCTGATGCTGCTCGGTGGCCGGCTCGGGGACGCGTTCGGGCGCAAGAAGATGTTCATCGCCGGTGTGGCGGTGTTCACCGTCGCCTCGCTGGCGTGCGGGCTCGCGTTCAACGAGATCACGCTGGTGCTGGCGCGGTTCCTGCAGGGCGCTGGCGCGGCGGTGGCGTCACCGACCGCGCTCGCGCTCGTCGCGACCACATTCGCCGCAGGCCCGGCTCGCAACCAGGCGATCGCGATCTTCGCGGCGATGACCGGCATCGGGTCGATCGCCGGACTGATCATCGGCGGCGCGCTGACCGAGGTGTCGTGGCGACTGATCTTCCTGATCAACGTGCCGATCGGCCTGCTGATCGTGGCGTGCGCGTTCACCGCGCTGCGGGAGACGGCGAGCGAACGTCTCCCACTCGACGTCCCCGGCGCGGTGCTCGCCACCCTGGGCTGCACCGGGATCGTGTTCGCGATGAGCGAGGGCCCCGAGTTGGGCTGGACCAGTGCCGCGGTGATCGGGACCGCGATCGCGGGCATCGTGTTGCTGGTGGCGTTCCTGTTCGTCGAACGCCGGGCGGACAACCCGCTGCTGCCCTTCTCGCTCTTCCGGGACCGCAACCGGGTCGCCACGTTCGTCGCGATCTTCTTCGCCGGCGCGGTGATGTTCTGCGTCGCCGCCTACGTGGCCCTGTTCGTGCAGGACATCCTCGGCTACAGCCCGCTGCGCGCGGGCATGGCGTTCATCCCGTTCGCCTTCGGCCTCGGCGCCGCCGCCGCGATTGCATCGAAGCTGATCGTGCGGATCCAGCCGCGCTGGCTCGTCGTCGCCGGTGCCGTGATCATGGTCGTCGGTCTGCTGTACGGGTCGACGCTCGACGGGTCCGCGACGTACTGGGCCAACCTGTTCGTGCCCGTCATCGGCATCGGGTTCGGTGTCGGCCTCGCCGTGGTGCCGCTGCCGCTGTGCGCGATCGCCGGTGTCGGTTCGCACGAGATCGGACCGCTCGCCGCTATCGCCCAGGTCGCGCAGACCCTCGGCGGGCCGCTCGCGCTCGCGGTGGTCGGCGCGATGGCCACCTCACGGACCCTCTCGCTCGGCGGCGTGAAGGGCTCGGTGTCGGAGATGACCGCGGATCAGATCGTCGCCCTCGGCAACGGCTACACCTTCGCGCTGGTCGGCAGCGCCGTGTGCGCGGCCATCGCAGGCATCGCGGCCCTGTTCATCCGCTTCACCCCGCAGCAGGTCGCGCAGGCGCAGGCCGCGGAGAAGGCGGCCCAGCAGGCCTGACGGCCGGTCTCCCCGCCGTCCGGTTCCCGATCGGACACGAGGCGCGCGACGCGGTAATTGCGTCGCGGAAGCGGCACCCCGCCCGTAATGTCCGATCGGTGCACTTCACACTGACCGCAACGGCGACCGCCGAGTTCCCGGACGCCTCGGATCTCGGCCACCTCCTGCACAAGCATCCCGATCGGGTCCAGACCTTCGAGTTGTCGGTGGGCACCGCGACCGTGCTGTACCCGGAGGTGTCCGCGTCGCGGTGCACCGTTGCGCTGCTCCTCGACATCGATCCGGTCGTGCCTCCGCGGGGCTCGTTCCGCGGCGGTACCGACGGATTCGCGCTGGGGCAGTACATCAACGACCGGCCCTATGCGGCGTCCTCGATGCTTGCGGTCGCGATCTCGAGGGTGTTCAAGTCGGCCGTCGCCGGGACGCTGAACTCCCGCCCGGAGCTTCCGCTCTCGCCGGTAGCGCTGACGATCACGGTTCCGGTGACGCCGGCGCGCGGTGGCGCCGACCTGCCCGCCCGGCTGTTCGGGCCGCTCGGCTGGGCGGTCACGGCGACGCCGGTGCCGCTGGACGAGACGATCCCGCGGTGGGGCGACTCGGACTACGTGAGCCTGATGTTGGAGGGCACGCTCCCGGTGTCCGAGGCGCTGCGGCATCTGTACGTCCTGCTGCCGGTGCTCGACGACGTCAAGCACTACTGGGTCGGCGAGGCCGAGGCCGACAAGCTGGTGCGGGTGGCGGGCGAATGGCTCGCCGACCACCCCGAGCACGAGCTGATCGCCGCCCGCTATCTGGCGCACCGGCGTGAGCTGGTGGCATCGGTGACCGACCGCCTCGCCGACGGGGGCGAGACCCCGGTCAGTGAACCGCGGGTGCCGAGCGCGAGTCTGGCGCAGCTGCGCCAGGAGGCGGTGCTGACGACGCTCGAGGACCTGGGTGCGTCCCGAGTGGTCGACGTCGGCTGCGGTGAGGGAAAGCTGCTGCGGGAGCTGCTCGCCCGGCCGGCGTTCACCGAGATCGTCGGAGTCGACGTCGGAGACGCGGCGCTGCGCAGGGCCGAACGGCGTCTCGGACTCGGCGATCTGCCCGATCGGCAGCGTGCGCGGATCTCGGTGCTGCAGTCGTCGGCCACCTACCGGGACGCGCGGCTGCGCGGTTTCGACGCGGCCGTGCTGATGGAGGTCGTCGAGCACGTCGACGAGGACCGCCTGCCCGCGCTCGTCCGGTCGGTCTTCGGCGACATGCGGCCGCGGTTCGTGCTGGTGACCACCCCCAACGCCGAGTACAACGCGCTCTACCCGAATCTCGAACCCGGCGCGTTCCGCCATCCGGATCACCGGTTCGAGTTCACCCGAACGCAATTCGAGACCTGGGCCGCCGAGATCACGGACACGCACGGCTACGAGGTCCGCTTCACCGGGATCGGCGACCCCGACACCGCGCACGGCGCGCCGACCCAGATGGCGGTCTTCACGCGAAGGGAGGAGGCGTAAATGAGCGATCTGGAGATACCGGAGCGGAGCGACCTCGAGATACCGGAGCCGTCGCTGGTCGTCCTCGTCGGCATCAGCGGATCCGGCAAGTCGACCTTCGCCGCCCGGCACTTCGGGCCCTATGAGGTGATCTCGAGCGATCACTGCCGCGGCCTCGTCAGCGACGACCCCAACTCGCAGGCGGCAACGGCCGACGCGTTCGAAGTGCTCGAGTTCATCGCGGCCAAGCGGCTGCGCGCGGGCAGGCTGACCGTCGTCGACGCGACGAGCGTGCAGCCGGCAGCCCGCCGCGCGCTGATCGATCTGGCCCGCTCGCAGGACATGCTGGCGGTGGCGATCGTGCTGGACGTCCCCGAGCCGGTGTGCGCCGAACGCAACGCCGCGCGTGGGGAGCGGGCGTTCGACCGGGCCGTGCTGCGGCGTCAGCACCAGCAGCTCACCCGCTCGATGCGCGGGCTCTCTCGCGAGGGCTTCCAGGTCGTCCACGTCCTCGACGGCGTCGACGCGGTGGAGCAGGCACGGATCCTGCGCCGACCGCTGCGGAGCGACCGACGCGACCTGCGGGGCCCGTTCGACGTCGTCGGCGACATTCACGGCTGCCTCGGTGAGCTCGAAACCCTGCTCACGACACTGGGTTACGAGATCGTCCGGGACGAGTCGGGTCGGCCGGTGGATGCGCGCCCACCGGAGGGGCGGACGGCACTGTTCCTCGGCGACTACGTCGACCGCGGTCCCGACGCGCCGGGCGTGCTGCGCCTGGTGATGGGCATGGTCGCCGCCGGTCATGCACTGGCCCTTCCCGGCAACCACGAGAACAAACTGGTCAAGGCGCTGCGTGGACGTAAGGTCTCCGCCACCCACGGACTCGACCGGACCCTCGAGCAGCTCGGGAACGAGACCGAGGAGTTCCGCCGCCGGGTCGCGGAGTTCTGCGACGGGCTGGTCGCGCACCTCGTGCTGGACGAGGGACGGCTCGTGGTGGCCCACGCCGGGCTCAAGGAGGAATACCACAACCGGGCGTCGGGCCGGGTGCGCAGCTTCGCCCTCTACGGCGAGACCACAGGCGAGACGGACGAATTCGGGCTGCCCGTGCGCTACCCGTGGGCGGAGGAGTATCGCGGGGACGCGATGGTGCTCTACGGGCACACGCCGGTGCCCGACGTGCGGTGGGTCAACAACACCGCGTGCCTGGACACCGGGTGCGTCTTCGGTGGTGCCCTCACCGCGTTGCGCTACCCGGAACGCGAGGTGGTTTCGGTTCCCGCGCAGCGCGAATGGTATCCGCCGATCCGGCCGTTGCATGTCGCCGACAGTGATCCGCAGGCTCTCGACATCGCGGACATCCTGGGAGTCGGGGGAGTGGAGACGTCGCTGCGCGGACGCGTCTCGGTGCGCCCGGAGAACGCGGCGGGTGCGCTCGAGGTGATGAGCCGCTGGGCGGCGGCGCCGCAGTGGCTGATGTACCTGCCTCCGACGATGGCGCCGTGTGCGACCTCGTCGCTGCCGGGCCTGCTCGAACATCCGGCCGAGGCCTTCGCCGCTTATCGAAAGGCGAAGGTGGACAGGGTGATCTGCGAGGAGAAGCACATGGGTTCGCGCGCCGTCGCGCTCGTGTGCCGTGACGCCGGGGTCGCCGCCGAGCGGTTCGGGGTGGGGGACGGACTGTCCGGGATGGTGCACACTCGAACGGGCAGGCGCATGTTCGCCCCGGAGCGGACCCAGCGACTGGTCGAGATGATCGCCGCCGCCGTCACCGCGGCCGGACTGTGGGACGAACTCGGCACCGACTGGCTGCTACTCGACGCGGAGCTGCTGCCGTGGTCGGCGAAGTCGGAAGGCCTGCTGCGGTCGCAGTACGCGGCGGTGGGTGCGGCGGCCCGCACGGACCTGGTGGCGCGGGCGCAGGTGCTGGCGACGGCAGCGTCCCGCGGCCTCGACGTGGCCGCGCTGCAGTCGAGTGTCAACGGGCGCGCGGACGACGTGGCGCAGTACGTCGACGCGTACCGGCGCTACGTCTGGCCGACCGACGGGCTCGACGGCGTGCAGATCGCCCCGTTCCAGCTGCTGGCCACCGAAGGAACCGGATACGCCGACCGCGACCACGGCTGGCACCTCGCAGTCGCGGACCGCCTGGCCGAGGCGGCGCCGAACCTGTTCCGGACGACCCGCCGGATCATCGTCGACACCATCTCTCCGGAGTCCGAGGCGGCCGGTGTCGCCTGGTGGGAGGAGCTGACCGCGGCGGGCGGTGAGGGAATGGTGGTCAAGCCGTTCGCCAACCTGGTGCCCGGATCGCGGGTGCAGCCGGGCGTGAAGGTGCGGGGCCGGGAGTACCTGCGGCTGATCTACGGGCCGCACTACACCGAGCCGGAGAACCTCGAACGACTCCGGAACCGGAGTCTCGGTCACAAGCAGTCGATGGCCCTGCGCGAGTACGCACTCGGCCTCGAAGCCGTCGACCGGCTGGTGAAGAAAGATCCGCTGTGGCGGATCCACCAGGCGGTGTTCGCTGTCCTCGCGTTGGAGTCCGAGCCGGTCGATCCCCGGCTGTGAGGCCGCCCGACCGGGCGGCCTCCCGATGAGCGGGAGGGAGTGAATTTTCGTGCGCGGCCCGGTGCGTAACATGCTTCATGAGCGAAAATGCATGGAGCAGAAACGAACTCGAGTCGGCATTCCAGACGTGGCTCACGACGGTGAATCGGGCCGGTTCGGGTGAGGGGAGCTGGCGGGACTTTCTCGAGCTGTTCACCGACGACGTCGTGTATCACGAGCAGATGGCGGGGGTCCTCGAGGGCAAGGAGGGCATCTGGGGTTGGGCCGAGCCCAGCCTGGTCCAGTTCCCCGGCTCGCACACGGTCGCCTTCCCCGAACACTTCCACGTCATCGACGAGGCGAGCGGTGTCATCGTCGCCAAGTGCGACAACGTGATGAGCGACCCGGGTGACGGATCTCGCTGGGCTGCACCGCACGTGAGCATCCTGACCTATGCGGGGAACGGCAAGTTCTCCCGGCAGGAGGACATCTACGACGTCACGAGCTTCCTCGATCTGATCAAGGCGTGGGGCAGACGCGCGATGGAACTGGGCACGTTCGATGCCGCTCAGCGCGGATGGTTCGAACAGGTCTATCCCGACTCGGTCCCGACGTCTGTGTCCGGCTGACAACCCCATCACCCTGCGTGCCGCCCGCGACCGACAACGGTCGTGGGCGGCACGTGGATCTCGCGCAGGCGTCAGGCGTCGGTCGCGCTCTGTCCGGCGCGGCGTCCGAAGAAGCTGCCGTCACCGAGGGAGGCGCCGCTCGCGTAGCCACCGGCGCAGACGCCGGACGTGCAGCGACCGGCCGCGAACAGGCCCGGAAT
>NZ_JBSGGS010000027.1:0-12929 GCF_053604015.1 Rhodococcus sp. NPDC004095
ATGTCCTCTACCTGCTCCTCGGGAGCCGGAGCGGCAGGCGCCGGAGCCGGGGCGGGCGCGGGAGCCGGAGCAGCAGGCGCCGGAGCCGGGGCGGGCGCGGGAGCCGGAGCAGCAGGCGCCGGAGCCGGGGCGGGCGCGGGAGCCGGAGCAGCAGGCGCCGGGGCGGCGGCGGGTGCGCCGGAGCCGATCACGGCGAGCTGCGCACCGACCGCGATGGTGTCGTCCTCCTGCGCATTGATCTCGAGCAGCGTGCCCGCGACCGGCGAGGGGATTTCGGTGTCGACCTTGTCGGTGGAGACCTCGAGCAGGGGCTCGTCGACCGCGACGTCGTCGCCGACGGCCTTGAGCCACCGGGTGACGGTGCCTTCGGTCACGGACTCGCCCAGCTCGGGCATCGTGACCGGGGTGCCGGACGCGGGGGCAGCGGGAGCGGCGGCGGCCGGAGCGGGCGCCGCGGGGGCCGGTGCAGCGGCCGCGACGGGCGCGGGAGCCGGAGCGGCAGGGGCGGGCTCGGCGGGAGCGGCCGGAGCCGGAGCGGGGGCCTCGTCGGCGCCACCGATGATGCCGAGCTCACCGCCGATCTCGACGGTGTCGTCCTCCTGGGCGACGATCTTGGTCAGCACGCCCGCAGCGGGGGAGGGAATCTCGGTGTCGACCTTGTCGGTGGAGACCTCGAGCAGGGGCTCGTCGAGTTCTACCGTGTCTCCCTCCTGCTTGAGCCACCTAGTGACGGTTCCCTCGGTGACGCTCTCACCGAGAGCCGGCATCTGGACGGAGAAGGCCATTTCTTTTGACTCCTCGACAATTGTGTTCGGGTTGTTGAGTTGGTCGACTTGTGGTCGAAAAACATTCTGCAATACAGCTGCTGTCGCGGGGTCGGTGGCGGTGGACGAGCCAATCGACCGGGCGGCCACGCGGCGGTGCACGTTCATCCTTGCATTGATCGATTTCCTGCGTCCCCTGAGGGGCTTGTCACATCGTCCTCACGAACCTCACAGCAATCGCTGGCAGACTGCAATGTCCAGGATGTGTCGATGTCGGCCAGGTGACGAGGTGAGGGCCATGGGACTGCGCGAGATGTTCGGGCGCAGGCGCGGGCGGGACGAGCGCACCAGCGGTGCCGATGCCCGCCATCTGGCGGACTGGGCGCGCACCCATGTGGGGGTGGAAGCGTTCGTCGAGCCGCGCACCACCGTCACCCCGGTGACGGTGGTGCTGGTCGCGGCCGACGGGCAGTGGACCCGTCGCGCGGTCGGCGGCGAGCGTGGGGCGCGCAAGCTCGGCGAGGACCTGCGCATCCCCGTCTACGACGTGCGCAAGACCGGCTATCCGCAGCGGATGCGCGACCACGACGCTCGGCAGAGAATCCTGCGCAACCGCGCCCGCGAGGCCTGACGGCTCGTGCGCGGTTCGTGGGTGTGTGGACC
Source organism: Rhodococcus sp. NPDC004095 (assembly GCF_053604015.1). Lineage (NCBI taxonomy): Bacteria > Bacillati > Actinomycetota > Actinomycetes > Mycobacteriales > Nocardiaceae > Rhodococcus > Rhodococcus sp. NPDC004095. The sequence continues at coordinate 1,428 of NZ_JBSGGS010000027.1, forward strand.
CGCAAACCGCGCACGAGCGCGAAGCGCCTAGCCGTTGGCGGCGATGTCCTCGAGGACGCTGATCATCGTGCGGACCGGGACGCCGGTGCCGCCCTTCGGCGTGTAGCCGAACGGGCCTCCGGTGTTGTAGGCCGGGCCGGCGACGTCGATGTGCGCCCACTGCACGCCCTCGGACACGAACTCCTTCAGGTAGGTGGCCGCGACGAGCATGCCGCCCCACCGGTTGTTGGTGACGTTCATCAGGTCCGCGACCTTGGAGTTCAGGTCGCCGCGCAGCTCACGCGGCAGCGGCATCGCCCAGGCGTTCTCGCCGATCTCCTGGGAGATGCGGGCGACCCGGTCCCGGAACTCGGCGGTGCCCATCACGCCGGGGGTGCGGGTGCCGAGCGCGACCATCTGTGCGCCGGTCAGGGTCGCGGTGTCGATCAGGTAGTCCGGGTTCTGTTCGCATGCCTTGACCATCGCGTCGGCGAGGATCAGCCGGCCCTCGGCGTCGGTGTTGATCACCTCGACCGTGGTGCCGCCGTACTGGGTCAGCACGTCGCCGGGGCGCTGCGCGGTGGCGGACGGCATGTTCTCGGCCATCGGCGCATAGGCGTCGACGCCGACCTTCAGGCCCAGCTTCGCGGCCAGGACCGCGGTGGCGATGACGGCCGCGGCGCCGCCCATGTCGGAGGTCATGTTCTCCATGCCTGCGGCCGGCTTGATGGAGATGCCGCCGGTGTCGAACGTGATGCCCTTGCCGACCAGTGCCACCTTCTTCACGCCGCGACCGGCGGGGCTGTGGGTGAGCCGGACCAGCCGGGGCTGACGCGAGGAACCCTTGCCGACGCCGAGGATGCCGCCGTAGCCGCCCTTCTCGAGGGCCTTCTCGTCGAGGACCTGGACCTTGAGGCCGGCGGCGGTGCCGAGCGCCTTGGCTCGGGCGGCGAACTCCTCCGGGTACAGGTGGCTCGGCGGGGTGTTGACGAATTCGCGGGCGACGGCGACGGCCTCGGCGATCGCGGCGGAGCGGGCCAGTTCGTTCTTCGCGGCGGCGGTCCGCGGGGAGGGCACCAGCAACTCGACCCGGCCGAGGGGCTGCTTGTCGGCGCCGGGCGCGGACTTCGCCTTGAAACCGGTGAACGTGTAGGCGCCCAGGTAGAAGCCCTCTGCGGCGGCACCCAGGTCGAGTCCCGACAGGGTGGTCGCGGCGACCGCGACGCCGGTGAGCGCGCGGGCCGCGGCGCCCGCGGACTGGCGGATCTGCTCGGCGTCCACGTCGTCCGCAGATCCGAGACCCACGGCGACGACGCTCGCCACCGACAGTCCGGCCGGCGCCGGAATGCGGGTGATCTCCTCGGCCTTGCCGGTCGCTCCCACCGCGACGAGCCCGGCGAGAACCGCTTCGGCCGTGGCGTCGTCGAGCACGTCCCCGACGGATGCCTCGGGTCCGTCAGGCCCTGTGGTCAATCCGATGACGAGGACGTCGACGCGCTTGGCGATCGAGCCGGCGAGAACGAGCTCCGGGCCGAGCGGTGTATCGGACTTGGCAGGGCTCACATCTACTCCTGGGGTGTGAAGGATTGCGTTGTCGGCAACTGTAGTTCGCGCCGTCCGAGTGAGTGCGACGTGTGCGGGGTCGGCCTCGGCCTTCGTTCGCGGCGGGTCGACCCGCGCCGCGTCGGCTAGCGTGATGCCCCATGAGCGAACTCCGGCAGGGCCCACTCCACGCGATGCACACCGAACTCGGCGCCACCTTCGCGCCGTTCGGCGGTTGGGAGATGCCGGTGTCCTACACCGGAGTCGTCGCCGAGCACACCGCGGTCCGGGAGACGGTCGGGGTGTTCGACGTCAGCCACCTCGGCAAGGCATCGGTCGTGGGCCCCGGGGCGGCCGCGTTCGTGAACGACTGCCTGACAAACGATCTCGCCAAGATCGGTCCCGGCAAGGCGCAGTACACCCTGTGTGCCAACGAGACCGGCGGTGTCGTCGACGACCTGATCGCCTACTACGTCTCCGAGGACGAGGTGTTCCTGGTGCCCAACGCCGCGAACACCGCGGCCGTGGTCGCCGCGCTGGCGGCGCAGGCGCCGGACGGAATCGCCGTCACGGACCTGCACCGGAACTTCGGTGTCCTCGCGGTGCAGGGGCCGAGGTCCGCGGAAATTCTTGCCGCGCTTGGGCTTCCGTCGGACATGGACTACATGGCCTTCGCGGACGCGACTTTCGAGGGTGCGCCGGTGCGGGTGTGCCGCACCGGCTACACCGGCGAGCACGGCTACGAACTGCTGCCGTCCTGGGACGGCACCGAGGCGGTGTTCCGGGCGCTGGTGACCGCGGTGCGGGCCGCCGGTGGCGAGGTCGCCGGGCTCGGCGCCCGCGACACCCTGCGCACCGAGGCGGGCTACCCGCTGCACGGGCACGAGCTGTCCACCGAGATCTCCCCTCTGGAAGCACGCTGTGGCTGGGCGATCGGGTGGCGCAAGCCGCGGTTCTGGGGTCGTGACGTGCTGCTCGCGCAGAAGGAAGCCGGGCCCGCCCGCACCATGTGGGGGATCCGCGCCCTCGACCGCGGGGTGCTGCGGCAGGGGCAGTCGGTGCTCCGCGACGGCGCCACGGTCGGCGAGACCACGTCGGGCACCTTCTCGCCGACACTGAAGGTGGGCATCGCGCTGGCACTGCTCGACACGTCGGCCGGGCTCGCGGCGGGCGACGAGGTGACGGTCGACGTGCGTGGCCGGGCGCTGCGGTGCGAGGTCGTCGCGCCGCCGTTCGTGCCGTTGCACACGCGCTGACGCAAACCACGGGCGGCGGGCGGGAAAGCACGAAAATCCGTAGTCGCGCAATGTCGTGCACGACGCGTTCGCTAGGATTCTGCGCATGACTGGTGTCCAAGACTTCACGCGCGTTCCGCATCCCTCACCTGCCTCGGAGCAGGAGCGCGCGCGAGTACTGGCCGCCCCCGGATTCGGGAAGTACTTCACCGATCACATGGTCACCATCGACTACAGCGACGAGCAGGGCTGGCACAACGCCACCGTGCAGCCGTACGCGCCGTTGCAGATGGACCCCGCGACGATGGTGCTGCACTACGGTCAGGCGATCTTCGAGGGTCTCAAGGCGTACCGCCAGGCGGACGGCTCGATCGCGTCGTTCCGGGTGTCCGCGAACGCCGAGCGGCTGCGCACCTCGGCCCGCCGCATGGCGATGCCGGAGCTGCCCGACGAGCTGTTCCACCGCTCGATCACCGAGCTCCTCGCCGTCGACGGCGACTGGGTTCCCGCCGCGGGCGGCGAGGAGGCGCTGTACCTGCGGCCGTTCATGATCTCCACCGAGATCGGTCTCGGCGTGCGACCGGCGAACAGCTACAAGTACCTGCTGATCGCCTCGCCGGCCGGCGCGTACTTCTCGCAGGGCGTCAAGCCGGTCAGCGTGTGGCTGTCCACCGAGTACGTGCGCGCCGCACCGGGAGGCACCGGCGCCGCGAAGTTCGCGGGCAACTACGCCGCCTCGCTGGTCGCTCAGGCGCAGGCCGCCGACGAGGGTTGCGACCAGGTCGTCTGGCTCGACGCGATCGAACGCAAGTACGTCGAGGAGATGGGCGGCATGAACCTCTTCTTCGTCTTCGGTTCCGGGTCCGAGGCCCGCCTCGTCACGCCGGAGCTGTCCGGGTCGTTGCTGCCCGGTATCACCCGCAACTCGCTGCTCACCCTCGCCGCGGACGCCGGCTACGCCGTCGAGGAGCGTCGCATCAGCACGGACGAGTGGCGCGAGAAGGCCGCATCCGGTGAGATCACCGAGGTGTTCGCCTGCGGCACCGCCGCGGTCATCACCCCGGTCGGCTCGGTCAAGTCCGCGGCCGGCGAGTTCAGCATCAGCGGTGGGGAGCCGGGTGAGGTCACCATGGCCCTGCGCGACACGCTCACCGGAATCCAGCGCGGCACCTTCGCCGACACCCACGGCTGGATGACCACCCTGGCCTGACGGCTCGAGATCACGTCCCCGGCGGCGCGGCGCTCATGACGAGCGCTGCGCCGCCGAGTGCGTTCACGGCCCGGACGAATCGGTCACGACCATTCGGGGCTCCGACCGCGGTCGCGGCGACGGCCACCTCGATCCGCGCCGCGGACGTCGCCCGTGGTTCCGTCGTACCGGCGCGCACAGTGCCGAGTGAGAACAGCGCCGAGTGAGCACGGCCGCAGCTCAGTCGAGACCGACGGCGGGGATCCGGGACAGCCGCGCCGGGTCGGCAAGGATGTCGATCTCGACGATCCGGTCGCCGCGGACCGTGACGCCGAACACCGCGAACAGTCGTCCCTGCGCGATCCCGACGATCCCGGCGGCGCCGTTGACCAGCGCGGGGTGCGCGAACCGGGCCAGCCGGGCGTAGCCGAGCACCCGCTCCGCGACCGCCGGTGCACCCCGGTCCAGCGCCGACGCCGCTCCGCCCGCGTCGGCGCGCAACACCACATCCGGGTCCAGCACCGTGAGCAGATCCTCGAAGCTGCCGCCTCGCGCCGCGGCGAGGAACGCATCCACCACCGCGCGTTGCCGGGCCCGGTCCGGCGCCGGGGCGGGAACACCCCGGACCCGGCGCCTGGCCCGGCTCGCCAACTGGCGGGCGGCGTCCGGGGTGCGTCGCACCATCGGAGCGATCTCGTCGAAGGGGACCGCGAACATGTCGTGCAGCACGAAGGCGAGGCGCTCCGCGGGAGCGAGCGTGTCGAGGACGACCAGCATCGCCAACCCGACCGAGTCGGCGAGCACCGCCTCGTGTTCGGGTCCGGTGACATCGGGGCGGGTCACCACCGGATCGGGTACGTGCACGCCCCTCGGGTCCTCCGGTCGTGCCCGGCGTGCGGCCAGGATGTTCAGACACACGTGCGCGACGACGGTGGTCAGCCACCCGTCCAGGTTCCGGATCTCGTCGCTGTCGGCGCGGTCGAGCCTCACCCACGCCTCCTGCACGGCGTCCTCGGCCTCGCTCGCCGATCCGAGCATGCGGTAGGCCACCGCCCACAGTCGCGAACGCCGCTCGTCGAACCGCTCGGCGACGTCCACCCGGTGCGCATCGTCGTTCATCGGTCACATTCCTCCGCACTCGCCGGTCACAAGGGATGACCGGGCAAACCCGGTCGATGTGACGGCGATCGGCACCCGGACATCCGGCCCGGTCACCCATCGAATCACGGATAGGGAGGAGCACGAGACCATGACCACCAACGACCGTCCCGCCGCACGCGGGACCCACCCGGCACCCGGCGACGTGGTGCCGCCGCGAACCCTGACGACGATCTCCGGTGACCGCATCACCCTGCCCGATCCCGGGGCGCTGACGCACCTGCAGTTCCGGCGCTTCGCAGGCTGTCCGATCTGCAATGTCCATCTCCGGGAGATCGCGCGCCGCGCGGACGAGATCGACGCCGCAGGTGTTCGCGAGATCGCAGTGTTCCACTCCACAGCCGAGGCGATGCGGCCGTACCAGGGGGACCTTCCGTTCGCGGTGGTCGCGGACCCGGACAGGTCGCTGTACCGCGAGTTCGGGATCGAGTCGGCGCCCGGAGCGGTGCTGCATCCGCGCGTGTGGTCCGCGCCATTGCGCCCCGGGAGCTGGGCCGTCGTGATGCGCGCCGTGCGGGCGGGCGGCGCGATCGGCCCGGGCGGCGAGAGCATCCTCGGTCTGCCCGCGGACCTGCTGCTCGCGCCGGACGGTTCGATCCTCGCCGCCAGGTACGGCAGGCACGCCGCCGACCACTGGTCGGTGGACGAGCTGCTTCGGCTCGCCGCGGCAGCGAATGTACGGCTCAGCCGCCCAGCAGGAACCCGAGGGCCGCGAGGGTGACGGTCAGCTCGATGGCCGCACCGAGGACGTCGCCGGTGATCCCGCCGAAGCGGTGGGCGCAGTGGCGGGTAAGCCCGGCTGTCGCGGCGAGGACCGCGGCCACCACGACAGGGCCCTGCCACCACCTGTCCGGGACCGCCGCCGCGGCGGCGACGACCGCGATCACCGTCCACGCCAGGCACACCCAGCGGCTCTGGGTTCCGGCGACGAGTGCGCCGAAACCGGTCGGGGCTGCCGCGGACAGGGCCGGTCGGCAGGTGGTCACGGCCGCCACCCGCCCCACCGCCACCGCGATGACGACCGCTGCCCACTGCCCGGCCTCGGCGAGCGCGCCGAACGAGAGTGCCTGCCCGCCAAGGCAGATCAGCAGCGCGGCCGCACCGAACGGGCCGACGCCGCCGCTGCGCATCACCTCCAGTGCGCGTTCCGGCGGGCCGTAACAGCCCAGGCCGTCGACGGTGTCCGCGAGACCGTCGACATGCATCCCACGCGTCGCCAGCGCCAGGACGGCGACGGCGACCAGCCCGGCGAGCGCCGACGGAACGGAGGCGGCGACCAGCAGCCACGACACCGCCGCCGCGAGCAGGCCGAGCAGCACGCCGACCACCGGCGCGGCGGTGACGGCCCGCCGGCCCGAGGTCCGGTCGATCGGCGGATCGCTCTCGCGGTGCGGGACCGGCAGCACCGTCAACCACGACAGGGCCAACCGCAGTCCGCCCACGTCGGTCAGTCCGTCGTCGCGTCGGCGCCGGTCGCCGGGTCGGCGGGGGAATCGCCGGCGTCGCGGGTGCTGACACCGGCATCGGCGAACGTCGCCATGTTCGCGAGGGTGGCGACCGCACCCTGCAGCACCGGCAATGCGACCACCGCGCCGGAGCCTTCACCGAGGCGCATGCCCAGGTCGAGGATCGGGTCGAGTTGCAGGTGACGCAGCGCCAGGACGTGCGCCGGTTCGGTGGACCGATGGCCGGCGACCCACCAGTCGCGAGCGCCGGGAGCCAGTTGCTCGGCCACCATCGCCGCCGCGGTCACCACCACGCCGTCCACGATCACCGGGGTGCGACGCACCGCGGCCTGTGCGAGGAATCCGGCCATCGCGGCAAGGTCGGCGCCGCCGCCGATCCGGAGCAACGCCACCGGGTCGGTGACGTCGCGCCGCACCCGGCGCATCGCGTCACGGATCGCGGCGGTCTTGCGGGCCCAGCCCGCGTCGTCGACGCCGGTGCCGCGGCCGACCGCGGCGACCGGCTCGGTGTCGGTGATCGCGGCGATCAGGACGGTCGCCGGGGTGGTGTTGCCGATGCCCATCTCGCCGGCGATCAACAGGTCCGCGCCGGCGTCGACCTCCTCGTCCGCGAGCGCCCGGCCGGCCGCGATCGCCCGGAGGGTCTCGTCGGCGCTCATTGCGTCCTCGCGGTCGATCGCTCCGCTCGACCGGCGCACCTTGTACCGGGACACGGCGGGGTCGGTGTCTGCGTCGACCGCGATGTCCACCACCCGCACGCCGACGCCGGTGGTCTCGGCGAGCGTGTTGACCGCGGCGCCACCGGCGAGGATGTTGGCGACCATCTGGGCGGTCACCTCGGCCGGGTAGGCGGACACCCCGTGCCGGGCGACGCCGTGGTCGCCGGCGAACACGACCACGCGGGGGCGCTCGAACAGGCGCGGCGGGCACCGGTCCTGGCAGGCGGCCACCCAGCCGGCGAGGGACTCGAGCCGGCCGAGGGAACCGGCGGGCTTGGTCAACTGCCCCTGCCGGGCGTCGGCGGCGGCGCGGGCCGTCACCGACGGTGCGACGACCGGGTCGAACGCGGCCCCCGTCGTGCCTGCGGGCTCGGGTGTGGTGTTCGATTCGGTTGTCACAGTGGACCTTTCATGTCGATGCTGGTCGTGTTCGGCGTCGCGTCACTTCAGGCGCACGGTCAGTCCGGCGATCGCGAGAAACACCTCGTCGCAGACCTGCGCGAGCCGACCGTTGAGGGCGCCGATCTCGTCCCGGAACAGCCGTCCCGAGCGGGTCTCCGGAACCACGCCGAGCCCGACCTCGGGACTGACGAGTACGAGTGTGCCCGGGTAGCGCGCGACCGCGTCCACCAGGGCGTCGCAGCGGGGGGTGACGGTCCCGCGCGGCGCGTCCCAGGCGTCGGCGTCGTCGAGTTCCGCGGTCAGCCAGGTGCCGAGGTCGTCGACGAGGGTCGCCGGACCGCGCTCACCCAGGACCGCGGAAAGGCCCGGTCCGCGGCCGCACTCCACGGTCGTCCAGTGTGCGGGCCTGCGGACGCGATGCTCCTCGATCCGGGCGGTCCAGTCCGCGTCGGTGGGGTCGACGCGCGCGGTCGCGACATAGCGGACGTCGCCGCCCGGCATCAGCGACTCCGCGTGTCCGGACTTGCCGGAGCGTGCCCCGCCGAGGACGAGGACGCGGCGCGGTCGGGCGGGGGAGTGCACGCGCTAGACCGTACCAACGCGCATGTCGGCCGCGCCGAAGCGGCGGCGGTAGTCGGCGGGGGCCAGACCGAGCCGGCGGTGGAAGTGGTGGCGCAGCAACGCCGCGGACGAGAAGCCGCACCGGCGGGCGATCTGCTCGAGGCCGTCGTCGCTCTGCTCCAGCAGTTGCTGGGCGAGCAGAACCCGTTGGGCGGTGAGCCATTTGACGGGCGTGCTTCCGGTCTCGGCGGCGAACCGGCGCGCGAAGGTGCGCGAGGACATCGCCGCCCGCGCGGCGAGCGATTCGACCGTGTGCTGCTCGTCGAGATGCTCGGTCATCCAGGACAGCGTCTCCGCGATGCCGTCGGCCGCGCAGACCGGCACCGGTCGTTCGATGAACTGGCGCTGCCCGCCGTCGCGCTGTGGGGCCACGACCATGCGGCGGGCGATCGTGTTGGCGACGGCCGTGCCGAGCTCGCGCCGCACCACGTGCAGGCACGCGTCGATACCGGCGGCGGTACCGGCACTCGTCACGAGCGGGCCCTCGTCGACGAACAGGACGTCGGGATCGACGATCGTTGCGGGGAACGCGCGGGCCAGTTCGTCGGCGTGGCTCCAGTGGGTGGTGCAGGTGCGGCCGTCGAGCAGGCCCGCGGCCCCGGCGAGAAAGCTCCCCGAGCAGACCGTCAGGATCGTCGCGCCGGAGTCGGCGGCCGCGCGGACGGCGCCGATCACGGCGTCGGGGTACCCGCTGCGGTCCGCGAACGCCGGGATCACGACCAGGTCCGCACCGACGAGCCCGTCGAGTCCCCGGGTGGCGGTCAGGGTGACGCCGGGGCTGGTGGTGGTCAGCGGTGCGCCGGGGGTGGCGCCGCAGACGCGGAAATCGATGGCCGGTACCCCGAACGCGGTGCGATCGAGGCCGAACACCTCGCAGACGGTGCCGAACTCGAACATCGAGATGCGGTCGACGACGAGGACCGCGACGGTGGAGAGCACGGGTTCAGTCTATGGCTGGATATTGACGAAGTGGGTCGTTCATGCCACTGGTGGCATGAAGTAGTCGGTCGAACAATTACTGCCATGACCGGATTCCTCGTCGTTCTCGGATGTCTCGTCCTCGCAGCCATGGGCGGTGCCCTCGTTCGTCGTCGACGCCGCTCGGTTCTGCCGCCTGTCTCCTCGGGTCGACTCCGTCAACTGTTCGGGTCGGCCTCGGTCGACGATCGGGACGCCGTCCGGATCGACGCCGATCTGGCGGTCCTGCGCGGCCGGGCGCCGCACCACTGAGGTGCCGGTCCCGGCCGGCACGCTCGTCGGTGTCGGCCGCGCGACGTATCGTCGAAGCCACCCGATGGGGCGGGAAGCAGGTGGGAAGCGTGACATCGATCTTCGAGCGCGCGCAGCGCGCGGTACGGACCACGGCCGTGTACGGCGAGCCGTACGAGACCCCGGACGGCACGACCGTCATCACCGTGGCGCGGGTGCGGGGCATGCCCGGCGGCGAAGCCGCGTCGTCGACGCCGGTGGGCGTGTTCGTCGTCCACCAGGGTGAGGTGACCTGGCGTGCCGCAGTCGACGAGTCGCGAATCGCACGCCTGGGCCTGACGATCGGCCTGGTGTCGGCGACGCTCGGAACGCTGGCGGTCCTGCGGCGTCCGCCCTGGCCGGACCTGCGTCGATCCGTCGACTGAGCGAACCCGGACGGCAACGCGGACGGGCGCCGCACCGATGGTGCGACGCCCGTCCGGGAGTGCTGTGGTTGCGCCGGTGGCCGTCAGACGGCGTCGCCGGGCGAGACCCGCGGCTGCGGCGCGCGCATCTTGCGGATCTGCGACGCGCGGACGAAGGCATACCAGCCGAGTTTGAACCCGCCGTCGATGGAATCGGGGTACCGCTCGCGAACCTTGTTGTTGATCTGGCGGCCCATGATCACGCCCTCGACGACCATGAACAGCATCATCACGAACATGCCGAGGGTGACGAAGGCCTGCAGCGACGGGTCGAGGAACATCGCCAGGATCAGCAGCACCGCGAGCGGCATGAACAGGCCGACCAGGTGGCGCCGGGAGTCGACGAGGTCGCGGACGTACGCACGCACCGGTCCCTTGTCCCGGGGCAGCAGGTACTTGTCCTCGCCTGCGAGCATCCGCGCGCGGCGGTCGGCGGCGTCGGCGCGACGCTCGGCCGACGCGAGCTTGCGCTCCTCCTTCGAGCCGCGGCTGTCCTTGCGCCGCGCCCGGGCCTCCTTCGACGTCATCGGCGCGGGAGCGACGGGGCCCCGTCGCCTGCCCTCGGCCTCGCGGCGGCTCGGCGTCGGCCGGCCCTTGCCCTCGGTGACGGCGGACGACGTCGGGGTGGTCGGCTCAGGAGTGGTCGACTCGTCGACCCCGTCGTCTCCGTTGTCTGGATTGTCGGGGTTTCCTCGGCGCAGCAGTTTCACCCCACCAGGCTACTTGCTGGGCAGGCGAGGTCACGACCTGGCACGTCCGGCGCGCACCGGCACCCCGTCCTATGCTCGCCCGATGCGCGTGCTGATCGCCCCGGATTCGTTCGGCGACACCCTCACCGGCGTCGAGGCAGCCGAGGCCATCGCCGTGGGGTGGGGGCGGGCCCGTCCCGATGACGTGCTCACCGCGGCGCCGCGGTCGGACGGTGGCCCCGGCTTCGTGGACGTCCTCGCGGTGCACGGCGGCGAGGTGCGCACCGCGACGGTGTCGGGTCCACTCACCGCGACCGTCGCCGCCCGCTGGCTCCGGGCCGGGGACGTGGCGTACATCGAATCCGCACAGGCATGCGGACTGCACCTGCTCGACCCCGATCCCGCCACCGCGGTCGCCGCGCACAGCGCCGGCGTGGGAGAACTGATCGCCCTCGCGGTCGAGGCGGGTGCCCGCACCGTCGTCGTCGGCCTCGGGGGCAGCGGCTGCACGGACGGCGGCCGCGGACTGATCCGGGCACTGGGCGGCACCGACGACGCGGCAGGGTTCGCCGCCGCCCGGTCCCGGCTGGCCGGGATCCGGCTGATCGCGGCCACTGACGTCGAGAACCCCCTGCTCGGTCCGCGTGGCGCGGCGGTCGTGTTCGGACCGCAGAAGGGCGCCGACCCGGCGGCGGTGGAGGTGCTCGAGGAGCGCAATGCGGTGTGGGCGCGGGTGCTCGACACGGCGGCGGGCCGCCAGTCGGGTGCGGCGGCGGGTGGTGGTCACCGCGATCGACGAGGCGGACCACCTCGCGGAGATCGGCTTCCT
>NZ_JBSGGS010000028.1:0-7237 GCF_053604015.1 Rhodococcus sp. NPDC004095
CAGTCCACCGGTGACAAGAAGTGGATCACCGCGGACATCACCATCGACGGCACCTTCGTCAATGACGTCTCGGTCCGGTTGAAGGGCAACTCCACGCTGGGAGGCGTGCGGGGCACCGAAGGCCGCCCCGGCGGAGGCGGATTCCAGCCGCCGGAGGGCATGGAACTCCCCGAGGGATTCGAACCGCCGGAAGGCATGCAGATGCCCGACGGCACGGACATGCCACAGGGGTTGACACCACCAGCGGACGGGCAGACCGGCGAGGACGGACAGACCGGCGAGGCCGCCGGTGGTCGCGCCGGCGGTATGGGCGGCATGATGTCGTCCGCCTCTGCCGACGACCCCACCTCACTCCCCCTGCTGATCAGCTTCGACGAGAACGAGGACGGTCGCGCCTACCAGGGCATGACCGAGATCTCGGTGCGGCCGGGCAGCCCCGTCCTGAACGAGGCGATGGCGCTGTCGCTCACTGCCGAAACCGACCAGCCGACACAGCGATTCGCATACACGGTGTACTCGATCAACGACAGCGCGACCACCACGCGGCTGCTGCTCGAGCACCCCGACGACGGGTACGCCAACAGCCTGTTCGACACGGACGGCTACCTGTACAAGGCGGATGCCAACTCGACCTTCGCGTACGCGGGCGACGACCAGTCTTCGTACTCGGACCAGTTCAAGCAGATCAACGCGGTCGACAGCGGCAACCTCCAGCCGATCATCAGCTTCCTGAAGTGGCTGGACTCCGCGTCCGACGAGGAGTTCGACGCGCACCTGGCCGACTGGGTCGACGTCGACTCGTTCGCACGCTACCTGGCCACCCAGAACCTGCTCGTCAACGGCGATGACATGGCCGGACCCGGCCAGAACTACTACCTCTGGTACGACCTCGACACAGGTCTGATCTCGGTGGTCTCCTGGGACCTGAACCTGGCGATGACCGGAAGCGCCACGGCCGGTCCCCAGGACAGCGTGTCGATGATGGGCGGCGGTGGCCGACCGGGCGCAGCCGCGGGAGCAACCACCACCGAGGCGGGCGCCACCGCGACGCCCGGCGGACAGATGCCGGCCGGGGCGGGTCAGCTACCGGGGCGCGGCCAGGCGACCACGGCCACCGGCGAGCCAGGAACGGACACGGCCCAGACGCCCGGCGGCGGCGCGATGCCCGGCCGGGGGGCGGACGGCAACGCCGAGCGCGGCGGGCCGCGCGGCGGCAACAGCCTCAAGACCCGATTCCTCGCATCGGACGCGTTCACCGGGCTCTACGAGAGCGCGTACTGGGAGCTGTTCGACCGGATGTACGGGAGCGGACGCGCACAGGAGCTGCTCGACGGTCTCGCCGAGACGGTGCCGACCAGCGACGGTCTGACGGCCGAGTCGCTGCAGTCGAGCGTCGACACCATGCGCACGTGGATCGACCAGCGCACCGCCGCGCTCACGGATCTGCGCTCCGCGTGACCCCGCGCCGCTGACCGAATGTGCCATTTGGTCAGTCAGACCGAACCGACGGCACATTCGGTCAGCGGCGCAGGGCGAGTACCGCGCTGAAGCCGGCGGCGCACAGCGCGAACGCGACCGAGCAGGCGGCGAAGGTCGTGCCGCCCAGTGCGGTGAAGCCGAGCACGGTGGTGCCTGCGCCGGTGCCCACGTAGAGCACCGAGTTGTTCCACGACACCGCGGCGGCGCGCCGGTCGGCCATCACGGTGGTCAGGTACACCTGCGCGGTGGCGAAGAAGGCGGTCCCGGCGAAGAAGGACAGCACGAATCCGGCCAGGCACAACTGCCAGGTGCCTGCGGTGGTCGCGACACCGAGGCCGACGGCCATCAGCAGTCCCCACGCGACGCTGAGCTCGCTCACGTGCCGACCCGCCGAGGTCCAGCGGTCGATCAGCGGGCCGGCGAGCAGCGACCCGACCAGCGAGCCGATGCCCGCCACCATGCCGACCAGCCCGAGGACGCCGGTACCGAACCCGAATCTCGACGCGAAGAGGGCACCCGCGTACGCGTAGGTGCCCAGCCTGGCGGCCTGGACGAAGAAGTTGCCGGCCATGATCGTGCGGAACACCCCGACCCGCCACAGGCCGAAGGACGACCGCAGCGCCGAGAACGGCCGCACCGGGTGGTCCGCCGGGCGCACCGACTCGCGCAACCGCACGGCGATCAGCGTCCCGGCGACAACCAGGCCCAGCGCCACCGCGGCGAACGCGAACCGCCAACTCAGACTCGCTGCGGCGAACGTCGCCAGTGGGACCCCGACGATCTGCCCTCCGGCGTACGCGGCCGAGCCACCGGCGATCGCGCGGCCGCGTTCGCGGGGCGCCGCGGTCTCCGCGAGATACGCCCACATCGCGGGACCGACGAGGGCGCCGCCGAGGCCGCCGATCGCGCGGGCGGCGAGCAGCCAGCCCAGGCTGGGCGACAACGCGCACAGTGCCTCGCCCGTCGCGAACACCGCCACTCCGGCGAGGATGACCCGCTTCCGCGGGAGGTGTTCGGTCAATGCCCCGACCAGCGGGCTCGCCACGGCGTAGGACAGGCCGAACACCGTCACGGTCCACGCCGTCGCCGCGATCGCGGTACCGAAGTCCGCGGAGATCGTCGGCAGCAACGGGGACGCGAGGAACAGTTCGGCACCCATCAGGAAGAACACGGCCCGAATCAGCGCATGCTGCGCCCAGGGTGTTCGAGCTTCGACCACGACTTCATCACCTCAGCTGCAGAAGCTACCGGCCGGACGCCGCGCGGTCGTGCACGGATTCCACGTAGGGGGACACGCAATCCGGGCACGAGCGGCGAGGGCGCCTCGTGGGATGATGGCAACCATGCCGTCACAACCGTTGCCGCTCGACCCGATCGAGGAGGCGCACCGCCAGTGGGAAGCCCACGGGTGGGGCGACGTCGCCGACGGGATGGCCGCGGTGACCTCGGTGATGCGCGCTCAGCAGATCATGATCGCGAGGGTCGAGGAGGCCCTCAAACCGACCGGGCTGACGTTCTCGCGGTACGAACTGCTGACCCTGCTCACCTTCACCCGCACCGGCGCGCTGCCGATGGCGAAGGCCAGTGCGCGCCTGCAGGTTCACCCCACCTCGGTCACCAACGCCGTCGACCGTCTGGAGAAGGCCGGTCTGGTGCGGCGGGTGCCCCATCCGAGCGACCGTCGCGCGACGCTCATCGAAATCACCCAGGACGGACGCGATCTGGTGCTCGACGCGACGCAGCGCCTCAACAGCAAGGTGTTCGCGAATCCGGGATTGTCCGCGGACAAACTCGACGCCCTGGTGCGCATTCTGGCGGAACTGCGCCGGGAGGCCGGCGACTTCGACACCGGGGGCACACCCACCAAGTGGTGACCTTATCTGCGTGATGACCTGAACTGCGGCGAGGAGTACGGGATTGGTGCTGGTTCTCGGGGTGTCGGCGGGAGCGAACGGTGCGCGCGCGGTGCTGACACTGTCGGATCGACCCCACCATGACCCGATCGCCCGCTGCGACATCCGCCGCCGCGCGGACGCGACGGTAGGCGAACCGGTGATCTCGGCGATCCACACCCTGCGCGCGACCGCGGTGGAACGTGGAGAACTGGTGTCCGCGACCGCCGTGACCCTACGGGCCGGCCTCGAACCCGAAGTGGCCCAGGCCCTGAGCGCCGCCGCCACGCGTCAGCACGTGCAGATCCTGGCGGAGACGGCGGCGCAGGTGCGGTACCTGCGGTTCACCGGGGCGCTGCGCAAGCACCGCACGGCGGTGCTCTACGACGTGGGCAGTTCCGGGCTGTCGGTATGCATCGCCGACGGTACGTCCGGGGAGGTGCTGGAATCCCGCCGCAGCGACCTGGTGTGCGGCGATCGTGTCGACGGCCTGCTGCAGGAGCATCTGGCATCGGCCGGGGTGTGGCAGGACCTCGCCCGGTGCCGCGACGTCAAGGAACGCCTCACGCACGAGAGGGTGGTCGCCGTCACGGACGCACACACCGGTGCCACCGCCGTGGTGACGACCGGCGATCTGGGCCCCCTGATTCGAGACGATGTCGAAGCGTCGGTGTCGTTGCTGCACAGGATGATCCGCGAATCGGGGACGAGCCCGACGACGGTGGTGCCGCTCGGCGGCGGGGCCCACCTGCCGGGGTTGCCCGAGCAGCTCGGCGCCATGCTCGGGCTGCCGGTGACGACCGCGCCGGACCCGACGTCGGTGGCGGGGCGGGGAGCGGTTCTCCTCGCCGCGGCCACCGCGGGCCCGGCGCGGTGGGGGTCGTCACTGACCGGCTGGTGAGCCGGGACGTCGGTCCCGGCCCACGGTGTCAGCCGTTCACGAACTTGGGGGCGCGCTTCTCCACGAACGCGGCCATGCCTTCCTTCTGGTCGGCCGTCGCGAACGTCGAATGGAAGACGCGCCGTTCGAACTTCACGCCCTCGGCGAGGGTGGTCTCGAACGACCGGTTGACGGCCTCCTTGGCCATGATCGCGATCGGCAGGGACATCGACGCGATCGTGGTCGCGGCCTCGAGCGCGACGTCGAGGAGGTCCGCAGCCGGGACGACACGGGCGACGAGTCCGGCCCGTTCGGCCTCCTCGGCGTCCATGTTGCGGCCGGTCAGGCACAGGTCCATCGCCTTGGCCTTGCCGACGGCGCGGGTCAGGCGCTGTGAGCCGCCGATGCCGGGGATGACACCGAGCTTGATCTCCGGCTGACCGAACTTGGCGGTGTCGGAGGCGATGATGAAATCGCACAGCATCGCCAGCTCGCAGCCGCCACCGAGCGCATACCCGGAGACCGCGGCAACGATCGGGGTGCGAACGGAGGAGAGCCGGTCCCACTGGGAGAACAGGTCCTCCGCGTACACCTGCGCGAAGGTCTTCGGCTGCATCTCCTTGATGTCGGCGCCCGCCGCGAACGCCTTCTCCGAGCCGGTGAGCAGGATCGCCCCGATCTCGTCGTCCGCATCGAATGCCTCGACTGCGGCAACCACCTCGCGCATCAACTGGCTGTTGAGAGCGTTGAGGGCCTTCGGCCGGTTCAGGGTGACGATTCCCACGCGGCCCTTGCGGTCGGTCAGGATGGTCTCGTACTCGCTCACTGGCGGCTCACTCGGCTTTCTCGGATCGGGTGCGGATGTCGGTGACGATGGCGGAGAAGTCCAGTCCCCCACCACCTTCGGTGTTGAACCGGTGGTACAGCTCGGCCGCACGCAAGCCGAGCTCGGCTTCGACGCCGTTGGCGCGCAACGCGTTCGCGGCCAGACCGAGGTCCTTGTCCATCAGCGCGGCCGCGAAGCCCGGCTGGTAGTCGTTGTTCGCCGGGGTGGTCGGGACCGGGCCGGGCACCGGACAGTTGCTGCTGAGCGCCCAGCACTGACCGGACGCGTTCGACGCGACATCGAACAGGGCCTGGTTGCTCAGGCCGAGCTTCTCGCCGAGCACGAACGCCTCGCTGATCGCGATCATCGACACGCCGAGGATCATGTTGTTGCAGATCTTCGCGGCCTGCCCCACGCCGGACGCGCCGCAGTGCACGACCTTGCGCCCCATCACGTCCAGCAGCGGCTGCGCGGAGGCGAAGTCGGCCTCGGACCCGCCGACCATGAATGCCAGCGTGCCGGCGGCGGCGCCGGCGACACCACCGGAGACCGGGGCGTCGATGGCACGGTGGCCCGCGGCGTGCGCGCGGTCCGCGGCCGCGCGGGCATCCGCGACATCGATGGTGGAACTGTCGATGAACAGGGTGTCCGGCTTGGCGACCGTGAGGATCTCGTCGTACAGGTCGAGGACCAGCTTGCCGTTCGGCAGCATGGTGATCACCACGTCCGCGTCCGCGACGGCGGCGACGGCGGTGTCCGCGACGGTCAGTCCGTCCTTGAACGCCTGCTGCTGCGCGGCGGGCACCGGGTCGTAGCCGGTCACCTCGTACCCGGCCTTGACCAGGTTCGCGGCCATCGGGCCGCCCATGTGCCCGAGGCCCAGGAACGCAACGGAAGGTTGGGTGCTCATCTGTCAGACCCCTTCTGGATCGGGTACGGCGAGCCCGAGTTCGAGATCGCCGAGCGGCTGGAAGTAGCGGTCCACGTCGCCCTCGGTGACGTCGGCGAGGGTGGCCGGCGACCACGCCGGGTTGCGGTCCTTGTCGATCACCTGCGCGCGAATGCCCTCGACGAGGTCGTGCGAGGCGAGCGAGGCCACGGAGACCCGGAACTCCTCGTTGAGGACCTCCTCGAGGCTGCCGAGGGTGCGGGCGTGACGGAGCGAGCGCAGCGTCACCTTCAGCGCGACCGGCGACTTGCCGAGGATCTGGTCGGCCGCCTTCGTGGCCTCCGGAACGCCGGCGGCCTGCAGTCGCTCGACGATCTCCTCCACCGTGTCCGCGGAGTACGCGGCGTCGATCCAGGATCGCTGCGCGAGCAGCGGGGATTCCGGTGCGGGACGCTCGAACTCGGCGAGCGCCTCGGAGACCGAACCGGATTCGAGCGCGGCGACGAAGGCGCCCAGCGACTCCGACGGCACGAAGTGATCCGCGAAGCCGAGCGCG
This sequence comes from Rhodococcus sp. NPDC004095, assembly GCF_053604015.1. Taxonomy (NCBI): domain Bacteria; kingdom Bacillati; phylum Actinomycetota; class Actinomycetes; order Mycobacteriales; family Nocardiaceae; genus Rhodococcus; species Rhodococcus sp. NPDC004095. The sequence goes on from NZ_JBSGGS010000028.1 coordinate 6,523, forward strand.
ATCGCGTCTCCGGCGTTCAGGCGACCGGTGGTCAGCGCGACGTGGGTGCCGATCTCGCCGGGCGCCCGGGACAGCAGGTGGGTGCCGCCGACGTCGGGCACGAATCCGATCCCGGTTTCCGGCATCGCGATCGAGGAGCGTTCGGTGACGATGCGGACGCTGCCGTGCGCGGAGATGCCGACACCACCACCCATCACGATGCCGTCCATGATCGCCACGTACGGCTTGGGATAGCGGCCGATCGCGGCGTTGAGGATGTACTCGTCACGCCAGAAGTCGCGGGAGCCGGTGCGGCCGAACTTGGCGTCGTCGTGGATCGCCACGATGTCCCCGCCGGCACACAGGCCCCGCTCCCCCGCCCCGTCCACGACGACCGTCCGCACCTGCGGGTCGGCCTCCCACTCGAGCAGCGCGGTCGCCATGGTCCGCACCATCGCGTGGTTGAGGGCGTTGATCGCCTTGGGCCGGTTCAGGGTCAGACGCCCGATGGCGCCGGCCCGGGCGACCACGACTTCCGGTTCGCTCACATCACTCACGCCGCGCCTGCCTTTCCTGCGACCACGCTGCGGGCGACGACCACGCGCATGATCTCGTTGCTTCCCTCGAGGATCTGGTGGACACGCAGATCCCGGACGATCTTCTCCAGACCGTACTCGGCGAGATAGCCGTAGCCGCCGTGCATCTGCAGTGCCCGGTTGGCGACCTCGAAGCCGGT
>NZ_JBSGGS010000029.1:1460-4870 GCF_053604015.1 Rhodococcus sp. NPDC004095
GTTTGTGTGTTGTTTGAGAACTGCACAGTGGACGCGAGCATCTTTGTTGTAAGTAATGAAGAGCGTACGGTGGATGCCTTGGCACCAGGAGCCGATGAAGGACGTAGGAGGCTGCGATAAGCCTCGGGGAGCTGTCAACCGAGCTGAGATCCGAGGATTTCCGAATGGGGAAACCCAGCACGAGTGATGTCGTGTTACCCGCACCTGAATATATAGGGTGTGTGGAGGGAACGTGGGGAAGTGAAACATCTCAGTACCCACAGGAAGAGAAAACAACCGTGATTCCGTGAGTAGTGGCGAGCGAAAGCGGAAGAGGCCAAACCATGTACATGTGATACCCGGCAGGGGTTGTGTGCGTGGGGTTGTGGGATTCATTTTGTCGATTCTGCCGGATCGGCCGACAGTAAAAAATCATCGTGTTAGTCGAAGTGGTCTGGAACGGCCTGTCGTAGAGGGTGAGAGTCCCGTAGACGAAAACATGGTGACTGTCGTAGTGAACACCCAAGTAGCAGCGGGCCCGTGAAATCTGCTGTGAATCTGTCGGGACCACCCGATAAGCCTGAATACTCCCTGGTGACCGATAGCGGACTAGTACCGTGAGGGAAAGGTGAAAAGTACCCCGGGAGGGGAGTGAAATAGTACCTGAAACCGTGCGCTTACAATCCGTCAGAGCCTTTGCACCTTCGGGTGGGGGGTGATGGCGTGCCTTTTGAAGAATGAGCCTGCGAGTTAGTGGCATGTCGCGAGGTTAACCCGTGTGGGGTAGCCGTAGCGAAAGCGAGTCCGAATAGGGCGTTTTAGTGGCATGTTCTAGACCCGAAGCGGAGTGATCTACCCATGGCCAGGGTGAAGCGACGGTAAGACGTCGTGGAGGCCCGAACCCACTTAGGTTGAAAACTGAGGGGATGAGCTGTGGGTAGGGGTGAAAGGCCAATCAAACTCCGTGATAGCTGGTTCTCCCCGAAATGCATTTAGGTGCAGCGTCGCGTGTTTCTCACCGGAGGTAGAGCTACTGGATGGTCTAGGGGGCCCACAAGCTTACCGAAATCAGCCAAACTCCGAATGCCGGTGAGTGAGAGCGCGGCAGTGAGACTGCGGGGGATAAGCTTCGTAGTCGAGAGGGAAACAGCCCAGATCGCCGGCTAAGGTCCCTAAGCGTGTACTAAGTGGAAAAGGATGTGGGGTCGCGAAGACAACCAGGAGGTTGGCTTAGAAGCAGCCACCCTTGAAAGAGTGCGTAATAGCTCACTGGTCAAGTGATCCTGCGCCGACAATGTAGCGGGGCTCAAGTACACCACCGAAGCCGCGGCATTCACATAAGCCCGCTCGTTTTCTACGGAGGACGAGCCAGGTGTGTGGATGGGTAGGGGAGCGTCGTGCAGCCATGGAAGCGCCGGAGTGATCCAGGTGTGGAGGCTGCACGAGTGAGAATGCAGGCATGAGTAGCGAAAGACAAGTGAGAAACTTGTCCGCCGAATGACCAAGGGTTCCTGGGCCAGGTTAATCCGCCCAGGGTGAGTCGGGACCTAAGACGAGGCCGACAGGCGTAGCCGATGGACAACGGGTTGATATTCCCGTACCCGTGTGAACGCGTCAATGGTGAATCAGTGATGCTAAGCGCCCTGAAGCCGGCCTAAGCACCTTCGGGTGCCCGGGTCGGGGGATGCGCGTGATCCGAGCTGGTAGTAGCCAAGCGATGGGGTGACGCAGGAAGGTAGCTGGGCCAGTCAGTGGTAATACTGGTGTAAGCGTGTAGGGAGTGGCCTAGGCAAATCCGGGTCGCACATATCCTGAGACGTGATGCGTAGCCGATTGAGGCGAATTCAGTGATCCTATGCTGCCGAGAAAAGCCTCTAGCGAGTTTTCACACGGCCCGTACCCCAAACCGACACAGGTGGTCAGGTAGAGAATACCAAGGCGATCGAGATAACTATGGTTAAGGAACTCGGCAAAATGCCCCCGTAACTTCGGGAGAAGGGGGACCTCTGCTGGTGATCCAACTTGCTTGGTGAGCTGGTGGGGGTCGCAGAGACCAGTGAGAAGCGACTGTTTACTAAAAACACAGGTCCGTGCGAAGTCGTAAGACGATGTATACGGACTGACGCCTGCCCGGTGCTGGAAGGTTAAGAGGACCGGTTAGCTCTTCGGAGCGAAGCTGAGAATTTAAGCCCCAGTAAACGGCGGTGGTAACTATAACCATCCTAAGGTAGCGAAATTCCTTGTCGGGTAAGTTCCGACCTGCACGAATGGCGTAACGACTTCTCAGCTGTCTCAACCATAGACTCGGCGAAATTGCATTACGAGTAAAGATGCTCGTTACGCGCGGCAGGACGAAAAGACCCCGGGACCTTCACTATAGCTTGGTATTGGTGTTCGGTTCGGTTTGTGTAGGATAGGTGGGAGACTGTGAAGCGGGCACGCCAGTGTTCGTGGAGTCGTTGTTGAAATACCACTCTGATCGTATTGGACATCTAACCTCGGACCATGATCTGGTTCAGGGACAGTGCCTGGTGGGTAGTTTAACTGGGGCGGTTGCCTCCCAAAATGTAACGGAGGCGCCCAAAGGTTCCCTCAGCCTGGTTGGCAATCAGGTGTTGAGTGCAAGTGCACAAGGGAGCTTGACTGTGAGACTGACAGGTCGAGCAGGGACGAAAGTCGGGACTAGTGATCCGGCACCGGCATGTGGAAGCGGTGTCGCTCAACGGATAAAAGGTACCCCGGGGATAACAGGCTGATCTTCCCCAAGAGTCCATATCGACGGGATGGTTTGGCACCTCGATGTCGGCTCGTCGCATCCTGGGGCTGGAGTAGGTCCCAAGGGTTGGGCTGTTCGCCCATTAAAGCGGCACGCGAGCTGGGTTTAGAACGTCGTGAGACAGTTCGGTCTCTATCCGCCGCGCGCGTTAGAAACTTGAGGAAGGCTGTCCCTAGTACGAGAGGACCGGGACGGACGAACCTCTGGTGTGCCAGTTGTCCTGCCAAGGGCACTGCTGGTTAGCTACGTTCGGAAGGGATAACCGCTGAAAGCATCTAAGCGGGAAGCCTGTTCCAAGATGAGGTTTCTCACCCCCTCGAGGGGGTAAGGCCCCCGGCAGACCACCGGGTTGATAGGCCAGAACTGGAAGCACGGTAACGTGTGCAGGTGACTGGTACTAATAGGCCGAGGACTTACCACAAAGAAGCTACGCGTCCACTGTGCGGTATCTGAAACAACACACATGTTGTATCGGATCGAGAAACCGGTTTGGTTTTTCTCTGATCCGTGTGTGACAGTTTCACAGAGTTACGGCGGCCATAGCGGAGGGGAAACGCCCGGTCCCATTCCGAACCCGGAAGCTAAGCCCTCCAGCGCCGATGGTACTGCACTCGACAGGGTGTGGGAGAGTAGGACACCGCCGTACATAACATCC
>NZ_JBSGGS010000030.1:0-4219 GCF_053604015.1 Rhodococcus sp. NPDC004095
GAACGCGGTTACGTCGACGCGGTGATCCCGCCGAGCCACACCCGCGGTCAGATCGTGTCCGCTCTGCGTCTGCTCGAACGCAAGATGGTCACCCTCCCGCCCAAGAAGCATGGGAACATTCCACTGTGACAATCACGGACAACGCACTCGCCGAGGTCGAGGTGCTCACCGAAGCCGCCGAGACCATCGACGCGGCGACCGCAACCGAAGGTACGCAATTGCCGGTCATCAAGGTGCTCAAGGGCAATCCCACTGACGTCGAGATCGCCGCGCTGGTCGCGGTTCTCGCCGCCGCCGGATCGGGTGAGGCGCCCGTCGGCACCACTCCCCCGGACAACTGGGGCCGGCCGACCAGGATGCACCGCGTGCGCGCACCCTTCTCGCCCTACGCGTTCCAGAACCGGGCGTGACGCGGCTCGTCCTCGCCTCGGCCTCGCCTGCGCGCCGTACGGTGCTGCGCAAGGCGGGGATCGAGCCGTACGTGCACGTCTCCGGCGTCGACGAGGACGCCATTCAGGAGGCCCTCGGCCCGCGGGCCGCCCCGCACCACGTGGTGACGGAGCTGGCCCGCGCCAAGGCCGCGGCCGTGCTGCCCGTACTTCCCGCCGACATCGTCACCGATGCCGTGGTGATCGGGTGCGATTCGATGCTCCTCATCGACGGCACCTTGCAGGGCAAACCCCACACCGCCGACGTGGCGCGGGCCCGGTGGCGCTCGATGGCCGGGCGCAGCGGAACCCTCCTCACCGGGCACTGCGTGATCCGGGTCCGGGACGGCGTCACGGTCGGTGAGGCCCGCGACGACAGCGCGACGGTGGTGCACTTCGGCACCCCGTCGGGAGACGACCTCGAGGCGTATCTCGACTCCGGTGAACCCATGCAGGTGGCCGGCGCATTCACCCTCGACGGGCTCGGCGGCTGGTTCATCGACCGCATCGAGGGCGACCCGTCCAGCGTGATCGGGATCGGCCTGCCGTTGGTGCGTCGTCTGCTCGGCGACGTCGGCGTCGGCATCGCCGAACTCTGGACCGCCTCCCCCACGCCGAGCTGACCCGGCTCCCCACAGGCGGCGACGGGCCGCGGGCTGCGCATAGAATTGCGATTGTCAACCCGAAGTCCCACCGTCAGGAGCCCGCTCGTGCCCGTTGCGCCCGATCCCAACCCGTCCTTTGCGGCCTATGCGCATCCGGAGCGGCTCGTCACCTCGGAGTGGCTCGGCGCGCACATCGGTGCTCCCGGGATCAGGATCGTCGAGTCCGACGAGGACGTGCTCCTCTACGACGTCGGGCACATTCCGGGCGCGGTGAAGATCGACTGGCACACCGACCTCAACGATCCGGTCACCCGCGACTACATCGACGGCGAGGCGTTCGCCGAGCTGATGAGCCGCAAGGGCATTCGCCGGGACGACACCGTCGTCATCTACGGCGACAAGAGCAACTGGTGGGCCGCCTACGCACTGTGGGTGTTCACCCTGTTCGGTCACGAGGACGTGCGACTGCTCGACGGCGGCCGGGACGCGTGGATCGCGGAGAACCGCGACACCACCCTCGACGTCCCCGAGAACGCGCCGACCGACTACCCGGTCGTGACCCGCAACGACGCCCCGATCCGCGCGTACCGCGACGAGGTGCTGGGACACCTGGGCGCCGGACCGCTGATCGACGTGCGGTCGCCGCAGGAGTACACCGGCGAGCGCACCCACATGCCGGACTACCCGGAGGAGGGCGCGCTGCGCGGCGGGCACATCCCGACTGCGGTGTCCATCCCGTGGGCGAAGGCCGCGGCCCCGGACAGCCGGTTCCGGTCGCGCGCCGAACTGGAGGAGATCTACGGCGCGTTCGCTCCCGGCGACGACGTGGTCGCCTACTGCCGGATCGGTGAGCGGTCCAGCCACACCTGGTTCGTGCTCACGCACCTGCTCGGGTTCGAGAACGTGCGCAACTACGACGGCTCGTGGACGGAGTGGGGCAACACGGTGCGGGTTCCGATCGTCAAGGGCGACGAGCCCGGCGAGGTTCCGGCGATCGCATGAGCCTGCCCGAACCCCTCGCCGAGATCGTCGACGACTTCGCCGCGGTCTCCGGGCAGGAGAAGCTGCAGTTGCTTCTGGAGTTCAGCCGCGAACTGCCGCCGCTGCCTGCGGAACTGGAGCAGGCGGCGATGGAACCGGTGCCCGAATGCCAGTCGCCACTGTTCCTCTCGGTCGACGCCGACGACCCGGAACACGTGCGACTGCACTTCAGTGCCCCGCCCGAGGCACCGACGACACGCGGGTTCGCCTCGATTCTTCATCAGGGTTTGGACGGACAGAGCGCACAGGCGATACTGGACGTGCCCGGAGACTTCTATTCCGCGCTGGGTCTGGCCGACTCCGTCAGCCCGCTGCGCCTGCGGGGCATGTCCGCGATGCTCACACGCATCAAACGTCATCTGCGTCGGTGATTGCGATCCATTCGCCGGTGCAGATCTCGAGAAATGGGTTCTGTCAATGGAATTCACCGAGCTGGCCGACTATCCCGTCACGCCGGGAACGGTGACCGAGTGGCTTCCGACCGCACCGTTCGACGGCGGGCCGCACGCACGCATCGACAGTTCCGACCCGTGGTTCGACGATCCGAGGCCGACGTCCTTCGTCCAGGAGTCGCGGCTGCGTGACGCGCGTGCGCGAACCGGATCCGCGCACGAGTCGTGGCTCGGGACCGCATTCGAGATCGACGGCAGGCTCGACGCGGACGCGTTCGGCCGTGCACTGAACTCGTGGATCGATCGACACGAGGGACTGCGCAGCCACGCGACCGTCCCCACCGGCCCCGGAGCGCTGCGGAGGCGGACCGTCTCGCCGGGCCGGGTCCGCGTCAGCGCCCATCGGCACGGCTACCGAACGTCGGGCGCCGAGAACTTCGAGCACCTGCACCGGCTGTTCGACGGCTGCACGTCCCCGACGTCGTGGCCGGCATTCGCCTTCGCGACCGTCGAACCGCCGGACCGGGACCGGGCGTTCACCGTCTACTTCGCCGCCGACCACGCGATCGTCGACGGGTACTCGGTGGTCCTGGTCGCCCAGGAGATCGAGGCGCTGTACCGCAGGGAGCGGGACGGTGCGGCCCCGGACCTGTTCCCCGTCGGCAGCTACCTCGACTTCGGTGCGCGGGAGCGTTCCGCGGTCGTCGACCTCGACGCCGCGCATCCGGCGGTGACACTGTGGCGCGGCGTGCTCGACCTCGGCGGTGGGCGACTGCCCGAGTTCCCGCTCGACCTCGGGGAGCTGCCCGAGGTTCCGCCCGCGCAGCGCGGGCTGTCCGCGTGGGTCCTGGATACGGCCGGGGCGGATGCGTTCGCGGTGGTGTGCCGCAAGATCGGGCACGGCTTCTTCGCGGGCACCCTCGCGTGTCTGGCGATCGCAGGTGCCGAACTCTCGAGCGCGGACCGGTTCGAGACCGTCACTCCCATGCACACCCGCGACGAGCCGGGATGGGCCGGTTCGGTCGGATGGTTCGTCGGGATCAGCCCCATCTCGTTCGCGGTCCGTGGGGCGGGCTCGTTCGCGGAACTGGTGCGGCGGGCGTCCACTCAGGTCGCGGCGGCCAAGCCGGCGGCGCAGGTGCCGTTCGAGTGGGTCAGCGAGGTCCTCGGCACCGACGCACAGCCCCGGTTCGTGGTGTCCTACATGGACGTGCGGTTCGTGCCCGCGGCGACGCAGTGGCCGGACTGGAACGCGCGGGCACTGCGCAGCAAGCAGTACGCGAACGACGTGTACATCTGGGTGAATCGGACCCCGCAGGGCGTGAACATCGCCGCCCGTTATCCCGCCACGGACGACGCGACCGCCGCGGTGCACCGTTACGTCGCCCGCCTGCGCAGCCTGATGGAAGAGGTCGTGGGCACCGGGACGTGCAATCTGCCTTCCCCCGTCACCCGATGAACCGGGAAACTACTGGTCAGTAGGGTTTATGGTGTTCACCGGCCCCTCCAGGCCGATTACATCTGCATATCGGCTGGTGCCTACACTTCGAGGTACTGCCGTCAACAAACCAGCCGGGTCTGACCCCCGGCAGGGGATCCACAGTGGCTACCCCTTGCGATCAACAGGAGGCTCAGTGCCCAGTCATGCCAGCGCGCACATCACGAAGGTGCTCGTCGCCAACCGCGGCGAGATCGCTGTGCGGGTCATCCGGGCCGCGAAGGACGCCGGATACGGCAGCGTCGCGGTGTACGC
>NZ_JBSGGS010000031.1:0-1232 GCF_053604015.1 Rhodococcus sp. NPDC004095
CTGACGGCGATGCAGATCCGCGAGCTTCCCCGCGGTCGTGTGGATATCGGGGACATTCGACGCCGCGGTGGCGGCGGACTCCTGGACGCTGGTCATGGACAGAGAGCATATCGGCAGGTCCGGGCGCCGGATGCGACAGGGCGGTCGACGTCGAGTCGATCAACTCAAGCTACTGGCGAGTATCGAATCGGGGTGGGGTTCGCGGGTCCGCACGGGGGCGCAGGCAGGGCGACACCGACCGGGCTCGCGCCCTACGCTCGACCCATGTACACGGACCTGAGCCGGCCACCTCTGAACGCCGACGCGCTGCGGACCGCCCTCGTGCGCGGCGGCGCCGACCCCCGCGCCTTCTACTCGACCCTCGATGTCGTCGCGGAGACCGGCTCCACCAACGCGGACCTGCTGGCCAGATCGGTCGACAGTGCCCTCGACCGTGCGGTGCTGATCGCCGAGTACCAGGACCACGGGCGAGGACGGCACTCCCGCAGTTTCGTGGCGCCGCCCCGGTCGTCGGTGTCGGTGTCGGTGCTGCTGCGGATGCCGGGGTTGCCGCTCGCGTCGATGGGCTGGTTTCCGCTGATGACCGGTCTCGCGGTGGTGGACGCACTTCGTACCGTGGCCGAGGTCGACGCGGAACTGAAGTGGCCGAACGACGTGCTGATCGGGGGCAAGAAGGTCGCGGGCATCCTCGCCGAGGTCGCCGCCACGTCCCCCGCGCCCGCGGTGGTGATCGGCGTCGGGCTCAACGTGACGATGACCGAAGCGGAGCTGCCGGTGCCGACTGCCACCTCGCTCCAGCTCGCCGGCGCGGCGACCACCGACCGGGGCACGCTCGCCCGGGCGCTTCTGCGTTCGCTGGCAGCACAGTTCACCGCGTGGCAGGAGGACGGGTGGCGCGTCGACGGTCTCGCGGCGGACTATCGGCGCCGCTGCGGCACCATCGGGCAGCGGGTGCGCGTGGAACTGCCGGGCAACGAGGAGCTGATCGGGACGGCCACCGATGTGGACCTGCAGGGCCGGGTGGTGGTGCAGCCCGACGGTTCCGGCGACGCGGTGCCGGTCTCGGCGGGCGACGTCACCCACCTGCGCCCGTACCCAGGTCCGGCATGACCGGCAGCGCATGCAAGAGCGGCGGGGTGCGCGGGGTCGCCGAATGTTCCACATCGTGGACCGGTTCGATCACCCCCTGCCGGGCGATCTCGGCGACCTGCTCGTAGAGCTGATCGACGATC
>NZ_JBSGGS010000032.1:0-1205 GCF_053604015.1 Rhodococcus sp. NPDC004095
AGGTCGAGCTTGTTCACCGCGAGCACCACGTGCCGGATGCCGAGCAGCGAGACCAGATACGAGTGCCGGCGGGTCTGGGTCAGCACGCCCTTGCGGGCGTCGATCAGGATCACCGCGAGGTCGGCGGTCGACGCGCCGGTGACCATGTTGCGGGTGTACTGCTCGTGGCCCGGGGTGTCGGCGACGACGAACTTGCGCCGCTCGGTGGTGAAGTAGCGGTAGGCCACGTCGATGGTGATGCCCTGCTCCCGCTCGGCGGCGAGACCGTCGACGAGCAGCGCGAAGTCGAGGCCCTCACCCTGGGTGCCGACCTTCTTCGAGTCGCTCTCGAGCGCGCTCAGCTGGTCCTCGAAGACGAGCTTCGACTCGTACAGCAACCGCCCGATCAGGGTGGACTTGCCGTCGTCGACGCTGCCGCAGGTGATGAAGCGCAGCATGGACTTGGTGGCGTGCTGGGCGAGGTACTGCTCGATGTCCTCGGCGATCAGGTTGGACGAGTGGGACATCAGAAGTACCCTTCCTGCTTCTTCTTCTCCATCGAGGCGCTGCTGTCGTGGTCGATGACGCGGCCCTGACGCTCCGACGTGGTGGTGAGCAACATTTCCTGGATGACGTCGGTCAGGGTTGCGGCCGTGGATTCGACGGCCCCGGTGAGCGGGTAGCAGCCGAGGGTGCGGAAGCGGACGCTCTTGAGTTCGGGAACCTCCCCGGGCCGCAACGGCATCCGGTCGTCGTCGACCATGATCAGGGTGCCGTCGCGTTCGACGACCGGCCGTTCGGCGGCGAAGTAGAGCGGCACGATCGGGATGTTCTCCTGCCGGATGTACTCCCACACGTCGAGTTCGGTCCAGTTCGACAGTGGGAACACCCGCAGCGTCTCGCCGGGCGAGCGGCGGACGTTGTACATGTGCCACAGTTCGGGTCGCTGCCGCTTGGGATCCCAGCGGTGCTCGGCGGAGCGGACCGAGAAGACGCGCTCCTTCGCGCGGGACTTCTCCTCGTCGCGTCGGGCGCCACCGAACGCCGTGTCGAACCTGTGGAGGTCGAGTGCCTGCTTGAGGCCCTCGGTCTTCCACATGTCGGTGTGGGTCGACGAACCGTGCGTGAACGGATTGATCCCCTTCTCCACGCACTCCGGGTTCTGGTACACCAGCAGATCGAAATCCCCTGCGGCAGCGGACTCGTCACGCAGCTTGTACATCTCC
>NZ_JBSGGS010000033.1:0-1189 GCF_053604015.1 Rhodococcus sp. NPDC004095
TCGGTGCCCGGCAGGAAGCCCGGCACGTCGACGAGGGTGACGATCGGGACGTTGAACGCGTCGCAGGTCCGCACGAACCGGGCGGCCTTCTCCGAGGCGTCGATGTCCAGGCAGCCCGCGAACTGGGTCGGCTGGTTCGCCACGATGCCCACCGAGCGGCCGTCGATCCGACCGAACCCGACGATGATGTTCGCCGCGCGACCGGCCTGCACCTCGAGGAACTCGTCGTCGTCGAGCAGGCGACGGATCACCTCGTGCATGTCGTACGGCTGATTCGCCGAGTCGGGGATGATCGTGTCCAGGTCCAGATCCTCCGGGGTCAGCGACTCCTCGATCGACCCGACGATCGGATCCGTCGCCTCCAGCCGGGGCGCGGCGGCCTGGTTGTTCGACGGCAGGTACGAGAGCAGGTCCTTGACGTAGTCGAGGGCGTCCTGCTCGCCGGAGGCGACGTAGTGCGCGACCCCGGACTTCGCCATGTGGGTGTGCGCGCCGCCCAGGTCCTCCATGGTGACGTCCTCACCGGTGACGGTCTTGATCACGTCCGGGCCGGTGACGAACATCTGGGAGGTCTGGTCGACCATCACCACGAAGTCCGTCAGCGCCGGCGAGTACACGTGCCCGCCCGCGGCCGGGCCCATGATCAGCGAGATCTGCGGGATCACCCCGGACGCCTGGACGTTGCGGTGGAAGATCTCCCCGTACAGGCCGAGGGAGACCACGCCCTCCTGGATGCGGGCGCCGGCGCCCTCGTTGATCCCGATCAGCGGCCGACCGGTCTTCAAAGCGAGGTCCATCACCTTGACGATCTTCTCGCCGTAGATCTCGCCCAGGGACCCACCGAAGACGGTCGCGTCCTGGGAGAACACGCACACGTCGCGGCCGTCGACGGTGCCGTAGCCGGTGACCACGCCGTCGCCGGCCGGTCGGTTGTCCCCGAGCCCGAAGTTCGTCGACCGGTGCCGCGCCAACGCGTCCAGCTCGACGAACGAGCCCTCGTCGAGCAGTGCCTCGATGCGTTCGCGGGCGGTCAGCTTGCCCTTCGCGTGCACCTTCTCCACGGCGGCCTCACCGGTCGGGAAGGTCGCCTCCGCCTGACGGCGATGCAGATCCGCGAGCTTCCCCGCGGTCGTGTGGATATCGGGGACATTCGACGCCGCGGTGGCGGCGGACTCCTGGACGCTGGTCA
>NZ_JBSGGS010000034.1:0-1109 GCF_053604015.1 Rhodococcus sp. NPDC004095
TGTGATGTCCAGGCACGTTGGTCAGTCTGGTGACCGGTGGCTGGCCGCCGATGGCGGAGTGGGGTCGGTGGTGATTGTAGAAGTGCAGCCAGCCGGCCAGGGCGGTGTTGCGTTGCGTGGTTGATTCGTAGAACCGTGCGTAGGCCCACCCATCGGCCAAAGTGCGGTGGAAACGTTCGATCTTCCCGTTGGTCTGGGGACGGTAGGGGCGAGTTCGTTTGTGCGTGATGCCGAGCTCGGTGCAGGCGTCACGCCAGGCGTGGGACTTGTAGGCCGAGCCGTTGTCGGACAGCACCCTCTCGACGGCCACACCGTGGTCAGCAAACCAGGTGATCGAACGTTGCAGGACTCCGATGGCGGTCTGGGCCTTCTCGTCGGTGCAGATCTCGGCGTAGGCGAGACGCGAGTGGTCATCGATGACGGTGTGCACGAACGCGATGCCGGTTCTCGGCTCGTAGAGGCTGTTGCGTCGGCCAGTCCGCTTCGCGGTGGCTTCTCGGTTCTTCTCGCCCTGCCGGCGGCCGACGAAGCGGTGCCCGCCACCGTCTGGGATGTTGCCGAACTTGGTGACGTCGACATGGATCAGCGAGCCTGGGTGAGCGTGTTCGTAGCGTCGCAACGGTTCGCCGGTGGCGCGGTCGATGTGGCGGAGTCGGTTGATGCGGCACCGCACCAGCACCGCGTGCACGGTCGACGCCGGCATCGACAATTGTCCGGCGATCTGGATCGGGCCGAGCCTGTGGCGCCACCGCAACCGCACGATCCGCCGAACCACCTCGAGGGGAGTCTTGTTCGGGCTCGACTTCGGACGCGAGCTGCGGTCGGCCATCCCTGCGATGCCTTCGGTGCGGTAGCGGTCTGCCCATTTCTTGGCTGTCCGCGCCGCGACCATGAACATTTTCGCTGCTGATGCGTAGGTCCAGCCGTCCTCGACGATCAGTCGTGCCAGACGGAGTCGGGTGATCGGAGTCAGCGTTGCGTTAGCGTGGGACACGAAGGCCTCCTGGTTGTGAAGCGGTTCCTAGACAGCTCCACTTCACAACCGGAGGCTTTCACCTGTCAGCTCGACTCACCGGACAGAGTCCGGACCAACCTCCCTGGACATCACA